>NZ_JADPMR010000004.1:1204471-1806707 GCF_015686695.1 Vibrio nitrifigilis | reverse complement strand
TACAAATTCCTTCAAATAAAAACAAATGATGCGATATTTCGCTATACCACTAAAGGCAAGGGTAATGCCAACCAAGCCAATAAATAAAATCAACAGGTTATAAAAACAAAAATAATATTAGGGCAATTTCTTTCTCAAGATAAGCAACTTTTTGCCCAGACGTTGCAACTTTTATCCCGCCCAGAAACATAAAAGGCTTCCTTAAATGGAAGCCATACTTTGTGTCCAACGACCTCATTGACGAAATTCAGAGGTTATTTGGGTTGATGAAATGATTACTCGTATTTTTTCATCACTTGCTCATCAAGAGGGAAATATGCCCAATCAGATTGACCATCATCCTCGATATAATCATAAACACTTGCCCAGTTAGGGCTTGTATCAGGATCATCCGCCAAATCTGCTACATTGGAGTATATACAAGCTGCCAATTGGGACATTGGTTTATTGCGCGATTCCTTACGGAATGATTTACCAATTAAAAGCGCTCTAACGCCAACAGTTTGCACCGGTGACACTTTACCACTAATTTCATAGTTCACTGTTTGTTTGCTATAAAATGGCGCGTCTTTTTTAATTTCATCATAATCTAAGCTCGCCAAAACCCATTTCCCTGAATCTAGGTAATTTTTCACCGGTTGATATGGAGCACCACCAACTAAAACAATTGGCATACTGGTATTGTTCACATTCTCTTGGGTTTCTTTGACATGTAAATTCAATTTAAAGAAATAACTCAATGCTTCAGCTGAGACGATCGAACCACCCCATGAACCTACCTCTTGATTTTTTAGCATAGAAAGTGTGAATTTTTTCTTATCATCGCCCCCAAATAGTGATGAGAGAATATTACCGCTGCCTTTTGGCGAATATCCTTTCGGAATGAGTAGATGCACAGATTCTTCATGTAAACCAGTTAACACCTTAAGACGATTTCGGTTTACCTTCTTCGGTGAACGCTTAGCGTTATAATGCAATACATCTTCTTGAACAATCGCTAAAGCGTATTTTTTATTCATCAAGCCAAGTAAATTTTCAACCGACCCACCAGATTCTTCAACGTTCAAATCGACGCTCACATCATCACTACAATAGCTTTTGATGTCGTTGCCCATTTTGAAGTAGTTACCGGTTGAACCACCAGTTCCCATATTAAGCGTTTTCGCATGAATCGGAGCCGTTACAATTAACGCTGATAGCATCACTGCAAATAATTTCATTTTCATCCCTTTTAATTTTATTATGCCTAGAACGGGCTTTCACTTTGATAAGTGTCGTTTGAATCAGAGCCAGAGTCGCCTTGCATATAGCCCGACATGAAACTCAGCACTGACAATATGACAACCAAGGAGAAGATCACTGCAATAATAATCCTCATCACCTGGGTACTTTTTGCAGGTTTAATTTTTTGTTCTGCCATAACTGACCTTTTAACTATCTAAAATTTAAAATTATTCATTATCAATTGCATAATCGGATACAGAATTTTCAATACTGACCATTGCAGATTGGAAGTCCTGTTCAATGGCAGCAAATGCTTCCATACCAAGCATTTCATCGATTGAATCATTATTTTGGTTAGCAAAAGCCATAGCATCACCAACAATATCTGAAAACTCTGCCATTTCTTTATAGTCTTCAACCTTCTTCGCGAGAGCTTTATGTGCTTCACCCGCTTTTTCTACGTTGATACAGACTTGGCTATATGCTTGCTCAACCCGACCGGCCATATTCAACTTGGTTTGATAACTGGATGAAGATTTATCTGATTCGTTTAGTTTCGCTTTAATACGTTCCACATAACCACCCATTTTATTCCGGGCTTCACGCGCTCCATCTAAACGAGCTTTTGAATCAATAACCAGATTGGTTAAGGTTTCTATCTTATGGGTTCTAGCCTCTTCAATCATGTTGGCAACGATATGATTACGCATTTTTTGCTTAATGTGTTTATCGTTCATTTTGAGATAACGCAAGCCATAAAACATAACGGCGATACCAATAAAACCAACGAGTAATGCCACTGTTCCGGCAATAATTTGTAATGCGATAAAGCTTGCTAACACCAACCCCAAAATACACAAAAGCGCAAAGCCAAAGTTTCTTGCTTTTAAATTAATTGGGGCATCTTTCTCTTTTTTAATTTCTGCAATTCGAGTGTTACTCTGCTCAACAAATTGAGCGAGACTCAATGGTTGTGTTGACAAGTGATTCTCCTAACCTAACGGGCGTCCGTGCGATGTATAGTATTTTCTAGCCTGCATTAAATGAAGATTTTTATTGTTATTAATATTATGAATCGTATTTTTTGAGATCTTCTTCCAAAGTGATATACATTATTTTTGGGCAATCTATTATCAATATCGCCACTATATATTTATGTCTATTAACGACAAATAAATACAGTTTCATATAAAACAGAATTATCCAATTAAAATTAACAAGTATGGATAAAGGAATATAAAATTAAAAATAAAAGGAAATACGGGATTATAAACCGGATTAATATTATCAATCAGATTAACAAACTATATTAACGATAGTAATAAAGTATTTATACCCAAATGAGCTTAAGATGCAGGATTCGTAGCTTCATCAACGTGCCTAGGTCAAGCTTTTAACGCAAGTAGAACCATTTCATTAGGCACGTTAGCGAAGCGACGTGAGGAAGAGTAGAGACTATTGGGCACCACTTTGTAATGCATCAATAAGTGGTTTCAAGGTATTATCAAACACTGTCGTTGCTTGATTCTGCATTGTTTCAACATTGAGTTGATTCTGATTAACTATATGATTTCGAAACGCTTCGGCCTGACTTGCGCATAACTCACTCATCGCGTCACTACCACATAATGACGTCAACTGTTTTGCCGGTGATTGCGCGATCAAATCAGCAATTGATGTTTGCGCTGCAAAAGAATAACTAGAAAATAATAAGCCGCTTAATACGCTAACTAATGTGGTGGATCGTTTCATAATCACGCCTTTATCCATTGTGATTACTACTTTATCGGCACAATGTGCAAAGACTTTATCTAGAAATGCAAACAAAAAGCGCTGACCAATGTCAGCGCTTTATATTGAATAAAGCATGTCTCTAATGCCTTAGTTGGCATCAGCTACAACCGCTATTCGTATTATTCGCAGTCAATTATGCTTCGATTGGTTTACGCCAGTCGTCTGAGCCAGATGTACCCGCGTTCACGTGATCCCAAGTGATTTGACGGTAAGTCAAAGACACAGTTAGGTTTTGCGTGAAGTCAGATTTAGTCGGATCTTGACAGTGTGGCATTTCACAACGGATATCAACGATTGATGCGTTTTCTAGCGTAGTAGTGAAGAAGTTTTCTTGCTTACCTTCGATAGAAGTACGGTACCATTTTAGCGTCACTGAAGACATTTTTTCGCCAGATGCCAATGCGTTATATAGCAAAGGAACCGCTTTGTTCAGCGATACAGTGAATTTAAATGGTTTGTGTGCACGTTGACCAGTAGGCTGACCAGATTGAGGATCAGTTGGAACAGTGACGTTATGGTCAAACTGTTGAACCAGCATTTCGTCTTCGTGACCTTCTACGTAAGAATCACCGATTGAATCTGCTGTACATGCACCAGCAGTGATAAGCCCTTGAGTTTGACCTTCGATAGAAATATAACATGGAGTTGGCATTACAAATTCCTTTCTTATTTATAGTAAATGCGATTATTCGCTATACCCTTTATTTTGACGTTACCAGTTTGTTGACTATATTGATTTACCTGCCACCTAACAGCAACTCCAATATTGCTTGGATATGCCTAGTATTAAGAGCAAGAGAGATGCCAACATCGAAACTATAACTATCAATAACTTATAAAAATAGTTTTATAATATAGGGCAATTTTTAGTTTTAAACCGAGTAAGAAGTTGCCCGATAAACAAATAGTTGCCTAAAAAACTCACATTATTTACTTTTTATAAATTACAAACTCTTTCTTTAATATTTATTCAAATACGCCCTCTTCTTTTTTATTTTTGGACCAAAATCTCATATTTATATTTTGCGAGGTAAATGACTTTTCCCAGTTATTCCCCCAATATACTCTGGCTGAAAATAAGTAAGAGGTAATTATGTCTACAACAATATTTAATAAAGATTTACCTCATTGTCAGTTCTGGCTAGCGACGACAGTCCCACAAATGCTTTATTGCAGACGTTGGGCTGATTATGATCTCATAGGCATGAAACGGGACGATGATAATCTTGAATCAGATGAGAGCTTTAAAGCAGGTTTTATTAACTCTTGGGGAATCGATACCCGGGAAGATTGGCATGAAATGATCCATCGCCTAGCGACTGGCGAAGTTCATGGTGATGTATGGCAGCACTTATTTTCTCGTCGTGCAACATCCACACCTATGCAATGGAGCACCCTGATTGAAAATCATAGTGACGATCCGGTGTTTCAAGGAGAATTACGTTATGTCGATATCGTTTATCGTAAAGTAGGTCACCAGGGCTTCCTTGCTTGGGACTACGTTCGTGGTACTTTCTTAACCCGTGCAGGCTTTCAAGTAGGAGTCGTAACAGCAGAAGAGTGTGCGTTTCTTTTAAACTACTTTAGCCATCTTATGCAGAGACATTTCTCGAACTGGCACCAATATCTCTACAGCTTTATCTTGGGCCGCGGATTCTGGGTATACAACAAAGCCGAGGCAGAAGAAAGGGAACAGCAGATTACAACGTTACTTGACGAAGGTCTTGGCCACACGTTCGACGAATATTTTGCCTATCTCCACAATGACAAAGATGTGCCCATTGATCATATCGACTGGAATACAGAACTACCTGATCTTGCCGTTCCTCAATCACTCCAGCAAGTCCTAGAAAACATAGAGCAGATAAAACAACAATCGACAGCAGAGGAAAGTGAACAAGAGGATCAAGCATGAACAATTGGGAAATTTTAGGTATTGAGCCTACCAGTGATCTTTCTATCATCAAAAAAGCCTACCGATCGCAGCTTAAAATCCATCATCCTGAGGAAGATCCTCAAGGGTTTAAGCAAGTACGTGCAGCTTACGAAGCGATCATGGAAAACATCAATCGCGATGAATCAACTCTTGTCACCACTTTTACGCCAGAGACAAAATTAACGCAACCCGCTGCTCAAACATCTAATGAAGAGTCGACAACAGTAGTACCAATCCAGAAATATCAATCGCTCATGCTCAATGCGGCGACTCGTTTTGATCTCACCCAGTGGCAGCAATGGCGAGACGATCTTTTGTTAACATCCTTAGATATTCAACAAACGGTTGCGTCATATGTATTAGACGATGTACTTAATAAACGCTGGTTACCCGGCGAAATGATTGATATTTTTTGGCAAACATTCGATTGGGAAGAGCTGCTCAGTGGTGATGCACAACAATATGAATTGGGTGAGTTTTTACAACGTTGGACCACGACTAAATCACTCATTCCATTAAGTAACCTATCGCAACTTGCTGATGCTGCGCAGCGTGCGACATTATCCTTTATTATTCCTCTGACTAAAGCCCTTAATATTGGCAATGTGGATGCTATCAATTATTGGCTATGGCAGCCGACCTGCCTACCTTGGAACTTAACCTTAGAGTACCTAACCACTATTATGCAGTGTTGTAATAGCTGTAACTGGTACCCACCCGCGATTTATCAAGATTTACTTGAACACCTAACCTCACCAGACATCATCAATCAATTGACCGATGTGCAACTAGAGATTCTGTCGGAAGCGACACTGAAAGCAGGTGATATCGATACGGTCATTGCCGTAGCAAAACAAATGATTGCTAAAGAACAATTTGGATCAGCGGCAGATTTACTTTATCAGGTTTCGAGTAAAGCAAAAGAACGAGACTATTCGTTATTACTCGCAAATTTGCTGCAAAAGTGGTCACCACTTCCTCACGCATTTTGGCGGTGTGAACACTCACTTAACCCTAATTATCATGAACAACCGACTCTTTCACATCGGTGGCTATATCAATCTCTGTTCGATAATGCCGATGATATATTTCGTCATTACTTAGATTTTAAAGACGAATCTGGCTTGATTGGTTTCCTCACGCAGGCCCTCTGGAATGCAGACCATGGTAGTTTAGTATGGCAAGTTAAATTGCTGGAAAATCTGCTCAATGCACAAGAACAAGCAACACCGTTTGAAACCCTCATGTTACAGCTGACCTACTCATATTGTTCACATCGGCTACAAGAGCAAAACAATGGAGCAGAATCATTACTTATAAAATTGCAAGCTTATGACACTGATGCGTTTTTAGGCAGTGAATCGCTGACAGAAGCAGAGATCGATTCATTGACTTCAGTAGAGTGGATTCAGTGCTTAGAACGTCATCCTCTGGTGCCAGATAGCTGGCTAACAGCCTTACTTAATGCGGAAAAAATATCGTCTGATCTTCTCGAAGAAAACCGCCCCAAATTACAATGGGTTTATGAAACAATATTTTATCGTATTAAAAACCCAGAATATCGTTTATCGTCCATCTATCAACATGAACCTTTTACTGGAGTGTTCCAGTGGCTCACGTTATTTAATAGTCACTACACTCCAGACAAAGGGCTAAGTGGTAATCAGTTACTATCTCAATTACCGGCTCTACCAGCCCACCAGCAGCAAGGACCTTTGGGATGCCTCGTTACTTATTTTGATCATGAGAAAAGTTATAGTTCTGATTGGGTTGAGTCTATTTCACCCTTCAGCGAGCAACATGTGTTCCAGGCCATGGTCTATCAAGCCCTACAAAAGGTCTATCAGCAACATTCTCTCGAAGAGTTAAATAAACTTGCTCTCACTGGCAATCTGGAATCGTTAGCAGCACTCGCGTTCTATTATCGATACCGACAAATTAAGGTAGCCACTTTCTACTGGCAGTTATTTCGCGTGTACACCTATAACAAAACTCAGTTTGAAGAGTTTCATAACAGAATGACTCGCGTAATCTACGACGAAGCAGAAAATAATAATCTGGTCCTTGAAAGTTACAAGCTATCTCAACCTGAAGCGATAACCTTGTTTATCACCAGTCATGTTCATGAGTTACCGACTCCAGACGAATTTTCTGATACCGTTCCAGATAAAGAAGCAAAACCTTTCACCTATCCAGCGAATTATCTCCTCTCCATTCTTTTCACTGGTTGGCGTCCAGAAGGATACGATATTTACCCATTAGAGTATTTTGAACGTAATCGTAACGAGCAAACAGAAGAGGAACAACAAGCAGCAGATATCGCGTTAGTCCATCTTAATAACTTACATCAAAAAGAACTTAATCAAGCGTTAAATAATAAAAAATCGGTCAAAACCTTTAGCAGAGGTCAAGTTGGGCTGTTTGCCTTGGCATTTATTGCTTTGTGGTTTTATGTATTTGATTATCCAATTAGCAACGAGGCGGTAAGATTCAGTGCTTTATGGTGTTTTGATGTCGGGATCACCACGATTGCTCAATTAGGGCTATCGCTCAGAATTATGCAAATAGTACCAAGTACCAAAAAACGTAAAGTGTATCTCGGGTTTACGTGGGGGTTATATCTAGTCTCCATTGGCTTAGGCAGTTTTTGGGTTGCCGTCGCAACTTGTGTGATTCATGTAGGCAGAATATGGATGACGCGCGTCATTTTCTCTCGCGGACGTTGGGCTAAAAAGGTCATCAAAGACCAGCAGGTCAACATAGGAAAATACTTAGGCATTAGCAATGCTTAAATCACACAATCGTAAAACAGAAGGAGAGCACTGCTCTCCTTCTACTTTATCCATAACTTATTTCTAAACTAAACCAATACAAATCGATTTAAGTGCGCTTCTATTTCCTTGCGGGCGTCACGAATTACTTTATCATCTTGGCTATCGAGTGCTTTCGTAAAATAAGCGATCATTTCACCAACAGTTTCTCGCCCATCCCCTAACAACTCTTCGTATAACCGATTAAGTTTTTCAGCCAAAGTTATATTCGGTAACTGATCTCTTGGATGAACCTTAAGCTTTTCTAGGCGCTCTCGACTCTGAGTTTGTTGCTCTGGCGTCATACCGATAGGAGAACGATCAATGACTTTTTGCGATGTTTTTTGAGTTGAAACAACGGTCACATCGATTTCTAGCAAACCATTAATGTCATAACTAAAACGGACATCAATCGCTTCTTGTCCTCGCGGCCCCTCAGGCACATCAATCTCTAGATTATCGACGTAAATATTTTCACGCGCCCAATAGCGTTCACCCTGATAAATGCCTACATTAACTTTGTCTTGATCATCATAGCTGGTGTAGTATCGTTCGACCCGAGAAGTCGGAATCACGGTATTGCGTTCAATAATCGGGCTAAACACCCCAGACTGCTCACCACTATTGACGATAATCCCTAACGAAAATGGACATACATCCGTTAAAATAAGCTCTTCTACCGCCTCATCGCGCAAGCGACAAGCAGCTTGAGTCGCCGCTCCCATCGCAACCACAAGGTCAGGATCTAATTGATGACTACCAAAACGCCCTAAGAGACGATTCGCCAGTTGCTGAACCTGACGCAAACGGGTGGCACCACCAACAAAAATTAGCTCATCAATTTCTGCTGGCGTCATTTTGGCGTCGTTTAATGCTCTTTTAAGCGGTAAAGCCAGACGAGTGAGGACATCATGCCAAACCTGCTCTAGTTGTTTACCATTTAACTCTAACGTTTGGTTAAATGGATCGGGCAATTCAAGCACCATCGTTTCGCCAGATTGCTTTTTACCGCGCTCACAAATACTCACCAACTTCGCTAAATGATTAATATCAATAGTCTCTAACTTGAGACCAAGTTCATTAACGACATAATTGACCAGCGCTTCAGTGAAATCTTCACCACCTAAACGGTTATCTCCGGTAGAGGATCGGACTTCAACAAAGCTGTCTTGATACTCAACGACTGTCACATCGAACGTTCCGCCACCTAAATCAAACACGAGAAAGCGACGTTCTTGCTCTTGTTTCAAGCTATAGGCTAAACAAGCGGCGGTCGGTTCATTAATCAAGCGTACGGCATTTAAATCAGCCAATAACGCCGCTTGGTAGACTTGCTTACGCTGTTGATCACTGAAATAAGCCGGAACAGAGATGACGACATCTTGAATTTCAGTGCCTAAATGCGCTTCAGCGTCCGCTTTCAATGACTTAAGTACAAGGGCGCTCAATTCCGTTGGAGTATAACTTTGTGCTCCAAGCTTGAATTGCTTTTCCGACCCCATAAAACGTTTAAATGCAGCGACTGTTTCTGTCGGCTTTGTCACTAACCTTGCTCGCGCAGCTTCTCCGACTAGGACATGCCCCTCTTCATCAATACTGACCACTGAGGGTGTCAAATATTCACCGAGGGCATTTGGAATCAGCTCCGCTACCCCGTTTCTCCATATTGCAATCGCACTGTTGGTCGTACCCAAATCAATGCCAATTGCTAAGGAAGAATGACTTTCCATAACCAAACCTGACTTATGTAATTTATTATTTGTAGCGTAGAAAATTAACGAAGTGTTAGTAAACGAGCAACCTTAGCTCACCAAATTTTGGAGCAAGGACGATAAATCGAAAAGGATAAGTTTGACTATTATCAAATAGAAGAGATGGTTGTCCTCCATCTCTCTAGTATTGCATCGACAGACTATAAGCGATTCAGTGCTTCACTCATGCGTTCTAATCCCCTTAATAGCACGCTGCGAGGACACGCAATATTCAAACGAATATGCCCTTCACCATTGTCGACAAACATATTCCCCCCCTCAAGTAAGACACCGGCTTCTTGAGCAAAGAAAAATGCAGGTTCAGCAAAGCTATCGGTTTTTTTCAAGTAAGATGAAAAATCAATCCACGCTAAATAAGTTGCCTCAGGAATAGAAAACTTAGCTTCAGGTAGGTGAACTTGCAGGTATTGCTGCAAAAATGACAAGTTATCATCCAAATACATTTTTAAAGCATCAAGCCACTCTTCACACTCACTGTATGCCGCTTTCACAGCAGCGAGTGCCAATGGATTTTGAATATCATTATGGCGTGCTAGCCATTTGGCACGTAAGATATCATCTCTAATAAAGATATGAGACAACAGATTCCCCGCCAGATTGAATGTTTTACTTGGAGCTGTACAGGTAATAAGCCTTTTATAATCAGGTAAAATATTCACCATTGGATGATGTTTTTTATCACGGCGTAATAAGTCACAGTGAATCTCATCTGATATAATCCAAACATTGTTTTCAACACAAATTTCACCTAGCTTACTTAATTCATCCTTAGTCCAAATACGTCCCGTCGGATTATGTGGATTGCATAAAATAAACAGTGATATTTTATTTTTTGGATCAGATATTTTCGTTTCAAGATCGTCAAAATCTATGACATAGTGCCCATTTTCATTAATAAGAGGTGATGTCAGCACTCGGCGCTGATTAAATTCACCCGCTATTTTGAATGGAGCATAAGATGGCGTACAGATAAGTAAACTTTCATCGTCTTGCATGATGAGTGGCACTAAATTTTTTAGTGCAGGGACGACACCTGGAGAAAATACGATTTCTTCCTTTTTTATCGCAACGTCATAATGGTTGTGAAACCAACTTTCTAATGTAGAAAAGTATTCTGGATCAAAAACATGGGTATAACCTAAGATCTTTTGATCTAACCGTTTTTTGATTGCATCACGTATTTCAGGCGGTGTAGCAAAATCCATATCAGCGACCCACATACGGATAAAATCTTTATCTTCAAACTTGAAATCCACATGTTTATGATCCTTGAAAATATAAGATTTCCAACCTTCAAAACTCATACTATTGGTGTGAGACCGATCAATTATCTCATCAAAATCGTATTTCATTATTTTCTCCATTAAATCGCATCTCGATGACTTATTAAAAGAATATCCTTTTCCTATTCTTATGCAATATTTTAAAAAATGTCACAGATTGATAACGTTTTTTCACCTTCAATCATGTTATTCAACAATACAATATATCATGAATAATTCCGAATTTTTTTGATTCATTAAAATATATTTTAAGAAATATAAACAAGATAAAACACTCATCGAATGATTAATTAATAATTCATATGTTACTAACAGCAGTCATGTCAGTATGTAACCTATCATTAATTATTTAAAATCTCGTTATATTAGATCATATATTTAAATGTTTATTTTTATTGCTGATGAAATTTAGTTAGAGATATTTTAGTGCCAGATAAAAATAAAACCTCGGCGGGTAAGCGTGTTGTTAGTTAAACAGGTTAACTCTACTCCGGTTGCCCGTTGGCTCCAAGCCACAAGGTATTAGAGAGGAATACACTATGAAGCTAAAATATCCCCACCTATTTTCCCCGATAAAAATCGGTAATATCACCTTCAAAAACCGTCTATTTTCAGCACCGGTTTCCCTGCAAGAGCTCTCGCCAGAATGCTTCCTATCACAGGAAAATACCGCCTTCTTTGAACTCAGAGCTAAAGGTGGGGCAGCCAATGTGACTGTTGGTCAATCCATCGTATTAGAAGGTGGCAGCCCACACACAAAAGAACTTAAACTTCACGATCCATTGATTTTGCCCTCATTAACTCATGCCGCGCGCTCTATTCGTCGCCACAACTGTATTCCAAGCATTGAACTCTCCCACGGCGGCAAATATGCAGGCATCCCTAATTTAGAAAATCCACATCCCAAATACAAACCTTACGGCCCAATGCATGAATGGGAAAATGGCGTTGAAGTTTCTGAGTTAACTGAAGAAATGCTTCTAGAATTGGTTAAAGCATTTGGTGATAGCGCCGCCTTAGTCAAACAAGCCGGTTTTGAGATGTTAATGGTTCACGGTGGTCATGGCTGGTTGATTAGTCAGTTCTTATCACCGTCTAATCAACGCCAAGATCAATATGGTGGCTCATTAGAAAATCGCGTACGTTTCCCTATCATGGTATTAAAAGCCATTCGTGAAGCCGTTGGCGAAGGTTTTCCTATTGAATTTCGTATGAACGGCAAAGAATTATACGAAGGCGGACATGATGTTGCCGAGGCGGTCCGTATTGCTCAAGCAATAGAAGATTATGTCGACATTATTCATATCAGTGCGGGTAACCAACGTGTCGCAGAAACTTTCGTACGTACTCACCCGTCCATGTTCGTCAAACATGGTTGCAATGTAGCGCTAGCAGCTGAAATAAAAAAACACGTTAACAAACCTGTTGCCGTCGTGGGTGCATTAACCGAACCCGATATTGCCGAAGAAATTATTGCATCCGGTCAAGCCGATATCGTTGAAATGGCACGCGCATTAATGGCTGATCCATTCCTGCCTCGCAAAGCAATGGAAGGACGCGATCAAGATATTCGCAAATGTATGCGTTGTCACCACTGCATGGATACCATCATTACCACTCGCGATACAGCATGTGCAATTAACCCTGTGATTGGTGAAGAAGAACTGTATTTCTCTCCAGCGGCAATGCCAGAAACCAGTAAAACCGTTCTGATTGCAGGTGGCGGCCCTGGTGGCATGCAAGCGGCTCTTAGCGCTGCCAAACGTCATCATAAAGTGATTCTATGTGAATCCACCGATAAGCTCGGTGGCCAGATCAACTGTGAAGCTCATGTTGATTTTAAAAAGAATTACTACGGTTTTTCTAAATGGCTCGTCCATCAAATCGCACAATATGACAACATTGAAGTGCGAATGAATACCAAAGTCGATAATGCACTGGTAGAAGAAATCAATCCAGATTCATTAATTTGTGCCATTGGTGCGACCCCCATTAAGCCAAATATTCCAGGTATTGATGATCCACGCGTGGTCAACTGCACTGAACTTGCGAAAGATGTGCCTAACATTGGTCAAAATGTTGTGATTATCGGTGCCGGCCTTGTTGGTACAGAATCAGCGATCCATTTTAGACGCGAACACAAGAACGTGACGTTGATTGAAGCTCGTGATGACTTTGCGATTGATTCTAATGTCTTCCACAAAATGGGGCTCAACATCGAACTACGCGATCACATTGATGTGCACCTAGGAACAAAAGTAGAAGCGATCACTGCAGAAGGTGTGGTTGCCATCAATAAACAAGGAGAACGCTTAGTCTTTCCCGCTGATACTATCTTCTGCTCTGTCGGGATGAAATCTCGTGAAATAGAGCGGGAAGAGTTACGCCAAAGTATTTTAGACTTTATCCCTGTCGGCGATTGTGTTCGTCCCGGCAAAGTGGCTTCTGCGGTTCATCACGGGCACTATGCAGCAATGGATATCTAATCTGATATTTGATCTCTATGAATGCAGATTTTACAGTGTAAAATCTGCATTTTTCACTTCATCTATTGGCAAAACGGACAGAAATTAAACATTCATTCTTATCATCTTTATCCAAGCATTCAGACTCTGCGCTTTAGCTGCTATGATCAGCTTATCGCTAAATAATTGAGCTTGAAACATGATTGATGATAACGACGTAATTGAAACTCTAGAAGAACTAGAAACTTTCCTGATCCTAGTTGAAAAAGGTGGCTTAGGGCTAAATAATGCCGCCGGTGTCGCTTTAGCAACCAACAATTCCAATGGTCGCCCGTTCGTGGCTGTTTTAGATGATCAGCACCAGCTTGTTCTTGGCCGTTGGGTTACACAAGAAGTGTTTGATAATGGTAAAGATTTAGTACGTAATGGACCTAAAAAATCTCACTAATTCTTTAGTCAACAGAGAGGAATCTCTGTAAAGAAAAACCAGCTTACTGATTGTTTCACCTAAGTAAAATAAACAGTAAGCTGGTGGCTCGACTCTATACGCTGTTACAGCTGTTCACCTTGTGATTCAATCACTTTTTGGTACCAGAAGAACGATGCTTTTCTCTTACGATCTAATGTGCCCTGACCTTTATTGTCTTTATCAACGTAAATAAATCCGTAACGTTTTTCCATTTCACCCGTTGATGCACTCACTAAATCAATACAGCCCCAAGGGGTGTAACCCCATAGTTCTACACCATCTTTTAGTGCTTCACCCATCTGTTCGATATGTGATTTAAGATAATCAATACGATAGCTATCATTAATGCTGCCGTCATCTTCCACTTTATCAAACGCACCTAATCCGTTCTCAACCACCATCAAAGGAATCTGGTAGCGACCATAGATTTCGTTCAATGAGTAACGTAAACCTTTAGGGTCAATTTGCCATCCCCAATCGGATGCTTCTAGATAAGGGTTTTTCACACCACCATTAATGTTGCCAGAGGTGTTATCTAATGTAGGATCGGCAGAAACACAATTCGACATGTAATAGCTAAAGGTATAGTAATCAACAGTACCTTGCTTAATCACTTCAAGATCACCCTCTTTAATATCAAGTTTGATATTATTTTCAGCAAAGTAACGTTTCGCGTAGTATGGATATTCACCACGCACATGAATATCGCCACAGAAGTTATTGCGCATGTTCATATGATCTTGAGCAAGCAAAATATCATCTGGGTTACATGTGTATGGGTATGCCGTCATGTAGGCAATCATACAACCAATTTTAAAATCAGGATTAATTTCATGGCCTAATGCTACCGCTTTTGCACTCGCGACGAACTGATGGTGCAAGGCTTGGAAACGCAGCTGTGGATCATCGACTTGATGTAAGAAGTCTTGAGTACCTTCGTTTAAGATACCAAGCGCCAAATAGCCACCAAATGGGACGGTGCCACAGTTAATTTCATTAAACGTTAACCAGTATTTCACTTTATCTTTGTAACGAGTAAATAAGGTTTCTGCATAACGCATAAAGTGTTCAATAACTTCACGTCCCGCCCAACCGTTGTACTCTTGGGTCAAACCAAATGGCATTTCATAGTGAGAAATGGTAACGAGAGGTTCAATGTTGTATTTCTTCAATTCATCAAACACATCATCATAGAACTTCAAACCCGCTTCATTAGGCTCCTGTTCCATTCCTGTTGGGAAAATACGAGTCCAGTTAATTGATAAACGAAATGTCTTAAACCCCATTTCCGCGAACAGTTTGATATCTTCTTTATAACGATGATAAAAATCGATCGCTTCGTGTGAAGGATAATGAACACCGTCTTCAATTGTGCGAGTAATACGACGAGGAACGGTATGAGTACCACCGCTCAACATATCACTGGTGCTAGGACCTTTACCATCCACATTCCAAGCTCCTTCAAATTGGTTTGCTGCTGTCGCGCCACCCCATAGGAAATTTTTAGGGAAAACAGAATTACTCATTACATATCTCCGCTTTTTATTAAGTCAGGTTACTTGTGCTCTAGCAATGAAGCACCAAGTTTATCTATAACGCCCACTAAACTGTAACCGGTTCCATTTCTGATGACACGCCAACGATTTTTAAATTATTTTTCCACGTTTTTGGCTATGTAGGGTAACTCAGTGCAATGTTCCAGACTCAACACTCACCTGTTTTCAGGCTGCTACTATTGAGCGTCTGAGCGTCTTGTGACCGTATGCAATCAATCTAGCATACCCTTCCAGTGAGAGGAAACCGTTTCCATAATTTTTACACAAAATTGATCTTTTGTGATGTGTTTGGAATTTAAATCGGCAGAATATCGATACAATAACCTATCGACCAAAGCGAGAAATTTAAAAAATTTCTCGCCTTTTCATTATGTTAGATAAGATCTAGAGTGCTTTTACGGAACCGCGCAGCACAAGCTCAGAGTCGAAATTAAGTGAATCATAATCAGGCAATTCACTGTGTGAGAGGTGAGCAAAGCATAATTCAACAGCGTAATTGATCAATTGAGTTGACGGTAGAACGACTGAACTGATCGATGGAGAAAAGTAATTCAAAACTGGTGTATCATCAAAACCAAAGAGTGAGACCTCATCAGGCACATCAATGCCACGCTCTTGCAGCGCTTTTTGCGCCCCGATTGCTAAGTAATCATTGGCAAAGCAAATAGCACTGAAATTCACGCCTCGTCCTAACAACTCAATACACGCTTCATACCCCATTAAGGATACATCTTGAGACAATGTGTCGTCTTCAAGGACTTTGTAACTCCCCTCAACAAACAGTTGCTCATTATAATCAATACCATGATGTTCAAGAGCTTGTCGGTAACCTTTCACACGCTCTTGTACCGTACGTTGGTTGAGGGGCCCTGTAATATAAGCAATGTTGCGATGGCCATGTTCTAACAAATATTCAACCGGTTTTGCCGCAAAACGAGCGTGCTCATACCAAACGCAGTGTTTTGGATGTTTGGGTAGATACCCATTCAGTAACACAACCGGCACAGAAAACGAATCAATAGCAGCATCGATTTCAGCCACAGTATCATCAAAATTAACAAAACTCGATGAGTTGTAGTACATAACAGCTTCGCAGCGATGATCAATCAAATTGTAAATTGATTCCATTGCTAAACCCGGCCTATCGTCGACGTGTTTCATGATCACGTCTTTTCCTGCAGCCTGCGCTTTCTTAAATATTTCATCTACCAGCGACGCCAAATAACGTGAGACCAGAGCACCAGAAGGAAGGATTAAACCTATCGTGTTCGATGTCTGTAACGCTAAATTTCTCGCAAGCACATTGGGTCTATAGTTAAGCTCTTGCGCCGCTTTCAGTACAACTTCACGCGTTTTATCTGATGTATACCCACGGCCACTCAAAACACGAGACACCGTTGACTTTGCAACTCCGGCTCGGCGAGAGACGTCTAATATTGTTGCCATAACTTCCTTACACCTCAACAATTTACTGCATGCATATTAACACGTTCTAATAAATTCCCAAGCTAGGTATTTGTAAACTTGCATAAAAAATACGGATATAAACTCCCTGTAACATAACTCAAGCCACTCTTAATATTGTCAAAAGTTGCTCTATCTTTAATAAAAAAGGGAGCTAAATAGCTCCCACTGTTTACTAACTGACAATAAGTTAATTATTGGTCCTGCGCCATTGCATGGTCCAAATCAACATGCTGCAACCCTTCTATCACATCCTCAACAGGAACAACGAAATCCAATGATTGCCCGTCTTGAGTACCCAACGTTAAATTGACTTGTGAACCACTGACCAGTTGACCGTGTAGACCGATCAGCATCACATGATAGGCTCCAGGTTGTAAAACAACGTTACCATGAGCAGGGACAAGGATTTCGGAAACCTGACGCATCTGCATTACGTCATTTTCTTCAATCACCGTATGTAATTCAGCCTCCTCGCTGACATCTGCCGATGCTGAAATAATGGTAACATCTGTATCACCATCGTTTTTTAACATGCCAAATACTGCACTGCTTTCAGCCCCAGGAGCAGTCGCTCTTGCATAAACATTATCGAAAGTCAGAGCTTCATTAGCAAAGCAAGAAAAACTAAAAGCCATCATTGAAAACAAAAACACCTTTATGTTCATTCATCTTTCCTTTTTATTTGGCCATATCTCTTTTCATCGCATTGACGATGGGTTGAGGTGTATTCGTATGGGGGACTTTTTCGATCAATGTGCCGTCAGATTTCAAAAAATAAAAATACGAGCTGTGATCCAAGGTATACCCCATCTTTGAATTTGGTAATTCGGTTTTACGAAAAATGACTCCATAGTGACGAGCCAATTTTGTTGTTTGAGCTAATGATGCCGATAAACCGACAATCATGGGATGAAAATATTGAGCATATTGAGCCGATGTCTCACTATTATCCCTTTCAGGATCCAAAGAAATAAATATAGGCCAATATCTTGTCTTAAGTGAATCATCAACTTGACGCATAGCACCTGAAAGCATTGCAAGTGAGGTAGGACACACATCAGGACAGCGAGTGAAACCAAAATAGACAATACGAATTCGCGGATCATTTGGGTCGAAAATATCCACTGCTTGGTGATTTTTTCCGTATAACATTACCTGCCAATCAGAGCGGTCAACATACTCTGCCCGGCTTGAATATCGTACAATCCAATAGATTGAAAGGCTAAGACCAATTACAACTGCAACAACAATATAGGCAAACCTACGTTTATTCATTTACCCACCCGTATCACTGAGTAGTTCAAAACAGACCTGTTAGCCTCAAAGAGCTACAAACTATATACGCCAAACATTCCTTCCTTATTGAAACTGACCAGTCCTCGTTGATAAAGCTCTGAATCCTGCCTCATGAAGTTATTTGGGTATAGACGTTAATTACATTTTAGATATAAGGCTATAAGCAATAAAAACCAGATATCTATTCCATTTTTAATTATGTGAAGAACGCCAAAAACATCCCTGATTTATAGTTCACTTGATTCAATTTAGACAGATTGTGACATGCAAATATAAATACAATTGAGAGCACAACGGTCTGTTGAAATATTATAAATATCGTCATTTGGTTAGAGGTTTTTATGTATCAGAGTAAGGCTTTCTGGTCGCTATGGCTTGTGCTCGTCTTAAATTTAGTCGGGTTTTCAAATGCTTATGCGAACTCTCACACTCCCCACGCCACATACATTGGCAACTACATGGATCGCGGTAAACCGGCGCTGATCATCCAATTCGACAACACGATTACATCGACGAATGTCGCCGATATTTATCGTGTTCATACCGATGAAGACGAACAAAAAAACAATGGCAAAGAAACCAAACTCAAAGGAGACTGGGTATTTAACAAAGCACAAAATGCCGTCATCTACCGCGATGTAAAAGTAAATCAGGTTTATCGCGTTAAATTGCATGCCAACATAAAATCAGATGATCTTAATGAACGCACCGTCACTATTGCAGAACGTGCACCAGAAGTGCGCTTAATTGGACGCGGTCCTGTCGTTCCTTCAAAAGGCAGTCGCACCGTGCCGCTTAGTGTGGTGAATGCAACACAACTATCGGTAGAGGTTCTAAAAGTTGAGCAATTGCCCTCTATACTAGATAAATTCTATTACAATCAGAATATTAGCACTTGGCATTTACAGCATCTGCGCAAAAACTATCGTACAGTGACGACTCTCAGTTACGATTTACCCAAAGCGAGTGTCAATCAAGATGTATCTACTGCGATTCAACTGCCTAAAGAGCTGGCTGATGGATGGTATATCTTAGCCATTAAAGTAACTGGAGACTTTGGTTACGACAACTACGTGATCGGCCAAGTTCTTCTCACCGATATGGGTATTCAAGCGAAAGTGTTTGCTGATCATTTAGCAATCCAACTCAATTCTTTCTCAAATTCCAAGCTTGATGGTACAAGCCAAATTAAAGTGTATCGCCAACATAAGTCTGTCACTCTTGGTGACATGACTGGGTTACAAAAAACATTTGATTATAAAGTACATAATGGTGATATCTTATATGTACAAAATGGCAAACAAGTCAGTGTATTACCGTTAAAAGAAATCCCATTAGACCTTTCTGATTTTGCCGTCACTGGACGTGACTATCAATCAACAGAAGCGTTTGCCTATTCTAATCGTAACTTATTTAAACCCGGAGAAACTCTGCCACTGAACGTGGTATTACGAGACAAAGACGGTCAGTCGCTCCCGAAACAACGTTTATTTGTTGAATACCATAAACCCAATAGCAAAGTCGCGTTATCCCACTGGATGGAGCCGACCAATAATAATGCTGGCTTTTATCAAGATCATTTTGCCATCCCAAGTGGCGCACCTCTTGGGCAATGGATAGCAGAAATTAAAACAACAGCTGATGCGAAAAAACCACTGACTCGCTTTGCCTTTGATGTGAGCGAATTTGTTCCTGAACGTATGGATCTTCACGTCACTCTTCCTAAAGGACAAATTCATACAGGTGTAGAAACGTTACCTGTATCCGTTGAAGGTAAATACCTTTTTGGTGCTCCAGCTAACGGCAATAAATTGAACATCACACCAGCCTATATTCCTCAGCGTCATTTCCCTGGGAATTATCACGATTTTATCGTAGGTACAACGTTCAAAATCCAAAGCTGGAATGATGTACCCGAAGTGGATCCGATTGAACTGGACGAACAAGGCCATTCAACTTTTGACTTGCCACTCATTAAACAATCGTTGCTTAAATCTCCTGTCCTTGCGTCTTATAGTTTTGCTTTGCAAGAGACAGGTGGTGCCAGCGTCATTCGCAATCAACACTTTACGTTGTGGAATGGAAAATCGATCGCAGCATTACGTCCAGCCAAAAAGGAGTTTGATTCCTACGAAAAAGCCCATTTCGATATTGGCTTGCTCGATGGTCAAGGTCAAAGCATGATCGCAGGTAAAGTACAGTATCTGCTCGAACGTAACCATGGCGGTTATTATTGGATCTACAATCAATCTTCTGGGTGGGATCTACGACATGATTCCCATTGGCAACCCGTGTCTTCAGATATACTCAATATCACGAATGGAAAATATCAAGGCATTGATTTTAATGTTGATTGGGGAGATTACCGCCTAACGTTAACCGCACCGAGTGGCGTCACAACACAATACCGTTTTTGGGCTGGGTGGAGCGAAGAAAAGCAGGGGCAGCGTCCGGTAAAACCGGATCAATTGACCGTATCTCTAGACAAAAAAGCGTATAAAAATGACGAACAAGCTACCGTCACTATCAACTCTGACGTTGCTGGGCAGCTTAGCCTTGCATTAGAAGCAGACAATACGATTTGGACCCATCAAGCTACCATTCAGAAAGGTTCACACCAATATCACGTGCCGTTAACTGGCTTGCAGCGTCATGACTTATACCTCACTGCAACATTAGTCGGCAATGAAAATGGGATGCCACGCCGTTTGTTTGCTATCAAACCACTGCAGCTTGATCGAGAAGATCGGCGTCTACACGTCACTATCAATCACCCTGAGAAATTGCTTCCTCTGACAGGGGCAGATATTGTCGTTCAGCTAGATAAGCCAACCCAAGAACCCACTTGGGTCACTGTATCTATGGTTGATCGAGGGATCATAAACCTCGCTCGATATAAAGTCCCCAATATCCATCGCTGGTTCTTTGGTCAACGTCGCTACTCTGCGGATATACTCGACCTCTATTCACGTATTTACCAGCAGCGACCAGATTCGTTTTTAACGCACCGCTACGGTGGTGATACCGCTTTGGCCGCAAACCGCAACCCAGATCAAAGCGTCGAAAGTAAAACCATCACCTTTATGTCGCAATTGGTTCAGTTTGATTCGCAAGGACAAGCAACCATCCATGTTGAGGTTCCTGATTACAACGGCCAAGCTCAAATTGTGGCAATGGCGTTTAACCATAATCAATATGGACAAGCTCAATCTGATGTCATCATTGCTTCGCCTGTCGTTGCAGAATTGGCTGTGCCACGATTTTTAGCACCGGGGGATAACTCACAAACTCTGTTGGAAGTGTTCAACACATCAGATGACACTCAAACAGTCACCGCAACAGTTTCAGCTTCAGAGAACCTTAACTTAGTTAGCGCTCACCAACTCAACGTGACATTGAAACCGGGAGAACGACGTTCCTTAGCCGTGCCATTTTCTATAGGCGAAATTCATGGCGCAACAGGTACAGCAAAACTCAACCTCGCGGTCAACGCCTCTTCTAAATCTGGCAAAACCGTTACTCAGAATCGAAGTTGGTCGATTCCCGTTCGCGAAGCAAGACCAATCTTGACTAATAGCACGTCACTGACCATTGGCACTGAGTTAAATAACCACTCCGTCACCATTAATGACAGTTTATGGCGTAATATCGACACATCAGATATCACACAAACTCAGGTGTATTTTTCATCTTCACCTCAAATTAGCTACCTTAACTATGTCGATGGTCTGTTCCGTTACCCATATGGATGTGCGGAACAAACCACCAGCAAAGCCGTTCCTTGGCTATTAAAAGACACAAGTTTGAACTCGCTAAAGCAACAGGTCGAAAATGGCATCAGAGATCGTGCCATGATTGAAAAGGCACTACTGCGCCTTAACACCATGCAAAAAGGCAATGGTGGGTTTTCACTCTGGGATAAATACGGAGAAGAATGGCCTTGGGTAACGGTATATGTCACCGAATTTATGTTGAATGTTAACCAGCGTTTCCCTGGTTTGGTCTCGGATGAGATGTTGACTCCAGCTCTCCAACGCATTCAAAGTTATCCAACTAATAAAGACCTCACCACCACCAGCTACTATGCAGCATGGGTATTAGCGCGTGCTAAACGTTCTGATATTTCGAATCTCTACAGCTTGTACCGCCGGTTGGATAAAGAAAGCTTGCCTACCTCGGCATCAGCAGCCTACTTGGGCGGGGCTTTCTTGCTGGCTGGCGATAGACAAAAAGCTGATGAGCTGTTCGCCCAAATACCTAACACATCTCGCCGCTACTTCTGGGATGATTACGACTTTGGTTCTCAGCTGCGCGATGATGCGGATGCACTTAATGTATTACTGGAACTCAACAAAGAATTGAAGCTCAGCAATGAGCTACTCGCATTAAAAAACCGTCTTATTGAAAGTGTTATTCACCAAGCTGAAAAGCGCTCTTACTTAAGTACTCAGGAACAGTCCAGTTTAGTGAAAGCCGGGTTGAACCTAAAACAGGAAGCACAAGCCCCTGTCACTATTTCAACCAGTCATGCTGGTACGACAACAGAGCACTCAGCAAAAGGAACCGGAGCCATACAGGTAAAACCGTTCACAACCATTACCAATCAAGATAACAAACCCATTTATCTACAAATCAATACGTCAGGTAGGGCTAACAAACAGAGTCTTCACTCAACGATGGAAGTCATAGCAACGCGACAATTTCTAACCAAAGACGGCCAACCTTATGATGGAACACCACTAAAAATTGGTGACCAATTAATCGTTGAGCTGAAACTGGTCATGAAAGAGCCTGTTCACCAAGCCATGATTGTCGATTATCTTCCGACTGGTTTTGTATTGGACAATCCTGCGTTTACTAACGCTAACGATCTGCTAAAAAGCGTTGTAAAACAGAATCCAACCAAACCTGATATGGTGGAATACCGTAATGACCGTTTCGTGCTAGCCACGACGTTAGATTGGAATGACTGGAGTGAAGAACGCAATACGTACCGCTTTTACTATGTGATGAGAGCAGAAACTCCTGGGGTTTCTCATGTTCCTGCTATGTATGCTGAAAATATGTATCAACCTGAAACCTATTTGTATCAGCCACAACAAACCCACAGTAGTTTAGTGATCCAAAAGCCATGAGGACTACCGATGAAAAAAATAAGCATCATGTTCATCACTGTAAACCTCCAATGATTAGGGACAGTTATATTTCTCGAGGGCATCTCGCGTGATCCCAACGTGGTTTAAACGCGTTACTCAAATAGCGGTAGGGAGCATACTCTCTGCCGCTATGCTATGGGGCGTCCTCAACGTATTCTTTCCACTCAATCTCACTCAGCACACTGACCATTCCGTCACTGTCTATGCGTCTGATGGCAATGTGCTGCGTCAGTTTGCCAGTTCAAAAGGAATTTATCGTATTCCAATTACCCACGAGCACGTCTCTCATTGGTATATTGATAGCTTATTAGAATATGAAGATAAGTACTTTTTCCATCATATTGGGGTGAACCCATTTGCCCTCGTGCGTGCCGCAGCTCAACGACTCTATTACGGCCATATTATATCTGGCGGTTCTACGCTGACGATGCAAGTAGCGCGACTGTTTTATCCTCATCCGCGGACTTATTTTGGCAAAATCGAACAGATGTTCAGAGCCTTACAGTTAGAAGCTCATTACAGTAAGGAACAGATCCTTAATTTCTATCTTACCTACGCACCGATGGGAGGAAATATTGAAGGTGTAGAAGCGGCCAGCCAACGTTATTTTGCCAAACACGCCAGTGAACTATCACCCACTGAAGCCGCCACCCTGGTCGCATTGCCGCAAAAACCGTCCGTGTATCGCCCCGATCGCTATCCACAACGTGCGATTAGCGCCAGAAATAAAGTGCTTGAACGTGTTGCTCCAAGCCTCAGTATTTCGCCTAAGATGCTCGTTCTGCTCATGCAAACACCGATGACTGCCTATCGTCGCCCGGTTCCACTGCATGCGCCATTACTGGCACGCGAGCTCAAACAACACTGGCCACTCGAACACGATATTCATACATTTATTCGCTTTACTCTACAAAATGATGTTGAAAACATACTCTCCCAATACACCAGACGTTGGTCTGCGCCACTTTCCGCCTCAGTCATCATCATGGATAGCCATACTGGCCATGTTCTAGCCTACAAAGGATCTGCAGACCTTAATGACGCAGCACGCTTTGGGTATGTTGATATGACTAAAGCATGGCGCTCCCCCGGTTCAACACTGAAACCATTTATTTATGGTCTGGCGATTGATAAGGGTCTGGTCACTTCCGGCAGTTTAATGTCGGATGTACCAAGATCTTTTGATGGTTACCGCCCTCAAAACTTTGATCGCCGCTTTAATGGTGCAATGCGCCTTGATACTGCACTGCAAAAATCACAAAATATCCCTGCAGTGCAAACCTTTAATGCCTTGGGGCCAGACACTTTTATGCAGGCCCTCAAACAAGCAAACATCAAACTGTTGGTTGATAAACCCAATCTTGCCATGGCTCTTGGTGGCGAAGGCGCGCGACTTATCGATCTGGTCAGTTTATACAGCGCACTTGCCAATGGAGGCAAGGTGGTATCACCGCGTTTTACCGCAAATGATGTTCAACACAGCCCCCCCTTATTGTCTCCACAAAGCAGTTGGATTATTCACTCAATATTGGAAAAAATTGCACCGCCTGATCGTGTCAAAGCAGCGCACTCAAGGCATATTGCATGGAAAACAGGCACAAGTTATGGCTATCGTGATGCTTGGGCAATTGGAACTAGCTATCAGTATACCGTAGGCGTTTGGGTTGGCCGCCCCGATGGTGCGCCTTATGTCGGGCAAACAGGCGCAAATCAGGCCGGCCCTCTCCTGTTCGACATCTTTGATATGCTTCCTGCTGAAGATAAAGCCTTACCAAAGCCAGAGCACGTCACTCAAGAGACCATTTGTTGGCCAAGTGGACTCGATAGTGCTTTGGTTAAGGATAATGACTGTAAACAGAAACAGCACGTATGGACAATCGATCACCGCACTCCTCCCACACTTCGTCAGGATTCAGGCTGGGATCACTTACATCAATGGCCGCAATCTCTTGTCAATTGGTCTAAAAAGACGGGACGCGACATTATAGACAGGTCACAACCTGCCAAAACTCGCCACATTGCTATTTTATCGCCGACAAATCATAGCCAAATATTCTCTTATCCCGGACAGCAACTGCCCCTAACCGCTAGTGAAGATACGGTAAGTTGGTATATCGATGATCAAGCTATCACATCAAACCAGCTTTCATTGGATGCCATAACGAAAGGTACACATAAGATATCTGCTTGTCATGATACCTGTGCATCGATTGAAGTAACGGTGTATTAAACCTCGAGTAAAAAGAAAGCCCGCTCGGGCTTTCTTTTTGATTGGAACTGAACTCACTGATTTGCAACTTAGGATGGAGTTAACGTTAGCCTAAAATGGAATACCTTCTCGATCTAATGCAACCTTTAAAGTCTATTTTGGAAAAGGCATCGACGACGTAGAGCCCAAACTAACCCCAGCACAAATAGGAGGATCATGCCGGTGCTACCGCCACCACCACCGCCCGAGCTTGACTCTTCTTCTGTATCAGAATCGTCATCAGCATCACTGGATGTGTTAGTAAAATCCATTGGGTTAGAAGTAAATGAGTAAGTTAAACCGGTAGAGGTAATATCGTAGCCGCTACTGCTCATAAGCGTATCGATCGCACTATTTATCTCAGAGGCAAAGTAATTAATACTGCTATAACCGCCATAATAATACTGCCCATTAAGACGACAAGAACCACTATCCGTTGTGACATAAGAAGCGATGCCCACTAAACGGATACCATAATCGGCATCCGAAGCGTGATCTGGGTCTTGCCATACCAGTGGGCCACCACTATCACCGCTACAAATACCGTAGTTAGTGCTCGTAGTGGGACTCTGCACACAGACAATATCGTTACCAGAAACATTGTTAGACGCCAGTGATGAACACGTACTGGTTGGTATTCCCGTCAGCAACACGCGTTGTAACGTGCCTGACACTCCGTCCTCATCTTTACCATAACCACTTGCCATCACATTGGTTTCATTGTCTTGGTTAGCAACATACGTATTAGAAAATTCTTGATACATACTGGTCATATTGCTGCTATCCGCTACCTTGATTTTTTTCGCGTTGGCAAAATCAGCGGTGCTCAAATAAATGACTGCGGTATCATGGGAATCATCAAGTGACCCTGTCCAATTCGAGTTAACTGAAAACTGTGAAGATGAAGCCGTTGCCGTTTGCAAGGTCGGATTAGACGAATCTGAATAGTCTAAATAATAAACCGTGACTGAGGTTGTGCTATAAGTTCCTTCGTCTTCCAAACAGTGCGCGGCTGTCAGTACCACGGTATTGTCAATAATCGAGCCACCACAAAGATAATATTTAGACTGTGAACCGTTATTTTTTGTGATTGTTAACCGAACTTGATAAGGCACAAGAGATAAAG
Source organism: Vibrio nitrifigilis (assembly GCF_015686695.1). Taxonomy (NCBI): domain Bacteria; kingdom Pseudomonadati; phylum Pseudomonadota; class Gammaproteobacteria; order Vibrionales; family Vibrionaceae; genus Vibrio; species Vibrio nitrifigilis. The sequence goes on along the minus strand of NZ_JADPMR010000004.1, from coordinate 1,780,105 downwards.
AAGTATCCACACCATTAAGAATTGCTGGAGACAAGTTAGCAGACGCAATCTCTAGTGATGCAGACGCAGAAAAGGATGCCATGATGAAACAGTTCATCGTGGTAAAAAGCGTTAATAACTTTCTTTTATTGATGTGAAATTTCATTTACTACCTACCAAATAACGAATCATAAACGAGATAATATTCACACAAATAAATATAGTATCAATATGACAATTTTATTAGTAAGCGCATATCACTAAAATAATAAAATCATGTGTAAAAACAAAAAATTAAATATACCCATTAATAAGTATTTACAATTTAAATACCGGTAACATTATTTAAAAATAGAAACTAAACACTAGCAAATGAATCCTTACATGATTGTCATCTCTATAGTGACTATTATTCAGAAAAAGTTAAGAAGCCCTTATGACTTCTTAACTTTATATGTATCTCCTAATGACTTCAGGATTCAGAGCCTTATCAAAGAGCCTAGAGCAAGTTTTATTCGCTCTTTAGGTCGATTAGTGATTACAACGACGTCTAATCATTGTGACCATTCCAAGTACAAGTAAAACGATCCAGCCGTTACTGCCACCGCCACCACTTGAGGTAGCTTCGCTGCCTGAATTGCTACTATCGGTAGACGTGTTACTCGACTCAGTAGACGAATCACTATCTTGAGCTAAGGTTTCGTTAGTAAATGCCATCGGGTTAGAATCAAAGGCGTAACTTAAACTGAGCGAATTAATATCGTAGTTCGTTCCACCGTTAAGGTTATATACCGCATTGTTGATCTCAGATTTGAAGAAATTGATGCTGGTATAACCACCATAATAATACTGTCCGTTCAGTCGACACGAGCCACTATCCGTTGTGACATAAGAAGCTACCCCAACAAGACGAATACCATAATCGTCATCCGAAGCATGGTCAGGGTCTTGCCACACCAGAGGACCACCGCTATCACCACTACAGATGCTAAAATTGGTATCTGTGGTTGGGCTTTGAACACAGATAATATTATTACCAGAGACATTATCAGAAGAGAGTGAATCACAGGTGTCCGTTGGAATTCCTGCTAATAATACACGTTGCAACGTTCCAGTAACGCCATCTTCGTCTTTGCCATAACCGCTTGCCATAACATTCGTGCTGTTATCCTGATTCGCAACGTAAGAACTCGAAAATTCTCGAAACATTGCCTCTATCTCATCGCTATCTGCCACCTTAATTTTCTTTGCGTTCGCAAAATCATCACTACTCAAATAGATAACCGCAGTATCATGAGACCCGCTGAGTGAACCAGTCCAATTAGGATTGACTTCAAATTCGCCTACGGTTGCTTGAGCGACCTGCTGAGTAGGGTTTGAAGAATCTGAATAATCGAGATAGTAAATATAAATGCGGGTCGTTGCGTAGCTTCCCTCATCCTCTAAACAATGAGCCGCTGTGAGTACAACCCCATCGTCAATAATAGAGCCACCGCATAGATAATATTTAGAACCAGAATCCGAGCTTTTCTGAATCGTTAATCGAACTTGATAAGGCACTGTCGATAAATCAGTATCAACACCATTAAGAATGGCCGGTGAAATAGCAGAAGATGCGACTTCTATCGAGCCGACTGCTGAATTAGAAATAGTACAGGCACATAATAATATGCCAAATGTTTTCACTGCTTTATTAAAAATATTATATTTCATTTATATACCACTAGTTTAAATCGGTTCAAATAAATGCTGACACAATTTAAATGTGCAATGTATATAGAAGTTTTTAATTAATAAACGAATATCACTAAATAACAGATAATTGACTAATTAAAAATTTCACAAGAAATGAAATAACAATACAATTAAAACCACACAACAAAAATAATATTAGATAAAAATATAACAAAAATAATACCTTACACTGTTTTAAAAAACTGAACGTTTTCCTAATTATTTTTTAAATTATTCTATATTTTATAGAAAATAGATATTTATGCACTTTGTTTTATATTTAATTTGTAATTTGAATTAATATCGCAATTAATTGTAATGGATTAATCATTCACACATAATTATTGAAGCAGAACTAAATTATAAAATTTGCAATTTGATATACCCAATATCCTCAAGATGCAGAATTCAAAAGTGACTGGTTATAGAGCAATAAAAAACCTGAGTGCAATATCACTTGCTACTCAGGCTAACTTGTTATGTTGGTAACACGTTTTTACTATGCGTAACTGGCAATCGTAAAAGCGAGTGCAGCTAATAAGATGAAAAGTATTTTCATATCCACCTCCGACACCTTTGAACACCTAACCTCTGGCTTTATTGCTATCGCCTCGGTTTCCAAAGCATCCATGCCGAACACTCAGTGATTAGGTATGCCTTCTCACTGAGCTGAATATAGGTAAATCTATTCTTCAATTTCGTGATAAAGGTGACATTTTGCGCACTATTTTATGCTCTTTTATTACCGATATCTCAATGGCCTCAAGATGTAATATTTGGGCGTCACCAACGAGAACTAGCTAAAAGATAAATCACTCCTTCGCAGACAACAAAAAATGCGCCAATTCGGCAAAGCCGTAGCCGCCATTTTGTCTCGTCATATATTGGGGTGGACACGCTAGTTTAGGCAGATATGGCGTAATATTATTGACGCCTACGCTATTGTTAATCCAAGAAAACATCGGTTCATCATTGCAAGAATCGCCAACATAAGCGACTTCCTCTTGATTAACTTCTCCATTTAACGCCTGACTAAGATAGGATTGACTCGAAGAGCGCTTGCAGTGGTTCCCAGTCCAAACGTTTATATGAATCGAGCTTTCTGTGGCTTGCACAGGGTCTCCAAATACCGTTAGATGACGCAACTGAAGGAGTAACTCTTCAATCAATTCAGCACTAAGCGGTGTTCGATCTTGGGCAATATTAACCGCCACATCGCAAAAACGAAAAGACTGATCATTAGCCAGAGTTAAACCTGGATAGGATGCTAGAACTTGCTTAACTTGCTCTAAAAGATACCGTTGTCGCTTGCGCATCTCAGAAAAAGGCACACTGTAATGATGATGAAATTGCTGCTCACGCTTAGTGATCCAAAAGGCGCCGTTCTCACCGATAACACCATGAACGGGCCATAAACGAGCAATTTGATCACACCACCCCGCACAAGCTCCGGTCACGGGGACCACATTAATTCCGGCTAAACTCAACTGCTGCATTGCATCGAGCGTTTCTGCTGGTAGTTTTCCTTGCCATGTTAATGTGTCATCAACATCAGTAAACAACCAAGTCACTCTCTTTGCCGCTTTTGGCGACCAGTCTGTCAATAATTTAGGCATTGATTCTCTCTAATACTGGTTCATCTCGTACAATAAACTCCACTCGCTTTTTTGTTTCACTATCAAACAGATGAATGCAATCTAAATCGATGGTGATACCAAGACGTTGCCCCAATTCCACATCACAATTGCCAGCGACGCGAACAACTAGCGGCTGAGAATTCAGCTCTTCCATTTTGCAATAGAGCAACAAATCAGCACCGAGGGCTTCCATCATTTCTACTTCAACATAAAAATCAGGATTATCTTGTGTGACTTTTAGATGCTCTGGTCGCAGGCCAATTTTCACATAACAAGTTGGCTTGGTCGGAAAAATAGGTAGTAACCAAGGTCCAATTCTTACGCCGTAATCGAGTAATGTAGCTTCCAAAATATTCATTGCAGGAGAACCAATAAAGGTAGCGACAAAAATGGACGCAGGATGACGATAAATATCAATCGGAGATCCAATCTGCTCAACATGCCCCTGATTTAACACCACTAATTTGTCGGCTAACGTCATCGCTTCTACTTGATCGTGAGTGACATAAATAGAGGTCGTATTAAGTCGGCGTTGCAAGCGTTTGATTTCGAGCCTCATCTGCACACGCAACTTGGCATCTAGGTTAGAGAGTGGCTCATCAAACAAAAACACCTTAGGTTGGCGAACAATCGCCCTGCCCATCGCAACTCGTTGGCGCTGTCCGCCGGACAGTTGCTTAGGTTTACGATCCAATAACGATTTGAGTTCAAGCATCTCGGCAGCTTCGTTAACCAAACGATCAATCTCTGCCTTCGGTGTTTTACGATTACGAAGCCCATAAGCCATATTGTTGTAGACCGTCATATGCGGATACAACGCATAGTTTTGAAATACCATCGCGATATCCCGTTGGCTTGGCTCTTCGTTATTCACCTGACGTCCATCAATTGTGAGCACACCATCACTGATTTCTTCAAGGCCAGCGACCATGCGCAGTAAGGTTGATTTGCCACAACCACTCGGCCCGACTAACACCACCATTTCGCCATCTTCGATATCAAGGTCTAACTGTGAAATCGCTTGGTATCCGTTGGGGTAACGTTTTGCAATATTTGTAAGAGTGACAGTAGACATTTATTTCTCCGAATCCACTAAACCTTTAACAAACGCTTTTTGCATTGCAATCACCACCAGCACTGGCGGTAGCATGGCAATAATCGTTGTCGCCATTATTTTGTTCCATTCCACTACCCCATCGTTCACATCCAGCATCTGCTTAATGCCCAATACGATGGTGTAATAATGCGTGTCCGTTGTGATAAGAAGTGGCCACAAGTATTGGTTCCAGCCGTAAATGAAGGTGATCACAAACAGTGCCGCGATATTCGTGCGAGAGAGTGGTAGCAAAATATCGAAAAAGAACTTGATTGGACCCGCACCATCAATACGTGCAGCCTCAATCAATTCATTAGGTATGGTCATAAAAAATTGCCGGAATAAGAAGGTCGCGGTCGCGCTGGCGATAAGAGGAATCGTCAACCCAGCAAAAGAATTCAGCATGTGCAGATCGCTGACCACTTCGAACGTGGGCATAATGCGTACTTCAACTGGCAACATCAGCGTGAAGAAAATCACCCAAAAGGCCAACATTCGGCAAGGGAAACGGAAGAACACCACCGCATAAGCCGACATGATAGAAATTACCAACTTACCAATAGTGATACAGATAGCCATGATAAAAGAGTTCAACAACATGCGGCTCACTGGCACCGCACTGCTACTCATATGAGTTGAACTCGTAAATAAATCTCTAAATACACTCAACCCCAGATCACCAAACCATAACGGAGCGCCAGTACCAAAATCACCATTGGCATGCGTGGTTGCCATTAATGCAACCCAAACAGGCAACGCCACCAACACGATGCCAAGCACTAACACAAGGTGACAACACACATTAAACCAAGGACGTTGTTCTACCATCAGTACGCCACCTTTTTCTCAACATATTTAAATTGCACCACGGTTAATAAAGCCACCAAAATCATCAACACCACTGATTGCGCAGCGGAAGAACCGAGGTCTAATCCGATAAAACCATCACGATAAACTTTGTAAACCAACGTAGACGTGCTATCACTCGGCCCGCCTTTTGTCATGCCATGGATGATGGCGAAAGTATCGAAAAAGGCATACACGAAATTCACCACCAATAAGAAAAAACTGGTTGGAGAAATCAGTGGGAAACTAATGGTGAAAAAGCGCTTTACTGGTCCACTGCCGTCAATCGCTGCCGCTTCGAGCAAAGACTTTGGCACAGACTGCAGCGCAGCGAGAAAGAACAGAAAGTTGTAGCTGATCTGTTTCCATGTTGCAGTAATCACGACCATCCACATCGCATCACTGCCGTTTAATTTTGGATTCCAATCCATACCGAGTGATTGCAGCAAACCGCTCACCAAACCAATGGTCGGATCGAACATGAATAGCCATAATGCGCCAGCAACCGCTGGAGCAACGGCATAAGGCCAAATCAATAAAGTACGATAAGCCGTAGCACCTCGCACCACATGTTCAGCAAACATCGCGAGGATCAAAGCACATACCAGCGCCAATACCGCCACACTAAGGCTGAAGATTAATGTCGTGGTGATCGACTCTAAGTAATGGGGATCATGAAATAAATTGGTAAAGTTTTCCCACCCAACAAACTCACTGCCCATGCCAAACGCATCTTGTAGCTGAGTCGATTGAAAGATCGCTTGCCCTGCTGGCCAAATAAAAAACACCATTGTGATTGCAAGTTGCGGAGCAATCAGCAATAGCGGCAGCCAGCGATTTTTAAAATAAACAGATGCAGACATCATAATTCCATTTAAAAACAAACAGGTAGGCAAGTACCCAATGGCGACTTACCTACCGGATAAATTCACCATTAATGTTGAGTGCGTTCAAAACGACGTAGCTGTTGATTACCGCGTTTAACCGCATTATCCAATGCCTGTTGAGCACTCTGCTTACCCGACCACACACCTTCTAATTCTTCATTGATGATCGAACGAATTTGTGAGTAGTTACCAAAACGAATGCCTTTCGAATTCGCCGTTGGTGTGCCAGCGCTCATTTGTAAAACAGCAACATCGGTACCAGGATTGTTCTGATAGAATCCCTGATCTTTGGTGAGCTGATAAGCTGCTTTCGTGATAGGTAAATAGCCGGTGAACTGGTGCCAATCAGCCTGAACTTTGGCACTTGAAAGATAAGTAAAGAACTTAGCGACGCCTTTATACACATCATCATTTTGACCACGTAGCACCCAAAGAGAGGCACCACCGATAATGGTATTTTTCGGCGAGCGAATGATGCTCGCATCGTAAGGCAGCTGAGCAACACCAACGTGAATTCCTTTCATGTTTTCACGAATACCAGCAAGAGATGCTGAAGATGCCATGGTAATGGCGCACTCTTGTTTATAAAACAGCGGCAAACCATCCGATTGACGACCACCGTATTTAAACAGCCCTTCTTTGCTCCACTGACCTAAACGCTCAATATGCTTCACAAACGGTTTCGCATTGAACTCAAATTGGGTGTCCAGCCCGCCAAAGCCATTGTTTTTAGTCGCTAATGGTAAGTTATTACGTGCGCCAAAGTTCTCAATTTGAATCCACGATTGCCACGTAGTGGTTAATGCGCATTTAGATCCAGATGCTTGAAGTTTTTTCGCCACCTCATCCATTTCTTGCCATGTTTTAGGCGGTGTTTTAATCCCCGCTTTAGAAAACATATCCTCGTTGTAATACATCACAGGCGTAGAACTATTAAATGGCATCGATAACATCTTGCCATCGTTCGTTGTGTAGTAACCCGTCACAGCGCTTAAGTAAGCGTTAGGGTTGAATTTTTCATGGGCATCTTGCATTAATTGGTACACAGGATAAATGGCCTTTTTCGCGCCCATCATGGTTGCCGTGCCTACTTCATACACCTGAACAATCGCTGGCTGTTTATGAGCACGAAAAGCCGTTATTGCACTGGTCATGGTCTCTGAGTAGGAGCCTTTATACACTGGCTTTACTTCATATTGTGATTGGCTTGCATTAAAGTCTGCCGCAATTTGGTCAACCTTATTACCCAAGGCCCCACCCATGGCATGCCACCATTCAATTTCCGTTTTAGCTTGTACTTGAGCACTCAACAATGCAGCAACAACTGCTAAGCCTGTCAGATGTTTTATGGACATTATCCGTTTCCCTATGGTTATCTTTGTTGTGGTAAAAACCAGCGCATGAAAAAGATGAATGCCATTTACACTAAGAGGCGGGGATGACGTTTCAATGACAGAAATGTATCAATTTGAACATCTTACATTTTCACTTTAATGACATATAAGAGTCACAAATACCTGCAATGCTGCTTAAAAAATCGAAATGAACATAATGGAGCAGTAAATGAAAATAACCGCACATCGCGGCTTATCAAGCCAAGCGCCAGAAAACACCATGAGCGCCTTTCTCAAAGCGATTGAATTTGGAGTTCCGTGGATTGAATTAGATACTCAGCTCTCTTCAGACGGTATCCCTGTGGTGATTCATGACCAAACCGTTAACCGTTGTACTAATGGCAGTGGTATTGTGACGCAAATGTCGTTAGCTGAGCTGCAATCTCTCGATGCTGGGCTGTGGTTTAGCGACACATTTCGCGGTGAAAAAATCCCAACCTTGGAGAGCGTATTATCTCTTACCAAGAGCCACTCTATTGCCATTAATATCGAGCTAAAAACCAGTCCTGGTGATGATGTACCAACACTATGTGAAAAAGTCGCCCAACTGATCATCGATAAACAATTCAATCCAGAGCAGCTGTTATTTTCTAGCTTTGATACTCGCGCTTTAATCGAGATAAAACGACATCTACCAACGATCCGTCGCGGCCATTTGTGGCAAGAAATCCCCGAAGATGCAGAAGCGACATTACATGAAATCGATGCCTTCAGTGTGCATTGTGATTATCGCTTTTTAACTAAACCACAAGCACGTCGGCTAAAAGCGCAAGGTTATGAGATTTACTGTTACACACCAAACTTTCCCACCCTTGTTAAAAGTTACTGGAATTGGGGCGTTGATATGATGATTACCGACACCCCACAGAGTTTTCTCGAAGCGAAACAAGATTAGGGGGCGGTGATGTTAGATAACAACTCGGCACCGTCATTAAGTCACCGTCAAAAACAGATTGTGCAATTAATTCAGCAAAGTGATTACTGCTCAATCGAACATCTAGCGCAACAATTCGATGTCACCCCACAGACAATTAGGAGAGATATTAACAGTTTATGCGATTTTGGCTTAGCTCGCCGCCATCACGGCGGTGTGGGGGCACCTGCCACATTGAGTAATCAAAGCTATCGATTACGACAAGAGACTCATCGAGAAGAAAAGCTAGCGATTGCACAGCAAGTCACACCATTGATTCCCAACGGCTCTACCATTTTCTTGGGAATAGGTAGCACAATCGCCCTAATTGCTGAGACACTTTACAATCACACTGAACTAAGAGTGGTCACTAACAATTTCGAAGCCGCCCACATTTTATCTCAATATAGCCATATTGAGACTTGGGTTCCCGGTGGAATGATTCGCCCAAAAGATCAAGATATTGTCGGCGAGTCTATCAGCCAGTTTTTCGGCCAATTTTATGCAGATATTGGTATTATTGGCTGCGCCTCGATTACCACTATTACTAACCCAACCAACAACCAAACCGAACAGTTCGCAATGGAGCATGAACCACGAGAAGCGATTGTAAGCCAAGCTATTCTCAATAATGCTCATCAAAAATGGTTGGTTGCGAGCAATGAAAAGTGGCAACGCCATACCAATGCAAAAGTGACAGCGTTAAGTACATTTCATCGTATTTTTAAATCTGGCGAATCATAACCTTGGGATTACTTGGGGATTTGAATATTACCATTCACGATATATAAAATTATAATTTCTCACTCACTTACTACGGAAATTATTTATTCAAATAGAGGCTTTATTGATAAGATAGCACCCCTAAATAATGATCATTCACTGATGTGATGTTGAGGCCCCAAATGACAGCAAATATCGCGCTAGATAACCTACCTAAAGATCCAACTGAACGTATGAATCTGTTTTTCAAAACCGTCGCAAGCGATCTAAAGATCTGGTTACTGATCGACGAACATGGCAGTGTATTGCTGAGCGCCGACGATGAAGACTGCGTTCCCGTGTGGCCAAGTGAAGAGCATGCCAAACAATGGGCAACCGATGAGTGGGAAGGATTCACTCCTGAAGCCATTTCAACAGCAAAATGGAAAAGCCGTTGGACTCCCGGCCTAGAAGACGACGAATTGTCTATTATTGTCTTCCCTGATCAACAAGGCGAAGGCATTGTGCTCTATCCAGAAGATTTTGAATTTGAACTAAAAAAACGCGAAACCAAACGTCGTTAATACCGTTGCCAACAATCTTAAAGTCCCCATAATTCATTAACGGTCCACAGCTTAACAACTTGCTAAGCTGTGGTTTTTATTAAAATCCTTTCACTATCCACAGAAACGACTCCCTCAATATGATGTAATTGCTGGCAAATCTATTGGGCCATTACAGGTAATTTTATGCGCTTTCATATTTTCGTCTCAAATGCCCAATCCGGTTCGATCAGTTGCTACCGATTAGAAAGTGAACAAGCTGATAACTGCAATGAACTCTTTTCCCGCGTGAGTGACATAGAGGTGGCACCGCTAGTGATGCCTATAGCGATAGATGAACACGCTCAACTTCTTTATGTTGTTAGCCGCTCTAAGCCTTACCAATTACAGACTTATAAAATCAACAATTCAAGTCTTGAGCTAGTCAACACTTTTCCTCTACCTGCCAGCATGGCAAATATCGAACTGACACCAGATAGAAACACGATTTGGATGGTGTCATTTAATGATAACCTCTTGGCGAGATTGGATGTAAGCAATCCATCAAATCATGAAACCATAACGTATTCGTGCGGTAAACATCCACATGCGATAAAAATCAGCCCAGATCTGCGCTGGTTTGTTCATACCGAATTAGGCTCAGATACCGTTAAAGTCATGCCTTATTCTACGCACAATGGTCCCGAATTCTCTCAACAAATCGAAGTGCCACTTTCCCAAGGTTCAGGGCCTCGTCATCTCATTTTTTCTCCATCAGGGAAGACCTTGTATGTTTTAACGGAAATGTCTGGTGAAGTCTTTGTTTACAGCGTAACTGATGGAAAATCAGAGAATGATCCGCCCCTTTCCTTTGTGACACAGAAGGCCATTCTTCCCTTTGAACACTTTGGTTTATTGCTTGGATTAATGCCAGAAAATCGCATCGCTGATAACGCCGCTCACCAACGAATATGGGCGGCAGATATCCAGATTACGCATAACGGACAGTTTCTATACACCACAGAGCGCAATTCAAGCCAAGTATCACTCTTTCATGTTAATGAACATCAGATACGTTTTGTTACTCGTTTTACGGTAGAAACCTGCCCAAGAAGTATCGCGATTACACCGGATGATAAGTGGTTAATTGTCACTGGCGAACATGCCAACGTTACTGGTTTATATGCCATTAATCCTTCTGATGGCAACTTAACCCACCAAGCCACCGCCCCGTGCGGACAAGGTGCAAGTTGGGTGTCGGTTATTAAAGCTTAAGAACAGTATTTCTAGTTTATTTTTAAAAAAACGTTTTAGAACAGTGTCTTAAATGCTTATATCAGATTAACAGTTCCAAAACTCTATTTTTTAATGGGGACACTCACCTTTACAACGGCGAGTAATCGTTCCGTTTGATATATCTCTCCATCTCGCTAAGAGAAAATGCGTTAAATGCGCATTCTGGCTATGGTTTTAATCTATGAACTGAATGAACAAGATCTTCGACACCTTGCCTAACTTGGGCTAACCCCTCTTGTACTTCACTAATGCTATCTTGTCCTTGAATAGCGATACCACTCACCTGAGATAAATTACTATCCATCTCATCTATCATATCGTTATTACTGTGAACAACAGTAGCGATCTCAGTCGTAGCTTCAGCTGTCCGTTTGGCAAGTTGCCTGACTTCATCAGCCACTACTGCAAAACCACGGCCCCTGTCTCCTGCTCGTGCAGCTTCTATTGCCGCATTCAATGCTAATAAATTAGTCTGCTCTGCAATCCCCTGAATTGTCGTAACTATATCATCAATACTCTTAGACTGAGTAATGAGCTTTGAACCAACTACACTCGCCTTTTTGACTTCCGATACTATATTTTCAGATGTTTTCACCGCTTCAGTTAAAATATCCACTGCCAATTTAGTTATAGCCGATGTTTCTTCAGATGTGCTTGATGCCATATCAATAGAGTCAAGGACGTTGTTAATCCTTTCTGTTATATTAGAAGCGAATTTTATCACTTTAACAACTTTACCTTTATCATCATAAATAGGGTTATAAGAAGCCTCTAACCAAATTAATTCATTATTTACATTTCTACGTTTAAACCGCCCTGTTTTAAATTCTCCCTGTTCTAATTCTTTCCAAAAATTAGGGTATTTTCTGTAAAACTCTTCTGAACAAAAAATTTTATGATGCTGATTTTTAATATCTTCAAGACGATAACCTACAGTTGTCAAAAAGTTATCATTAGCCGAAATAATAGTCCCGTCAGGATTAAACTCTATCACTGCAAGGGAACGATCAAGTGCATGTAGTATTGCTTTTTGAGATTTTCTTTGGAGAGTTTCTTCTGTAACATCCCTTGCGATTTTAATTACTCTGATGACGCTACCATTTTCATCCTGAACTGGAAAATAATCAGCAGAGATAAAAAGAGGTGAACCATCTTTTCTTACTCTTTCAAATACCCCGCTCATACTTTTACCGGCTCTTAGTTCTTCCCAGTGTTTTTGGTATTCTGTACTCGAACTAAGCGATTTTGAACAAAATATTGAATGATGTTTACCCTCAATCTCACGAAATTCATAACCTACAGCATGACAGAACAACTCATTAGCAAAAGTGATGTTACCTTGAGGACTGAAAACAATAAAAGCGGTATACTTAATGATAGCATTCATATTTAATTTTAAATCATATACATACTGATTTTCTAATTCTGAAGTGGGTACATCCTTTTTTTTACTAAACCACATATATTCCCTCACTAGCCGCAAATAAACTACGATATTGATGTATCAAGCTTCTGGTCCGGCAAATTCTGATTATGTTTTTGGAGTTAACCTAAAGTGAGTTAAGTCTAAGCGTTAGAAAAGTCAACTATCTAAGCCCGATACTTCAACAAAAATTGTGCGGTTTGTGTATACAATAATGCCATTACAGCAAGATATGAAAATTATCATGATGGCATGAGAAAGTGATCAATAAAAATTGACCACAGTTTTAGAGTTTTCCCTATATAATCCTTCTGACTTATGGGTATTAAACCACCTGTAGCATTATTAAAATTGGGTCAAATAAATCCTGCTACACTTCCTTCATACTAAATAACTAACAGGGTTAAAATGGAGCATTTTCGTGTCAGCGAAGATCTAACTAGCACGTTGATGGGCATTACTCTTCCATCCACAGATTCTGAGCTAGATTGTCACAACAACTCTAAACTGACACGGATTAACTAAATTGAAAATAAAGGTATCTTTAATTAAATAAACCTGTATAGTGATACTTGCTCTGACAAAGAGTTGTTTCAAGATAAAATATAAAGAAAGTTTTCCAGCGTTATCCCTAGCAAGTTTCTCTCTGTAATCTCCCTTAATTATCTATCCTAAAAATAATACCTATGTTCAGTGCACCTTAATTTTTATAAGTGGCATAATATGTCTAATCAAATCATTGCTAATGAGAATAGCATTAATAAAAATAAATCCATTCAAAATAAAGAAATTTCAACCGATGAAAAAGTAGAAATGGATGGCCTTCTTCAAAGAATTGCCAATGGTGAAGCTGGTGTTGTTTTGGAGGAATTACTTTGAGAAATAACGGCTCCTAAATTCTGTCTGCAGGACACTATTGATGGGATTATTGAGAAAAGGCGAGATTTCACAGGGCTTGTGTATTGTCATACCTATTATGAAATCAGTAACCCCCACCATTCGTTTTTTGCCCAATTGGGTTTTGGCTTTAATTGAGTCCTTTAGATGAGCCCCCCAAGCCCGGCGGTGTTCGTAAGATTTACCGGTGACAGCATCCTGGCCGCAGAGGAAAGAGCGGCATACACAGCGATAGATACGAAATACACCGGGAGAAAACTTATAAGTGAAATCAAAGGAACTGGAAAACGAGACGAAGATAGGGTGTATATCCTCGTTAACTAACAAATCACTCGCTATGCTAATTGCCCTATCAAAAGTGTGTAAGTAACTAAAAGAACCCTATAGGCAAATAGAAATCCAGTTCAAACTCTTCGTTTTGATTGAGAAAATGATTTTTAATGTAGTGAACATATGCCGGAGTTGGACGCAATTTAAAGCCGGATTCAGGTAGCCATTGTTCTAATATCAAGCTCAACTTCGGTAAGAGCTCACCATAAATCCCACTCAATGGAAATACTGCATGTAGTCCACCCGGGATAACAAATTGATTGACCACGCCACGCACTGAAATCGGCCTTTCTATCTCAATGCATGCCACATAACGACACTGCTCTAACGCCACCCATGCAGGATTCGAATGATGTAATCCATATTGAACGGAAAAATCACGACCTTCCGTCATCGCCCACGCTTTTAATAATAGCCAAGCATGTGAAATAGAACGGTTATAACCCGTGTGGCGAACATAAGCAGCCATACGACTTGGCACTTCAATTATCTTTGGCATGGGCAAATCATGATTCGCTACGCGCTCATATCCCAACGCAATTTCTTTATCCTTCAGGTATGGCTTATCTGATATCTGTAAATCGTGGTTACGCCATTCCTTTGGCGACATATTGAATACACTTTTAAATGCTCGATTAAATGATGAAGCGGAGCTGAAGCCACTCTTATTCACAATATCAATCACCTTTGCCTGCGGATCAAACATAAACTGGTTAGCCGCATATTCCATACGAATACGGCGAATATACTGATTTACCGATTCACCAACCACACGTTGAAACGTTCGATGAAAATGCTGCTCTGAATAAGACGCAACTTTTGCAAGCTCACGAGCTGTCAAATCTCTACTGATATCCTGATGGATATAGAAAAGCACATCATTAATTCTTGATTGTTGAAGCTTATTCATAGCGTAGAGATATATAGCATAAATGGACATGTTAGTGAGCATATATGGACCGACCTTCTTTGCCAATAGTCATTACTATTTTCAGACCAACCACAACAAAATTTGAGTCTTATATGGAAACTGCCTACTCAGTCCAACAAATACAATCTTCCTATATACGTGAAATCCTTGCTGCTGCCAGTGATAAAAATGTTATTTCACTTGCAGGCGGTTTACCCGATGAAAAAACATTCCCTATCCATTTAATGAAACCCGCTATAGAAGCACTTACTGCAATGACTGATGTCTTTCAATATGGTGCAACCATTGGGTATGAGCCATTAATTGTTCACCTCACACAAACATATAATCTACCAGAAACACATCGCGTGATGACGTGTACTGGCTCTCAACAAGGCCTGGATTTAATTGCCCGAGCATACGTAAACCCCAACGATACCGTCGCTATGGAAGCACCTTGTTATCTCGGTGCAATGCAAGTCTTTCGCTTAGCACAGGCTAATTTGGTTACCGTATCTCAGGATGAATCCGGACCTGATATCAATGAATTAGAATTATGTTTTAAAACAACATCACCCAAGATGTTTTATGCGGTTCCGGATTTTCATAATCCAACGGGCGTATGTTGGTCACTTGAGAAACGCAACCAAGTCGCAACACTGTGCATCAAATATAATGTTGTGCTTATTGAAGATGCTCCGTACCGAGAATTACGTTTTTCTGGTGAGCCCCTTCCTTTAGTCTCTGACTTTTGCCCAGACCACTCTATTGTGCTGCGTTCACTATCTAAAATAGCATCTCCAGGTCTGAGGTTTGGGACTGTGAGCGGAAAGCAGAGTTATTTAGAACCGCTATTAAAAGTTAAACAAGGGGCAGACCTACACTCTAGTACGCCTATACAAGCAATAATACTTGGTTTATTACAACATGCTGAATTTCCTAAACATCTGGAAAATATACGTGCTATTTATCGATCTCGCTATGACACTATCTTTCGGGCAGTACAGGCCTATCTACCCGATGAATGCAAAATCACTCCAACAGAAGGCGGGATGTTTGTCTGGGTTACCCTCCCAGAATGTGATACCTACAAATTAGCAAATGAATTATTAGCGAATAAAGTTGCAGTCGTCCCAAGCCCCGTATTTTATCCGACATCAGCTGAGCCACCATCCGCAATACGTCTCAACTTTACCAATGCAGACCCAGAGGATTTAGTCACCGCAATTCAGCGTATTTCCCAAGTTCTGAAAAATACACCGTACTAAGATAAGTTAATAGGAAGGAATATTACTTTTTGTAGGGTAAACGTTCATTAATAAAATATGAACGTTTACCCTAGCTGATGATGGGGCATTTCCAATTTAGCCATCGCGATGTCGGATAAAAAAGTCATCGCTAAATGAGCCTATTCAGGATGACTTTTCTAATCCGTTATTAATCGCTATTTCACACCATTTTCCCAATGTGGCCAGTCAGTTACAATTTTTTGTGCTAGGGTGTTTGAAACTCGGTAAGCGTTGATTACCGCTGGCATGTATCCACCTGATTTTGCTGATAACGACTCAATTGGGGTTTGGTTTGGGGCTTCTCGATCAAAGTTAGAACCGGTACGCATCACTAATATTCGGTTGAAATCCAGCTTCCCAGCCTCGGCCCCCCGTTTTAGAGCGGTTAGGCTGGCATTATCTTCCATCTGCGTCGTGCAGTAGTTTGCTTTGCCGTTAGTAACCATCGTGGTATATGCCTGCATTGACTTAGCTATGTCCGAACCGTGCCAATAGGTATCACTAGAAAGAGTATCGCAGATAGACACTTTTGGCGTCTGGGCTCCAGGAGTGCCCGCCTTGTACTGCTGTCGATATTTTTGTGCTTGTTCCCCATCACTCAAAGCAACATTCGCAGTTAATTTGTAGGCTTTGTTCACCAACGCGTCGTTAAGTTTATAGACTTCAGTCCCTGCGCTCCATTTAGCTTTTTCGCTAGGCTTAGTGGCACCTAAAGCCAGCAAACCTGATGTCCAATCTTGCGGAATCTGACGTGAGTCGATTTCATGAATGAGGCCACCATCAATCACATAACGTGCCCAATTCGCTGAGCCAAGCGTTCCGTCATTTGGATCCACACCACCGATCCCAGAAATAATAAAGTAAGTGTCGCGTAGATTTAATTGTGGGCTTAGAGCAACGGCACTCATTGTACTTGCTGCATTGGCATATCCCATCGCGGTGGTGACAAGACAGATACCCTTGCCATTACATTTTAGTTCTGGGTATTCGGCGCTCAGACCAGCGATATGATAGCTATGCGTGAATGTATTCGTTTCTAACCAAGGTTTAGCTTCACTGCCAAACATAGTCACGATGAGCACTTTAGGGCTAATGGTTTGTGCTGAATCCGAACTTTGAGGCGTAGTGACACAACCGCTACTTAACAAGCCAAGTGCAATGGCTAGTGACAATTTTTTCATGATATCCCTAATATATTTCCGTAGTTAGGCCGTTGATACGAAATGAATAATTGATCAAATCAATGGCAATATAAAAATAAAACTATATAGAAAGCTAATACGAATTCATACCAACAATTTACACAATAAAAATCTACATATTTTTTAACGGGAACACTCACCTTTACAGTTTGGTTGATAACCTTACAGCCCACCAAAGTAACGAACAGCTGAATAACCAACGCGCAATGTTAGATGCCCGTGAAAGTTACGCCGTTTCTATCATCCAACCGACGGATACAGCAGGTTAACTTATTTAAAGCCCTAGGCGGCGGTTAAGAAACTGACACCCAAGCTCAATAAACTAGATCTACTGTTTTTCATCGTATATATCCACGCATTTCTACGTTGAAGTTTGATATTGCCCCTGCCTGAGTTTTTTTGAAAAAACTTTTCAAAAACTAATTACAATATGGTTGTTAAACATCGATGATAGAGTGTGTCGTCGTGAACATCCTCGATGTTCATCAATTAACATAATGCCGGAAATCAACCGACCAATAGTCGAAGGTATACTTTTACGCTAAAAAGCATAAAGGCAAACACCGCGTAATTGGGTCGGCTTAATTTGACTTATTAGCTGAACAAACGTAAGCGCACCACAAACACCACATTCTAATCACCCGTTGCCCACTCTATGATCACATCTCCAATCCAAAGGAGATGTGATATGTACAAACGACGCACCGACCAAGAATGGCTTTCTCTGATTGAGCAATGCCAAGCCAGTTCACTCACACAACACGCTTTTTGCCAAAAGCACGA
The DNA here is from genome assembly GCF_015686695.1 of Vibrio nitrifigilis. Taxonomy (NCBI): domain Bacteria; kingdom Pseudomonadati; phylum Pseudomonadota; class Gammaproteobacteria; order Vibrionales; family Vibrionaceae; genus Vibrio; species Vibrio nitrifigilis. Next base: position 1,762,245 of record NZ_JADPMR010000004.1, on the reverse strand, counting down.
CATTAGCGTATCGACGTTTTACGCCAAGCGGCAAAAGCTGAGTGTTAACTATTCCGCGAATCAGAGTGGTTTCGTTAAGGCCGAAATGATTGAAAAGACTACGTGCCTCAAGGTGACCCAGACGTCGTTGGCGAACATGACTTTGATAGCAAATAACGTCGAATTGAGTATTCCTCAAGGCACGCCGACACACTATCTTGCAGAATTGATTGGAGCCTTGTCATGAAACGCATGATGACCGCGCCAGTGGTGTATTTATACCGCGAGTTTGTCGATTTCAGAAAGTCTATCAATGGTCTGGCGCTGTTGATTGAATCCGAAACCGACCTCGAGCTAGGCTCAGGGGCATTGTTCCTCTTCACCAATAAACAACGCGATAAAATCAAAGCGTTGTATTGGGACCAAACGGGTTATGCGCTCTGGTATAAACGCCTCGAAAAAGCTAAGTTTAAGTGGCCCACGCAAGAGAAAAATACGGTGTTTACCTTAACGCAATTTGACCTCGACAGGCTGCTTTCTGGCTTCACAATAATCGGCCATAAAGCGATAAAAATCGACAGTTTTACAATGGGTTAATGGCAATAAAAGTCAGATAAACCAAGCCTTTTTTATCGGTATTAAGTACAATAACGACCATGAAAAAGACGACCCCCGACATCAATCCAGACAGCCAAAACATCGCGGAACTTCAAGCGATGGTGAAGGCGTTGATGTCTGAGCAAGAAGCTTGGCAGCAAAAAGAATCACAGTGGCAACAAGAGCGCCAATCCTTAATTGAGCAGTTCAAACTGGCACTTGACCGTCAGTTCGCCAAACGCTCTGAAGCGTTAAAACCGTATAACGAAGCTCAGGGCGACTTCTTTAATGAAGTGGAATGCGAAGCGGAGAAAGTCGACGAATAAGTGGTGACCACGACGACCACAACAAAGCGCCGAGGTAAACGCAAGCCATTACCTAAAGACTTACCTCGCGAAACCGTGGTTCTTGATCTGGACGAGCACGATAAACAGTGTCCTTGCTGTCAACACTCTCTGCATCAAATCGGGGAAGACCGTAGCGAGAAACTGGAGTTCACGCCTGCCGTTCTCAAAGTTATCGAATACGTTCGTCCTAAATACGCGTGCCATCATTGTGAGCAACACGGTGAGACTAACCCTGTTCACCAACAGCCAGCGCCAGAGAGCATTATCCCGAAAAGCTTCGCCACAGAAAGCTTGCTGGCCAATATCATCTTAGGTAAATACCAGTACGCTTTGCCGCTGTATCGACAAGAAACCTTGTTCACACAATCGGGCATCGACTTATCAAGAACCACCATGGCTCGCTGGGTTATCCAAGTGAGCGAGAAGTTCCAACCCTTGTACCAAGCCTTAAAAACGCACTTACTTGAGCAAGTGGTGGTGCATGCCGATGAAACCCCATTAAATGTTCTACAAGAAGAGAAGCGCAGTTACATGTGGCTTTACTGCTCAGGAGCTGACTCTCCGCAAGCTTGTTTACCGGATATGAAAAACATCGTCTTGTACGACTATCAAAACAGTCGCGCGAGAGCGTGCCCAATGGACTTCTTGGGAGATTACTCGGGTTACCTGCAAACCGATGGTTATGCGGCGTACGATGGTCTCACTCAAGTGACAAACGTCGGTTGCTTCGCTCATGCTCGCCGTAAGTTCATGGAAGCAAAAAAGCTCTAGGGAAAAGGCAAGACTGGGAAAGTGGATATCGCACTGGCGAAAATCCAAAAACTCTATGCGCTCGAAGCTCGCTTAAAACCTTCGTCAGCCGAAGAGCGTTGGTCAGAAAGACAATCACACGCCAAACCGATATTGGACGACCTGTATCAATGGCTCACGACACAGAAAGTGTTCGAATCTAGCCTACTGGGTAAAGCGATTAAATACACCTTGGGTCAATGGCCAAAGTTGGTGCGTTATGTGGATGATGGGCACTTATTCATCGACAACAATCGAGCAGAGCGTGCGATAAAATCGATGGTCATTGGCCGAAAGAACTGGCTCTTCGCCAACACATCAAAAGGTGCTGATGCCAGTGCATTACTCTATAGCATCATAGAGACGGCTAAAGCCAATGGACTCATTCTCTACGATTACATGGTCAAGTGCATGAAAGAGCTGGCGAAAGCAGAGCCTGACATCAACTCACTTCTTCCGTGGAACTTCTCACACTAAAACGCCCCGTGTGTTCATGGGGCGCTTACTGTATATTATCGGTTGATAAAAGTTGTAGAAAGTGTGAAGTTGGTCGTTAACACTCAATATCGTAACAAAAATAGCTAACAGATATCAGCTTCTTTCTGAATTAGTGCGAGCATTCATACACTTTCAATTTATCCATTTTCCATACGTCAGCATCAGCTTCGGAAAAAATAGATAGATCTATTCCAAAGTGTTTATCTCTATGAATGCTAACAGCATGGGAACCTTCAGTAGGAGATTCCATTTTACTATTAAGATATTTAGGTGAAACAGAAGCACAACTGGTTAGCAGAGCGGTAATGAGTATTGCATATGATTTTTGATAGAAAACATAGTCAGTGAGTTTATTAATAATGGTTTTAAGGAAAAGGTAAAAAGTTTATATAAAAATTTCTTAGATTACATAATTTGAGCAGACCTTCAGAATTTTCGTTCATTACTTTGCAATACCTAAGTTAATTCATAGTTTACTAAAATAGGTAGAAACTGTAAGAAGTTTTTGTCCATTACCGCGTCAGCCAGATCTTAGCTGACATGTGATCACCAAGCGATTCTGTCGTACCTTAATTACCAAGCGACCTTGGCGGAGCCGTTGCGACAAACGCAATGCTGGGGGGGGGGGGGGGGGGGGGTACACAGTGGATAATTTTGGCTGGAGTGGCGGAAAACGCTATCACGAACAGAAACTTGAAGAGGCAGAGGCGATTACGCCATAAATACCACAACAAAGTAAGCATCAGCCGCAGCCCTCTCCGTGCAGCGGCTTTGCTGTTTATAAATCTGCCAATCCACCTCTAAAGTTTCATATAAATTAAACTATTACAGGTTTTTCTGGTCTAATCTAAACGATCTAGCACAGATATCCATCAGAGGTTTTAATAAGAATAATGAAATTTTCAGGTCTTGCATTAATGCTTGTCGCGACCTTATACGGCAGTCATACCCTAGCTGCTAAAAAAACAGTTTCAGCAGACAATGCGATTACTTCGGTCAAATCTTATGGTTTTGTCGATCTTGAAGGGGCAAAAACATCTGCAATCATTGTTGAATACAACACACCGATTGATGCAAAGTCTGTCGATAGTAATGATTATCAAATTACTGACTATGCACTTTATCAGGAACGTCAGCATGGCTTTGATAAGACGATTGAACGTGATAACGACAGTGTGAAAGGAAATGAAGGACATATCACCAAAGTGTATGTCAATAATAAACCCATGCCTTCCATAAGCGGCGGAACAAAGTCAGGTCGCTATGTCATCCTTGAGGTCAATACAGCTTATATGCTCAAAGCACAAAACCTCGTTTATACTTCAACGATGATGGCCGGAGTAAAACAGATTTCTGATATCCAGGGGGAAGATGCGAAAATAACAGCTGGGACAAAAGAAATCGTTAACTACACCATCACCCAACAGAAAAATAAATGGAGTGGTGGTCTGCAAAACGTGATTACGGCGGATAAAAGCACAATCATTCTGCCGCAGTTTGACTCCCAAAGCGGCTGGACATTGCATCGTATCGGCGATGGTGCATTCAAAGCCACTCATACTTACAGTGAATATACGGGTAAATACGAAGACTTCGAACTGCCATACTCGATATATGTTCCTGACCCTGAGCAATTAAAACAGCACAAGGGCAATATTTCTCTGGTTCTGCATATGGAACATGCCGGTGCCAATAATACCGATCCTATGGCGGCACTTACCTCTTCAAAAGCAGCGGTTAAACTGTCTGGTGATAAAGTCCAGACGTCAAACCCTGCCATTATAGTCGTACCGCAAATAGAAGAAAGTCGTCGTTCAACCAATGATTTAGTGTCTTCCAGTGAAGCAAATACCGCGGTTTGGGAACTGGTAGATTCCATACTGAAAAAATATCACGGCTACATCAATACTGATCGAATTTATGGTACCGGACAATCAATGGGCGGAATGCTGCTATTAAGTATGGCGGCTCAAAGAGATAACTTTTTTGCCGGTATCGCCGTTGCTGGTTCACAATGGTCAAATAACTACAATAAAAACTTCCAGAATAATGGCTCGCCTGCGCGTACACCTGAAAATGACCCTATCAGTTTCAATGGTTTTGGATTAGACAAACACAATTACCAAAACTGGTATTACATGGTTTCAGATGACAACATACTGGTTCATAGCTGCTCTGGTGATTCAATGGCTTCCGGTGAGTGGAACGCTCTTTCTGACTACTATAAAGCGGCAGGAGTAACAGTGACTCATGCTCAGTGGGATCCTTATCTGCCATTGGAGACACAGAATACCAAAGAGAAAGAAGTTACGAACCACGACAATACAACCCCCGGCTCTGGAATAAACTGGATCTCATTCACCCGCGGTAACCATATGTCTACCTGGAAATATGCGTACCAGCTCGATTATCCTTTCCAGTGGCTATTTAGCCAACGCCGTCAATCAGAACAGGAAAGAAAAAAAATCACACAACTGAGTCGCCCATGGCTTGGTCGGGATGTTCAGGGAAATATACAAAAAGGATCAGGCACAGCTCAGCTAAATTCAACCCAATTTACGCCACATGGAGCAAGTAGCGTGTTTGTTGAAGGTTGGACTCCGGTATCAGCATTCAACGCGATGTTGAATCAGCTACCAGCGGCAAACCAGATTACGCGTAAAAGCAGCAAAGAGATAGAGGAAGCGAGCCAAGCCTATAACCAGCTGACACAAGAAGAAAGAAAACAGATCAAAGGGATCGAGCGATTAACAGAAGCTCAAAAACAAATATCAGCTTTGAATAAAAATTAAACTCAAACAAAATCGGCAGATAACGAGCTGATAACAATCACTGGCGTTTACGATAATGTGGCTACCGATGTATTGCTGAATGAAAGATGTGCAGCAAAGATCAACACGCTCTAGCTAAGCCAGAGCCTGGTATCTACTCACTTCTTCCCTGGAGCTTTTCACACTGAAACTAAACGGCCTGTGGGATCATGGGGCGGATACGAACAAACTACGGTAACTATTCATAGCTATATTTATTTTCAATTTTTCTTTTTTCTACTATGTACTGCTCGTTACTTATTTTTCCTAATGCAAGCTTATCATCTAATTCGCTCATCTCTTTCTTTATCTCTTGCTTAAGATAATGTTTGGTAACATCGTAATTTATAGACTCCGCTCCTTGCTTACCACTGAAGGGATCCCATAGAACAGAAAGAGGCCAAAATAATAGATTTACAACACCTAAACCTGGTTCACGCGCATAAAAAGACCCGCCACCTGGCAATAAACCCAAAGCCATTCCTGTATTGGGATTTTTTTCTTTAATTAGTACACCATCTTTTTCCATTGCAGCATACTCTCTTTGCTGCATTGAATTTAGTCCAGATGCACACCCTGAAAGAAATGCAGCTAGAATCAACGATATAGTTATCTTACTAAACTTCATTTTGACCCTTTTTAATGTTAAATAAACTTAATTCTTACTACATAAAACAGCTAGCAGTGTCTTTTCAGCGGATAGTATCTTCATAATATTTTTAGAAAATACAGACACCATATCAGTAACATACTGTTCTATAGATGTTATATTTCTTTGTACTTACAAATTGCAGAATACGATCTTACATTTATAGCAATTCAACTATGTTCATAATCTGCTATTAGTAAATATAGGTTAAAGTTATGAAAAGAGATGTGTCTCTCAAGTCTTAAAATAGAAAATAATGGGGCAAAACTTCTTTAATACTTTTAAATCAAATTAAATGGATCAGATCAGAATATATTCTTATCTAAGTAAGAACATAAGCATTATACCTACCTCTAAGTAACTGTTTTTAAATGCTGTCTACTGGAAGACTATTATGAACGAAGTTCACCGGAGCCAAGTTTCAATGAACGAAACTTCGCTCCGGTGGAATGAACCTATACACAAAAGTTAGCTTTACAGTCAAATTGTAACAGAGTGCTACCTCATATTTATTCATCCCTATCATTTTGTTATGTTATAACATTATTGACATTACATAATTAGAAAGTATAAATCCCTGTGCAGCCAATTGATTCAAGCCGTTCAATACTGACCGTTGACAATCTATCCATTTCAATCAATGGACAAATTCTCGTTGAAAACATTAACCTTTCGCTATCGCAAGGCGAGCGGGTCTGTCTTCTCGGTGCGTCAGGGTCAGGAAAATCGTTAACAGCACAAGCTATTAACGGGACTCTGCCTCCCTATTGTGATGTTTCTGGTTCAATTAACATCAATGGTATTGATGTAACAGCAAAACCAGTATTAGCACGTCAGCCGCAAGGCCGGGTCGCGACCATTTTTCAAGATACGTTCAGTGCCCTAAACCCACTCATGAGCGTGGGAAAACAGCTTTCGCTCAGTACACAAAACCGTTCCAATCATGAGCTGCATGATGTACTGGCGCAAATGCACATTGACCCAACGTCGGATCTGTTATCTCGTCTGCCTTCTGAGTTATCTGGAGGCCAGCGCCAGCGCCTCTGCATCGCTCTAGCCTTATTAAGTGGTGCCAATGTATTGGTGGCAGATGAGCCAACCACTGCACTGGATGTACTAAGTCAAAAGCAGGTCATTGAGCTGCTGAAACAGTACTGTGGTCCGCAGCACCTATGTGCTCACGATGAGCATTTGCACGGCAGCCCACTGTCATTGCTGTTCATTACTCACGACATTAATGTGGCAGCCGAACTGTGCGATCGGGCAATCGTTATTTATCAAGGCAAGATTGTTGAACAGGCTCCGATGCACCAGTTACTTCGTTACCCTCAACACCCCTATACCCAAAGTTTGGTTCAAGCGGTTAAGAGCAGCCGTTTATCTCATATCACCGCTGCCAATTCAGCTACAAGGGCTTATGCATGAACGCTGATACTCCATTTTTGACCTTAAACAACGTCAGTTTTACGCCCAATCAACAGGCTATCATTCAGGATCTCACGTTAGCCTTCACTCAACACGAACGCGTGGGACTGGTTGGCGCATCGGGGAGCGGTAAATCTACCTTGCTCAAGCTAATTTTAGGGGTTAATCAACCCAGCTTGGGACAACTCGCCTGCCAAGGAGAGCCTATTCGTAAACGCTTATGGCATTCGTTGAATTGGTATCGCGAACAGGTGCAATACATACCGCAAGATCCACAAAATGCTCTGCCACCGATGCAAAGTGTGGCAAAGGTATTGGCTGAACCAGTAAAACGCCTCAAAAAACGAGAAGTGACGTTATCCGAACTCATTCACGCCCTAAAGCAGGTTGGACTGACAGAAGAAACACTGAATAAAAAAGCCGGCGAACTTTCTGGCGGACAAGCACAACGAGTGGCATTAGCTCGAGCTCTAATGGTAAAGCCTGTTTTTCTACTGGCTGACGAACCAACCAGTGGTTTGGATTTACCCCTACGTGAGCAGATAAAAACATTATTGCTTGAGGTGTGCCAACAAAATCACATGGGACTTTTACTGGTCACCCACGATATGTCGATTGTGTCGGGGCTATGTGACCGACTTTTGGTGATGAACCATGGTGCGATTGTTGAAGATCGCCCAACCCAAGCGGTGCTTACTTCGCCACAGCACCCATATACCCAACAATTATTGGAGGCGGTACCTAGCATAGAGCTGGAAACGTCTCATTTCGAAAGGCGCTCCGCGTAATTTGTAATTCTTATAGGATGAAGTATCAATGAAACTATTAAAGCAGTGGCCATTGCTTAGTGTTGCCATCTGTGCCTCTTTATTGTCGGGTTGTTTTGATTCGACGAGCGACAAACCTGTCTCACAAGCGAGCACAACAGAAGCAACGCAAGATCGCATCAAGCTAGCCATGTTATTGCCGCCACGCTCAGGGTTAACACCGCTGAGTGATGACGCATTTAAGTTGTCCCGTTGGAGCACAGCCGAAACCTTGGTGATCTTAGACCAAGCTGGCAATCTGGCTCCGGCACTTGCAACAAAATGGGAACAGATTTCACCAACCGAATGGCGCTTCGAACTTCGTCCGAACGTGCAATTTCATGATCACAGCCCATTTAATGCCAAGGCTGTAGTCAACTCACTGCAAGTGGCCGCTAAGGCAACCCCAAAACCACGTATTCTTGATGGCATGAACCTTACCATTAAGGCCGATGGTGAACACGCCGTTATCGTGACCAGTTCAAAACCTGATCCTCTTTTGGCGCAGCGTTTAACCAGCCCGCAATTATCCATTTTGTCACCGAATGCCTACCAAGCAAACGGTGTGATTAATCCAATTACTGCCGGAACCGGTCCGTTTGTACTGACGGCAGTAAATGGCACCAGTTCAGCAACCTTAAATCGTTTTAACGATTACTGGGGTGAGAAAGCCCAGGCATCGGGTATTGACGTGAACTTTGTTCCTGATGGTATCGCTCGTGCTGCTGCACTGCGCACTGATAACGCCGATATTGTTGAAGCAATTCCGGTATCGCAAGCCCCACTGCTTGACCCTTCGTTAGTTCATGAAGTGCCAATGCCACGCACCAATACCCTGTATCTCAATACCCGTTACGGTGTGATGAAAGATCCTGCAGTACGCGCTGCGGTTCGCGAAGCCATTAATCGCGAGCAAATCGTCAATAATGTGTATGAAAAACGTGCTGATATTGCCCAAGGTCTATTAGGTCCAGCGCTACCTTGGGCGGCGAAGTTGCGCCAACCCGTTGAACACACTGTCGCACCTGCTGATCCCAAAGGCATCACTATTACTTTGGCGACGTTTACCGACCGTACTGAACTACCGGAAGTGGCAGTTTACCTCGCACAACAGTTAAACAAAGCTGGCTTTACCGTTAAACAAGATGTTCGTGAATACTCACAAATCGAATCGGATGCACTAGCGGGCAAGTTCGATGCGTTTATTTTGTCACGAGCAACCGTATTGGACTCTGGCGATCCAGTGGCGTACATGTACAGCGACTTTAGCTGTAAAGGATCGTTTAATATTGCGCAGCTTTGCCAACCAGAGATTGATCAAGCACTACAAGTCGCTGGCAGTCTACCTGCAGGGCTTGAACGCCAAAAAGCGATCATGGCAGCAGAGAACCTGATTTTGGCCAGCGATGCGGCCATTCCTATGCTGCACGAGCGTGTGATCCAAGGCGAATCGAAACGAGTGGTTGGCGCCATTCGCGATCCTCGTGAACGCACCTTGATTGATAGCCATACCTACATCAAAAACGTCGAGTAATTCGCAATCGTAACCTATTAATAGCAGTAAGAACCGTGTAACCATGAAACGACTTTCTTTACGTTCAATCGCCGCTTGGTCTGGCCTAACTTCGCTAGGGTCACGCATAGTGACCATGGGTGGAGTGGTGATATTAGTTGCCCTCCTCCCTTGGTTATCAGGGCAAGCTCCTGCACTGGCTTTGCTACGCGCACGCTCTGCAGAGCAAAATCCCAGTGAAGAGACACTGAATGCCATTCGCACTTCTTTGGGGCTCGATCAAGGGCCATGGGCATTGATGACACAATGGTTGCACGGTTTATTGCAAGGTGACCCTGGTGTCTCTTGGGTGTCTGGTCGCCCAATTTTAGGGGGCATGCTCAACGCCGCGAGTGTCTCTCTGACATTAATGGGGCTCGCTTTTTGTGGGGCAGTCATCATCGCCCTAACACTTGCTCTTCCCACTATTCGCTATGGGCTACGTGGACAAGCGCACCGTAGCCAAGGTGTTATCGCGGTTATGTTCACCGCCCTACCAGAATTTTTGCTCGCTTCGGTATTACTGCTCATCGGTGCTGTGTGGCTACGTTGGTTTCCGCCTTTTGGCTGGCAAGGGTTTCACTACGCGGTGTTACCTGCACTGTCGATGGCGATTCCTGCCGGTGGTTATCTAGGTCGTTTACTCTCAGATACGATTGCTCAAGTGTTTACCGAACCTTGGGTCGCGACTTGGAGCGTGGCGGGTATTAGTCGTCGTCATATTACTTTTGCCGTACTTAAACGAGCGTTAGCCACTATTCTGCCTTTGGTTGGTTTAGTCGTGGTATCACTGACTGGTGGTGCCATTGCAGTGGAAAAAGTGTTTGCGATTCCGGGCATTGGTCGCGCTACTCTTGGGGCAGCCATTGCCAAAGATGTACCGACACTGCAATTGGGTATTTTGTTGATTTTATCGCTCGCCTTTACCATCGGTATCGTAGTCAATGTGATTAAAGCGCTCATTTTGGGTCGTGCACTGCGCCAAGGGGCGCTACCTCAGCCTAAAGAAAACAGCATTCAAGTCACCGGCTCTGCTCGAGTTATCCCTTGGGTTTGTCTTGGATTGCTGGTGCTGGTCATCGTGTTTGGTTTACCGCGCGATCCGTTTGCTATCGAACATATGCGCTTGTCATCGCCTTCACTCACACTACCATTTGGTGCCGATTCGATGGGCAGAGACATTCTCGCTCGCGTCGCCCATGGCAGTTTTTACACCTGCTTTTTAGCCATCATCATCTCGCTGATTTGTTTAGTGATTGGCTTTGTTGTCGGTCAGTTTCCACGCCTTATGGCGGGGCCAATTGAAATCGCCAATGCTCTACCACCGGTGATTACCGGGTTATTAATTGTCGCTATTTATGGTGCGGGGATCTGGGGAGCAAGTTTAGCGGTGATATTGGTCAGTTGGGCACCTTTGGCCGCGCACGCCGCCGCTCTGACAACAGAAGTCAAAGCGCGCACTTACATGCAAATGCTACCAATGATTGGAGTTGGGCCACTCAGACGCAATGTGTTTTACTTGCTTCCTGCGGTATTTAAGCCACTATTACGCCATGCCATGTTGCGCGTGCCGGGCATTGCACTTGCTCTTGCTTCACTAGGGTTCCTTGGCTTGGGCGCTATGCCACCAAGCCCAGAATGGGGCCGTATTCTGTCTGAAGGTATGCCCTACGTAGAGCGTAGCTATTGGGTGATATTAGCTCCCGCATCGTCACTTATCCTGCTATCAATTTTAGCTGTTAGCGCGACTAGCGTTTGGGGCAGTAAACGCTAATTTTTAAACGTTTAAAACGGACACACACCGTTATTAAGGTGTGTATCTCTTCATTCTTTCTTCCATAGCGATAATGCCAGATGGCACCACCATAGAGATACAAGACTAGGAAAACTGCGAAGGTGTAGGAAGCGTTATAAGGTGATATGGACACATATTAGAAAGCTAGTTAATTAGCTCACCTTGTGGCGACGAAACTGCACCATGCTAATTAACCCTATACCTAAAAACATTAAGCCAAATATGTCAGGTTCAGGGACAGTACTGACTCGCAATACCGCGATTCCTAGTGACGCGGATGAGCCGGATGCGGATTCTGCCGCTTCAATATACTCATAAGTAGAGAATCTGCCGTAATTATCTGATATGCCTTCTAACACTATGATCCCGTATAGATCATCATTGTCATCAGCATCGTCAAAAATAGCAGCGGTTCCGATATCCAAATAACCATTTCCAGTATCACTTAACGTCACTCCAAGTAAGGATAACATTGCAGTAAACGTTGAGTAATTTGCCTCTGAATCACTGTAATAATAAGAATTATCTGTTCCGTAACCGAACTGGTCCAATAAATCTTTCATATCTGACGTAGTTGCTATTGACCATCCAGAACCGTAGTCAATACCATTGATGACGAGGTTGCTATCGTTCGCTATGATATTATCAAGTAACTCTTGCACCGATATTTCAGTCGTTATATTCCATTGAAGCCACTCATAAACCGTATCACCATCAGTGTAACTTAAAATATTATTTTCAACCGACGCTCCACTTATAACGGTTGCTTGAGCTATTCCGGAAAATATAAGTAACACAAATACACTTAACCACCTCTTCATATTCGTTCCTTTATTATTACCCCAATCAACTTGTTGATTTAAGGCATAAAATATGCCCACAGGAGGAACTTATATAAAACAATTAGTTATGTTGTTAATATGGATTTTAATGCTATGAAGTGTAAATAAATCATACATATCAATATATATTATGGTATCGACACTTACAGTACTATTGGGTATCTAAACTCTGTTAGATTTAATTCTATAAGTTTACATATTTAATAATAACAGTAAGATTTCAACTTATTTACCCTGTAGATGACGCACTACTAAAAATAAAAATGGCCAGATAATCTGGCCAAATATCAATAGCGGGGCTGTTCTATCACCTAACCCACTACTTTGTCAGCGTTAATTTATCAACTTGCTTAGCCTGTTTGATAGCGGCAAATAACGCTTTGCGGGCAGCTTGCTCGCTAATGGCGTGATCGCGTTTAGTCACTTTCATCATAATAAAAGCAGTCGCGTTATTTTGGTTATCCTGCACACCTTTATCAACAATCGATAAGTTGGTGTAAAGAGAAGCTAATGCACATGAGCCGATAGCGGCAGTGCCAGAGGGTAACTCACCTTGTGCGACTCGACGTGCAGATTCGGCAGTACCCGCCGGAATCGCCTGCTCTTTTAATCCTTTAATGCTGTGTTTCCAGCGGTCAATTTGCTTAAGCGCTGCTGGGTGAGAAGCAATCAAGCTGATTGGTGTGTTAGCCGCAACATCCTTTTTATTCATCAGCACACACATTTCAATTGGCATCGTCACATAAGCTTGCAGCGCAGTGGGTTTATAGTGCTCAAATGCGGTGACTGTTGCCTGAACCAGTTGGCCTTTGATGGTGGTATTTTCCACGGCACTGAACGCATAGGCATCATGCTCGCTGGCAGATTTCATAACATTTAAAGGTGTTCCTGCATAAATGGTGTCGTGTTTAAGCGCCGGTCTTTGGGCAAACAGTTTCGCTATTGCTTCATTATTGAAGCTCCCTTTAGATGCTTGAACATAAATGTCGCTACTGGCCCAAGTAGGTGCCGCCAATACAGAACTCGCCATTAAAGCTGCAGACATAACGATACGTTGAAGTGCTTTACTTCTCATTATTTTACCTTTTTTAATTTATTGATTTTATTTATGATTTCAAAGTAAAGCTTATCTTGAACGGATAAAATAAGCCCTACTCAAAAAAGCAGGGCTTACCATAATGATTAACGTCGTTATTTACAATGTTTTGGGTGGGAGATCCTGAAGTATTTCATTCACTTGTTTATCTGTTAGGTCATAATTCAAAAAACGGTGGTAGAAAGATTTTGTTTCTTTTGCCATATCTAGATTTTTGAAATGTTCAGGATGGAGCGTTTTCGCCGCCCACTGAACTTGTAATGCGGTTTCTGCGCCGTAACGATCCCATAAAAAAGCGCCATTGGGATTGATATACACTTGGTGATGTTTCACCGCATTAACACTTGCCCACATCGGATCGCTTTCTAATGCTTTTAATTCACTAGCGCGAGTGGCTGGGTCAGGCATTGCGCTGCCACCAAAAATAATCACATCAGGATTCCACGCCAACATCTGCTCTTTAGACGTCACTTTTAAACTGCCATGCACATCTTCTGCAACATTAACGCCACCAGCGGCTTTAATCCAAGCATCAATCAACGAATGACCGCCATCGATAGTCAACGGATTAAAGTGCACTACATGCAATACGCGTGGCTTTTTACTTTCAGGCAAAGTGGACGTATAAGAGCGAACCTGTTGCAATTTCTCTTCTAGATAAGCGTTAAAATCGTCGGCGCGTTTTTGCGCATCAGGACCAAGGATCTTCGCGGTTAAATCAAAGGTTTTTTCCAACTCTTTAAAGTTAGTAAACGTCAGTTGAACATTAGGGATATTCAATTCTTGCAATTTAGTACGCATACGCGGGGTAACAATAGAGAAAACCACATCAGGTTTATCTTTCAGCATTTCTTCTACGTTCACGTCTGTTTTAGTAAACGCGGGAGATGCCTGTTTCATTTGCGGGTTCACCACCGCTAGCCAAGGACGTTTTTCTGGAGTATCGACGTTCACGTAGGACACCACTTTAGCTCCAGCTCCGAGCATAGATAACACTTCTAAATGCGCAGGCCACGCATCACCAATAGCATGAATCTGCGAAGGTGCTGGGACGGCTACTGCAGTACTACTGGCATCCGTTACCGTTTGCTGAATCGCTGCCATTGCAGGCATACCAACAGATAAACAGGACAAACACGCCACTGCTGCCAACGCTTTTGTTCTCAGCATTCCATGCTGACGAAATGACACTTTCTTTGCAGACATAAATTACGCTCCATTATCTGGCAAGGTTCACTTATACCACTGGCGTGCACGAATGCACGGGGTGCCCGTTTCTCTCACCAATTTGGTTAATTTGAACATCGACACCATAGGCATCACGTAGATTGGCTTCGGTGACAATCTCAGCCACGGAACCAAAGAGACAAGGTTTATCTCGCCTGAACAACAATACTTTTGACGCACACAAAAAGGCTTGCTCTGGAGAATGCGTGATCATAATGATGCCAAACCCTTCACTCGCAAGCTGGCGAACTTGGCGCAACACAGCGACTTGATTACCAAAATCTAAGCTAGCAGTCGGTTCATCCATAGCAAGCAGCGCTGGTGCTTGAGCAATGGCCCGCGCAATCAACACCATCTGTTTTTCACCACCGGACAGTTCTGGAAAACGTCGCTCAGCCAAACGGCTAATACCGAGTTTATGCATGGCATCATCGACCAACTGCCAATCATGTTTACTCGGAAATGCAAACGCACCTAAGTGGGCTGTGCGCCCCATTGCTACCATTTCTCGCACCGTAAATGGAAACGGCGTGGCACTGGCTTGAGGCACGTACCCCAACACTGTCGCTAGCTGTTTACGTGACCAACTCTCAATGTTGTCATCATTAATGCGAATCTCGCCCCCGAGCTTAGGGATTAAATTTAACATCGATTTAAACAGCGTCGACTTCCCGACCCCATTAGGACCAAGAATACACAGCACTTCACCACTGGTGACGGAGAACGAAATATTTTCAGCAATTACTGTTTGGCCATACCCACATTGCAGATCATGCACCGACAATTTCATCATCTGTCTGACTCCTTATAATCCTTTGCGACGTGCCATCAAATAGAGAAAGAAAGGAGCGCCGATCAATGACGTTAGAATCCCGATTGGGATTTCCATGGGTAACAGGGAACGAGCCAAATCATCCACTAGCATGAGATAAGAACCACCCAAAAAGATACTGGCTGGAATCAAGACGCGGTGATTTGGCCCCACTAACATACGAACTAAATGAGGAATCAATAAGCCAATCCAGCCAATCACACCACTCACCGCCACCGATACCGCCGTAAGCAAGGTCGCAGCCAGTATCAAAATAACGCGCACTTTACTGACATTAATCCCTAACGCCGACGCCTCTTCATCTCCTAGAGATAAAAGGTTAAGTTGCCAGCGCAACATAATAATCGGTACAAGTCCCACCACTAACGGTGCAATCATCCAAAGCATATTGGACACCGTCGCCGATGAAAGGCTCCCCATTAACCAAAAGGTGATTTCTGGAAGCTTTTCTTCTGGGTCGCCAAGGTATTTGGTTAACGAGATGATTGCGGAAGCGAGTGCAGAAATCACAATACCGGTTAACACTAAACTGAGCAGTGAGTCGTTATTTCGTCCTACCGCATTACCGACAAAATAGGTAATCAGTACTGCCGCAACTCCAAACGTAAACGCCATGGCCTGCACCATAAAAAAGCTCATGGAACATAAAATTGCAATCGCAGCGCCCAAACCTGCTCCAGAGGATGCGCCCAATATGGCAGGAGATACCATTGGATTACGAAATATGCCTTGGTATGTAGCGCCTGATACCGCTAGCGACGCACCAATTGCCATCCCCGCAGCAATACGCGGTAAACGCACTTTAAGTAGCACCAAAGCGCCTAAACCGTGGCCAGTTAATGCGTCCCAAAAATCAGAGAGAGGAATCGTGAATCGACCAACCACAAAGGAAATGATAATGGCAACAAAGGTCAAACCAATTAAAAATGTCATCGCACCAATAGAGCGAAAAGAAGTATGAACAGACAAAGAATCTGTTGTTGAGGAGTTGTTCATATGAATTATGCCATGACCATAGAGAAGAAATAGCGGTGGCTAGTCTCAAAGTGAAAGGAAAACTGGGTAGTTTGTTTTCTCATGACGATTTTTAAATATTTATCTGCCATTGCTGCTATTTCTCTCTTCTAGTGGAATAGAGTCAACTCACCCATGTGGGTTAAGCATCACACATCGTATACTCAAATTATTTATTATTGGCAGAACGGCGTTAAATTTAATGATTATTGGAGTAAATATGATCAATAACTAAACATGATATAATTAAAACAATCAGTTAGTAAAATTTTTTCGTTTAACTGATAAACTACCATTGCATTTTTCACCATGCAATCCACTTTTTTAATTAATGATTAATGCAAATCATAGAAATGAAATAATAAGAGCATTTATTATTTGAATTAATAATATTAAATTGTTTATATATAACTAAAGAATACAAAAAAGCTGACTATGAAAGTCAGCTTTATTTATTTTACCGAAAATAACGTATTATTTTTCTGCCTGTGGCTTACGTGGTGCGCGGCGACGTTTCTGCCCTGCTGGTTTGTTGCCACCAGTGGCTTTGTTATCACCAGAACGTTGACCCGATTTATTGGCAGGACGACCTTGGCCAGATTTGCCTGCAGCCGTTGGTTTTCCATTGTTTGGACGACGTTTTTTCTTCACCTGCCCCTGCGTGTTAGCCTCACCAGACTGACCTTCTTGCGGCTTCGCCTTTGGTTTTTTCGGTTTCTTAGGCTTTCTCGGTTTGATTGGTCGAGTATCTAATGCTTTTTCCGGCACGGGATTAGTGGGTTTGTGACCTTTCAGTTCCATACGTGGCAGCAACTTTTTGATCAAACGTTCAATCGCAAATAATAAATCCGCATCAATGGCACTCACAAATGAAATCGCTTTGCCGCTTTCACCAGCGCGTCCAGTTCGGCCAATGCGGTGTACATAATCTTCCGCTACTTTTGGTAGATCAAAGTTAACCACTTGAGGTAATTGAGGAATATCAATACCACGCGCTGCAATATCAGTGGCAACCAACACGCGGACTTCACCAGATTTAAAGTTCGCCAGGGCTTTAGTACGAGCACCTTGACTCTTATTACCATGAATCGCCGCGGAAGAGACCCCTTTATCCGTTAAGTATTCAGCCAAACGGTTCGCGCCGCGCTTAGTGCTGGTAAATACTAAAACTTGGTGCCAGTTCCCTTCTTTGATCAGTTGCAGCAGCATTGGGGCTTTTTTCTTAACATCAGCAGGGTATACACACTGCTCTACGGTTTTTGCTGTTGAGTTTGCTGGCGTAACAGAGATCTCGACTGGATCGTTGACCAAATCTTTTGCTAGTGCACGAATCTCATCAGAAAAAGTGGCTGAGAAAAGCAAGTTCTGACGCTGTTTAGGTAATAACGCCAAAATTTTACGAATATCACGAATAAAGCCCATGTCTAGCATACGATCGGCTTCATCCAGCACTAACACTTCTAATTGATCGAACTTGAGTGCTTTTTGATTATACAGGTCTAGTAAGCGACCAGGCGTTGCCACTAATACATCCGCCCCTTTACGTAAACGCTGCATCTGTGGGTTAATTTTCACGCCACCAAACACCACCGCACTGCTCAAAGGCAAATGACGACTATAAGTAAATACGTTTTCTTGAATTTGCGCGGCTAATTCTCTGGTTGGGGTTAAGACCAATGCACGGACCTGATTACCACGAACACTTGGGCCATGTGATAAACGCTCAAGTATCGGTAAGGTAAAGCCCGCTGTTTTCCCTGTCCCGGTCTGCGCTGCTGCCATCACATCATTGCCTTTTAATACAGCAGGAATCGCTTGCGCTTGGATAGGAGAAGGCGTGGTATAGCCTTTCTCTTGGATGGCTTGAAGAATTGGAGCAGATAGCCCTAACGAGGAAAAACCCATATTGATACTCAATTAAAATTTATAAGAACGACGCACTTAATTTACCAGTGCGAAAAGTGCGCCATTCTGAGGCTTTCCTGAGCAGGTAGCAACTGTTAATTACAGATCTTACCCATTTATTAATAAGAACGAAAAACGGTAACCAATGACTATCGAGATTCAATCTTCCATCCTTTGAGGAAAATTGATGCTAATGTTTTTCAGCATAATTTGTGGAATATTACGCTCCAACCACTGATCCACTTTTATTTCGAACGTACAGATTCGCCACCTTATACGTATGATTTTCACCTAGTTAGCGTTTGATCCGCTCAGGTCCCCCCAGTGGCTTTATCTTTAATAGTACCAATTTTAAAATAACTTTTAGTTATAAGTTAACCTAAGACACTAATTGGTATGGCATATTTATCGGTGTAGGGTTCTAGTTTCCAAAAGGTTAATAAACACGTTGTACTGGAACTAGCTGAATGAATCTTGCCATTATTGTTATCGCCCTGCTGACTCTTATATATCTTGCATATCGAGGTTACAGCGTTATTCTAATTGCACCACTATGTGCACTTGGTGCGGTGTTACTTACCTCTCCAGCGGCTGTAGGTCCCGCATTCTTTGGCATTTTCATGCCCAAAATGGTGGGATTTCTGAGTAATTATTTTCCAGTATTCATGCTTGGCGCTATCTTTGGCAAGCTAATGGAAGTCTCTGGTTTTGCTCATACTATTTTGAGCTATTTCATTCGCACCTTCGGCACCAAATACACCATGTTGATGGTCATTGCGGTTTCCACACTACTGACTTATGGCGGTGTCACCGTCTTTATCGTTGTATTTGCCGTCTATCCATTTGCGGCAGAAGCCTTTCGCTCTGCGGGCATTCCTAAACGTTTATTACCCGCTTCAATTGCGCTTGGCGCCTGTACCTATGCCATTGATGCACTGCCTGGTTCACCACAAATTCAAAACATTATTCCAACAACATTTTATGGAACCACAGTGTGGGCAGCCCCTTGGATGGGGTTAATAGGTGCATTGATGATTTTTGGTGGCGGTTTTGCCTACTTAAATTGGCGCTTACGCTGCGCAAAACGTGACGGTGAGGGTTATGGCGAAAACCATATCAACGAGCCTGACCATTCTTCTCAAGAAAAAGTGTCCTTAGGAAACCCAATTATTGCATTGATTCCGTTAGCATTAGTATTCGTTGTTAACTATGTACTATCGAATTCATTGCCGGATTTATTGCCTAACTCTTATGTTCTGCAATTATCAGACAGCAGTTCACCAGTAACGGTGTCATTAAAGAAATTAAGTGGTATCGGTTCCGTTATGCTTGCATTGTCAAGTGCCATCCTATTTACATTGGCAGTGAGCTGGTCAAAAATTATTCCGCAGTTAAAGGAAAATACCAGTAAAGCAGTGAGTGGGGCGATGCTTGCTTCAATGAATACTGCATCCGAATTTGGCTTTGGTGCCGTTATTAGCGCGTTACCGGGCTTCGCCATTGCTACTGGAGCCCTGAATTCTTTTGAATCACCGCTGATCAATACTGCGATCACTGTGAATTTATTATCCGGTTTAACAGGGTCTGCTGTAGCCGGTTTGAGCATTACACTGGCGACCTTATCTGACCAATTTATACAAGCTGCGCATCAATATGGCATCCCAATGGACGTAATGCATCGCATCTCATCCATGGCATCTGGTGGTATGGATACCCTGCCACATAACGGCGCAATCATTACGTTACTGTTAGTGTGTGGATTAACACATCGTCAATCTTACAAAGACATCTTTGTTATTACGCTAATCAAGACAGTTACCGTTTTTGCGATCATTGGTGTCTACACACTGATGAACGTTCAATAATCACTATTAGTTTGGAGGGAACATGTCAAACTTAAATCCTTTAGTTACCGCATCATGGTTAAATGAACATCTCAATGACAACAACCTTGTTGTGGTGGATGGCACATTTCATCTACCAGACACTGGCCGCAGTGCCAAAGAAGAATTTGTCCAAGAACACATTCCAGGTGCTCGCTTCTTTGACTTAGACGTTATTTCTGATCCAGAAAACCCTCGCCCACGTAAAGTGCCACCACAAGACATTTTTGAGCGTGAAATAAGCAACCTAGGTATAGACAACAACACCACTGTTGTTGCTTATGATACGCGCGGTTTATACAGTGCCGCTCGCGTTTGGTGGCTATTCCGTTTTTATGGCTATGACAACGTTGTCATCCTTGATGGGGGTTTCCCAGCTTGGCAAGCCGAACAATTGCCCGTCGAAAATGGCGTAAAAGAGCACGCAAAAGCAGAATTTAAAGCACCGGGTAAACGCAAAGAGTTGTTGGCGCTTTGGCCACAGGTTCTTGAAGCCTCTAACCAACACGATCAAATTCTTGATGCGCGCCCAACTCCGCGTTGGCAAGGTAAAGACGCAGACCGTTACCCTGGTACGCGCCAAGGTCGCATTCCAAATAGCCTTAACCTACCTTGGGCAAACGTGTTGGATCCTGAAACGAAAAAACTGCTTCCTAAAGAAGAGTTACGTCAGCTTTACCTTGATGCTGGTGTCGACTTTAACAAACCCGTTATCGCGTCATGTGGTTCAGGACTTACCGCCTGTATCCTAGCGTTAGGGATGACACTGGTTGGCCATACTGATTGGGCCGTTTATGACGGTTCTTGGGATGAATGGGGTCGTAACTTAGATCTTCCTGTCGCAAGCGATTTCTAATTAATTTACACCTCGAGGGCTCGTTTTAACGAGCCCCCAAAGCAAACACCAGTCACTCACTGACTAAAAGCAATACAAGTAACGGAGAACATCGTGGAAGAACAATGGCCTGAATACCTCAAACATATTGGTAAAAGCTCAGTCAAAATGCAGCAGGCAAATCCAGACATGATCAAAGCCTTTCAAGACATGAAATCGGCAACTCATTCTAACGACGTCATTGATAACAAAACGAAAGAATTGATAGCAATTGCGGTTTCTGTTGCTCGTCAGTGTGATGGTTGTATTGCGGCACATGCTCGCCAAGCAAAACTGGCAGGTGCAACACGTGAAGAAGTGGGCGCAGCGATTCAAGTAGCAATGACTGTCGCAGCTGGCGGTGCATTTGTATATGGCTCAAAAGTATTTGATGCCTTCGATCAATTCTAAGTTCAGTGCGGTTTGTGCTGAGCAGACACTTATTTAAATTATCGGTTTTATTATGACACAGTTAACAATCGGCTTTATCGGCTTGGGCAACATGGGTGGCCCAATGGCAAGCAACCTAGCCAAAGCAGGCTATAACGTCGTGGGTTTTGATGTAAACCCAGAAGCGATTACCCGCGCAACAGAAAATGGTGTACAAGCAAGTGATTCACTCCTTAATGTGGCGTCTTCTGCGGACATCATTTTCACCATGCTGCCAAACGGCAAGTTTGTGAAAGAAGTATGGGAACAAATCATCGACCACGTAAAACCAACGGCAACATTGGTTGACACATCAACAGCAGATGTAGAGACATCGAAACTGGTCCATGAATTGGCTAAATCTCACGGGGTGAAGAGCGTGGATGCCCCTGTTTCGGGTGGTGTTACCGGTGCGCAAAATGCAAAATTGACCTTTATGGTGGGTGGAGAGCAAGATGCCATTGATGTGGTGCTGCCTTTACTGGATATCATGGGACAAAAAGCCGTAAACTGTGGTGGTCCTGGCGCAGGCCAATCTGCCAAAATCTGTAACAACCTGATCTTAGGTATCAACATTGTTGCGGTATCTGAAGCTTTTGCGTTAGCGGAAAAACTGGGACTATCCAGTGAAGCGTTGTTTGATGTGGCCTCTACATCAACAGGACAATGTTGGGCACTCACTACTTACTGCCCGGTTCCAGGGTTAGTACCCACTTCACCATCTAATAACAATTACAAACCGGGCGCTCCTGCGACCATGTTGTTGAAGGACTTACGGCTTGCTCAAGATGCAGCGAAAAGCAGTGACGCATGCACACCGCTAGGCAATCACACTATCGATATCTTTGAAGACTTTATTAAAGATGGCTTTGGTGAGCAAGATTTCTCTGCGATCATCAAGTATATCCGTGCTAATCAAGCAAAATAATTAGCGACGATGAATTAGGTTCTAGAGGCTCACTAGAGCCTAATTTTTTGCTATCGTTTGGTAAATATACACATAACGCTAAGCGCGAAATGTGTCGATCATCCAATCAATAAATACTTGTAGCCGAGCGCTCTGATGGCGATTTGGAGGATACACAATATTGAGTGGCATACTGCGCTGTTTCCAATCTGAAAAGAGTTCTACCAGCTTGCCTTGAGTGATGTACGGCTCAGCAAACAACCGCTCATGCTGAATAATGCCAAGTCCATTTAAGGCCATATCCAAAATACCTCGACCATTATTAGCGGTATAACTCGCTTGATCTACCACTACTTTCTCAGAACCTTGCTCATATATTAACGGCAGAGAATTCGTCGATGAGGTCCGAAAATAAGCCACCGTGGGGTAGGATTTTCCAAGCAATTTTGGTGAGTCAGGCATACCATATTGGGCAATAAAAGCAGGAGAGGCACTAGTAACAAACTCTAAGTCGAGTAGCTTGCGTTCGACCATACCTGGGATTTGCTGTCCCCCTAATCGAATAACGCAATCTATACCTTCATCGATCAAATCAGCTGTTCTATCATTAATTCCCAAACCAAGGGTAATATCGGGATATTGCCTCTGAAAATCTTTTAACGCTGGAATAAGTTGTAATGTGGCAAATGACACTTGGCAATCAATTCTTAAATGTCCACTTGGGGCATACTTTTTCCCTGAAATTTCAGCGTCAATCGCTTGCAACTCACTCATTAATTGATAAGTACGTTCGTAGTATTCCATCCCCTCTTGAGTGATGGTGATTTTTCGTGTGGTCCGATGCAATAACTTCACTTTTAGGTGCTTTTCTAAATCCATCACGGCTTTGCTTATTGTGGACGTTGGCATTCCAAGTGCTTCTGCCGCTCTATTAAATGCGCCTTTTTCAACAACTTTTTGAAATGCTTTTAATGATTGAAGTTGATCCATAGTCGTAATTTATTATCCAAAATATTGGATAGTGTAAACATAAAAATGCCATTTTATCCAGAGATGAAAACAATCATAATGGCATCACTCGGTAGCCAGTCCACTGCCTCCGACGCTAAATTCACAAAAAAAATGAGAAGTAAATTTATGAATAGCTATTTAGTACATATGATCCGAGAATTCGATGCCTCTGAAGAACTTTATCAGGAGCACTACAACTATCTCTATGCACTTCGTGACGAGGGCCGACTGGGTCTTGCTGGCCCCTACAACAACGTTCAAGGCGGCGCTTATGTTTTTCAAGCTAACTCTCTAGAAGAGGCTGAGGCAACTGCAAAAACAGACCCTCTTGTTGTTGCCGGCATTGCTCAATTCGTTATTTTTGAATGGCAAGCTCAACAACTTTAATCTTGCCTTGATCCTATAAAATAAGCCCCGATAACACTGGTTATCAGGGCTTTGGGCCATCCTTAAAACAGAATAAAACCGGACATACTATGAAAAAAGCATTAGTGATTAACGCCCATCAAAAATATGAAGGCTGGGCAGAAGGGAAATTAAATCAACTGTTTAGCCAAGTAGCTAGCGATACCTTGTCCACACTTCATTACGACATCAAAACAACCACAGTTGATGAGGGTTACGATGCGAATGAAGAAGTAGAAAAACACCTTTGGGCTGATATCGTTATCGTCCAAACCCCTTTGTACTGGATGGGTGCACCTTGGCTGTTCAAAAAGTACATCGACGAGGTATTCAATGCAGGGTTAGGAGATAAATTGGCGGCAGATGATGGTCGAACCCGCAGCGATCCAAGTAAAACGTATGGCTCTGGTGGTCTAACCTCAGGGAAAAAACTGTTGGTTTCTGTCACGCTCAACGCACCAGAAAATGCCTTTAATCAAGAAGAGTTTTTCGAAGGTCACAATATCGATCAACTGTTTATGTGGCTACATAAAGCATATCAATTCAACGGTTTTGAATCTGTGGACGGTTTTGCTACCTTTGACATTTTCAAAAATCCAACCATTGAAGAAGACGTGAAACGCTACGAAGATCATTTAATCACAACGTTCCAATACGCCTAACGTTTTGACATGATTTAGAATGGGTAAAGTCTCGTTAATTTACCCATCCTTTTCCTTTCTGTCACAACATTCGTCAGTTCCAATCCAGCCTAAAAATAGTACCATTTTGTACAAATTTCCTCTTGGAGTCAGTGATATAGTCACTACAGACTCGATATACAAAAGGAATTGCTCATGTCGTTAACTCATCCTGCTTATAAAGTCGCTGCAGTTCAAGCTTCCCCGGCTTATTTAGATCTTGATGGTGCTGTTGCAAAAACAATCGCTTACATAAAAGAGGCGGCGGAAAATGGTGCGAAGTTAGTTGCCTTTCCTGAAGTATGGATTCCAGGTTATCCATGGTGGATTTGGCTTGATACACCTGCGATGGCGATCAAAAAAGGCTATATCCGTAAGTACTTTGATAATGCATTAGCTTACGATAGCTCAGAAGCCGACCAGATTCGTAGCGCCGTGAAAGAATACAATATCACTGTTGTGCTTGGCTTAGCCGAACGTAAAGGCGGCTCGCTCTACATCGCACAATGGATACTAGGTCCTGACGGAGACACCATTGCCCAACGTCGTAAAATCAAGCCTACTCACGCAGAACGTACTGCATTTGGTGAAGGTGACGGAAGCCATATCGCCGTTCACGACACGCCTCTCGGTCGGTTAGGTGCTTTAAACTGCTGGGAAAACATCTTGTCTTTAACCAAATATGCGATGTTTTCACAAAACGAGCAGGTGCACGTGGCCTCTTGGCCAAGTTTTTCGACGTATAAATTTGCTCATGCCATCAGTGATGAAATGGCCATTGCAACCAACAAGGTGTATGCCATTGAAGGTGCCTGTTTTGTTATTGCTCCTTCTGCCATTGTTTCTGATGAAATGATTGAGCTGTTATGTGATACCCCAGAGAAACATGAACTCATTAGTGCGGGAGGTGGTCACACCGTCATCTTCGGCCCAGATGGCGCACCGTTAGTCGAACCTTTGGGAGAAAAAGAAGAAGGCATTATGTATGCCGACATTGACCTAGGCATGATCGGTGTAGCGAAAAACTCAATGGATGCTTGCGGCCACTATTCACGTCCAGACATTACACGTTTGCTGTTCAATAACCACGCAAATCGTCCGGTAGAAGAGTTGTCTCCAGAAACAATTGCGGAGCCAGAAGACAAGGCGCCTTTAGAATCGGACAGTGCTCATCAAGCATAAACTGATATCTACCACAATCAAGGTAGCCATAGTCACTAACTACCTTGATTGTGTATTATTAGTGAGCCAAGCGAATATGATGATATTGAAGAAAGAGTTTCCAGTTCCGCAACAAAAATATGCCACATCCAATCCCTGTTAATGAAATCTTGGCAGCATTCCAATACCAGTTTGGATGCAATACAAGCATTACAGATACAAAATAATGCCCGATAAATAAACCCATTAACACAATCATAAGGTTCACATGACCAGATAGACACAGCGCCCCTAATTGATCGCGATAAGCACGTTCAATCTGCTGACCAAATAGATAGATTCCCAAAAGAGTTCCCACTAATACAGCCAATAACCAGATCCCCACGAATAAAGCGGATTTTCCATAAAGCTCATCCAAAGCAAACAAAATCAAAGCCACAGGAAAGAGTAACAAAGAGCGAAATTCAACCCTCTGCTCCGCCATGCCTTTGTAACCTCGATAAAAAAGATACATCAGTAAAAACCAAACCCAAACGGGTGTATGTAATACGATTGTCATCAACATAACAGCGCCCTTTTCAACAATACAATTTATCGTTCATATTGTGCCCATTGACTAAGATCTATACGACGCCAGAAAGGTAACATTTAGACGACAAGTGCTGCTATTTACCTCTATCACGTGTGGGTTATGGATATACTCACGTTGAAATGGAATGACCATTCCTCTCGGGGTTGAAATTGCTATAGACTATTAATTCGACACTTGAGGTCATTTGAATATATACACTACGACTTATAAGTTTTTAGTTTTGAACCGACTTAAGAACTATGTTGATAATCTCCGTTTATCATTGTGTCAATCAACGGCTCCATTCAAAAGACCGTAATGTCATACAAACGCAGTTTTTCTTATCAGACCAAAAACCATCAAACACCATGATTGACTTACTGCAAAGGTTTTGAACTCCATTACTTGGAATCAGTTGTATAACTCAATAGCCCAAAACTCCAAAAAAAAAATCACGATATTCTGTTAGTTCGGTATGTCCTGTCTGTATAACATTAGATAAGCTTATGCATAGCATAAATTTTCAGCACGTTTACAATACCTTCTTGCCCATGTAATCATTGTGTTAGATTCAATGACAAGTTGAAAACACTCATGTCAGCTTAACTTAAAAGAGTCTTCATCATGGCAAATCAAATGACAGTGCATTCATCTTCTCTTTGCAGAAATTCAATCGTAATAACACCGACTAACCAAAGGTGGTGACTCGTTTGATTCTGAAGATTGCCATAACCTAAGCGCACTCACTGGTCATATTCTGATGACGGCAATTATTAACGAGTATTATTAGGGCTAATCATCCAGCCGACATTTGCACATTTTCCAAACAGTTAAATGATAGAAATGGACAATTATTTAAGGACGATTAAATGAAATTTAAAACTTTTGCAAACAATAACAAATCGATTTTGAAGAGTGGGATTACCATCTCACTCCTAATGACGCAGTTCTCTGCTTATGCCGCTGAGCCGCAATCTTGTCAATCCATTACATTTTCAGATCCTGGTTGGAGTGATATTGGCGCTACCAATGGCGTTGTCACAACACTACTTGAAGGACTAGGGTACAAAACTCAAGTGTACATGCTCAGTGTTCCTATCGGTTTTGAAAGCTTAAAGACAGGAAAAGTAGATGTTTTCATGGGTAATTGGCTCCCAGCCCAGAACGCGTACATTAAAAAATATCGCGCGAATGTTGATGTTGTTCGCACCAACTTGGACGGCGTCAAATTCACCCTAGCTGTACCCGACTATGTTTATCAAGCAGGTGTTCATAGTTTTACTGACCTTAGTAAGTTTGCAGATAAATTTGGTGACAAAATTTATGGCATAGCACCAGGATCACCAGCAAACGAAAATCTCAAAACGATGATCAATTCAAATGACTATGGGCTTGGCGATTGGCAGGTCGTCGAATCCAGTGAACAAGGAATGTTGTCTCAGGTTTCAAGATCGATCAAGCGCCATAAATATATAGCGTTTTTAGCATGGGAACCACATCCGATGAACGTCAATTTTGACATTCGCTATTTGAGTGGCGGGGACAAATACTTTGGGCCTAATTACGGCAGTGCGCAAATACAAACTTTGACAAAAAAAGGGTTTGGAGACAAATGCAAAAATGTCGATACCTTACTGCATAATCTCGCCTTTAATGTTGATATGGAAAACGAGATTATTAACCAAGCGAATAAGAATGATATTAGTGCTAAAGAAGCCGCAAAAAAATGGATATCAGCTCATCCTCAATTACTTAATACTTGGCTAAAAAATGTCACTACCTTTAGTGGCGACAAGGCCCTTCCTACAATTAAACAAAGACTTAATATCGAAAGCTAACGTTTAACGATATGGGAACAGTGATTTTCTAAAATTCAGCAAGAACGAACAATTGTTTGAGTACAAATCGATTTGACGCTCTGGTATTAACATCCATTCTCAAGATGTTAATACCAATACGACTAAAATCGTTCTTGCTGACTAAATCTAAGAGCCTATCTTTGCATAACCTCTGCTGTTTTTTAGGTAAGTTTTAGATCATTAATTGATAAATTTATTAAGTATATACCCAAATGACCTCAAGATGCAGGATTCAGAGCTTCATCAACGAGCCTAGGTCAAGCTCAATCACGGCAGGAATGGTCATTCCCTTTTAACGTGATTGGGCGCAGAAATAGGTTTGTTGATGAGCTCCCGAAGGGCGAGTTTTATTCGCTCCTAGGCTGTGTTACTGATTTTTAACGTAGAATGACTATGTCTTCAAATCAGTGCCTTGCCTAAGAGCGAATACATTCTCGCTGAAACAGCATCTTGAGGTTACTTGGGTATAACTACTCAATACTTCATGTAATGCGTGCAATAAAATATCCGCATGCTCACGATTAAAAATCAGTACGGCTGACGCAGCGACTATTGACACATAGTTACCACCCAAGGTATTAAACTAGAGGGATTGTTGACCAAAATGTTCTTGAAGTTTTGCAGTCATTACCACAGCAGCAATAGGAAGAACATTCCTCATCGTTTTTCCCATTACCACAATCAAGGTAGCCTTAAGCACTAACCACCTTTCTTTTATGCTATTAGTGCTCCAAACGAATGTGCTGATATTATTTACTACATATAAAGAATGAATATTAATGATAATTAAAACAGTATAAAGATACAAAATTCCTAATCTATATCACTAAATATGGAAAGTTCTTTAACCTATAAAAGGTTATATCATCACGAGTCGATATAAGTGTTCATCAAACTAACCTACATAACTATACATAGATCATATTTTTTGAAAAAAAACTAAAAAATATTATTAGATTTATATAAATATTCAATTTTTTTTGCCAAGAATAAAAGTTTGATGACTACTTAATATCAGCTTTTTTGCTCAATAATTAATCAATTGTTTTTGCCAACTCAATTTAAGACCAGAAATAGAACCAATTTAAATGATAATCTTTACAATCAGGTTAAAAAACAAACAAAAAATTTAACATTATTAATTTTTAATAATTAGATGAACTCTATAATCATTCAAATATTTCGAATAATATTTTTATCTTAAATGAGTAGGAATGATAAATATAATTTTGTAATATCTGTTAGCTCCTAAAATAGGTTGCTATTCTATATATTAAGGATTTTATTCTAATGACACTTAAAAAATTTAAATCCACGGCTGTTGTAATAGCAGCTATGATCTCTCTTTCTGGTTGCTCAGCAATGAGTACTGCGATTCAACATCGTAATTTGGTAACTAATACTAAAATGTCAGCCACAGTTTGGTTAGATCCAACCCCCGTTTCACAACATACTGTATATCTTCAATTGAGAAACAGTACTAATAAAAAACTAGATATAACTAAAGTGCTTACTGATAAATTAAAACAAAAAGGTTATACCGTTACTTCAGATCCAGCTAAAGCACATTATTGGCTACAAACTAACATTATTAAATTGGAAAAAATGGATCCAAATGCAGGTCTTGCTCTGTTGAACCAAGGATACGGCGGTGCTGTCGTTGGTGGTGGTTTAGCTGCTTTAGCCATGGCATCACATACGCATAGCACAAGTTCTGTTGTAGGGGCAGGTCTCATTGGTAGTGCTATTGGTTTTGTAGCAGATAACATGGTAGAAGATGTAAACTTTGGTATGGTAACAGATGTTCAAGTAGTTGAAAAAACCAAAGAATCTGTAGACTCTAGTCAAGTCGCTCATTTAAATAATGGCATCGGAGGCTCCACTAATACTACTGTAAAAACCGTCGCCAATAAAAAGCGTTACCAAACTCGAATTTTAAGCTCAGCAAATAAAGTAAACCTTGATTATGTTGATGCGGAACCTGCGTTAGTTGAAGGGTTAGCAACAAGTGTTGCTGGTATTTTCTAAAACAAAAATGCCATTCTGATAACTTTAGATTAAATTTTAAAATGAAATAGCCTCTTATGTAGAGGCTATTTTTATAGGTAACTTTTTATATTATTAATTGATAAAATTATTAAGTATGACTTCTATCTGATTTATTAGATATCATTTTTATTAAAAAATCTAATTTAGTAAATGTTTATTTAAATTGTTATTAAACCAAACTCTTTAACACTTCACTTAATGAGTGCAATAAAATATCCGCATGCTCACGATTAAAAACCAGCGGTGGTCTAATTTTTAATACGTTACCATTAGGCCCAGAAGCACTTAGCAATACTTTCTTTTGCCGTAGTGCATTCACAATTGTGATAGCCAAAGGGCCATCGGGGGTATGCGATTCTTTGTCACAAACGATATCGACACCAATAAATAGTCCCGTCCCGCGCGTTTCGCCAATCACCGAAAACTGCGTGCCTAGCTCACGTAAGCCTTGTATTAAATAATCACCAGTAAGACGCGCATTTTCAATGAGGTTTTCTTCGTGGAGAATATCCAGTACAGCAGACGCAGCGGCTATAGAAACATGGTTACCGCCAAAGGTATTAAAATAGCGGATCTGTTGCCCAAAGTTTTCTTGAATTTCTGCAGTCATCACTACAGCCGCAATCGGAAGCCCATTCCCCATCGGTTTTCCCATTACCACAATATCAGGCACCATATTATGGCGTTGAAATCCCCACATGTGACTGCCAGTGCGGCCAAAACCGGGTTGCACTTCATCGGCAATATAAAGTGCTCCAGCTTGCTCAACTGCCTCTTTGATATCACTTAAAAATCCCGCAGGGTCGGCAAAAACGCCATCAGTTGAAAAAATACCATCAGCAATAAAAGCAGCAGGTTTGATGCCATGACGACGCATCGTTTTCAATGCATTATTGACGTGCTCAGCCATCACCTCTCCAAGATCACGACCATTTGCGTTACGCTTATCTGGTGCAGGTATGGTGTAAACATGCTGACCAATCGGTACACTTTCACCGATCGATGGCGAGATTTCTGCTGATGCGGTAGTGACACCATGATACGCATTTTCAGTGATAATAACGCCCGTGCCACCCGTAAAATGTTTGGCGATACGTAACGCTAAATCAACCGCTTCACTTCCCGTACAAGTATACATAACCCGGCTGAGAGACTCGGGGAATGTAGCTAATAAACGCTCGGAATAATTGAGAATATGCTCATCGAGATAACGGGTGTGCGTATTCAGCGTTGCAGCTTGTTGTGCCACAGCCGCAACAACTTTAGGGTGGCAGTGACCAACAGAAGGGACATTGTTATAAGCGTCTAAATACGCATTACCTTCTGCATCATAAAGCCATACGCCTTCGCCTCGAACAGGATGAACTGGCTCTTGGTAAAATAACTTATAAGCGGGACCTAATAGTGCTTGGCGGCGCTCAATAATATGTTTTTCTTCCGCCGCAAGATTTCCCATCTGATTAGGATTGAAACCATTAATCATTCCCCCTTGGCTACTCATTTTCTGCCTCCTCAAAAATGGTGAAAAATCGTCTCGTCATTTCTTCTCTACCAATGGCATCAAGCAATGTAAGTTGAGTTTTTAGGGTTGGCCAGAATCTCAACAAATGCGTTTTCTGATCAGGGAAGATAGTTGCGCGCCAAGCAGAAATGGTGAGACGCATAACGATACGCATAATGATCGCTGGATAAAGGAGCTCTATCTCAAGTGGACTCATCGATTTGATACTCGCGTATCCCTTTATCACATCACAGGCTTCATCAAGAACATTTTCTGAGGTGCCTAATTGATAAGATATCGCAACCGCTGTATCAAACAACACGGGAGCATAGGCCATATCACCAAAATCAATGATGCCACACACCTCATTCGGACACTGCTGATCAACTAAGACGTTTTCCGGGTTGAAATCATTATGGATAAATTGTGTAGGTAGCTGATCCATCACCGGTATTATTTCATTATCGAAACAATCAAGAGCCTGCGTTAAGCGATGTCTTAACTCAATATCATCAATAAATTCGATAAACCCTCTCATCATCGACGCATGACTCATATCCCAAATAATGGGTGGCAAATCAGAGTCTAACGTTATCGGTGATAATGCCGTTTGCAGGCGAGCGAGTATGCGCCCGACATTTTTTCGCTGTTCCGAACTACGGTTAAATTGTGTCTGGGCCTTTCCAGGAACAAAGGTTACTAGCCTCACACCACGCTCTGTTCCAGTATTATCATTCACTCGGCAATCGAGTTCACCATCGCACGTCTTAACAATGCGTTGCAAAGGAATACCTGAATCATATTGCTCGACTTGCAAAAGTGCTTTGCTATGCAGTTGGGTGACTTCCCTCACTTCTCCGGAGTTAAGAATCTTAAGCAAATATTCCGTCCCATCAGTGAGGGTCAATTGGTAATTAGAGTCCTTTTCACCCCACAACCACTTTACCTTTCCCTGTAAACCATAATGCTCTAATGCAATCGCTTGAGCTTCTGCGGGTTGAATAATCACCGCCTTTGTTTTTAACTCGGCACCAAAATCTGCAATGTCGATTGGGCGAGTATCAGATTTGGTCATGATGACTCTTCCTCTAATTGGATATTTTCCCTTCTGACAACAACTCAGAAGGGAAACGGTTATCACGCTAGTCTTGGCGATTTAGGCAAGGGTTCTGGATACTGATTTTGATAAGCAGCGGCTAGGCGCAATACAATGTCATCACGATAACTCGGCCCCACAAACTGTAAACCAATCGGTAAACCTTTATTATCAAACCCACATGGAATAGAAATCGCGGGTTGTTCTGTCATATTGAATGGATAAGTAAAGGGAGACCAATCAGACCAATCTTTACCTTCCACTCCCCCAGGAAAATCCACGCCGGCCTCTAAAGCAGTTAATGGCATTGTCGGCAACATTAAGGCGTCATAGTGTTCATGAAAACGTGCCATGGTGACTTTTAAATCCGCTCTCACTTGTTCAGCGTCGATGTATTCTCCAGCAGAAATGGACCGTCCTTTTTCACAGATACGTAATAGACCAGGATCCATTAATTTCAGTTGATCCGCCGTTGGACCAGCTAAGTCGACCGTTCTCGCTTCAGCCGCATACCACAGTGTCAGTAACGCATCTTGAGGATTAGCAAAACCGGGATCGATCTCTTCAACTATGGCGCCCAGATCTTCCATTCGTTTTGCTGCTTTATCTATTGCAGAGGCAATTTGTGGATCGACTTTGGCATAACCAAGTGTACGACTATAACCAATTTTCATACCGCGAATAGAGCGATGTTCAAGCGTCGCTTTCCAATCAGGTACATGATCGGGGCAGTATCCATAACGAGATGAAACGGCTGGACCTGTCGTAGCATTCATAAATAGCGCCGCATCTTCAACAGTACGAGTCAGTGGCCCTCTATGAGCCAATTCGAATAACGGTGTGGGCGTATCGAAAGGAATCCATCCATAAGTGGGTTTGATACCCACAACACCACAAAATGAGGCAGGAATACGAATAGAGCCAGCGCCATCAGACCCTTCATGGAGCACACCCATATTCAGCGCTGCTGCTACCGCCGCACCGCCTGATGAGCCACCAGAAGCATGACCAGTGTGCCATGGATTGAGTGTGTTACCTGTAAATGGCCCATGAGTGACCCCTTTCCAAGCAAACTCTGGCGCAGTCGTGGTGCCCAAGATGGTCAATCCCGCAGCACGTAATCTATCCATAATGAGAAATTCTTGCGTAGCGGGCTCTTTTTGTCCCAATACCGACCCACGTCGTATCGGTAACCCTTTGACGGGGGTCATCTCTTTGACTGTAGTCGGAACACCATCAATCGGGCTCATTGGCGTCCCATTTAACCAACGTTTTTCCGATTCTTTCGCCTCTTTCAAGGCAGTTTCTACCGCCAAGTGGGCAAAAGCATTGACCA
This sequence comes from Vibrio nitrifigilis, assembly GCF_015686695.1. Lineage (NCBI taxonomy): Bacteria > Pseudomonadati > Pseudomonadota > Gammaproteobacteria > Vibrionales > Vibrionaceae > Vibrio > Vibrio nitrifigilis. Next base: position 1,728,320 of record NZ_JADPMR010000004.1, on the reverse strand, counting down.
GAGGATTAAAACGATCGATACGTGCAAAAGCCTCTTTGGCCGCTTCAACAGGAGAAACCTGTTTTGACTGATATAAAACAGAGAGTTCTGCTGCAGTCATCTCACCTAACTCTGTTTTCTGAGAAGTTTCCATTAAAAATCCTTTGTTAATGTTGTTATTTACAGGAAAAAGCCAGCAATGCGGTTTAGCTGGACATTCTCATCTCCTTGAGACGTCCAGGAATGGCCTCAATCAAACCTTTTGTGTAAACATTTTTGGGAGCATCGAATATTTCGGCTCCAGTCCCAATCTCCACAACTTGGCCTTTCTTCATCACCATAACGCGATCGCATATCTGTGCAGCGACACGTAAATCGTGGGTAATAAAAATCAAAGAGAGATTGAGCTCTTTTTTGAGCTTGGCGAGTAACTCTAAGACCTGAGCCTGAATAGACACGTCTAAAGCTGATACGGCTTCATCGGCCACAATGATATCGGGTTCGAGTGCCAATGCCCGAGCAATGCCAATTCGCTGTCTTTGACCGCCGGAAAATTCATGTGGGAAGCGGTCTAACGCTTTAGGATCGAGCCCAACTAAATCCATCAATTCTGCGGCCTTAGCGAGCGCATTCGATTCACTTTCCCCATACGCTATCGGCCCATCTGCAATAATTCGTCCTACTTTGGCACGCGGGTTAAGTGAGGCAAACGGGTCTTGGAAAATCATTTGTAGATTGCGACGCGAAAGACGTAAACCCTCACCTTTTAAACTCGCCATGTCAGTATCACCCAATAGCACCCTGCCTTGATCCGGATCTTGAAGGCGCACGAGGCATCGTCCAACGGATGACTTACCCGATCCACTTTCTCCGACAATACCCAGCGTTTCTCCTTTCCCTAATGAGAAACTGACGTTTTGTACTGCATGGACAGGCTGTTGTTTAGAGAAAAAACCACCACTACGACGATAAGTTTTACTCAGGTTTTCAACCTTAAGAATGGTTTCTCGCTGAGGAAGATCCGTGTGTCCGCTACGTAACTTAGGAATCGCCGCAATTAATTTTTGGGTATATTCATGTTTTGGTGAGTACAGCACTTCTTCTGCAGTGCCTTTTTCTACAATACGTCCTAATTGCATCACCGCCACATCATCGGCAATTTCAGCGACCACTCCAAAATCATGGGTAATGAACATCACTGCCATATTGCGTTCAATTTGCAACCGACTAATCAGCTTTAAAATCTGCTTTTGGGTTGTAACATCAAGAGCCGTGGTCGGTTCATCCGCAATCAATACTTGAGGCTCAAGGGCTAACGCCATTGCGATCACCACTCTTTGACGTTGCCCACCCGATAATTGAAATGGGAAAGATTCAGCAATTCGCGGGGGCTCAGGTAAACCGACCTCAGTCAAGAGTTGTAGTGCTCGCTCCTTACGCTCTTTGGGCGTCAATAATCCATGAGCAGCGAACACCTCTTCAATTTGCTTAGATATTTTCATCAAGGGATTTAAAGCGGACATCGGTTCTTGGAAAATCATCGCTACTCGACGACCACGAATATCATAAAAATCTTCTGTTGGAAGGTTGAGCAGGTTGGTTCCTTCCAGCATAATTCGGCCCTCTGCAATTCTCACCGCATCCGGTAAAAGCCCCATCAATGCATTGGCAGACATTGATTTGCCAGAACCCGATTCACCGACCACACACAGCATTTTCCCTGCATATAAATTGAGATTAACGCGCTCGACAGCAAATGGACGATCGGCACCATCTGGCAATGCTATTGAAAGTTTCGAGATTTCCACAACTGGAACCGCGGTTTGTGGTGCGTGGCTTTCTTGATTGGTAGGCAACTTATATAGTTCACTCATAACGATTCTCCTTACTTGCCACTTCGTGCAACACGAGGGTTTAATGCATCATTAAGCCCTTCACCAATGAGATTGAGAGCAAGTACAGTCAACATAATGGCGATACCAGGAAAAACGGTAATCCACCATGCTTGACGAATCGCAGTTCGCCCCGCGCCTATGATGTATCCCCAAGACATCACATCTGGAGCACCAAGGCCTAAGAACGACAATGAGCTTTCAATCAAGATAGAAGAAGCCACCATCATTGAAGCCAAAACGATGATCGGAGAAAGCGTATTCGGTAAGATTTGACGCCAAATAATCGTGCCATGCTTTTGACCAGAAAGAACCGCGGCCTCAACAAACTCACGGGAACGATAAGCCATCACTTCGCCCCGTAATAATCGCGCCACAGGAGGCCATGAGACGATGCCAATCGAGATCACAATCGAGTAGATAGATGGTTCAAAAATCGCGACTAAAACAATCGCCAAAGCAAAACTTGGAACCGATTGAAACAGTTCGGTAAAGCGCATTAATACGTCATCTACCCAACCACCAAAATAACCCGCTATTGCGCCAAGAGGAATGCCTATCACTAAAGAGACCACGGTAGATATCAACCCTACCAACAATGAAATACCGGCTCCATGAGCCAATCCTGAGGCAATATCACGCCCCATCGTGTCGGTGCCTAATAGAAAGTGAGACATGGTGAATGGAGGTAAAAATGGCCTCTGAACCATTCCCCATGGCGACTTCGGATAAAGTAGCGGCGCAGTGAGCGACAACAGCACGACAGCGAAAATTATGAGTAGCCCGATTAACGCAGGGCGATTTTGTGAAAAGCGCTTCCAGAAATCAGCCATGTTATGCCTCCTTGATGCGTGGGTCGACCAAACGATAGAGAATGTCGGTAATGAGGTTGAAGAACAGCACCATGGCTGCAGACACCATGAAGACACCTAGTAGCAAGTTGTAGTCTCGCTGTGACAAGGCATCAAACATCAAACGCCCAATTCCCGGCCACGCAAATACGGTTTCAATCAACACAGCACCACTCACCAGTTGCCCTGCTTGTAATCCAGCTAAGGTAACTACAGGGAGTAAAGCATTACGTAATACATGTCGGCGCTGAATCACCGCAGGTCTTAACCCTTTGGCTTTGGCAGTTTTCACAAAATCCAACTGATTGACTTCCAGCATCGATGCTCGCGTCATTCGCACATATACCGCCATAAAAAATAAGCCTAACGTCATGGCGGGGAGCACTAAGTGGCGCAATATATCCAGCGCACGCTCAAAGCCGGCATAGCCTGCACCAACGGTTTCATAGCCAAACCCTGGCAACCAATTAAAATGTACCGAAAACATTAGTACGCCCATTAACGCGAGCCAAAACAACGGGGTCGCATAAAAAATCAGAGCCACAAAAGAGATAATGGTATCGGTTATTTTGCCCTGTTTAGCCGACGCAATTGCTCCGCCTAGTACGCCTAACCCCAACGAAATCACAAAGGCAGCAACAGACAACAACAGTGTGGCAGGTAAGCGGTCGCCAATTAATTGAATAACAGGTAAAGATTGACGGTATGAAAAGCCCAGATCTAAATGAGCGATAGACGAGATATAAAGCCACAACTGCATGTATAGTGGTTGATCCAAACCAAATCGCTCTTGAAGTTGTTGTAGAAAAATAGGGTCTGTATCACCTGCTTCGCCTGCCATGACTGAGGCAGGATCACCAGGGGCTAAATGAATCAACAGAAAGTTAAGTACGGCAATGCAAAACAGGATAATCACTGCTCTTAACAGTCGCCCTAATATAAAGCGTGTCATGAACGTCTCCATCGATGTTTTTAATCAGAGAGAAAAGGCGAGGGTTTACCCCCCTCGCGCAAGGTGAAATCACTTTTTGATCCAAGTGTCACGTAATGAGCTAGATAACCCATTCGCAGTGGTGATTAAATTTTGGTATTTGCAGTTGTAGATCGTTGGGAAGCTCAGATCGAGTAACCAAGCGACCGGAACATCTTGCTGCAACTTAGCTTGAATGGTGTCGTAAATCTTCTGCCGCTCTGAAGCAGGGAAAGCCACTGATGCCTGATCGAATAATTTATCCATTTTCGGATTGTTATACCCTTCTACATTCGTCCACGGTGAACCTTTCGGAATTTGTGTAGAGCGATAGTTACGTTCTACACCAATCGCTGGATCGCCATTTTGATACATGTAGGTAAAGGCAATATCGTAATCTCGGTTAGAGGTCCGTTGGTTCCATCCAGCAACATCGGTAGCCTCGATAGAGACGGGAATGCCCACTTCTTCAAGATTCTGTTTGACCGCTTCTGCCCAGCGCTGCCACGTTTCACCATATGGAAGTGGTAATAAACGAAGTGGTTTTTTACCTTTATAACCAATCTCTTTCAGCAACGCTTTTGCCTTCGCAGGATCATAATCGTATTCAGGTTTTTGCTCACTGTAGAAAGGTAACCGTTGTGAGAATGGACCTGTCGCAATTTTTGCATACCCATTCCAAAGCACATCACGCGCAAACTGACGATTCAGCGCATACATAATTGCCTTGCGGAATTTTGGATTATTCATCGGCGCTTCGGCATTGTTTAACCACAACCAAGAGAGCGGTGAATTATATTCCCACCCTTTTTCCGTTAAACAGCTATTGGGTAATTTAGACAAGCGATCAATATCAAAATTCTCAACCGTTCCGCCTGGAAGTACATTCAAAACACCATTTTCATACGCAACAGATCGTGATGCAGAATCAGGAATAACGTGATAAATCACCTGATCCAGATAAGGTTTACCCGGTAAGTAATAATCTTTGTTTTTTACCAGCTTGATGTAATTACCATGCTTCCACTCAGCAAATTTAAACGGCCCAGTACCTATCGGTGTTTTATTATGTGGGTTGGTATAATAATCTGTTCCAGCATATAGATGCTTTGGAATAATTGGCATTTTGGCAAAACTGAATGTACGAATAAATGCTTCAAATGGCGCCTTTAACTTAAATACCACCGTGTATTTATCTGGAGCAGTGACCGATTTTACATGCTTCATAATAAGACGCTGTGAAGGAAGCGTTTTTAACAATAGATCCTTAACACTGAATAGCACATCATCGGACGTCATAGGAACGCCATCATGGAACTTAACGTTCTCATGGAGATGGAAAGTATAAGTTAATCCATCCGGTGATATTTCCCAGGATTTCGCCAGTGAAGGTTGAGGATGCAATTTATCATCGTATCGCAATAAACCTTCATAAATATTTCCTGCAACCAACTGTGCTGAGGCATTGCTGATCACCCCTAACATTAACGCCGGCGGCTCTGGGTTCACGGTTAGATCGATTTTGCCTCCTTCCGTCGGCGCTGCCTGTACAGAATTCACTGCCCAAACTGACAGTAATATCGCTGCGATCGTTGAGCGCCAAGGTTTTTGTCGCGTATTTTTCTTGGCGAGTGCCACTGTCTTAGAAACAACAGAACGTTTTGGTGGGCATGATTTAATTGTATCTTCCATGCGAGGTTTTAGAGCGGTTCTCAGAGAAAAGAACTTAGTCATACAACACATCCTTGTGATTGTTATTTAACCGATATATTGATATATACCATGTAAAACAAAGATTACAAGACCCGACTAAGTAATGATGCGTTGATTTCTTTTTAAGCAGAAAAGAGCATGTTCTGGTTAAAAAGGAATCAGTGGCGGTATCTGTGGGTGATATTTGATAACACAAGAAGAAAATGATGGTTTTAAACCAACAATACAGATAGAACGCTAATTTTCCTTCGCGTTAGAAAATAGTGCAAAATATTAAATTCAGCATAAAAAACTGGAACGAGTATAGATGTTGTGAACGAAGAGACAGGGAAAAATATTACCGAGGTAGATAATGTATTGAGCTTAATAATTTTCTTATTAATCTCAATACATCAATAAAAAGGTTAATGTTAAGAATAAGGCGTGCGTAGTGCACTGAGAATATCCATATCCTCCTCTTGAATAATAATATTGGGGTTTTCTTCCATCACAAGAGAAAGCATACGAGCAATATCATCTAAATGGCTGCGCATCAATTGGCAAGACAGCTCTTCATCATGATTGCGAATTGCATTATATATTGCCTGATGTTCATCCACCATCGCATCAAAGTAACCAGACTGAGGAAAGGCCCGATATCGCACACGATCAAGTTGACCTATTGAGTTATGAATCGTGCGCCAAACATTAGGGAATCCAGCCACTTTACAGATTAATTGGTGAAAAGAATTGTCGATAGAAAATGCTTCGTCGTAATCCTGTCGCTTTGCTGCATCAGATTGAAGATACATAATCAAATCAAATTCTTTTTCAAATTCAGCAAGATAAGTTCGAGCAGCTAAGCGTGCCATGCGCAATTCAAGGCTAGATCTCACAATTTGCCCTTCGATGACACTGCGCACCGAAATCTTACTAACAAAAGTTCCCTCACCAGGAATCACATTCACTAAACCTTCTTGAGATAAGCGCAGAACCGCTTCTCTCACAGGGGTTCTTGATATGTTGTATTGTGCACAAATTTCTTTCTCGCTTAGCGTCTTCCCTGGCTCAAGAGACATGGTGATAATAGCTTTACGAATTGCGTTATAAGCGAATACTGCCTTGGGTTGATTGTTGCTAGACTCTTGTGAGTCAGACCATTTTTTATACGAATTCACCCGTTATGTTCTCCTTAACCTGAAGGCTTACAACCAGTTTGAACAATCTATGAAGAAAGCTCATTAGACATAAATAAAAATAATAAAAAAAGGATTAATATAACAGAATGCAACACTGATCTTGGTTGATTATTCTATCGAAATACTTTTAGTTTATTATTTAGAGACAGTTAAAACATATATAATAAGTAACAGTTCCGTTGTTTTTCATCATTGTTTTAACTCAATACACTGTAAGACAGTAATCTGAAAAAGATCAAAAGAAAATATTTAAAGTTTATTTTAATCAATATGATATACGATTTTCAACGTAGAATGACTCTGTCTTAAAATCATTGCCTTACCTAAGAGAAAAACAATTCTCGCTAAAACAGCATCTTGAGATTACTTGGGTATATTCGATTAACCAGCTCGGTAATCACTAATATTAAACGTTGTGATTATGTCTCACCGAGCCAGTTATCTGAATAACACTAAAACGGAAATACCGTCGTCATCGGTTGTGCTAACAGGTCTGCGAGAATCACTAGCGCTTGGCGTAGCCCTTCATCGGTTGCCACCGACATGAGCGAAAGTCGTATATGGTGGTTGGTTGAATTGGGAGCATTAAAGTACCCTCCACTACTCACAAGGACACCACGATTTTTGGCCTCTATGACAAAACGCTCTTGATTCCAATGCTCTGGCAGAGGTAACCAAATATGGAATCCATCATGACTGGTGTGCGCTTGAGGTAATAACTCACGGGCAATCGTTTGACGCTGAGAGGCTATCTCACGTTGTTGCTCCGCCAAACTAAATGCCTCACCCGATTCGATCATCACAGTCGCAGCGGCATAGTTGATTGGCGCAGATAACCATATATTGGTACGAATGTAGGCTTCAATATGAGCAATTTGGCTCTCGGGGATTTTAATAAATCCACAACGTAATGCAGGGCTAATCGCTTTCGATAAACTCGTAATATGAAAGCCACGCTCCGGTACAAAATTGGTGATAGCACTGATAGGCTCTTGATGCAAAAAGCCATAAATATCATCTTCTAACAACCATACTTGGTGCTTAGCAATGATATTGGCAATCTGTTTACGTCTCTCAAGCGGCATGGTTACACCAGTGGGATTTTGATGTGACGGCACAATCACCACCAGCTTAGGTTGATGCTGCTCAATCACCTGAGTCAACCCTTGCACAGTGACTCCTTGATCGTCCATCGGAATTCCGACAACTTGACGCTCAGCCAGTCCGGCAATCGCCATGATTCCTGGATACGTCATGGTTTCTACTGCTATCGTATCGCCGGGTTTCGTTAAGGCATTAATCAACAAAGATAAGCCATGCTGCGCGCCATCCACAAGCAACGTATTGTGTGGCTGCCCACCTTCTAAACCGTAATGTTTAGCCCACTTAACACCTGTGGCTCGGTGTTTTTCGTGACCAGAATGTTCGGTATAACCAATCATATCTAGCGGTAAAGAGCGAGTAGCCACTTGGAAAGCTTGGCTGATTGCATTGAGGTTGTAATGTAAACAGGGCTGCAAAATGGACAGGTTATAATCTTTTCCCTCATCCGTTGGGTGAATCACATCACTCAACGAATTGGACGCACACACAAACGTACCACGCCCCACATGAGAATACACCCGCCCATTGTCGGTAAGGAGTTGATAAGCCTTCGACACAGTGACTGGAGTCGTCTCTAGCTCATCCGCTAACTGGCGATGAGTCGGCAATTTACTTTCTGCTGGATACTCTCCAGCATCCATTCTTTGCTCAATAATACGGGCAATTTGTCTGTATTTGGCTTCACTCACCGCTATCACTCCAGCATGCTTATCTGTTATCAACATAAGCTAGTTTATGATCAAAACCAAAAAATTGAAATAATCAAATTTTAATCATTGACATATATCAATAATTGTTATTATTGTAATAGCACGCTCACTAAGAGATGATTGGATATTAAGACGCTATATTTGTCCAAAACATCAACAACTCTCAATATTGACATAGTTTAATTAGGTCAATCTGACAAAAAGGAATATGCACATGACTATTAACAACGTTGCGTTTATCGGCCTTGGAGTAATGGGTTACCCAATGGCAGGACACCTAGCCAAAGCCGGTTTTAGCACCCAAGTCTATAACCGCACCACCAGTAAAGGTGAACAGTGGGCCCAAGAGTTCTCTGGTTCATACCATACAACACCATATTCAGCCACCAAAGGGGCTCAAGTGGTTGCGATGTGTGTGGGTAACGATAATGATGTGCGCAGCGTTGTTTACGGTGATGATGGCGTGTTGGCTGCAATGGAAGCAGGCTCGACCTTGATTGATCACACCACTACTTCGGCAGAACTAGCAGAAGAGCTTGCCAAGAAAAAGGGGTGAAATTTATCGATGCGCCAGTATCCGGTGGACAAGCTGGCGCTGAAAACGGCGTTTTAACCGTCATGTGTGGCGCAGAACCCAGTGTGTTTGAAGCAGCATTACCAGTGATGAAAAGCTACGCTAAGCAAGTCACTTTGATTGGTAAAAATGGTCAGGGCCAGCGTTGTAAAATGGTAAACCAAATCTGTATTGCTGGGATCCTACAAGGGCTTAGTGAGGCGTTAATGGTTGCGCAAGAAGCCGATCTCGATATTGGTCTCGTTGTCGATACACTCAAACTCGGCGCTGCAGGTTCATGGCAAATGGAAAATCGCGCCGTCACGATGGCACAAGATAAGTTTGACTTTGGTTTTGCTATTGATTGGATGCGCAAAGACTTAGGTATCTGCCTTGATGAAGCCAAACGCAACGGCCTATCACTGCCTATGACCGAAGAAGTCGATCAACGCTATGCAAAACTGCAAGAAAAAGGCTTGGGCCGTATGGACACCTCTGTACTGATCAAATCTTACGAAGAATAACCTGTTAAATGGCCGGCTATGACTAATAGCCGGCCATTAGTCGATGAAGTCATCACGCACTGTCGTTTAACATTTAACGAACGCTTTCTCTTTCGCGAGTAAAAACGGGTTGTAGTAAGCGACGGAATCATTCATCAACAGCACGTCATCACTAAGCTGGATATTCAATTGCTCCAACATATATTGCCGACGTACCGCAAACACCTCATGAAGTTCTGGGTAGTCTGCTTTGATCTGTGCTTTTAACATCTCATCTGCGAGCACGACTCCACTTTCACAACTCGTTCCTGCATAGCCACTGCGCCCCGGAATAATATCGATTTGCAGCATCATGCCACTTTTGAGTGTCTCTTTAGAGTCAGGATAAATCGGCGACGACATCCACTCCTCATCGGCCACCAAGTGTCCCGGATTGAGACTCCAGTTATATTCCGCTTTAGGTAGCACCTCTTCCACAATATTGTAGAGCTCACTCCCAGCCATACCTATTCGAATATTCTCAAGCCAAGTGACCACAGCGGCAAAGTAAGGCTTTGCCAAAACGTCTAAGTAATCGCTATGCTCAGGTGGTAATTCATCACAACCACTCACTGCATAACCCGCTCGTGAGGATAATCCCCCCTTATAACCAACCGTTAATGACATTGGATCGCCCAAAGACACGGTTTTCTGGGTTGGATAAAGATTAGCTTTTTCGAATCGAGCTCCCGTAGCGGCAATGCTCACCACACTATGTGGCTGACCATACAAGCTTAATTCATTACCTATGCTCATCTCAGAGGTGCCAATAGCCACCTTATCAATAGCGCTCATAATGGCCTGATTGGCTAATTGAGCGCCAAATTCATAATGGGCAATTTCATTGGCATTTGTCGTGGTCCTTGCGCCTTGGTCAGCACCAATCAACAAATCCGTGCGGTTAGAAAGATAAGACGCTCCCACGACATTTCTTAAGGCATCAACTAAAAAATACGGTGAATCAAATAGCTGCTGATTATCCGCAACACTGCTGGTGAACATTTTCCATCCCACCAGCGCCGTGTTCATTTCTGGCGTTAATCCCGCGGCTTTAAAGTACTCTTCAATCGGCGCGTCATTTTGCATGGGTTGATTAGGTAAAGAAAGGAACGGTACATGAATCGCTTCTGCGGCCAATCTCGCTTTACTGGCTTTATTAAGATTTTCATTGCCTAACAGTAGGAATGCGCGGCCATCTTGATGTAATACCAATAGGCCTTCTTCAAAGCGAGTTAAGAAACCGGTCAAATATTCAAAATTTGCCCCGTGTTCTAAATCACCATAAATCACCATGCACTCAATACCTTCACTTTTCATTAAGGTCAACACTTTCTCTTTGCGTGCTTGCATGGTCTCATCGGTTAGCATGACAGGCTCTAATGAACGAGCCTGTTGCAACGGCTTGAGCTCTTTCAGAGCGATATTTTCTTTGGAGGTTAGAATCATCATATCCTCATGATTTAAATGCCCATTCCATGGGCACTACGGCTTAAAATTGGTCAATCGGGAACATTGGGCGATCAATCAGTCTAAATGGCAATTTTTCTGCGACTTGGTACGTCGTTCCATTGGTTAAACTCATGATGCTCATATCCGCAATTGCATTGATTTCTGGGAAAATATAACCCTGTTTTACGATCACAATATCATATTGATAAGGGTCGACCTGCGCCGCTTCATATTGGTGAAGCTCGGCAAAACTGATACCCACATTAGCGACCATGACATCAATCGGAGCACCATCGATAGCAACCGTCACAACATCACCAAATTTGCGTTTTACACCCAAAATATTATGCACAATACCCATTCGTTTTATTGTGCCAGACAACTCAACGGGTTGACTTAACTCATCAATATTTTGCCCAACGGTAAACGTCACTTTGTCACCTTCAGACTGTTTTAGCAATTCTCGGGTTGCATTAGGATCATTGATGGTGGCAAAGAGAATCTTTTTATCTTGGTAATCACTTGCTGCAAGAAACTGGCGCAAAATGTAGGTATTGGCTCCTGTTGCTCCCGATGTGGTGTTGTCCCCCGAATCGGTGATAAACACACGCCCTTGAGCAAAATCTAGTGCAGTGGTGAGCGCCTCTTCAGGCTCTAAAGCATTACCGTGAAAATGGAACTCATGACGCTTATCCATTACGTAATTGGCCAACATGTCCGCCACTTCATTGGCGTATTCACTGTATTCTTTCGAACTTGGTACGACCACAATCGAACAACCAATATTTTGCGAATCGTGGCGAATATAGCCCACATGCCAAGAAGCAGACATAATGCGTTCATCTTGCTCTACTTTGTCTAACAGTTGGTTAATTGAACGCACAGGCTCATCAGTACTCACTGAACGCTCACCACCTAAAATTAATGGCAGCTTGCGATACACGGCATTGGTTTTGCGATTATCCTTAATTAAATCGATCAGTAATTGAGCCACGTATTGGTGAGTTGGGTACATATCTGTATGGGGAGATTCACGGTAGCTACGCAAAATCGTAGCGCTTTCACAGTAGTCTTGATTGAGGTTACCATGTGGATCGACCACGATAGCGACAGGGAAATACGGCCCCATGATGTCACGAATTTTACTCAAGATAAGTGGTTCACCACTGCTACCCGGTAAATCTTGGATTTTGCTCGCACCATGCAGCAACAGCAAAATACCATCAATATCATTACGGTATTTGTTCACGTCAGTAATGAGGCGATTCAATATGTACTCAAACGCATGCTTTTCTACAGGGCCAGATGTGTGTCCATTCGCGTAGATTGAGCCAATCGCCTCCACATCATTTTCTTTAAACACATCACGTAAATGCATCAAATCTTGTACTTCATCGCCATAACCCAAAATGAAGTTTTTTAGTTCACCCAAGTATGGGACGTGTTCATTCGATTCGCTGGTGAAATGGCCAATAAGAATTTTCATAACATTTCCTTGTAGATCAATTCGATTAGTCGATGGTGAGCTGAGTTTTCATCAGCACTAACTTGGTTGCGATAAACGCAGAAATAATGGTGACAATGGCTACGATGAAAGAGACCACCAAGTTATACATAGAACCATCAGGGTTTAAGAAAAATAGGAATGTGAGTAGTCCAGGACAACCACCTTGCACATAGTTCACCATGCCAAGAATGCCTGCAGTTAAACCACCACATACAGCACCAATCGCAGTACCCACTAAAACGATTGGACGAGAAATTAATGCACCGTAGAAGGCGGGCTCAGTCACGCCACATAGCGCAGTGAAACCAAAGGAAGTGATCATCCCTTTCTTCTCTTTATTTTTGCGCACAGACAGAGCAATAGCGACCGCAGTAGCCCCGATACTTAAGTTAGATACAAATCCAGCAGTTAATGTTAGAGGATCATAACCAAGCGTCGCGATCAAGTTGATCCCAACTGGCGCTAAGGCTTTATCGAGCCCCAGCATCACCATGTAGGGGTAAATGACGGATAGCACTACCATTGCTACGGCTCCGGCAGAATGCATCAACCATAACAGGCCATTGGAGAACCCGTGACTGAGTTCCGTTCCAATCGGGCCAAGGATAATCAGTGTGACAGGAACAGTAATGGAAATCGTCAGCAATGGTTTTAAGAAATAGGTCACCGCTTCTGGAATAATTTTGCTTAGTACACGATCAACACCGAACATAAACAAACAGCCAAAAATCACGGGCATCACGCTACTAGCATAATTCACCTTTGGAATATCAAAGCCAAACATTGATAATCCATCAACATTTGAAATCGCGGGGCTGACCAATAAACACCCTAACAGTGCGCCTAATACGGGTTGTAGCTTTAATGTTTTCGCTGCATTAAATCCAATGTAGATAGGTAAAAAAGCAAAAGCGGCTTGGAAAATGGCCAACATAATATGAGCGGTACCACCTTCGACGGAGATACCAAAGTAGTTGATCATTAAATTTCGGAAAGAAAGGATTAAACCACCAATAATAAGAGCAGGAATCATTGGCATAAATACAGAGGCACAAAAGTTACCAAATGCATTCACATAATATAGGGTATCTTTATTTAATTCATCACTTGTATCAATATTACTGTTATTATCACTTTCAATATTATGAGTTGGAGATGCTTTTTTAATAACTTCCATTAAGTCGTTATAAGCTTCGCCCACTTTAGGGCCAATAATAACTTGAATACCACCTTGTTTACTGACAAAACCGACAACGCTGTCTGCATTTTTTATCTTATCTTCGTTAACTAGATTCTTGTTTTTATAGCTGATTCTTAACCTTGTTGCACAGTGGGTTATATTATTAATATTATCAGCACCACCAAGATTTTCTAGTATGGTTTCAGACATATTGATAAAGTTCATAGATCACGATTCCTTATGATTCTTAGCTGAAGCAACTCCTTGTCGCTTACAATGCTGTACACAAACTTTTTAACTTCAAATAGATAAATACATAAAACTAATGAATTAAATTCTTATTTAACCAATCCATTATTAATGGATAAACCCACTCCCTTTCATCATGTGAAATATTCTATTCCTTTATTGTTATCACTATATTTTTTCATCTTCAACATGAATTTTGTTATTGAACAATAATATTTAAAAACAGGGACAGCAATATAAAACACTGTTATAAACAAAAGACTAAAAACAAATAAAAAACCTACGATTTAGTTTCATAAACTAAATTATTAGAATATAAATATATAGATAACTAGATTAAATTTAAATATCAGAACATTACACTTTAGATATGTGTCGATTTTATATATTTATTAAATATAAAATCGACAGTAGAAATCAGAAGTTATCATTATTAAATAAATAGTATGACAAATCATCACAACGTTATGATGATTTATGTAGCATTAAATAATCTCACCGCGATTAAATACTCCGAACAAAATACTTCATCTATTTCCATTAGTTTTATTTATGCACAAACTTGGTTGGTTAATTTGCACTTATTAAGTTCTCGATAAATATGACTCTGTAGCACCTTGTACAATGCCTTGATAGCAAAAGGCCGTGGCTGAATACTCAACCACGGCTCGTCATCCATTCCACCATTGTTTAAGCGGTGACGTATTTTCTTTTAGCAGAGCACACAACACGTATTGCCAGTAAACCTAATCCCAAGATGAGAATTGATGAAGGTTCTGGCACCTGACTCACGCTTGTTGAGGTTAACGAACTCACACTTAACGTGGTCACCGATGAACTCAATGTCGCATCAGTACTAACATTCAACACGTAGGACTTGTCATTTAATCCATACGGAATGCTGGTAGCAGGAACACTACGAAAGTAAGAGTTCATGACCAAAATATAGTCACCCGCATCTAAAGTGACGCCAATCTCTTCAAGAAAGAAGCTATCATCATCAGCCCAAAGAGAATCACAACCAACTGAAGAAGCATCTAGGTCAGTACATCCCGTACCGATATTAGTCCAAATTTCAACACCAGAAGTGCTGTATAGCGTTAGCATGGACCCAAATGCATTATCAATATCAAACCACCAGTTACTCCCTGATTCAGGGTTAGTAAAACTATAAAAATCGACAAAGTTATCGAGATCACCACTGATAGACACCCAAGACCAACCACTATCGGAGCCTATTACCCCTTCTTGAACACCAGTAGAGAATGAGCTATCCAGATTCAAAGCCTTTTTCTCGATGTTGTTATAGTGAACATCAGAGATAAATGACGCGTGAGTCAATGGCGCAACAACAGTTAACAACAATAATACAACTAACTTTACCATTAATAATTTCCTGCCATTAAGTGCGGACAGTGCTGTAATGCTAAATACATGCCATGTTTTAATCCTTTGTTTTTAATTGAAATTATCCAGATAAACACCTCTATCATTCAAGTGTGTAAAATTCTCTGACAATCTATCGTTTTAATCGTATGTCTGTATCCAACAAACCCTGTCTTTTTATGCCATAGGTTTAGTATAAAATCTGAGTGACTTCACGTATAAATCTCGGTATTTACACTTCAAAGATCCAAAATATCGCAATGCATCCCGATGCTATTCAAATAGTTAGCCACAATCGCTAGATACTTTTACCGCTCACCGTTTCAATAAAGCAGATCATACATAACCATCGGATTTAATTATTAATAAACTTTTTATGGAAACAAAACACGTAACTTCCTAGAACAGCGCTTAATGTTCTAACAACCTAGGTACCTGTAAGCTACAGTGTAAAAAAGTCAGACAATGGCGATGAGACACGAGTCAAAAAATCTAACACTTTAAATCAACGACGGATGAATCAATAAGAAAGACCAAGGTTACAGGTCTATCAATATCAATAAGATACGATCTAATAAGCCAATAATGATCGAGCAAATATGGGAGTATACGGATGTAAAAAATACTGACAGCTGAAAGTCGAACACCTAGTGAAATCAATTTCGGCAGAGAATAAGAAACATGACTTAGAGGGAAAATGGTAGGCCGTGCGGGGTTCGAACCCGCGACCGATTGATTAAGAGTCAACTACTCTACCAACTGAGTTAACGGCCTAGTATGGAATAGATAACTATTTATCAAATTATCTATTTAAAACAAGCAGGTAGAACTCGACTATGCGGCGCCACTCAGCTCATGACGAAAGAAAATAGACCTCTCGAAAGCCGCTGTCAAGCATCTAAGTAAAAAAGATAAGTATTTGTTGTATCAAGAGAAATTAACTATTGGTTATTAAAAAGCCATAGGTAAAAGCTTGCATAAAGTTTGGCATTAATACGTTTACTCATATTTAATTCATCTGACATGCCGATAAGTTGCTGTTTTCAAAATCTTGCACTGCAAAATCAATCAAAGTTCTTACCTTTTTCGGGACCACTTTCCCATTCAGATATGCAGCACAAAGAGGGAGAGTTTTCATTGAGTAATCAGAAAGTAATCGTACTAGGTTACCATTTTCTTCATCACGATATTTCTGTAACACAAAACTGGGACATAACGCGATACCTAAACCGTTCTGTGCCCAATCTTTTGCGATACGAGCATTGTTAACCGTAAAGTTGCGCGCTGGATGAAATACAGACTCTTGACCATCTTTGCAAAACACCCATCGGTTAGCCTCGCGCATATTGGTATCTAGAATACAGGTGTGATGGACAAGATCGTCGGGAGAACGAGGTTCTCCATGTTGTTCCAGATAGCTTTGCCCAGCAATCAGCACACTAGTAATCGTGCCCAACTTACGCACTTTTAGTGTGTTTAGATCCGGCTTCCCAATGCGAAAAGCAATATCAAAACCCTCAGCCGCTAAGTCCACATGTGAATCACTTAACCTTAAATCGATAGAAAGATTAGGGTGCTGAACCGCAAAACGGCTCAACATCTCATTGATATACATTTCGCCAAAAGTCACTGGAGCTGAAATTCTTAATAATCCTGTTAAACCTTTTGCATCTTCCGACACACTGCCAATCAAGTCATCAAGTTCAGCAAGTAATGCGGGTGCTCGTGCTAATAATTCCTCACCTTGTGGTGTTAAACCCACTTGGCGAGTGGTGCGCTGTAATAATCTTGCACCGATCTTGTCTTCCAGTTGAGCGACATATTTTGAAGTTAAGCGATTAGATATTCCCAACCGATTCGCAGCATCGGTAAATGAGCCTGTTTGCGCCGTAATAACAAACGCTTTTAAACCATCGACTAAATCCATCGCTTACCTCATTAGGAACAAAATGTAGAAAGTTATTCTATATATTCTCCATTGTGTTGAAAAGGCCCGAGAGCAATACTGACATCACAGCGAAACAACATCGCAACTTAATAACTAACAACGAATTGGAGAAATATTATGAACATTGCCATCATCGGTTCAGGTAACATCGGCTCAGGTCTAGCTTTCACTTTTGGTCAAACTGCGTACAGCGTATCTTTGGCTTCACACCATGAAGAATCTGCTCGTCAAGTGGCTAATAAATTAGCTAAAGACAATATCAGTGCTGTCAGCATTGCTGATGCGGTAAAAGGGGCTGATGTCGTTATACTCGCAACACCATATGAAGCAATTAGCAACCTAGCAAGCAGTATTGATTTTTCAGGTAAAGTCGTCGTTGATGTGACTAACCCTGTGAAAGCCGATTTCTCAGGCTTAAGCATTGGTTTTGATACCTCCGCTGCTGAAGAAATCCAAACATTATTGCCAAAAGCAAAAGTAGTAAAAGCATTCAATACCGTCTTCGTACAAGTTTATGAACAAGGTTTAGAATTTGCAGGAAACAAAGCGCAAACATTTGTTGCCGCTGATGACGATGCGGCTAAACAAACCGTACTAACATTGGCTAATGAAGCAGGATTTGATGCAGTGGATGCAGGAGCACTAAGTAATGCGCGTTACCTAGAACCATTGGCTTATATGAATATTCACTTTGGTTACATGCTTGGAAAAGGTACTCAAATCATTCCAGCATGGCTATCTCGCTAATAGCGCTATGATGAAGTAACAAAATAAACAAAGGGCCGAATGGCCCTTTGTTTGAATTCACACTTTGCACTATTCACTCGGTTTTTTGTGCATCTGGCTGATCTTCCCATTTAGGAAACGGTAAACCATGATTACCTTTATAATCAGGTGAGCGTGGCTGCTCCCAACCTTCAAGTAATTCAGAATCGAGAGAGTAAATTTCAATACCTAAGGGGCGGCAAACTTTTAAAGGGTCTTCAGCTTCAGGCCCCCATAAGTGGACCGAAAGATCACCACCAGGGCATGTGGAAATCGCACACAAAAGATCAATCTCAGCAAAGAATTCTAGGTAATCGCCTTTCTTCGCTGGGCTGGCTTTCATGAAATACTGATCGTCACTATTTAGACCGGTACATTGGAATATATTAAGCACGTCATGAACGTCAAATTCAGTTAAACCATAAGGCATAATGGCTCTCGTCAAATTTGAATGGCAATGAAAATCAAAGTCTTCACCTGTCAGCATTTTATTCACGTACGGGTCGCAGCGTGTTCCCAATAAATCATGAATACGCCCACCGTGTTCATCCACACCGTAATCAGCCAAACTATCAGATGTAATGGTTGCCATGGGACGCAAGAATGGAAGATTGGACCACAAGCGATCATAAGTCGACACATGAGCCCCTTGTAACTGGCGGGTTCTTGATGCCCACATTCTTTCTCTCGGATTATGTGCATTCCACATATTGAAATCCCCCACCTGAGCACCTTCCTTGGCTACTACCCGAAAGACGTGTCCTGCTGGTACTTTCCATGCCTGCCCTGTACGAATAGGAACATGTACAGACTTCACTAATGTTCTTTTGCCAGTCTCTGCAGCAATACGCTGATAAAATTCTTTATCGATATTTAGAGCAGACCCTTCTGAAGCCTGATAGGCAGCAGGATAATATTTAGTCATCGTAACTCCTTGTGTGAAAATACACTTAACAACATTTGCTCCGATTGATCTAAGTACTGATTAAGATGTTCGGCAGCTAACTCTCTTTGATTTGAAATAAGGAAATTGAGTAAAGATTGATCTTTCTCTACCCAAGGTTTTTGGAAAAACTCTTCGTCTGGAGCATTGGCAAAAAGCAATCTAAGCTGAGCGATAATCGTTGAGAAAAATAGATCAAATCTCGGACTCCCTATCGCGTTAACAATTGATTGATGAAAGCGTAAGCTGTAAGTGGCAACTTGATTCCAATTATTGTTTTCTGCTGCGCTTTGCATCATTTCTAAGGAATCTTGCATAGAATGAATAATCTCTCGCTTTATGTGTCTCCCACTGTTTATCGCTTGTAATTCCAGAGTTCGACGCACTCGATAGATGTCCTTGACATCAGCTCTCGTCATACGTCTTACCGTGACCCCTTTATTTCGTTGGTAATCGACTAATCCTTCACATAAAAGCTGTCTTAAGGCTTCACGTACAGTATTGCGTGATGCACCCAACGTTTCCGCAAGCTCAATTTCCCCTAACGTTTGTCCACCAGTAATTTCCCCAGAAATCATCATATTACGTAATGTATTTGCAATTCGTTCGAAGGCAGGAAGATCCGTTTGGGGACTAGGCATAACGATTTGTTGCATCATTTAACTCCAGGTTATTCGGGATAATTTCTTGGTTTGATAGAAACTTAGATAGTCGCGGGTGTGCTTCGCCAAGCAATTGCTCAGGAGCTCCCGATAGTTGGATTGCACCTTGTTCCATAAATACAACTCGATCTGATACTTTAAAGGCAAACGACATTTCATGAGTGACTATTACCATAGTCATTCCTTCTCGAGCTAATTGCTCAATTACTTTAAGCACCTCTCCAACTAATTCAGGATCAAGCGCCGATGTAGGCTCATCGAATAACATAATATCGGGTTTCATTGCTAATGCCCTCGCAATTGCTACCCTTTGCTGTTGTCCACCTGAAAGCTGATGCGGATACTTATGAGCATGTTCAATTAGCCCCACCTTATCGAGCAAACTAAAGCTGATTTGTTTGATTTCATCTGATGAACCTAATTTGTGATAAAGCGGAGCTAACATGATATTTTCGAGAACTGTTTTATGAGGAAATAAATTAAATCCTTGAAAAACCATACCAATCTTCTGAATATGCTGATAATAATTTTTTCCTATGCGACCATTAGGCGTAGGTTCAAGAAAAGGATTTCCCTCAATCATAATAGCGCCATCATCCAACATTTCTAATCCATTAATAGTTCGAATTAAGGTTGTTTTCCCTGAACCTGAAGGCCCAATAATAGAAATAACTTCTCCATTTTTAACTGCGAGATCAACGCCTTCTAACACTCTTTTTTCACCGTAATATTTATGAACTCCTGTAAGATTCACGATAGGGTATGAGGTAGGATTTATTGTCTGAATAGAAGGAACTTCACTTGTCATTTTAACCAAAGAGCGCTCTTCATCTGTAACCTGCTTAGCCGATTTATTCGTCACATCAAAATAACGTTCTAACCAATGAATAACTCTGTCAAATACAGTAACAATAAGAACATAATAAAAAGCAACAGCACACAGAGTTTCTATTACTTTAAAGTTCTGTGTATAAAGCCTCTGCCCAACCATCAATATTTCGGATAAAGAAATCACTGAAACTAAAGAAGTCAGTTTTACAATAGTGACAAATTCGTTAGATAGTGCTGGCAATGCAATTTTAATCGCTTGGGGAATAACAATAATTCTTTGAATTCCTGAATATTTAATTCCTAATGCTTTACCCGCTTCACGCTGACCTTTGCTTACAGATAACAACCCTCCACGGTGGATTTCTGCAATATAGGCTGTTTCACTTACGATCAAAGCAATTAATCCTGCAACGAAAGGGGAAGAAAGCCATTGAGCGCTCCCCGGTAGTAATAAAGGAGCGTTGTAAATAAAGATAAGTAACACCAAGAGAGGTAAGCTTCTAAATAACCAAATATAAGTACTAGCAAAAAACTGTAATAACTTAAAATGAGATTGCTTACTTAACGCCAACAAAAGCCCAAAGATATTCCCTCCCACCCAAGTGATAATACTCAATTTGACCACCAACACCGATGCTTGCCAAAAATCGACGTTGTGTAGCAACCCGACAAAATAATTCCAGTCAAAGTTCATCACATAGCTCCTTTATACTTCCTGAACTTATTGATTAATTAGTAGGTAATAACTACAGTGTTCCTTTTAATGCAGAATCAATTTCCTGAGCATCCGGTACAGATACGCTATATTGTTTAAGCAATGCCTTGAATTTGTCGGTTTTCTCTACAGCTGCTACTGCATCTTTTAATTTGGTTTCCAATTTACTATTGCCTTTTTTAAGGCCTAATCCCACAACGACCGGATAAACAATTGGACTAGTAATGTGAAGTTTGCCAGATTTATCCGCAGCTTCTTTCGCAACAGCAGCATCCTCTATTTGTGCATCAACCATTCCCGCGATTACTGCTTGGCTGGCTTCTGGTGATGTCGGGAATTCTCGTACATCAATTTTCTCTAACCCCTGCTTAACACATTGATTGGCAGAAACCTGATTTAATTTCTGAATCCAAGCCGCACCTTGAATAGAACTGACTCGTTTTCCGCATAAATCGGTCACATCTTTTGGTTCATAAGTAGATGACAACGGAGCAAGTATCACGCCTCCTGTTTTCATATAAGGGATATAACTAATTTGTTTTGCCCTAGCTGGGGTGACGTATAACGTGGACGCAATGACATCAAATTTATTGAGGTTAATTCCCATAATAAGATTGGCAAAGCGAGTATCCATAAACTTTGGCTCTTCGTTTAACTGCTCAGCTACCATCCTCATGAATTCAGCATCAAACCCAGACGCTTTATGTTTAACCAAATAGTTATATGGTGGGTAGGTTAAGTCAGTACCTATTCGTAAGGTATCAGCAGCATGGGCTGTTATTGCAATCCCCGAGACAGTAAGTACCGACGCTATAGTTATCGTTATCCTTTTTATTCCTTTCATTTTTGGATCCTTCCAAGATTGTTCAACAATAATTGTTCAACAATCACCAAACAAATATCATGCCAATAAATTAAATATTGAAATATCATATTTTTAAATAAATTATATTGATAATTGTATTTTTTATTTGTAGTGACGCACTCTTTCTAACAACTCAATGCACAAATATGATTCAAAAAATGCATTAAATAAGTATTAAAACCACTAAGTCATATAATGAATTAATAAAAAGAATGAATATTTCGTTTTCCCTCCCTATCTCACAACATCACCAGAAGTGGTTTTGTTAAGGTTTGAGTTTTAGCTCATAACTCAATCAATTCAGTGACAAGGAGTTTATCAATGGAATATCGTCAGCTTGGTCATTCTGGCCTGCGAGTATCATCGCTCACATTAGGAACGATGACATTTGGCGGGCAAGGCAAATTTGCTTTAGTGGGTAACACCGAACTTGATGCAGCGAAAGCACAAATTGATTTATGCATGGAAGCGGGCGTTAATTTTTACGATACAGCAGATGTGTACTCTGAGGGGCTTTCTGAGAAAATTTTGGGGCAAGCGTTAAAGCCTTATCGTGACCAAGCACTCATCGCAACAAAAGCGCGATTTCCGATGGGAAAAGAGCCTAACCAAGCAGGCGCGTCTCGATATCATTTAATTAATGCTTGTGAAGCATCGCTCAAACGTTTGGATACCGATCATATCGATTTATATCAAATCCATGAGTGGGATGGTGTTACACCGCTAGAAGAAACCCTTGAAGCAATGGATAGCCTGGTTCGTAGTGGCAAAATTCGTTACTACGGCGTATCGAACTATACTGGCTGGCAGTTGATGAAAACGCTGGGTAGTGCAGCGCAAAATCACTATTTACGCCCTATTACGCAACAGATTCACTACACACTTCAAGCACGAGAAGCGGAATATGAATTGTTACCTATTGCCCAAGACCAAGATGTCGGTGTGTTGGTCTGGAGCCCATTGGCAGGAGGACTGCTATCGGGAAAATACCGCCGTGATCACCAATCACCAGAAGGCTCTCGTCACCTACAAGGCTGGACCGAACCACCAGTATATGACGTTGATAAACTTTACGATATTGTCGACGTTCTCGTTGATATAGCAAAGCAAAAAGAAGTCTCCGCCGCACAAGTTTCTCTCGCTTGGTTACTCAGTAAGCCGAAAGTGAGTTCCGTTATTATAGGGGCTCGAACAGATAAACAATTGCAAGATAACTTACAGGCAGCCAATTTAGTCCTAACTCAAGAAGACATTGAAAAACTAGATAAAGTCAGTCGGCCTCCGCTACTTTATCCCTATTGGCATCAAGCAACCACAGCATCTGAACGCTTATCTTCCATAGATCAACATCTACTACAACCCTATATCGATGAGATGGAAAATCAATAAATTGAATCAGTCATCGAAGCAACTGATAAAAACAGATTGCTTCGGTTGACTATTTTACAAAAGAGCATGACATCTCTAATCACGAATTGTTATTCTGGCTGTTGCAGGGATTGGATTCCCATAACAACTAAAAATTGTATTTGCCGTTCAATGCACAATGCAGCTACCGACTAGATTCAAAGGAGACATCATGAGTGTCGATCGCGTTAAAGAGTTTCTCGCACAGCACGCTAAAGACCTAGAAGTGACCGAATTAAAAGAAAGCACCGCCACCGTGGTTGAAGCCGCGCAAGCCTTTGGTGTTGAGCCCGGCCAAATTGCTAAAACCTTGTCGTTACGTCTTGAAGAAGGCGTAGCTCTTATCGTTATGGCGGGTGATGCTAAGATTCAAAATGGAAAATTCAAACGCCTGTTTGGTATTAAACCTCGAATGCTTAAGGGTGAAGAAGTGGAACCCTTAACCGGTTTTCGCCCAGGCGGCGTGTGCCCATTCACCACTCGTGAAGGGGTAAAAATCTTTTGTGACGAAAGCTTAAAAGCGCACGATTACGTTCTGCCTGCAGGCGGTAATGCGAACTCTGGTGTACGTGTTACGCCGGCTCGTCTTGCTGAAGTATGCCAAGCAGATTGGGTAGATGTGGCGAAAGAGATGGAAACAGAAAGCGCTTAATTCCCCCACTCACTTAATTCTTGTCAAAAGGTAGCCTAGCTTGCTGCCTTTTTTATTTCTCGTTTTCACCACAATAAAAAACGGCTAAACCAAGTATGGTTTAGCCGTGGGAAAAATTTGGAATAAATTAGGAATCTAGCGGTTTACGCTTGTGTCCAAACGTCGGCAACGATGTCGTTGATCAAACGGATTTTCGCCCATTGGTCTTCAACGGTAAGTTTGTTGCCTTCTTCAGTTGAAGCAAAACCACATTGTGGGCTCAAGCATAGGTTTTCTAGTGGTACATACTCTTGAGCTTCTTTGATACGCGCTTTGATCACTTCTTTATCTTCTAATTCAGGGAATTTTGAAGTCACAAGACCAAGCACGATCTGGCTGCCGTTGTTTTGCCAATGACTAAGCGGTTCGAAATCTCCCGCACGATCATTATCATACTCTAGGAAGTAACCGTCGTAGTTAGTGTCAAACAGCTCTTTTGCAATTGGGCCATAACCGCCAGAGAACAACCAAGATGAGGCGTGGTTACCACGACAGATATGAGTAGTGATCACCATATCATCTGGTTTACCTTCCAAGGCACCATTAATGATATCGGTACATGCCTGCGCAATCGCTTGAACGTCGATGCCTTTTTCAGCAAGCTCTTCGCGTTTCGTTGCATCGGCCATAAATGCCCAGTTGGTGTCATCAAACTGTAGATAACGACAACCCGCAGCGTAATAAGCTTTTACAGCATCACGATAGGTTTGTGCTAGATCTTGGTAGAAATCATCACGATTTGGGTAGATTTCATCAATTTTAGACGAACCGTCGTTCGCCAGAATTTCTTGGCGCAGAATCATTGTGGGCGCAGGGATGGTTGCTTTTGCGCTGAATGTTTCGTCTGTTTCTGCCACTTTTTTTAGAAAATCAAAGTGACCCAAGAATGGGTGATCTGCATTGAAAGAAACACGGTCAATCACACGAATATTGTAAGAAGGCGCTGCTTTACCATGGAATTTTTGGTTGTAACCTTGGTTTGGTACAAAGCCTTCTACACCATTTAGGTTTTCTAGGAAATCAATATGCCAGAAGCCGCGACGGAATTCACCATCGGTAATCACTTTCAGACCCGCTGCTTTTTGCTGCTCAACAAGTTCGGTAATCGCACGGTTTTCAACCTCAGTCAGATCGCCTTGAGAAATCTTACCCGCTTTAAAATCAGCACGAGCTTGATGTAAATAATCGGGACGTAGGTAACTACCTACAACATCTGAACGGAATGGAGGACGAATTGCCATTGTGATTACCTCTGTATTACTATTATCGTATGATTATGAGCCCATACTAATGGATGGCTAGATGGCTGTTAATGTTATTTTATTCATATTGAACATGAAAAATATTCAAATTCATCATTAATATTGGTCATATTCTTATAATCGAAATAAGTAATGTATCAAATACTCTTCGGCTCCTGTGCTGCGTATCACTCTCCCTTACTATTTTACTAACCAATATAAAGGCTCACCATACACCTCGACAAAGTAGTCGATCACTGCTCGTACATTTAAAGATGGATGACGAGCATAAGGATAGATAGCCGCAATATGCTGAGGCTCGGTATGAACCGCAGTATGGTAATCGGATAACAAGCGCACTAATTGACCTGTTTGCAGATACTCACTGATTAACCAATCAGGGAACAGCACGACGCCCATCCCTTGCAGTGCGCAGCTGACCAACGTTTCCGCGTTGTTCGAAGCAAGTAATGGGGTGACCTCGTACTGCTGCCACTCTTGCCCATGTTGACGAAATAGCCAACGATTCTGACCAGACGAACCTTTATAAACAAGGCTCTTATGCTTGTTTAATTCTTTAGGGTCGGTAGGAATACCATGCTTTTCAATGTAGCTTGGTGCAGCCGCCAGATAGTAATGCTGAGTGCCAAACACTCGCGCATGAAATGATGAATCACTGAGTGTCCCAATCCGAAAAAGCACATCCGCGGCATCTTTATGTGGATCAATAAAATCATCCGTTTGAATCAATTCAATCGTCAGTTGTGGATAACGATCTGCCAATCCCGATAACCACGGCGCAATGTGTTTTTGTCCAAAGTAAACAGGGGCATTAATACGGACTAACCCTGTTGGCTCCTCTTGGCGTTCGAGCAGTTCTTTTTGCGCTTCTCCGAGTTGCTCAAGGACATTGCGCGCATAATTAACAAATAAGCGCCCTGCTTCCGTAGGCATAACCGCACGCGTATTGCGATAGAAGAGCTGTTGGCCTAATGAATCTTCGAGTTGTTTGATGATCCTCGACACCATAGAGGCAGAAACCCCTTCACGCCTCGCTACGATAGAGAAGCTCTGAGAATCAAACACCCCAATAAAAAACTGTAAGGAGCGGACATTAACCGCACTGATATTCTGCATTTATGCAATTCCTGCAAAAGTGATTACCGAATTATAACGTTTTTTAACATTATTCCCTAATGTACTCTCCACCCCTGCAATTTTGGAGCGAACAAACCATGCAATTATTATTGATTTTACTCGTAGTGCTTGGGGGAATGAGTTTGTCAGTCGAAGCTGGCTTACTTGGACCACTGGGTGCGGAAGTGGGTGGCTTATGGGCCACATTAAGTATTTTTGGTGTCGGTGCCGCACTGACGTTTCTTTTGATGTTATTTTTCAGCCCACGCAACAGCCCCTCTTTTTTTGAACAACCAGGCTGGACACTCATTGGTGGCGTTCTCGGTCCTATATACGTGGTTATTTTGACCTTTGCGACCCCAAGTATTGGTATCGCGCTGACTATGGTCGGTATTTTAGCAGGACAAATATTTAAGAGCCTTATCATCGACCATTATGGTTGGTTTGGTGTACCGCATCGTGAAGTGGATAAAAAACGTATTATCGCGCTGCTCTTTATTATCGCTGCACTGATTTTAATGGCTGAGGGGTAATCATCATGACCATTCTTATGATTTTATTAGCCGTTATTGGCGGCGCCGTGCTAAGTATTCAAGCTGCGTGTAATGGGCAATTAGGTAGCAAGGTTGGGGTATTTCGTAGTGCCTTTTTAACCTTTTCAGTTGGCGCAATTGTTACCGCTTTGCTCATTTTCTTTTTTGAACCTAAGCAAGCACTCACTCTATTTGATGTGCCGAAATGGCAATTACTTGGTGCGTTATGTGGCGTGCCGTACATCTTAATCATGGTGTTCGCGGTGCAACGTATCGGAACCGCTGTAGCGACTGTGGCTGTTATTTTTGGTCAGCTTGCAATGAGCATGCTCATTGATAACTTTGGTTGGCTGGGCAACGATACTATTCCATTCTCTACAACTCGTTTAGCCGCTGTTGCCTGTTTGGGCATCGCCCTCTTCTTTATTCATTCAAGCAATAAAAAAGAGTAATAGCACTTCATAAACACCAGTCTTTTCTATTGCTCCCCCGATACCGTTAGGTATCGGGGGAGCACAATTATTGACTAGCATATATAATCAAAAAACCAAGAAATTATCTATTGATACGATACATCATATAGAGATGAGCAACCGATTAACTATTCACTTATTACCGTGATGGCGTATAAATGGGGCTGGGGAATTGTGCGACCTTATCCCCCAAGTCGACAATTTTCGCAGAACCTTGCTCCGCTACTTGGTCAATACGTAAAATGCTGTGCAATGGAACATAGGTTCTTTCAACACCAGCAAACTCGGCTTTTAATCGTTCATGACTGGGGTCAACCACAATAGAGGAATGGTTGTCCCACACAAAATCTGCCAATTCAACAAACCCAAATAGATTACTCGTCACAACTTCACGAACATACACTTCGTAACGCTGACCCGCTTGAATGAAAGACACTTTATATAACTGATTTTTTTGACTCATAGTACACTCTCTTACCTGTACCTAATACATCTCACCATTACATTTCAAAGAGTTATATATCTAAACTCCCTTTTTCTCTATCTACTGATGATATTGGGGTGAACGGTGAAAATTCAAGCAGATCCATACTATAACCAAACGGAATACCGAATCTTGTTGCAACAGACCCATTTATCATTATGATGGGCGTTTAGATGGCTATACGTCTTATTTTGGGGAGAACATCATGAAAGGATTTAAAACTGTTGGGCACATCTGCTTAACACTCATCTTAACCGCTGGACTGAGCGCCTGTGGCGATAAAGAGAGCAAAGAAATCAAAGTGGGAGCGACCGTGGGTCCTCACGCTCAAGTGGTTGAAGCCGTCGCTAAAGAAGCGGCAAAACAAGGCTTAAAAGTCACTGTGGTTAAATTTAACGATTATGTGACGCCAGATGCCGCACTGGCTGATGGCAGTATTGATTTAAACAGCTATCAACACTTGCCATTCTTACAAAACTACAATGCAAACCACGACTCTAACTTAGTGTCTATCGGTCAATCTATTTTAATGCGTATGGGCATCTACTCACGTAAGGTGTCATCACTCAGTGAACTGCCAGACAATGCTCGTATCGCGATCCCTAACGATCCAACCAACGAAGGTCGCGGCTTATTGCTTTTACAAAGTGCAAAACTGATTCGTTTAAAAACAGGTGTGGGCTACAACGCAACCATCAACGATGTTATTGATAATCCAAAACATATTGAATTTATTGAAATTGATGCAGCCCAGTTGCCGCGCACTCTTGATGATGTTGATGCTGCTGCTATCACTATGAATTACGTGATGTCTTCCGGTTTAGACCCAAAGAAAGTAGGCATCTATCTAGAACCTAAAGATGCACCACTGGCTGTTATGGTTGTCGCTGCTCGCGCTAAAGACAAAGATAATGCAGACTACAAAAAGTTCATGAAGATTTTTCAATCTGAAGAAACCAAAGCCTTCTTAGACAAAACCTTTAAAGGCACGATTGAGCCAGCTTTCTAGATACTACAGTTAATTGCTCAAAACTTTTTTACGCTCTTCACCTGAAGGGCGTTTTTTTTACAATGCCGATGAAGCTAAATACTCTATTAATGGGACAAATTTAAAGAAGACAACGTCAGTTGGCATATTCTACTCGAATGAAAAATATGCGGATTTATACCTATCGCGTTGAAAGAGAATGCCATTCCTTCCGTAACAGAGCTTGACCTCGACTCGTTGATGACGCTTTGAGTCCTACATCTTGAGGGAATTTGGATATATTTGCATTACTGAATACACAACTTAGACGTGCTGTTTCTTTAAATAAAGAGAAATAGCACGATATTATTCTGTATTTATATGTTTTGTACTAGTACAGGGCATCAATAATAGCTGAGAATGAGTTCCCCGTTAGAATTTATTTTATCATTCACCGTGTGCATTATAACGCTCACATGGTCATATTATTTACCCTACTTAAAACAAAAACTTATTAATCGATTAAAAACAAGATGACAAATATATAGATAGTTCTATGTTGATAAACAACATTTCTATTTAAATCAGTGAAATTTGGTAGATTACCTATTAGAAAATATCGATATTTTATGATTAATTCCCTTTAACATCGTGATATCTATACTTATAGCCTATTGTCTTTACTACTTTTTTTAACACGAAAAATAAAATCACACGGATACCATCAGGTGAAAGATAACTAAGGATTCATCACTGTTTAAATGAGGAAAAAGGGAAATGTTATAAAAAATATTACTAAGAAATGATTTAGTAATAATGGGAAGAATATTAAGACAAAAAAAAGCTCGATAAATAGGCTACCGAGCTGTGTATAAATTTCGTTTCACAATATACGCATTCATATTCTTATTAATTTCTTGGTTAGTCAATTAATTTAATATCAAAAAACTGTCTTAATATTGAGAACAACGTCATTAGTTCTCAATTTCAATAATAAACCATCTTGACAAGTATATAATAAATAATAATTGCATATCATTCTCACACGAACTATATCGGTGTTGATATAAATAATAACTATAAAATTAAAGAGTATTCTTAATCTGGAAATATTGCACTAGGGATTATGTAACGGCACAAATAAATGCATCCTCATAGTAGATGAGAATAATTTTTATTTAA
This sequence comes from Vibrio nitrifigilis, assembly GCF_015686695.1. Taxonomy (NCBI): domain Bacteria; kingdom Pseudomonadati; phylum Pseudomonadota; class Gammaproteobacteria; order Vibrionales; family Vibrionaceae; genus Vibrio; species Vibrio nitrifigilis. The sequence goes on along the minus strand of NZ_JADPMR010000004.1, from coordinate 1,698,213 downwards.
CGGTATTACCATATCATTAACACATTAAAGCGCTTTAGCTTTACGAATGATTTAAACACTGCACCACATCTTGAATATAGGGGTCTTCTATGCACCATGATTGCAACGTACTATAAAGCTGCATCACATAATCAGTGTTAGTACCGATTGATCCCTCCGCTAATGCAATAACGCTAGATGCAGACTCAGGGCTTTCGTCTGGGACATGGTCGGGATGAGCGACATTACTAACAAACACAATAGCCTGAATGGTCTCTCCAGATGTCAACTTAACACTCTCCCAACGGGGCAAGTATAAACCGGTGATCATTTCTCGCGTCCAAATCACTTTAAGCTCATCAACTAATTGATCATCATCTGCTAGTCGAAAAGCCATGCCTTGTGTTTCACCACCATGATCCAAAGATAACATTCGTCCGGGGTGTTGTTGACTTGCTCGACCTGAGATCAATTTCAGATTAAATCGACGCTGCCACCCTTTTAAGGTGCCCTTGCGCATTTCTTCAATGGTAATTAATGGATTCCACATCAAGGAACCATAAGCAAACACCCAAACAGGTTGATTGGATTCACGTTGGGCTAATGTGTCAACCAGTGACTGGTAAATACTATTTTTATCCCAAACCATCCCTGCTGGTAGCGTGTTGGCATGTTCTTCATAAAAATGACCACTAACCATATCCTTTCTTGACAGCACTGTTATTCCCTCCGTTCAAACGTGATTGCTCGTATTTTTCGCGTGATTCTTCTTTACATACCTTCGCTAAATAACCACTCCTTCCGTTACTGAGCTTGACCTATGTTGGTTGATAACGCCCTAAGTTCCACATTTTGAGGTCATTAGAGTATATGTATTCAATTGTATACTTAAATAGTTTTAACATACTGATTGTTTGGTAGGAATAAAAAAACAGCGACATCACGTCGCTGTTTGATTCATGGTGTTCAATCACATCACTTATGGCCCGTTAACGGCATAGTGAGATGTTAACCGCCGAACTCTCTATGGATTGGGAATAAGCAGCTTTGACACTTGCATCGCATTATGTAGATAGAAATCAGAGGCATCTTTTGGCAACAAATAGCCTTGCTGCACAAGCTGGTTTGCACTTTTGGCGACTTGGTGCTGGTAATCTCTTCTGCCTTCATACAACGTTGCCAAAGAAGCGCGGCTATCGTGCGGATTTTTAATGTTGTCGTTCGCAGCTAAAGGAACACTAGAACCGAACCAATCACAAGCCTCACCTAAAGCATGTCCAGCTTTACGATAATTCCACCCCATATATGTTGCTAAAGGAACAGCAACTTCCGGTGTTAAAATACCACTGGTTTCGTTACCATTTTTATCAACGGCGGGAACACGAAGTTGGTATGCTTTATCTGTATGAATATGAGGAATTGCACCTTCATAATCTGTTAGATACACCCGGTTCAGCTCTCCAGAGTATGGCACTTTCAACGATACCGTCTTTTTACTATCTGGCTGGTACACTGTTAACTGGCTTAAATCAGGCATCGCTAATTGGCTAGGTAACACTGCTGTACCTTTATCGATTCGAGGATAAGAGGATGGCGGAGGAGAGATACCTTTTGCTACCCAAGCAATCATTGAGTGCATCAGCGCTCGATCAACCGTATTTTGATCGATACTACTGTCGGGCAAGGCACAGGTTTTATTCCAAGATGAAAATGGCGGGAATCCTGTCGTTACCCCAACGCTCCCTGTATGCTGAGCACCTGCAACCATGTAGTAACGTACATTCTCAGGTAACACTAAGTCTTTCCCGTCACCATCAGTTGTGACTAAAGAAGCCCCTGCTCCCCACCATTCAAACGAACCATCTAACTGAATCACTTTAGGGCAAGTGTGGGTAGCTTGACACTGTTTTAATATGCCGTCGGTTTTGCCACTTACAGGATCTGTAAATACGTTATATGCAAATGGGAAATCAAACCCACGCATAAAGTGATCTTCATGAGCACGAGACCAACGTCCAGGTTGAGAAAATGCATAATTTAACCAAATACGGCGGCCCCCAGGGACAATCGGCATTAACCCCTCAAAAACCTTTTTACCATCCAAACTGCGGTTAAATCCCTGATACAAGAAACCACGCAAGTAACGTCCTGACTGGGAAATCCCCTCACCAATCGCTATATCAAAGTTCTGGCTTTTATCACAATGGTCACTGACACACTGTGCTTGTTTTAGCTCGTTAAGAGGGTTGGCATTTCCCTTCGCATCAGACTTTTGCTCGCGAAGGAAAGTAATCAAATCACGTACGGCTGCAAACCCAACCCCATTAACCTGCGGATCTTTCGCTCGATATTCAAAACTGTATATCGTGCCTTGATCAGGAGAGACTTTCTTACCATTTGGTCCAGGCACAGTTTCTGGCCGTTTAAAATCAACTGAGTAGCTCCCATCTTGGTTAGTAACGTAATGCCATTGGGAAACTTCCACAGAGGGAGCTTGATAACTTTGCGCACTATGATTATTGCGGCCATATTCTGTTTGCCAAGACTGGCGAGCCGTCAATTTTGCGCGCTCAGTATCTTTTGGATTCGCAGGAGGATAAGACAATTTAATCGTCTTTTTCCCAACCATATCTGGGATGTACTCCTCGCGACTCATTCCCGTAATTGCACTCCCATCTGAATGACGTGCAATTGGGAAATCGGTACCTAGTGGTGCACTAGGGTCAAGACTGCTGTGTCCATTGAGCGGTAAATCTCCCTGCCAACCACTCCAAACGATGGTATACCCTTGCTCTAACCATGATGGAAATGTCCCATTAGGTGCTTCACCTTTACCCAATTCCCCCCCACCGATAAAGGTATATTTACCAAGCTTTCCGCCGCGATTAGCCACTTCATAGATTAATGCACGTTTCGCATGCTGCATATTTTGCGGAACAAGCAGAACCACATCAGTTTTATATTCGACATAGCCCTCTTTATTCACCGGAGCATTCTTGAGGTAAACAATATTGCTATTTTCCGCAGCATTTGGGTCGAGTTCACCATGAACAATACCTTTAACGACTCGATAAGCTGTTTTACCACCTTGTGGAACATTCCCGTTAAATGCTGGGGAATCGGAGACAATTTCGAAATTTTGAATGAGTCCAGCAGGGTGAGGAGCACCATTACCTGCCAAAGCAGGCGCAGAGCATATTGCAGAGCCAAAGGCCAATGAATTCAATACCGTTGATTTAGAAAATAGTGCTTGAAGATGATGAAGAGAATATAGCGTTCGGTCGGAAAGACTATTCGACATAGATATCGAATACGTTGAGAATCCCATCTCGTATACTCCTTATATTTAGATGTTCGTCAAAAGACATGTTTATGCTGAATAACACTGACTAGCGAGTATTGTTATTCAAAACATAGCTGTGTGATTTTGAACAAATCAGACTAACAGAATTTCACCATGAATTGATATAAATATTTATAAGTCATTGAAGGAGAATAGCATTACTTGCATTATTCGACCTGGTCTCGATTCGTTGATGAATATGCAAAGGCCAACTTTCTATTAATACCAATCAGCCATACACATACTCGGGGGTGAGCAAAATGAGAGAGGGGTTGATAATGAGATGAGAAGCTAATAGAACCCTAACTGATGAGTTCTACTAGCATTAATTACATCCTTTTTAATGGCTTGACCACGCTATCAAGGCCTTCAATTTTTAGCGCCAAGCACAATTTAAGTAATTCACCCAACTCTCCTTCAGGGAAGCCTTTTTTGTCAAACCATAACAAATAAGCCTCGGGTAAATCGATCAAACAACGCCCGGCATATTTACCGAAAGGCATTTTCATTCTCGCCAATTTAAGGATGTTTTCTTTTTCTAACATGTGTTACCTAGTGAATTTGAGCAGTTAACCGAGCTAATATCCTCGGTCAAACATTCGGATTACGCATGCACGTAATCATTCACCCACTCCAAAATATCAATCAAATCATGATCCGGCATATCTAACAGCCGATCACCGACGTACCATTCAATAAAGCATTGATCTGGCTGTGGTGCATTTTGTGGGTGCCCTAACCAGATACCTTTCGTTTGCGCTAATTTATCCCGCAAAACGTTAGCTTTTTCAACCGATACAGCTAAATACCAATGGAACATATTGCTCTGAGGAACAGCAGGATTCAACGTAAAATCAGGGTAATCATGAAAAATTTGATATACATGTTCGGTTCGCTCAAAGAGCTCTTCGATTCTCGCGATACGCTCATCAAACTGCATTGCAGCCGCTACAACATAAGGCGTACGATGATAAACATTACCACCTTGTCTGCGCATCCACATACGAGCTTTTTCTATCAAAGCACTATCGCCTAATAGTACCGAACCACCTAAGCCATTGACGCCTTTATATAAAGATACATAAACGGAATCAAAACCCTGTGTGATTTCTGAATAAGCTTTATTGTAATAAGGCCCAGCCTCCCACAAACGAGCACCATCCATATGTAGATGAATACCATGCTGATGGCAATAACGTTTCACTTGCTCTAGCTCTTGCCATGATGGTAACTGGCCACCCAATTCACGCATTGGTAATTCATAAACAGCAGCGGCAATGTTGTCAGGCCACTGCTTTAAATCTTCGACATTCCATGGGCGATAACGATCGCCTACAGGCAACACATTAAAGCGGTTCTGCAGTTGAAAACCTTGCCCTTCGTGTCGAGTAATATGCGAGGTATCGTGTAAAGCCACGTTGTGGCAATGCTTCTCTTGACACGCCATCTCTAGGACTGTCGCTTGAGTCATGGTGCCTGTAATCACAAACAACGCAGATTCAAAACCCAGCAACGTCGCTAGCTTCTGCTCAAACTGCTGTATGGTTTTTCCCTCTCCATAGCTGTCGTGATCGGCGCTATTGTTCGAACACCATTCTGCCATCTGCGCAAAAAGTTCCGCAGGGCTTAATTCGTGGTTTCCAGAAAGAAAAGTGTGGCAGTTTTTGCGTAAATCTGTCGCCATCTTCAATATCCAATGTAGTAGTGTGTTCTCCATTATTGCCGTACCAAACGGCAATAATGCTGGTAAAATTATCCGTCTCAGGATAGATATTCATTTAATCATTGCGGTTTTTTAGCCCATTTACTACTAACAAACCTGCAAACTTAGTCTGGTCAATTTTCTGTTAACCATAGCTCATTGGCGTATAGGTTGTTACTATACGCGCGCTTATACTTGACTTAATTAATAAGATATTGGTTTTAACCTCAATAAATCAAGTAAAAATCAATCACTTCTAATATTGAAACAAAAGACGTACATGAAAAAATCCCTTATTTCACCGCTGGCGAAACAACTTTTTACCATGACTTGGCCGATGCTTTTCGGCGTTCTCTCGTTGATGAGTTTTCAACTTGTAGATAGTGCATTTATCGGCCAACTCGGTGTATTACCTTTGGCGGTACAAGGATTTACGATGCCAATGCAAATGGTCATTATCGGCCTTCAAGTCGGGCTAGGCATCGCAACCACAGCCGTTATAGCCAAAGCCATAGGTGCAGGAAAAGAAGATTATGCAAAACGCCTTGGTGGATTAGTTATCGTCATGGGCGGTGGAGGTGTCGCTCTTTTTGGTGTTCTTATCTATGCACTTCGCCATGTGATTCTCGCTTTACTTGGCGCGCCTGACACGGTAATTCCAATCATCGATAGCTATTGGATTTGGTGGTTGTGTAGTGCATGGATTGGAGCGATGCTGTATTTTTTATACAGCCTATGCCGCGCCCATGGCAATACGATGCTACCGGGCTCTATGATGATGGTCACGAGCCTATTAAATATGGTCTTAGATCCTCTGTTCATTTTTACTTTTGACCTTGGAATCAATGGCGCAGCCATCGCAACGAGTATCGCCTTTGCTATTGGCATTTTGGTTGTCGCTCCACGAGTGGCTAAACGTCATTGGATGCGCTTCGATTGGCATGATCTCGATATAAAGAAGAGCGTACTCAATATTGCCCATATCATGGGACCAGCAATGCTTAGTCAATTATTGCCTCCACTCTCTTCGATGTTAGCGACCAAGTTACTTGCGACCTATGGCACAGCAGCAGTTGCAGCATGGGCACTAGGTTCTCGCTTCGAATTCTTTTCGATTGTTGCTGTTCTAGCACTTACGATGTCACTGCCACCGATGGTTGGCCGCATGTTAGGAGCAAACAATCTCTCTCAAATACGTTCGCTTGTGAATATAGCGATCAAGTTTATTTTTATTTCACAACTGGTTATTGCTGCATTGGCTTACCTACTTGCCACACCATTAACTCAGTTAATGACTTCTGAACCAGAGGTGCGCCACATCTTGTACTGCCACCTTACCGTTGTGCCTTTTAGTCTAGGATTATTAGGCATTTGCATGTTAATGGTCTCGGTGTCGAATGCGTTAGGAAAATCGTATGTTGCTCTGACCATTTCAGCACTGCGATTGTTCGCTTTTTTCTTACCCTGTTTATGGCTAGGAGCCCAATGGGGTGGTTTACCCGGCTTATTCATGGGAGCCTTGTGTGGCAATATTCTAGCGGGTATCACCGCTTATTTTCTGTATAAAAAAGCACTGGGCAAAGTGGAAATGCAATTAGCTTAGTCATCAGCTCCTCAAACGCTCGCCTAGGCGAGCGTTTCTGTTTTATACCTTTCCCAAAAATTAAAAAGCTAATCGTGCACGTCTTCAAGAAATATAAATTCCACACTTTAAAATATGAAATTTATATTCCAATCACAAATCTAGCAGCGTATTGTTGTCTCACAAGGCTTTTACTTTTGAGAGGAAGATATGAATTCAATACCAATTCCAGATATGGATACGCTCGTAAAACAAGAACAAGAAGCACGCTTTTCCAGTTTTTCTTTTGCCGATGCTTGGTCTTTAGGCAACATCTTGTATCAAAAAGCGCTAGAAAGAAAAGCACCTGTTGCTCTTGAAATCTATGCATTTAACCAAGTTCTTTTTCAAGTATCTCTACCGGAATCCGCTCCCGATAATCTAGAGTGGATGCGTCGTAAACGTAATACCGTTCTGCGTATGACACATTCCTCATTATTAGTTGGTCAGAGTAATGACAAAATGGGCGCTCGAATGGAACAACAAAACTTCATTAATCAAGCGGAATACTGCGATCATGGCGGGAGCTTTCCACTGCGTCTTACCTCAGGAGCAGTGATTGGTGCAGTGAGTGCAAGTGGATTACCATCACATGAAGATCATGCGTTGGTGTTTGACTCTATCAACACATTTTTGCATCAATAAAACGAAAAAAGGTTTAACCCTCGGGCTAAACCTTTTGTTATTTATTCAAAGCAACACTGTCTAACAATTAACGGTTACGACGAGCTTCAACAGCATTTGCTAACTGACGAAGCATTTTCTCGGTATCACCCCAACCAATACATGCATCAGTAATAGATTGACCGTAAGTCAACTCTGCGCCTGCTTCAAGATCCTGACGACCTTCCACAAGGTGAGATTCTACCATTACACCGAAGATAGCATTTTCACCCGCTTCGATTTGATCACACACATCTTGAGCAACAACCATTTGGCGTTGGTACTGTTTAGAACTGTTAGCATGACTGAAATCGATCATTACTTTTTGTGGCATACCGATTTCTTCAAGTTTTTGTTTCACTTGAGCGACATGTTCAGCACTGTAGTTTGGCTCTTTACCACCACGTAAGATGATGTGGCAGTATGGGTTACCGTTTGTTTGTACAATCGCTGAATGACCGTACTTAGTCACAGATAAGAAGTGGTGTGAAGATTCTGCAGAGCGAATCGCGTCCGCTGCAATCTTGATGTTACCGTCAGTACCGTTTTTAAAACCAACAGGACAAGATAGGCCAGATGCTAGCTCACGGTGAACTTGTGATTCAGTTGTGCGCGCACCAATTGCCCCCCAACTAATTAAGTCAGCCAAGTATTGAGGCGTGATCATATCGAGGAATTCACTCGCGGTTGGAATTCCCATATCAGTAAGATCAAGCAACAGTTTGCGGCCAATACGAACACCATCATTAATTTCGTAAGTGTCATTGAGGTATGGGTCGTTAATTAAACCTTTCCAACCTACAGTCGTACGTGGTTTTTCAAAGTAAACACGCATCACGATTTCAAGACGATCACCTAACTCATCACGCAGCGATTTAAGACGTTTACCGTACTCTAGAGCGGCTTCAGTGTCATGAATTGAACATGGACCGATGATCACAACTAAGCGGTCATCTTTTCCTTCCAAGATATTGTGGATTGCTTCTCTAGCATTAAAAGTGGTTGAAGCAGCAATATCAGTTGCTGGGAATTTTTCCAGCACCGCAATTGGCGGTAATAATTCTTTAATTTGTTTAATTTTCACATCATCGTTCTGATACATTGCTTACTTCGTCCTGTTGTGCGCTACGAATTATCGTTCGTTAGGTATTAATCTCTTTTTGCAGTTGTGCTGCAGTCCCTGTAAGTTATCGGGTCTTTCAATCTAGCGCAAGCACTTTTTAAAATAAAAGGCAACATTTAGCCTTTCTTTACAAATAATCCAATGTGTAAAATAATATATACACACTAAAAAATAGAATACCAAAGAAAAAGTAAGCCAAATAAATATTTGATTAATATAAAATAAATTCCAATAACATTACTAAAATCAAGTTTATACACCCCCCCTAAATTCCATGTTCGTCGTGGTCAGGTAAACAGCCTAAGACACCTGATAAAGAAAAAATTAATTGCATAGCATCACAAAAAATTATGTTTCAACAAGGAATTGATACGTTAATTTGAGTAATAACACACATTTTGTTCAGCATAAATAGGAATCTTTGCATAACGTTTATCGATTGCGTGCGCATTATCTTAATGAAAGATCACATACAATTTACTTGATATCTACCCAAGTAACTTATAAATACTTAGGTATACAACCCATTAACAGAGCAAGGTGACACCTATGATGCGCTATGTCACTCAGTGGTTAGATAAAGACCCTGATCCAAAAACTCGTGAAGAGCTGCAGTTTCTTATCGACGAACAGATGACTGCAGAATTGGAAGACCGTTTTCAAACTCGTCTTCAATTTGGTACCGCTGGTTTGCGCGGTAAAGTGGGCTGTGGTCCAAACAGAATGAATCGCTTAGTCATTCAAGAGACATCGGCGGGCTTAGCGAATTATTTGATTCAGCAAATCGCTGATGCAAAACAGCGCGGAGTGGTCATCGGTTATGATGGCCGACCAGATTCTCAACAGTTTGCTTATGATGCAGCCCAAGTGCTAACCGCTCACGGTATAAAAGTCTATTTAACCTATAAAGTAGCACCAACGCCTGTTGTTGCATTTGGTGTTAAGCATTTTCATTCAGCAGCAGCCATTGTTGTTACTGCAAGTCACAATCCTCCTGAATATAATGGCTTTAAAGTTTATTGGGAAAATGGCGCGCAGATTATTGCACCTCATGATACTGGCATTGCGGTCAGTATCGATGAAGCAGCAAAACACGATGTGACGATGCTGTCATTAGAAACAGCTGAACAACAAGGCTTACTTGTTTGGTTGAAAGAAGACTATTACCAAACTTATCGTGCTGCTATTAATAGCCAGCCCATCTTGCAGCAATCTAATGAACCTGAACAGCTTTCACTGGCTTATACTGCTATGCACGGCGTAGGTGCAGAGATGGCGGAAGCACTCTTGAAAGATGCGGGATTCACCAAGGTTTATAGTGTTCCAGAACAACGCGAACCCGATGGTACTTTTCCAACCGTTAACTTCCCTAATCCAGAAGAAGCGGGCGCAATGGATAAAGTGATGGCATTAGCATCTAAACACAATGCTGATTTGGCCTGCGCCAATGATCCAGATGCGGACCGATTTGCCGCTGCTGCTCGTAAATCGGATGGCAGTTATCAAATGCTGACTGGTGACCAAGTAGGAACATTATTAGGTAACTACCTATTAAAACAAGCGAGCCCAACACAACCTTTAGTCGGAAATACCATTGTATCTTCGAGTTTACTGAGCAAAATTGCCGAGCATTATAGTGCGCAATATTACCAAACCCTAACCGGATTCAAATGGCTCACTAATGTCGCAATGCAGACCGAAACAGAGCAACATCCATTCATGTTTGCCTATGAAGAAGCGTTGGGTTACACCATTGGTAATACGGTATGGGATAAAGACGGTTTATCGACTCTGGTCGCTTTCGCACAACTGGCTTCACAACTCAAGCAACAAGGTAAAAGTGTTTGGGATGAACTGGCTGATATCTATCACCAACATGGTTTATATGTCACGGCTCAGCGCAGTATTGCTTTAGATCCATCCGCCCCACCAGTCGGTGATGAATTACGCCAAACTCCTCCAATGGAGATTGCGGGTCGCAAAGTATTAATAACCGAAGATTACAAACTGTGTGAGCGGCAATTTGCCAATGGCGACAAAGAATTAATCGCTCTGCCGGCAAGTGATGTGTTGGTTTACCATTTAGAGGGAGGTGCACGTGTGATTGTTCGCCCTTCCGGCACCGAACCTAAACTCAAGTGTTACTACGAGGTTGTCGGTGAATTCAGCGCTGACGCTGATTTTGCAACAGCACAACAACACGCCGATGAACAGATGGCGATGCTAATTACCGAACACCAACATAGTTTGGTATAGTTTTCTCCCTTAAACTAACGCCTCCGTTATGGGGGCGTTTTTATTTCCATCGATGCCAAGGACGACAATGACATCAGAACATAATCTTGCTGCGCACAATCCATCAAAAGCCCAGCTTTTTTGGCAAGGCGCATTAGCCATTCTTCCTTTAAGTATCGCCGTTGTTCCTTGGGGGCTACTAGCAGGATCTTATGCAATGGATTCTGGGCTCTCTCCTTTTCAAAGCCAAACGCTTTCTGCCGTACTTTATGCTGGAGCCGCTCAACTCGTTGCAACCGGTATGCTCAAAAGTGGGGTGGGCATTATTACGATGCTTTTAACCACCTTTTTTATCACTTCTCGCCACTTACTTTACAGCGTATCGATGCGCGATAAAATTAGCCCTTTACCAACTCGGTGGCGTTTACTGCTCGGTTTTTTGCTAACCGATGAGCTATTTGCTATCTGTGGCCAACAAAGCACGCGACAATTTAACCGTTGGTATGCTTTAGGCGCAGGTTTGAGCTTCTATTTAGTCTGGAATATTGCTTCTTTAGTTGGGATTATTGCTGGCCAATATATCCCTAATTTAAATTCGTTAGGACTCGACTTTGCAGTCGCAGCCACTTTCATTGCGATTGTCGTACCCAACACAAAAAGCCTCCCTATTTTTGTGTCCGTTTTAGTGGCTTTAGTGCTATCGGTACTGCTTACTGCCTATCAAGTCCCAGGCAGCCTAATGATTGCCAGTTTATTCGCCATGATCGCAGGATATTACTGTGAAAACCTCGTGGGAGGTAAATCATTATGAACACGGTATATATTCTACTGATGGCGGCATTAGTATTCGCAAGCCGGTACCTATTTTTAGAGCCCAAGCTACCAATCAAACTCGGCACTAAATTACAACGACTGCTCTCCTACTCTAGCCCCGCTGTGCTCACCGCAATTTGGGCACCTATTGTTTTTACCCACAAAAATCAATTGTGGTTAAGCCCCACGAACCCTTACCTATGGGCAGCGATTCTAGCCGCGCTCATTGCATGGAAAACCAAGAATATTTTGCTAACAACCATCGTTAGTATGGCGGTTTTTTTGCTATTGAACTTGTGGGTTTTGGCATAACCAAAAAATAAGGCAGGACGTTAATTACTGTTCATTGCGAAACATAAATAACTTACGGATACAGCGCCTTATCCGTAAGTTATCATCTTGTCATAGACACATCATGAAAAGGAATGACTATTCATTCCGTTATTAACCTTAACCTGTACTCGTTGATGAAGCGCTTCATCACGCATCTTTAGGTCATTTGGGCATATTAGAGCGGGGGCGTTACTCTGCCACCCATTCGATCTCGAATAAGGTCTTATCGCCCGCTTTAAGGCGTCCTAGGAAGATATCTCCTGGCTGAACTTCACCAACACCTTTCGGTGTTCCTGTCATGACGATATCACCGTCTTCTAAGGTTGTGTATGATTTGATTTCATCGAGAATAGCGGCGGGTTTATACATCATTTGTTCGACGCCACCACTTTGCATTCGTACACAATTAATCAATAGTTCTAAATTTAGCGTACTGATATCAATACCTTGCAATGGCACAAACTTACTTAAAACCGCTGATCCAGTAAACGCTTTTGCTCGTTCCCAAGGAAGTCCTTTCTCTTTGAGTTTCGATTGTAGTTTTCGCTTGGTTAGATCTAACCCAAGACCGACAGCATGAAACTGCCCACCTTTAGTCATAAAGCAAATTTCTGTCTCGTAGTGCAGCGTTTCTTCATGTGTAGCATGCAAAGTTCGACTGATAGCACTGTTGGGTTTGTGAAACACCACCATTTGGTCAGGCACAGCGTTATTAAGTTCTTGGATATGTTCGACGTAGTTACGGCCTACACAGACAATTTTGGAAGGTTCGATCGATTGATCATTTAATTTAACGGCATTCATAGCTCTTCCCTGAACAACATTTGAATGCCAAGTGTAACTTATTGCTATAAATCAACAAGTCAAACTGGTCACGATCTACACAAGCAATACCTGATTTTCAACGTAGCATGCCTATACTTTCAAATCAGTGCCTTGCCTAAGAGCAAAACCATTCTCGGTAAATCAGTGTGTTTTATTCAATTTTATGAATGACTTTTTCACATAACTTTTTCAGCAATACCATTTCTTCAACGTCGAGGTGAAACTTGCACATCATCTCCTGGGGTACTTCTAATGCTTGACCACGTAACGCGATCCCTGCATCTGTCAGATAAAGTTCTCGAACCCGTTCATCAATCTGGCTACGGCGTCGCTCCACTAATTCTTTTTTCTCCAGGCGCTTAAGGAGAGGCGTAAGCGTTCCAGAGTCCAAATGTAATTTCTCGCCTAATGTTTTTACGCTGATGCCATTTGATTGCCATAAAACCATCATGACTAAATATTGCGCGTAGGTCAGATCTAGCTTATCTAATAGTGGACGATAAGAACGGACTACGGCATTCGCAGCACTGTACAAAGGGAAGCAAAGTTGGTTTTCCAACAATAACAATTCGTCAGTACTCATCTCTGATGGCGATGACGTTTCGGGGTTATGGCAATGACTCATTTTCACTCACTCACAATTATATTGCGCACAATATACTTGCATTCTAGATAAAGATCGATATATAGTTGTTCGAAATTAGATTGCACACAACTTAAATTTTGGAGAAAAATCATGGCAAACCTATATACAACTAAAGCAACTGCTCTTGCTGGACGTAACGGTCAAGTCGCAACGGATGACGGCCTACTCTCTGTAAGCCTTGCATATCCAAAAGAAATGGGCGGCAACGGCAATGCGACTAACCCTGAACAACTATTTGCAGCAGGATACTCTGCATGTTTTTCAAACGCTATTTTGCACGTCGCTCGCGAAGCCAAAATTGCGTTGAAATCAGCTCCAGTTACAGCAGAAGTTGGAATTGGGGCAAATGCACAAGGCGGATTTGAATTAACCGTAAGCCTTGCAGCGCAGTTAGACTTACCCGATGAACAAGCTATCGAACTTGTAAAAACGGCTCATCAAGTTTGCCCATATTCAAACGCAACACGTGGCAATATTGATGTAAAAGTATCGGCAAATGGTAAATCACTTGCATAATCAATCACCAAGTGGATGAAAGCTCGCCTCGGCGAGCTTTTTTTATACACCCTCAACAAAAACAACATCTAAACGTCAAGAACAAGTAATTAAACCGTCATTTGTTACCTCTAATTTTGAGCTTACCAAACGTTAGGGCATTGAAGCTCATCTACTCTTAATAAGGTAATAAAATGAAAAAAGCAGTTCTCGCCAGCGCCGTATTCGCAGCACTCGTTTCTGGTTCAACTCTGGCAGCAACAGTCTATAAAGCAGATGGTACTGAATTAAAAATTGGCGGTCGCGTTGAGTTCCGTGGTGACTTCAATGCAACCGACAAAGGTGTAGAAATTGACGGCACAATGAAAGATAAAACCCGTGCTCGTTTAAATATCCAAGGTAAAACAGAAATTTCTGAAGGCCTTACAGGCTTTGCTCGCTACGAAGATGAACAAGCTGCCGGTGATTCCGAATTGACTCAACGCTATATGTTTGCTGGCCTTGACTTTGACGGACAAGCCATCTCTTTCGGTGCGCAAGACATGGCAGCAGTTCAGGTATCTAGCTTCACTGATATTGGTCAGTTCACTGGATTACAAAAGTACTTAGATGCGTCGGCTGACCATACAACCGGAGTGGTTGCATACCGTGGTAACTTCAATGACGCGTTGAACTTACAAGCGACTTATAAAGCCAATTCTGAAGATGATGCAGACTCATATGGCCTTTCTGCCGTTTATAAACTCCCTATGGGAATAAAACTAGGTGCTGCATACTCTGCTGATGACAAACAAGTGTCCTCATCATCAAATGATGACGCCTACCAAGCTCTGTTTGGTTTAGGCTACTCAATGGATGCTCTATACTTGGGCGCAACCTATTCGTTCGGTGATACCGGTGAAGCTGATAACGAAGAATTCGACGTTATCGAGATTGCGGCACAATATAAATTGACAGACGAAGCGAAAATTCAAGCTATCTATGGCAAAACCACCAACAAACCCGATGGTTCTGCAGACGTAGATTACGATAATTTTGTTGAATTAGGCGGTTACTACAGCTTTAACGCTAATTTAACTTCCTATGTCGCTTACAAAATTAACTCTGGCGACAAAGTAACATCAGGAACCGAAACAACTCGTGATGACGAAGATACTATCCGCCTAGGTTTAAAATACGCGTTTTAAGTAACCTCTTCACTAAATTCTAATTACTGTCCTTATCAGGGCCTGATTATGTCAGGCCTTTTTTATCGTTTGACTCATCACTCTGAGATTACTTTTCTGCACCAATTTAAAACAAACCCTCACCATAAGTAAGCATATCCATTCAATTCAAAATCCACACAAAATACTTAACCAATTGAAAAATATGATTTTATTTTTTGGCACACTTAGTGCATTAATCTAATTACAAATGCAGGCAGCGTTTGTGCTTCTTTTCAGTGATATGGCAGAAATCACTGGTCACTTCATGTTCTTGACCTCCCTTTCGGGAGGTTTTTTTTTATCTATAAAATGAAGACTCCACTAACCAATACCTAGGGGTTATCACCTCAAATTATTCGAACATGTTCGTTTACCCAAAATATTGGTTCTCTCTAAAAACAAGAGTAATATTTAACCAGTTTTATATGTATACCCAAGTGACCTTAGAGGGCAACTAGGTTTGATTTTTATGACTGGAAATAGCAATGGATAACTCAACACGACCGATACATGGAGCTGCTTGGATGCTAACGGCTGGTTTAGCATTTGCAGTAGTAAATAGCGTGACACAAATCGCCAGTATTCGCTTTGGCCTTCCTTCCACTACCGTTGGACTCATTCAATATGGTATCGCGATAATCGTGATGATTCCTTACCTAAAATCACTCGGATTTCGTTCTTCGCTGCGCACATCTCATTTTGGTTTACACGTTTTCCGTGTGCTGCTAGCAGTAGTAGGTATCCAATTGTGGCTTTGGGCTCTCGCTTACCCCGTACCGATTTGGCAAGGAATTGCATTGTTAATGACCTCACCACTGTTTGCTACGGTTGGATCTGGCCTTATATTAAAAGAGAACGTCAGCTTAGCTCGTTGGGGAGCGACCATCACAGGCTTCATTGGGGCGATGATCATCTTAGAGCCTTGGTCAGATCACTTTAGTTGGGCGTCTTTATTACCCGTGGGGGCGGCATTTTTTTGGGCTTGCTATTCATTGATGGTGAAAAAGCTTTCACATGACGATTCCCCTTCCACTATGGTGATTTACCTATTGGTATTAATGACACCATTTAACCTAATTCTAGCGATTCCTGAGTGGCATTTACCAACGGGAGGAACCATCTGGCTATTATTAATTGCAGCAGGGATATTAACAGCGATAGCACAATGGGCCATTGTAAAGGCTTACTCTGTCGCCGACGCCTCTTTCGTACAACCCTTCGACCATGCCAAATTGCCGATGAATGTGATCGCTGGCTGGGTCGTTTTTGGTTGGGTACCACCCGGTCGACTTTGGCTTGGAGCACTGATTATTATCATGTCAGTCGCATTTATTACCCAATGGGAAAATCGCCAAACGCATGTACACCCCAAAGCCGCTTGATGCTCACTAGATAAATAAAAACCTTGCTTAAAAAGCAAGGTTTTTATACCGAAACGACAGGGCAATTCTCGGTAAAAAATTAACGACGTTTGGGCTGATGGTAAGTTTTACCTGCCATTTGATACACGTCTTTTTGCTTCAAACTGAAGAACAAATCAAAGAACCAAGCAACAAATAGGATGACATCATCCCCTTCATTCATAATGTATTCTACGAACTCTTGTTCTACACCTTCATCATTTGTTTCGATCGTTTGGTGATAGATACGCTGCTCACCATCGACTTCCGCTAAGATGAATTGTCCAGATAGAGATTCTGCGGCTTCTGCAATTTCTGCATCATCGCTTTGCTTAAGTAATGAAAGTGCATTTGGCAGGTTACCCTGCTCGCATAAGCTTTGAATCAAAGCTTCCAGTTCTTTTTGTTGCATGGAAAATCCTCTATTAAATCGCGCTGATTATAGCCTGAATACACCGTGAACATATAGGTTGATTTTAGGTTAAGAGGCTTTTGCTGGCACAACGACAGACTGGTGAGTGGATTGATAAAATAGAATACTGCTCATCAATACACCAACGGCTAAATAAAAATACCCTAATGCGATTTGCTGATGAATCCAGTACTCGACTAAATAACCACCTAATAATGCCGCGCATCCCATCTGGATTGACCCAGACAATGCAGCAACCGCACCAGCCTGCTTTTTATGAGGAGAGAGCAGTAGCGTCGTTGCTAAAGGAAAGGACATGCCTTGAGCAACTGATAAAATTGTAAATGAACAGACCAATTGAAATACAGAGAAATGGCCAGCAATCAACGTAATACCCGCTAAAAAAATCATCGCAATCGAAATACGTAAAATACTAAATATTGGATAAAAACGGGTCAGTATGTTGACGGTTAAACTTCCCGCTAACAATCCCATAGAAGGAATAAACATCAAAGAACCATAGTCTGCAGCGGTCATACCTAATTGAACTTGCATCAGAAACGGCAATACAGAAAGTGTCACCATCGCCGAGGTATAACTGATCCAGTTATAACTGGCACTACTGATGACCTGTTTATTGCGCACTAAAGACCAATACCCCTGAACCACGGTTTTAGGTCGAAAGCGTTGCTTAGTATAAGGCAATGTTTCCGGTAGAATAAAAAACCCTAGGGTACCAATGAAACCGACGTACAAGAGTACAAAAATAAAGACCGAGTGCCATGTCAGTTGATACGCCAACCAACCACCAAGCACTGGCGCAATAATTGGGGTTATCGATGCCGTAATCGACATATAAGAAAGTGCTTTGGTTAAATGCGCTCCATCGTAACTATCACGCAGCACACTACGACCTAAAACAGAAGCACTCCCAGCACCTAAACCTTGCAACAATCGCCCTAGTTCTAGAGAACTTAACTGATCGGCAAAAAATACGCACATCAAAGTCCCTACGAGATACACGCCTTGACCAAGTAGAAAAACGGGACGACGCCCAATCGAATCAGATAATGGTCCGTAAAACAGCTGTGACCCACCAAAACCGAGTAAAAAGAGTGTCACTACCATCTGCACTTGAGCTTGGCTTACTGATAAATCAGCACTAATTAGAGGAAGAGAAGGTAGATAGATACTTACACCCACTTGCCCTGTCGCAATGATCATCATGGCCAATAACAAGGGGGTTTTTCTAAAACGTTCAAAGTTTTCGCGTGTCATGCAGAATGAAATACTCTTTTGTATTCACCACAGATATCATTCCTAACTCTATAACAAACAACGTATATGAAGGATGGCGGGTGGCAAGTTAGTCAAACAACGAACCTCCCCATTTTACGCAGGTTAATGGCCAAACAGGGTAGGTCTTTCAGGCTGGCTATAGTATATTGACGCCTTGAATTTGATAATCTCCGTTTTAGGAAATTGATTAGTTCCTTTAAGGAATAACTGGGAGTTGCCATGGACTGGTTACAAAGTGCAAGTACTTACATTCGAGTAGTGGAAGAAGGCAGCTTCAACGGAGCAGCACGTAAACTAGACACAACCAGTTCAGCGGTTAGTAAACGAATCCATTGGCTTGAAGACCGAATCGGAGTGCAACTGCTAAAGCGAACAACACGGTCAGTGACTCAAACAGAGGCGGGAGTCCTTTTTTACGAGCGCGCGAAGGCCCAGTTAGAAAGTTGGCAATCAGTAGTGGATGAAACTCGTTCCGTTAACTTAAATCCTGCTGGCTTACTTAAAATAGGCGCAACACTAGCGGTTGGATCTAAGTTTTTAATGCAATACCTCGACGGCTTTTTAAAGCGCTATCCAGATATTCGAATTCAACTGATCACGACAACACCAGGCCAGTTACCTGAGCTACACCTTGATCTATTTATCAGCCGTGAAATTGAACAACTCAATTCGTTAAGTTTTAAAGCTTCGCCACTCTTCATTCACAGTGCTGGGTTTTATGCTTCCCCTCTCTATTTAGCTGAACATGGCACGCCAACCACACTGCAAGAATTAACCAAACATAATGTGCTCTGCTGGGGAGAACAACCTCACCGAGAAGTAAAAGATATGCATGGGAAACGGGTCACTTTATCAGGCAACTTTGCCACGACCAACCCAGAAGCGCTATATCATGCAGGGAAAAGTGGCTTAGGGATTATCGTAACGAATGACGTGATGCTCAAGGAGGAAATATTCAAGGGTAATCTCGTTCGAATCTTGCCTGATGTGGTGCTCGATCAAGCCACAGTATTTGCCTATTATCCTAAGCTTGATTACCAGCACACCCGCACACAGCTGTTCTTAGATTATCTACGTGAACAATTGGCTCGCCGCTAACGTTAAATCTACGCCCAAACAAAGTGTGACGCAAATCACACTTAGCTCAATTGTGAACATTTGCCGACCTCTTATATCCTCCTGAAAACTTTTTGTTTTACACCATTACATCTCTTACTGAGACGGTCATCTACTGGCAATAAAACAATATATTAACCATAGTTAATACATCATATATGCATAGTGCGGCGATGTTTTGTGAAACATGCTGTTATAGAGATAAATATTGATAATAAGGTTATGACAGAAGCCCAAATAACACCTTCGACAATGGATTTGTCGACAATAAGCTTTTTAACACGCTTTCGTGGTCATGCTTTGATTGAACACGCAACTCAAGTCGTCCATCAAGCAAGTCACTCCGCATTTACAGAGTTGCTAGAGTTAGACAGCACCACTACCATTGCACATACGTTATTTCGAGCTCAATCGAAAGGTTCTGATACACGTCAACATCGTGAACACACTTATTCTATCAGTTCAGAATGGCGTTCAGCACTCGTCAATAGCCCAAGAACCCCATATCATATTTTAGAGCATTCCGATCCGCACCTAGATGAAGACCATTCTGTCGACTTTCTACTTGTGGTACCCATTGCAACACATGCTGATGATATCCTAGGTTTTTTAGTTTCGGGATTCCAAACGAAAGAGGCTATCTCCGAACAAGTGTGCCACTTTCATTCCATCGTCACATCGTTAATTAATGGAACTTTGTGCTATCAAATTCTCAGCGAACGTTCAGAATCTTTAGTCAATCGATTGAGCTACGAAGTGTCACATGACCACTTAACCGGATTAATGAATCGTAACTACCTGACCGATATGTTAGAACGCATGATCGAAGGGTATCGCGAACCTTTTACATTAATCGTGATCGATATTGACCATTTCCAAGAAATAAACGACGTATACGGAAGCTACGTGGGTGATAACGTATTAAAACACATTGCCCAAATCATCCAACAATATGTTCCGGATGAACACTATCGCTTCAGGCTCGCATCAGATGAATTCGCTATTATCACCGAATCGACTGAACCTATGATCATCTGTGATGAAATCCTTAACGAGATTGAAGTGGGCTATACAGTGGCGCCCCACTCTATTACTCTCAATGCCAAAGTTGGCTTTACGACCTTCAATAAAGATATTTTCTCAGCAGAACAATTGATCGCCAATGCGAGTATTGCACTCAATGATTGTAAGCTAAGTCGCAACGAAAAAATCAGATGCTTTGATACACAACTGAGTCAAGCTTATATGAGAAGAGCTCGTATCACTGACTTACTGAGAATTGAGCTCAACAAACCACAGAACGTCAAACAAGAACTCTCCGTGTACATGCAACCTATTGTTAAAAAAGGTCAGTTGGAGTGGAATTATTTTGAAGTTCTAGCCCGTTGGAATAGCCATGAAATGGGACATGTAAGCCCGGTTGAGTTCATTGCAGCAGCGGAAAATTCAGGACTTATGGTCCTGTTGGGTAAACGTATCATAGAGCTTGCTTGCAAAGCGAAACAAGAACTCGAACGTAGCTTGGGTTATAACGTAAAACTGGGTATTAACTGCTCACCAGAACAATTGGACGACCCGCAAGAATACATTCAATTTTTAACAGAAACATTGGCCAAATATCATTACTACCCTGATGAGTTCACCATTGAGTTAACTGAATCGGTATTACTATCGCCAAATACCGATATTGTTTCCCTGCTCGATAAGTTACGCCGTCTTGGTTTTCGAATTGCTTTAGACGATTTTGGCACTGGCTATTCAAGTTTAAATTACATCCATAGCTACCCTATTGATTGCATTAAAATCGATGCCACATTTGTACGTAACTTACTCACCAATCAAACATCTGAAAAAGTGGTGTCACTTATCATTCACTTAGCAAAACTACTCAATGTTGATTTAGTTGCCGAAGGTGTTGAAACAATTCATGAATTGGAAAAATTGTATTCTATGGGATGCGAGAATATTCAAGGGTACTACTTTTCTAAACCTCTACCACCGAGCCAGCTTCTATCAGTGAATAAAATGGCAAATGATAATATCACGTTAAACTAACCTCGAAAGTAAAGGTTCACACCATAAAAAAACCCACCAATGCTTGGTGGGTTTTGTTTGCTTAACTACTGCTATGTTTTGCTTCGGTCGTCGAAGCTAACTCATTTTCTTTATTTTTTAACAGTGTATCTAACTCATCTCGACGCTTAATAAACTGTGGCATATCACGTTTAGGTACCGAATGGGCCATTGGAATTTTCGCCGTCATGGCATTCACAGGGCGACCTTTTATGCGTAATTCGTAATGTAAATGCGGCCCGGTTACACGACCTGTCGAACCTGATAATGCAATTACCTGCCCGCGTTTAACATGTTCACCACGATGAACTAAGAACTTACTCAAGTGCAGATAACGGGTCAGATAGGTACTATCATGACGGATAGAAATATAGTAACCAGCGTAAGGGTGTTTACGAATCATGGTAACAACACCATCTCCAGTCGCGAGCACTGGTGTACCAACTGGACAAGCGAAGTCAGTACCAAAGTGTGGCATGATCTTCCCTGTTACAGGATGCACACGGTGTAAATTAAAAGGTGATGAAATACGGTAACGCTTTTTAGTTGGGTAACGTAAAAAGGCTTTCTGTAAACTTTCCCCGTGACGATCATAAAATTGACCGTCTTTATTCAAATACGCAGCAATCACATTATGGCGGTTAAATATCTTAATCGCTTCGATTTCTCGGTTACCTGAAAGTTCACCATTAACATATTGGCGAGATTGAACAATCTCAAACTTATCACCTGCTCGTAAATCACGGCCAAAATGAATCTTATCTTTTAACAAAGTAACGATTTGATCAATTTCAGTGCTGTTCAATCCAAGTGAATAAGCAGATTGGGAGAAGCTGCCGTTAATCTCTCCAATTAAAGGACGATTTTTCCATACCCCAGGAATCGTGGTTTCTTTATAAGCATAAGAACCATCATCTTGCAGAGAATATTCAACTTTATGTGCAATGTTGAAGACTAACTCCATCTTTTTCACAGCATGATTTTGGTCTGTCGTCCAGAACTGAAGTGTATTACCAGGTTGAAGCGTATCAAGAGCAAGCGCATCTTGATCGGCTTCCATAATTTTTAGCAACTCTTGATAAGTAAAACCGAGATGCGTAAAGATAGAACTCAACGTATCACCAGATTTTATCTGGTATTCATAATCAGGAATATTATGTTGTTTATCTTGTTGTTCGGTTAAAATCGTTTCAACAACTTGGCTCTCAGGAAGGGTAATTTGAACCGTTTGTTCTCTTCCATTTCCATGCAGGGCGGAGGAAAGAATGGCGAGTCCTAATACAGGAAACCCGATGACTGATGCTTTTTGTCGCTTCGACAATTCAGAAAATTTTAGTCGCAGGTTACTTAAATCCACAATCCAACCCGTGTTCACAAATAAAAACTCGCACAAGATTACGGGTTTCTGAGAAAAATGTCACCTAGATGCCGTCAAAGAATGTTCAAAAAAGTCACAACATAGGCTCATTTGTACATATGGCATACAATGAAAGCGCCCACTTACATCACGCAAACAAATAACCCCTACTTAACTTATAGAAAAGTCTAATAGCGGTTATTTTATATCCGCCCAACTAAAGCTATTCATAAGTGGAAACTAAACAGTTTTCCTCACCGTAGCCATTTGGAATATATTGATCAGCTTTCGGATCATTTACCCATTCATGTTCATCAAGTAGATACCGAAATTGGAATTCAGAATCTTTAGGTAATCGAGTCTTAAATTTAAATGTATGTGAACGTGTATTTTTCTTCATGGGCTCTGGATGCCAATCAAGAAAATCAGCCACAATAGCGGCATGAGATGACGATTCTGGTGCTTCAATTTCGAAGGTAACTTCTACTTCATCTTTAGTTTTAAAATAACGCTTGTTAATCATAGCAAACTCCATTTATGTATAGAAAACATCCTACAGGACAAATTTTAAGCAATTTAATTTATATGAACAATATTGTATTTCACATATACCAATATAGATCAGAAATGCACACCTATCCCATTTAAGCGCTCTCGCTCCAAAAGAGCGGATTTCCTCTCATTCATCCACGAATAATATGATGTTCTGCATTGGGTTATTTATACTCAAGTAACAACTTTTGATTAATATCAACTGATCCTAATTATCCTTATTCCGCCTATTTACACGCCTAAGCATAAGCGTAGAATCGCCGCCCTCTCTGTTTATGAATAAGGTAACAAACCATGCTTGCCGTTTATGAATCATACCGAGCTGGGCTCTTAAAAAGAACAAATTGGTTAGCCAACTTAAGTTCCGGTGTCATCGTCGGTGTTGTGGCCCTTCCTTTAGCAATGGCATTTGCAATTGCCTCCGGGGTAAAACCTGAACAAGGCATTTATACGTCTATCTTTGCGGGGATTATTGTATCGCTGATTGGTGGTTCTCGCATACAGATTGCAGGACCGACAGGCGCTTTCATCGTGATTCTCGCGGGCATCGTCAACCAATACGGCATAACAGGCTTACAAATTGCGACTATGATGGCTGGTGCAATATTACTCGTACTTGGCTTCACCAAATTAGGCGGCATTATTCGTTTTATTCCAACCCCTGTCATCATAGGTTTTACCAGTGGTATTGGTGTCATTATTTGGGTGGGTCAATGGCGTGATTTCTTCGGTCTTCCCGCCGTTGAAGGCGAACATTTTCATCAAAAGTTGCTCTTTCTCGTACAGCATTTTTCCAACCTCAATATGGCTACCACCGCACTCGCTTGCTTATGTTTGGTCTTGGTGATTGTCGGCCCTAAAATACCTGGGCTTAAAAAAGTACCGGGGCCACTACTGGCGTTGGTCGTCGCCACGTTCATTCAATATGTCGTCGCCTCACCTGACATTCGCACCATAGGAACGGCATTTGGTGGCATTCCTCAAGGTCTACCGGAGTTTGACGTCCCTAACATATCCCTACCTGAACTCGTGCCACTGATTGGCCCTGCGTTTGCGATTGCCATGCTTGGCGCTATCGAATCATTATTATCTGCGGTAGTAGCAGATGGAATGGCAGGCACAAAACACGATTCAAACCAAGAGCTGATTGGTCAGGGCATTGCCAATATGATCTCGCCTCTATTCGGTGGTATTGCAGCCACCGGAGCGATTGCTCGCACAGCGACTAATATTCGTAATGGTGGTAACAGCCCTATTTCTGGCGTTGTTCACGCCATCACCTTAATTGTGATTTTATTGGTTCTCGCGCCTCTTGCCGTGAACATTCCTTTAGCCGCTTTGAGCGCGATTTTATTTGTTGTGGCTTGGAACATGAGCGAAGCACGCCACTTCTATAAGTTGGTTCGCACAGCGCCCATAGCAGATGTGGTCATTCTCATCACCACATTCTTACTGACTGTGTTTTCAGATTTGGTCGTCGCTGTAAACATTGGCGTTATTATCGCCATTTTGCACTTTGTGCGCCGTATGGCCACCAGCGTCGAAATGAAACAAGATCAATCTAGTGAGTTGGCCAGTGAGTTACAGAAATACGGTCTGACTTTCATGCCAAAAGAGCTGTTTGTATTTGCCGTAGATGGTCCTTTCTTCTTTGGTACTTCAGATCTATTAGAACGCAGTATTACTGAATTGCAATCAGCCCCCCAAACCATTTTAATTCGTTTGAAATGGGTACCATTTATGGATATCACAGGCCTACAGGCACTAGAAAAAATGATTCTAACAATGCATCAACAAGGCATCTCTATATGTATTTCTGGTGCCAACGAAAGAGTGAACCACAAACTGCATCGCGCTGGCATCATACACCTGATTGGTGAACACCATTATTTTCAAGATGTATCTCAGGCGTTTTCTCAACTGTTATACCCAAATGACCTCAAGATGTAGGGGTCAGAGCTTGATCAACGAGCCTAGGTCAAGCTCAATCACGGCAGGAATGGTCATTCCTTTTCTGCGTGATTGAGCTCAGAAATAGGTTTGTTGATGAACTCCCAGAGGGCGATTCACTGTATCAATAACGCTACTTACGGATTAAGTAGCGTTATTTACACCACATAAAAAACCGCCACTTCAGGCACCCTTCCCCCGTCACAACTAGAAGTAATCGATTGCATAAATACGCCAATCTATTTCAGTATGAAATAACGCTAGGCTCTATGAATAAAGTTTAACTCAGAGTATTAGTTTGAATAGTTAAAGTTGAATGGTGAATAGTATTGCATCATAAAACAAAGTTGGATATCCTTGCCGCCCGATTAAATACGGACATTAAGTGAATGAATATTCCAGGGAGGAAATAAAACAATAGTCACATGAGATAAACGATGCAGAACAACGCCCAAGCTTT
Source organism: Vibrio nitrifigilis (assembly GCF_015686695.1). Classification (NCBI taxonomy): domain Bacteria; kingdom Pseudomonadati; phylum Pseudomonadota; class Gammaproteobacteria; order Vibrionales; family Vibrionaceae; genus Vibrio; species Vibrio nitrifigilis. The sequence goes on along the minus strand of NZ_JADPMR010000004.1, from coordinate 1,672,608 downwards.
AGATACCCCAGAGACTAAACATAGTCCTGCTACCATTTGGCGCTTTTTGATCCCCTCTATTATTGGGATCTTGCTATTTATGGCTCCTATCCAAGACCAAGGCTCTTACACCATTCCGGTCGCAATGTTAGCCCAATCTCTAAAATCCCTGTTAGGTGATTTACTCATACCAATGATTACGATCATCGTGAGTTTTATGGCCGGGGCTTCACTTTTAGTTAAACTTGTCCAACCTCAAAGTATTGTTAATCGACCTTTCCTTAATGGCCTATTTAACCCATCGTGGATTTGGCTAGTAGTGCGCTTATTTGGCGGCGCTGCTGTCATTATGACGTTTTACCATGTGGGGCCGGAAATGGTATGGGAAGAAAACACCGGTGGGCTGGTTCTTTCCGACCTACTACCGACTCTCTTTTCCGTGTTCATTTTTGCCGGTCTTTTACTTCCATTACTGCTTAATTTTGGTCTTCTTGAACTTTTTGGCAGCTTACTAAGCAAAATCATGCGTCCAGTATTCAACCTACCAGGCCGCAGTGCTATTGACTGTATGGCATCGTGGTTAGGCGATGGCAGTGTGGGCATTTTGCTGACCAGTAAACAGTATGAAGAGAAGTTTTACACCCAACGTGAAGCAGCGGTTGTTGCCACCACCTTCTCTGCTGTTTCTATCACATTCAGCCTAGTGGTGATTGCTCAAGTTGGCTTGGAACAGATGTTCTTGCCTTTCTATGGTTCCATTTGCCTTGCTGGGGTTGTGGCTGCGGTTATCATTCCACGTTTACCTCCTTTACGTTGGAAAAAAGATACCTACATTGATGGCACTCAACCACATCCAGATGCAGATGCCATACCTGTCGGTGAAACCGCGTTTTCTTGGGGTCTAAAACTGGCGTTAAATAAGGCATCGAAAGCCAATTCGCCAAGCAAAATATTTGCAGAAGGTATCCAGAACGCAATTGATATGGTATTTGGCGTTTTGCCCGTGGTGATGGGGCTAGGAACAGCTGCATTGATGATTGCAGAGCACACCTCTGTGTTCTCTATTCTTGGCCAGCCATTTATCCCATATCTTAAACTACTGGGCGTGCCAGAAGCGGTCGAAGCCTCGCGTACGATTGTGGTTGGCTTTGCCGATATGTTTATTCCGGCTATCTTAGCCACATCAATCCATAGTGAAATGACGCGCTTTATTGTGGCTGCAATGTCCGTCACTCAGCTCATTTATATGTCGGAAGTTGGCGCTCTGATGCTCGGAAGTAAGATCCCAGTCAACATCTTCGAGCTGTTCTTTATCTTTATTGTACGCACATTGATTACACTGCCAGTGATTGTGTTAATGGCGCACTTCTTGTTCTAACTGGACATATATACCCAAGTAACCTCAAGATGCTGTTTCAGCGAGAATGTATTCGCTTTTAGGCAAGGCACTGATTTGAAGACATAGTCATTCTACGTTGAAAATCAGTAACACAGCCTAGGAGCGAATAAAACTCGCCCTTTGGGAGCTCATCAACAAACCTATTTCTGCGCTCAATCACGTTGAAAAGGAATGACCATTCCTACCGAGATTGAGCTTGACCTAGGCTCGTTGATGAAGCTCTGAATCCTGCATCTTGAGGTCATTTGGGTATAGTCAGATAAAAACAAAAACCGCCAAATCTATATGATTTGGCGGTTTTTTAATGCTTGTGACCATCTACTAATTCGATGACAACGACATCGATAAAATATGCGATTGGCTAGAAAACCCGAGTTGCTGATAAAACCGTTGCGCGGTTTGATTAAACGCCATCACTTCTAATCTGATTTCACTGGCTCCCTGTTGTTCACACCATTGTTGGCACGCTGCAAATAACGCCTGTCCAATACCACAATGTTGAAATTCATCATCTACGACTATGGTATCGATGCGAGCAACCAAATGTGTAGTTAGAAATGGCACACTTTCGTTACGAGTGAGGCGTGCAATCACATAACCTGCTGCTTGGTTACCTAGTTTTGCTATCCAGATTTCACTATCACTATGATCCAATATATTTTGCATATATTGGGTTATCTGCTCCGAACTAGGTATCACAAATACATTTGGTGCATGTTGAGCATGCTGCTGACAAATTTGCTTATTGAGCAAGCATAACGCCGACAGATCGCCTTGCTGAGCTTTTTCAACCTGAATGTTCATGCTGCGTTGATTCACTTAATCATCCCTATTTTTTGCCACTATGGCACCCAAAAATAAAAGGCCAGCCCGAGGGATGACCTTGTATTCGATTTGCGATTTAGTTTTGCGACGCCTGCTCTAACTCCAAATCATCAAGCTCTTGATGCTTGATAGTCGCTTCAAACGCTTTCAAACGTTTATGAATGGATAACAACTCAACAATCGTCGTCCAAGAATTCACTAAGTATTGGAAAGAGTTTTCAACTTGATGGAACGCATTGAGGATACGCTGCATGATCCCCAAAGAGAATGCGCCAGCAACAATCGAAGGTGCCAATGCAATCAAAGGAATAAACTGGCCGATTTGTAGGTAGCCATAACGAACCACATTAAAGTAAACGTAATGAAGATACAGTTTAAAATAATTGTGGCGAACATTACTAAATAGCTCACCTAACTTAACAGGTTCGGCGCGATTTTCATCATCTTCACCAAAAACCAGCTCTTTACGATAAGCTGCTTCTACACGCTGGTTTTTAAATTCTAATCCCGGCAGTTTGACCCCTGCCACTGCGAGCAGCAAAGTCCCGAAGATCGACCAAATAATGGCTACAAAGACTAACCCTTGCGACACTTCACCAATCAAAGGTAACGTTTTAACGTAACTTGAGAGATTCCATAAAATCGGTAAGAACGCGATTAAGGTCATGATGGAGTTTAAGAAACTCACACCTAAGTTTTCCATAATTGAAGCAAAACGCATGGTATCTTCTTGGATACGCTGTGACGCCCCTTCAATATGACGCACTTTTTGCCATTTAGACGTATAGTATTCCGTCATAGCCGTACGCCAACGGAACACGTAATGACTAACAAAAAAGGCATTACACACAGCAACGGTAATTGCGACCATCAAAATGACAGCCACCGTGACTAACTCACCATAAAATTGCGATAACGTAATGCTGTCTGGTTTTGCTAACGCTTTTTGAATGAGATTATAAAAATCCCCATACCATTCATTAAGCAACACACTCACTTCTACTTGGAACCAAGTAATAAAGACGATGAGCGCCGAACCAAGTACAGACCATTTGGCCCATTTATGATGGCTAAACTTCATCCATACGAATAAAAACAACGCATAACACACTGCCATATACTGGTAAAGCCAAGCCATTCCTGCGTGTTCTAGATTAGTTTTATAAGCGGCTTGAATAGCGGCAGTGGGCTTGTCGCCTAGAGGAGCAGGATAACCATAACCAAATACACTACCAAGGCTTAAGTGCTGACCCAGCCCTTGTACAAACATGTACCAAGCAATAACACACGCTAACGCCCAAAGAGCAAAGCTAGAAAAGAACAGTTTTGGTTTTGGAAAAAAGGATTCAAACACAGTATTTATCTCTTGTCCGTGAACAGTTGTATTCCAGTAAGTTAAAAGAGGGATATCCCCAAACCCATTAAATAATTTGGCTATATCACTTAATTTACCTTGAGTTGACCGTAACTCAATGATTATTTTGACCAGAGTAACAGGTCAAAATTCCATAATGCAAAGAAAAAAGCCCCTCTAAGAGAGGGGCAAATTTACCATCGCTTTATAGTTATAATCTTATATGAATTTGATTCATTCATAACTTAAAATTTGAAAAAAATTATCATTCTCACTAATTATTTATTTCATCTCACCGCGCAATCACCTAAAGCGAGCATCTATTAACCGAAATCGCCATTCACGTAGCCACGGGTACGGTCATCTTTTGGCGCACCAAAAATTTGTTCAGTATCACCATGCTCGACGAGTTCTCCCATTAAGAAAAAGGCCGTGCGATCAGAAATACGGCGTGCTTGCTGCATCGAGTGAGTCACAATGACGATGGTGTAATTTTTCTTTAACTCTTCCATTAAGTCTTCAATTTTATTGGTTGCGATGGGATCGAGCGCCGATGTCGGCTCATCCATCAAAATCACATCAGGCTCCATCGCTATGGTACGCGCAATACAAAGACGCTGCTGCTGACCTCCCGATAATCCAAACGCCGGAGACTTTAAGCGGTCTTTCACTTCATCCCACAAGGCGGCACCTCTAAGCGAGCGCTCAACCACTTGGTTAATATATTTCTTATCTTTAATACCTTGTGCGCGCAGACCATAAGCAACATTTTCATAAATGCTCATTGGAAATGGATTGGCTTTTTGGAACACCATCCCAACTTTAATTCGTAACCCCGCCACGTCGATATCACCATAAATGTCTTCTCCATCCAGTGTGACAGTGCCCTTAATCGTCACCCCTTCAATCAGATCATTCATACGGTTTAAACAACGCAATAACGTTGATTTACCACAACCTGACGGGCCAATAAGGGCCGTCACTTGCTGAGTGGGAATATGGAGATTAATCGACTTTAATGCCTGATTATCACCATAAAATAGATCCAGTTTTTCAATATTAAATTTATTCATAAATGAGTCTCAAAATTCGGTTCTATGTGCTGAAATCAGTAGTTGGCCGTATTAAAGCGGCTAGCAATGAACTTAGTAATAATATTAATGATCAACACAACAACAATCAGTACCGTCGCTGTCCCATAGGCCTGATTCCACTCGTCCACGGTGAATAATTCAGTTGTCAGCTTGTACAAATGCACGGTTAACGTTCGACCAGAGTCCATCAAAGAGTCAGGAATACGAGCCACCATACCTGCCGTTAAAAATACAGGTGCCGATTCACCGACAACACGGCCGATACTCAGAATAACGGACGTCAGAATTCCCGGCATCGCACTCGGTAGAATAAGACGCCAAATAGTATAGATTTTTGATGCACCGAGCCCATAAGAGCCCTCTCGGTAAGTTTGTGGAACAGCCATCAAAGCTTCTTCGGTTGTGCGAATGATCACAGGAAGAATCAGAATACTCAGTGTTAACGCCCCAGACAAAATTGAAAAGCCAAACCCCATAATGACGACAAAAAATGTCATACCAAATAGACCAAAAATGATTGATGGAATACCAGCAAGTGATTCGGTACAAAAACGGATGACCTTAACTAAACGACTGCCAATTTTTGCATATTCTGTTAGATAAATAGCCGTCATGATCCCCAGTGGTGCCGCGACAGCAATCGAGGCGATCACCATGTAAATCGTAGAAACGATCATGGGGAAAATACCATGCTCGTCACCCGTTCTGGTGTAATTATCCGTAATGAAGTGCCAATCCACAAATCGCATGCCATTAGATAATATGTACCAGATAATCCAGAACAAAAACCCGACAGTTAATGCCGCTGACAACCAAATTAAGCCATTAAGCAGGGCATCTTTGTTTTGGCGAGCACGTTTCAGTTTTACACGATCCATAGTTTCTACCTCGCCTTCTCACGATTTAAATACAGTAGCGCGCCGTTCAGCATCATAATAAAGACCAATAGCACCACCCCTGTCGCGTAGAGAGCATTAGCATGAACACCACTGGCATATGACATTTCAATGGCAATATTCGCAGTAAGAGTACGCGCAGAATCTAGAATACCTTGCGGCATGGCTGGCGCGTTGCCCATCACCATTATAATCGCCATCGTTTCACCTAAAGCTCGCCCGATACCCAAAATGACGGCGGTCATAATCCCAGAGCGAGCGGCGGGAACCAATAACTTGAAGATAGTGTAAATTTTTGAGGCACCGAGTGCATATGAACCTTCACGATATGAGGCAGGAACAGCGCGAATAGAGGTTTCAGATACTGTAATTACCGTCGGTAAGATCATGACTCCAAGCACGATAATCCCAGCCAAGATGGTATTACCTGCTGGTACATCGAATACTTGTTGAATCAGGGGAACAATAATAACCAAACCAAAGAAGCCATAAACCACCGACGGAATCCCCGCCAGCAACTCAACCGCAGGGCGAATCAAATCAGCCAAACGCTTAGGCGCAATTTCGGCAATAAAAACAGCGGTTAGCACCCCTATCGGCACTCCAACAATAACCGCCCCCAGCGTTGATGCTACCGATGCGACAATCATAGTAGCCACACCATACAAAGCAGGAGGTAACCACTCTTGACCAAGAACAATGCCAGAGACACCTACGGCCTGAAATGCCGGTAAGCTTTCACGCACAATGAAGTAAGCAATGATCGCTAAAGACACGATCCCAATAACCGCACTGGTAAGAAACAATCCATGAAACAGACGCTCTTTCCAATCAATGCGCTTTTTGGCTTTTAAACCAGGTTGAGATGATTGAGCTTTATCAATACTCATAAACGTTCACTATATTTACGATGGTCAGTCTCATTGAAATGCCTAGTGGCCTTAACCTAATCACACGGGAGAACGTTAAGTGATCATTCAATGAGAATAAAAGGCTCGGCCCAAATGAGGCCGAGCAAAATTTAAATAAAGCACTTAGTGGATATCAATGTATCCATGGTCTTTGACGATAGCTTGGGCTTGATGGCCAAGCATCCAATCGAGAAACTTCTTAGTTTCGGGTGTTGGTTTGTCCTTTTTATAAAGGACTAAGAATGGACGGGCGACCTGATAACTGCCATTTTTCACATTCTCAACGGTAGCGGATACACCATTAACATCCAGTGGGTGCACGGTATTATCCACCGTACCTAATGAAATATAGCCGACAGCATAAGGGTTCGATGCCACCATGGTTTTCAACCCACCATTCCCATTAGCAACCTGTGCTCGTTGAGAAATGGCTGAAACGGTCATACCATTCACTTTACGCTTTAAAGACATAATGTCTTCGAATGCACCTCGAGTCCCAGAAGCCGTATCACGAGTAATCACCACGATCGGTTTACTTTCTCCGCCCACTTGCTTCCAGTTAGTAATTTTGCCTTTATAAATCTCTGTCACCTGCTCTTTAGTCAGCCCATTCACTTTATTACTGGGATGAACGACGACAGCAATACCATCGCGAGCGATGGTCTCTTCTACCAAGGCAGGTTCCTCTTCAGAAGCTTTTAAACTGCGAGAAGACATGCCGATATCCGCACTTTCATTCTTTGCCGCTTTAATACCAGCAGACGAACCAGGCCCTTGGACTTCAATAAACACACCGGGGTTAGTTTTCATATAGGTTTCAGCGAAGTACTCCATTAACGGAGTCACACTGCTTGAGCCCACTACAGAGATAGTTTCATTTGCCGAAGCTGGGTTAAAAGCTAAAGCACCTAACAAAGCAATGGCACCAAATACAGTTTTTTTCATCACATGTTTCCTTTAAGGGGTTATACCGAGTATAGGTCAACGAGGTCAAATTTATGGATGAATTGTGACAGTTATGTTTCAGTTACTTGAACACTATGTGACAGAAAGAAAACTTACCACGTCATGCTCATAACGCTCGTAGTTCTATGAAATTTTCGTAATGACTAGTAAAAGTTTAGGAGAATGATTCACGATGCGCAGGAAAAAAATGACTTTAAATTAATGATTTATATAAAATCACAACCAACTAATTTTATTGCAATTTTTCTTTATAACTAAAAATAAATAAGGATTGAATTCTTATTAGGAATCGTTATTATCTGTCTCAAATAATATAATTCATTCATTTTTGTTACATTTTTTTTCAGCTTTATTTAAAAGGACCATAGTATGCGCCAATTACTCAGTAACTTGTCGATCAAGTTACAGGTTGTGATACCGGTAATAATTACCATGCTGTTATTAATAGCGGGTATTACCTACAGTACATCGACGCTTAAATCAGCATTTGATGAAACCTCTAACTCCACTCAGAAGCTTATTCAACATAAAGAAGAAGTTATAAATATCATCGATAATACTTACGGTATGCGCATTAAAGCCATATACAGTTTGTTCAGACCCGAAGATGTTGCTGAATTAAAAGCTTTATTATTAAGTAAACAAGAAAAGAACAAGCAAGAGCTCGCTCGCTTAAGCGATGTACCAGAACTTCATGATGAAATAACGCAATTAGATCAGGCGATGAATTATTACGTTAATTATTCAATTAACACGATGATTCCACTTTTACATGAGAGGCATCAACAAAATTCAACCTCTACTCAATTTGATCAGAAGTATGATGATGCAAGCGCTGCCTATCGAGACGCCGGAGCAAAGATGGTCGCTGCAATTAATCATCTTTCAAAAACATTAAATACTCTCGCCATTGCTGACATTAAAAAGAATGAAGACATCCACTCTTCAGTGATCAATAACTCAACGATTGGCTTGATCGTCATTCTTGTTTTAGCGGCTATTGCTAGCTGGATTCTCGCTGAAATCATTGTTAAACCGATCCGACATCTACGCGAAGTCATGCGTGATGTAGCATCTGGCGATTTAAAAGTAAAAGCAAAAGTAGATGGTAATAATGAAGTAACAGCTTTAGCGCGTGATATTAATGGCACTGTCGAACAGTTACGCTCAACCGTCGGTGCTTTAGTACGTATTAGTGTCGATGTTGCCTCTGCGTCTACAGAACTTGCTGCTGTAATGACCCAATCGTCTGTCAATTCAGACCAAGAGAAACAAGAAGTTGAACAAGTGGCCTCTGCGGTTAACCAACTAGAAAGTGCGGCCCAAACCGTAACAGATAATGCCCATCATGCAGATCAAGCTGCTCAAGATGCAAAACAGTTAGCCACCAATAGTTTAACTATGTTTGCCACCAGTAGTCGTGCGAATGACAAAATGGTCAGTCAACTAGGTCATGCCGCCGATGTCGTTAGCAGTTTAAAAGCTCAGTCAGAGAAAATTGGCCAAGTCATTGAAGTGATTCAAGGTATTTCGGAACAAACGAATTTGTTAGCGCTCAACGCTGCTATTGAAGCCGCCCGAGCCGGTGAAAGTGGCCGAGGGTTTGCTGTCGTTGCGGATGAAGTACGCATGTTAGCCGCTCGAACCCAAGAATCGACAAAAGAAATTCAAGCTATTATTGAAGAGCTCCAATCACAATCAGGTTCTGCTAATGATCAAGTGCTATCTAGCTTAGAGACACTGCATGAGAACCAAAGTTTAGCCGAACAACTGAGCCAAGCACTGAATAACATTAATCAATCAATTACCCAGCTCAGTGAAATGAATACTCAAGTTGCAAGCGCCTCGGAAGAACAGAATCAAGTAACAAGCGATATCAACAAAAACCTAGCGAATATCTATGAGCTGGTGAGTCAAAACGTTACGGGCATTACTCAGTCAGCCGCGGCAAGCCAAGAGCTATCGAACTTAGCTGAGACACAAAAACAAGAACTCGGTTACTTCAAGGTTTAACAGACTGTAAAGCGAATTTGTTTTAGTTCTTAAAAAATGACAAAAGGCAGCGAGACGCTGCCTTTTGTTTTACTTAAACGAGATGATTATTCGTCATCGACTTTAGGTGCTGTTTTTTTCCGTGGAATAAATACACTATCGCCCACTGCAACATTCTTATAATAACTCTCATCACGTTTAGCTGGTTTCTTCGCAGATTGCTTAACTTTAGGTTTCGCAGGACCTTTGTTCCCTTGATTTCCTTTATTAACGGGTTTGCGTGGCTTCAAGCCTTTGAATTTACCTTCTAAACCCTCTAACACATCAAAGTTAAGATCTTGACGCAAATAACGTTCAACACGTTTAAAGCTATCCCAGTCTTTAGGTCCAACAAAAGAAACCGCATCCCCTTTGTTACCCGCTCGGCCGGTACGCCCTACACGATGCACATACTCTTCTGTATGTTTTGGCATATCAAAGTTGATGACATGCGTCACCGTTGAAATATCTAAGCCGCGTGATGCAACATCGGTCGTGACCAAAATTTTAAATACCGCCCGTTCAAATTGACTCATGATGGTATTACGCTGCGCTTGATTGAGGCTACCGCTTAACGCGACCGCTTTCAGTTTGCGCTCATTCAACTTTTCAGTCAGTCGTTCTGTATCAGCGCGAGTCGCAGTGAAAATAATCACCTGACGATAATCTTCTTGCTCTAGGATACGATCCAATAACGCTTCTTTATGGTCGAGGTGGTCACATAGATAAAAACGTTGCGTAATATCTTTATGTTGCTCATTAGAGACACCAATCGAAATGCTACGTGGTTCATTAAGCATTTCCGCAGCGATATCGTTAACTTGGTCGTGATCTAACGTCGCAGAGAACAACAAGGTTTGACGGCGACGGTGTTTAGCCGCTTTATGAATACGACGTAGCTGAGGCGCAAAACCTAAATCCAGCATACGGTCAGCTTCGTCGAGTACCAACGTTTCTAAACCATCTAAGAATACGGAACGATGATCAAGGTGATCAGCTAGACGACCAGGCGTAGCCACAATGAAACGAGGGTAACGGCGTAATGCTTTCACTTGGTCATTAAAGTTTTCCCCACCAGTAATTAATACCGCATTGTAGGATAAACCACTTAACGTTGAACGCAGTTCGCTATACACCTGCTTGGCCAACTCTCGCGTTGGTACCAAAATAACGCCTCGCGGATCCTTTGCAGAGAACGCTTTTGTTTTGAGCGATTTATGTAACATTGGAAGTAAGAAAGCCAATGTTTTACCAGATCCGGTTTTCGAAGACGCAAGCAAGTCTTTCCCTGCAATCGCATACGGGATAGCTTGTTGTTGGATTTCAGTTGCCTTTTTGAAATCGTAGTGCGCAAGTGTCTTCAATAATCGGTTATCTAAGCCTAAATCTTTAAACTGCAAAGGATTCTCCAAATACAAAATTCCACCAATTTAGGAGGTGGAAAGGGGTTTAACTTTAAAACTGCGTATACTACCGCGAAACGCTAGTTTAAGGATAGTGAAGATAAAAAATATTCGGTAGGAAAAACTCAAGATGATCAATCCAAGCTATTCTCACGATTTGTTACAGATGATGTTAACTTCATCGACAATTCTGCATTTTAGTCTTGAATTTTTTGGGTTATTTTTACTAAATCATTAGAAATACTGATTATACTGAAAAAGCTACTATATTGAGATTTATAAAAATATAGAGCGTCAATTTGATACAAACTATCTATCAAGGAGTTCGATATGAACAAGATTTTACTGGCTGCTGCGGCATCTTCAGTGTTATTACTGGCTGGGTGCGCCTCAGGTCCAGATTCAGCAACGTCAGACAAACTTGATGACTTAAGTAATCAAGTTAGCCAATTGAATGATGAAGTGGCTTCACTTAAAAGTGAAAATGCGGCACTGGCTTCTAAAGCGAACCAAGCAGCTGACGCAGCAACAGCCGCTCAGGAAGAAGCCGCTCGTGCAAATGAACGTATTGATAACATTGCACAGTCTTATACTAAATAAGACATTTGCTATATGACATAAAAAGAGACAGTTTTCTGTCTCTTTTTAGTATCTATTCTAGCTTCCTTCCGCAACTTGAACCGGAACACCATTTTGTGCAGTAATGACGGCCTGCGCTTTTGCTGCTGATATTCCATATTCATCTAGCCACCACTTTAACTCTATTGGCATCGTCAGACGTTTTTTCACACCATCGCTACGCGTTAAAGGTTCATGAGCCTCCATATAAACACTACGATCAGGCTCGAGTGTTGTTTTAATCGGATCATTAATAACTTTTACCTTTAGACCGGTATGCACATGATGAAATAGCCAATCAATATTTTCTGGCTCCATGCGTATACAGCCTGAGCTTACGCGCAAACCAATACCAAAATCTTTATTAGTGCCGTGAATTAGATAATCGCCAGCACCATAAGCCAAACGCAACGCATAATCCCCCAGCGGGTTATCGGGGCCGGCAGGCACCACTTTCGGTAACTCCACCCCTTTTTGGGCATATTCTTCGCGAATGGATTGCGGTGGGGTCCAAGTGGGATGGGGGCGTTTTTGGCTGATCTTTGTCTCCATAACTGGCGTATCTCGCCCAATGCGCCCAATGCCAACAGGGAAGATATGGACTACATGCTTTTTAGGCTCAAAATAATATAGACGTAATTCAGCTAAATTGACGACGATGCCTTGGTAAGGGACATCAGGCAAGATGATTTGCGATGGAATTGTTAATACGTAACCTTCTTGAGGCAAGAACGGGTCAACCCCTTTGTTTGCCGCCATTAGCGCAAGAAAACCGACATCATATTGTTTGGCAATTTGCGCCATGGTTTCGTGTTTTTTCACCTCATGGTACTGAATACTACCAACCATACGGCTACCTTTAACGGGAAACGAATACGTGGCAGCCCACACAGAACTCACGTAAGTACACGCGACAAGACATCCCACTATTAACCAGTTACGCAACATTAAGTCAATTTCCCTTAGCCTGTTTATACAGACTTAAGGTTACTTCTCTTTCCGCTTTATGATCAACTATCGGTTGGGGATAAGATAACGCTTGGTGATTAGGTGCTTTCCAAGGTTGGTGAATAGATTTGTTATCTAACGACGCCAGTTCGGGAATCCATTGACGAATAAACTCTCCATTAGGGTCAAAACGCTCACTCTGACTCACTGGGTTGAAGATGCGAAAGTACGGTTGGCCATCACATCCAGTAGAAGCACACCACTGCCAGCCACCATTATTTGCTGCGTAATCACCATCAATCAGATGTTGCATAAAGTACCGTTCTCCAGCACGCCAATCCAGATGTAGGTCTTTAGTCAAAAAACTGGCAACAACCATTCTTAAACGGTTATGCATCCAACCGGTAGCATTAAGTTGTCGCATCGCAGCGTCAACAATCGGAAATCCAGTCTGACCTTCACACCAAGCCTGAAACGCAGTATCGCTATTATGCCAAACGAGATTGGCTCCCCAATGATGAAAATCTTTTGCTCTCGATAACTTAGGTTCAAAGTGTAAAAGGTGCTGGTAAAATTCACGCCATACCAATTCACTTAACCAGGTTTCAGCTCCATCCGATAAAAATCCAACCTCACTTTCTGCAAAAAGCCGTGCCATACATTGGCGAGCGGAGAGAGCCCCAATGGCGAGATAAGGTGATAGCTGGCTAGTACTATCAAGAGCTGGGAAATCTCGCTCCTGATTATAACGAAAGGCTTTATCACGACAAAAAGCTCGTAATGCTTGGCGAATTGCATCAAAGTGAACAGGCCATTGCTCACTTGATTTTCTTGGATAATCAAAGGGCTGATCTGTAGACCATACGAATCGCTGCCACATACTTTTTTCTTGAGCCACAGAGCATTGAACCGGCAAGATTTTCTCAATCACTGGCCGCGACATCTTTTGCATCCAAGCCCGCTTGAAGGGAGTGAACACTTTAAAATAAGTACCTTGTTTGCTTAAGACACTTCCTGGCTTTTGCACGCACTTATCATCAAACCAAGTGGATTCAATCCCTATTTTTGCCAGTGCAGCTTCTGCGTGCTGGTCACGTAAAACTTCATTGATTTCATAATCTTTATTACCCAGAACATGAGTAGCACCCACACCTTTAGCAAATTCAACCACGGCCTCTATCGACGCTGAAAAATCATCGACTTGTCGATAACACAAAGGAATATTAAGTGCCGATAATTCCTTTTGCAGCTCAGTTAAACGGCGATAAATGAAATCCGCTTGAATAGGGGCCATATCATGGCTTGCCCACTGTTTAGGAGTAGCGATGAACAACGCAAGCACAGGTTCACCGCTTGCAACGGCACAATGTAAGGCTTGATTATCAACCGCACGCAAATCTCTTCTAAACCATACGAGCTTCATGATCAGATCCTTATGGTAATTAATGGTCAGACATTAAGGTTTGTAACACTTCAGAGAACTGTGTTGTGCCATTAAACGTCTCAGCTAAGCGACGCACTGCTGCGTATTGGCTTTCAGGCAGACTATGATTGGAAAACAACGCCATGTGCTGGTAGTTTTTTATACCGGAGTGTTCTTCTAAACCTGAAATATCTTCGACACCTTCTAGATAGGTGACAGACCAACCTTGTTCACTTAGAGCAACCGCCCAAAGCCAAGCGAGAACACTCCCGTTTGGATCGAAACTAATACAAAGGCTCTGACCTTTCGAATTGGATTTATTTTCAGATTCAAGAATCGAAGCCAGACGGCTCACCATTAAGCTCTGAAAGAGCCCTTTTTGTAACGTTTTAAGCGGACCTTTTACTTGCTCTAACGCATGATAAACGGGTAAAACAAATTGCTGCTCAACCAGAGCGAGTGGATACTCTTTGAAAACCGTAGCAATCAACTGTTGGGCCTTGGCACGCTTAAATTGCGCCAAATAGTCAAGTAAACGTTGATTTTCATCCAGTGCCGTCGCGGTAACGTTTTCATCATATTGAGATTCAGATGGCCCAAATAGCAACTGGCTCACTTTCCCGATCGCAACACCTTTTGCAAGCCAGCTCTGAATATCACGAATTAATTCAATATCCTGTTCTGTGTATAAACGATGTCCTTTATCTGTTCTTTGCGGCTGAACTAAGTTATAACGTCGTTGCCATGCACGCAAAGTGACTGGTTTAACACCCGTTAATTCCGCGACTTCACGAATAGCGTATAACTTCACACTGTCTTTAAATGAATCACAACCCATATCTGAGTTTCAACTCCTGAGGATAAGGGTCTAAGTAACGCTGCTGACTTAAATAAGCATCAGGATACATAGACAAATAGTGTTTTAGCAGGGTCATCGGGGCTAGCAATGGCAAGACTCCGCGGCGATAATCATCAATGGTTTGAGCTAACTCCGCTTTTTGCGATTTAGAAAGTGCACGCTTGAAGTACCCCTGCAAATGCATCAATACGTTAGTATTATTTTTTCGGCTCGCTCTGTGTGCAAGTGCTCTCATTAAACCAACTCGGTATTCCTGGAAAAAATCCTCAATATCATATGATGCAATGTCGGCGACTAAACGTCCTAATTCACGGTAAGATTCTGGATGATGAGCCATCAAAGTTAATTTATAACGACTATGAAATTGCACAATTTTCCCTGCCGTAGGCTGTTGCCCCATCGATTGATAGAAATCGTGCAAGCAAAAGATTCGGGTGACAAAATTTTCCCGTAAAACCGGATCGTTGAGCCGACCATCTTCTTCAACAGGTAACCATGGCATCCGCTCCATTAAAATTCGGGTATAAATACCTATCCCCGATTTTTCAGCATTATTCTCTTGATATACTTTGACTTTCTCCATACCGCATGTGGGTGATTTAGCACACACAATATAGCCACACATAGGTTGGTCAGCAAGGTCAGCAACCCTTTGTTCTGAGTATCGAAGCATGGCATCTGTATGATCGTTATTCGGATTTTTGGTTTCCACCAAAGCGATACGATCTTGATCTCTAACCAAGCGAATGGTCGGCCTAGGAACAGGCATTCCCATACCAATTTCCGGACAGATTGGGTGGAAAACTACATGTGGCCCCAGTTCTTGTTGCACAAAAGCATTACTTTTATGTCCCCCATCGAACCGGACTTTATCCCCATAAACACATGAGCTTATGCCTACTAGTATTGCGTTAGATGCCATGCTTCATCCCCAGCTATACAAAAAATTATCTTGTATAAGATATAGCAGTTATTCACAATTGTACAAATATTTTTATTGTATAAGAAAAATGTCGCTAATTAAGTACTACGGCATGACGATATATTCAGCCAATTTATTGACTAACGTTTACACCTCACTTTCTCCATCTCAATATTGTGACGACACGATAAATAAGTGATTACTAAAATTGATTTTTGAAGTAAAGTTGCGTTAACTCAATAAAATATAAGATAAAATTTATTTAGATAACACAAATACAAATAACCTAAGCATGAGAACAACCCATGATTGGCATAAATTGTGCTAATTTTAGACAGTAAATAATTTGTATATAGATTTTTATCTGGTTTCATAACGATCTAGAACACAATCCCTGTAATAAAAGCAACAAGATGTGTATGCTCACGATTGATTAGCTGCTGTTCTATGATGAATCCAAAATACAAATAGCAACAAACTAACTAGCCGAAGAACGATGTAAGCCTAAGGATATCGACGTTTGAGTAACCGAAGTCTCGCTTTAGAGCAAACTATCCAACGACTAACAAACCGCTTAGTTCAAGACCCTGAACAGGTCCTTACTGATGCGCATGACTGTTTGTTGCAAGCCAAAACCTACAACGATAATGCAGCAACATTGCAGTGCTTGCTCCTCATTACCCAAAGCTCATGGCGCCTTAAAGAATTAAAAGCCAGTTTAAAATATATACGCGCAGCACTACGCTTACAGCAATCCCTTGATAATGACGACTATCTTGCTGATATTTATCACTATCATGCGGTTATCTATTGGGAACAAGCGCAGTATTACACCGCGCAACAATATTGGATTCAGTCGCTGGAACAATCTGCTTGGTCTGATAATCCTTGTATTCAAATTGAAGCGCTACTTGGGTTGGGTAATGTATGGCGGGTCACTGAGGAATATAAACTCGCCAAAGCGACTCACGAACTTGCCGTCAGAGCAGCTAACAGTATCCGCCATACAGAGTTAGAAGCTCGAGCCCGAATTTTTCTCTCATGGGATCTCTATTATCTTGAACGCTACCCAGAAATGCTGACGGTATTACAAGGTGCAGACGATCTTCTACAGCACAATCCCGACAAAATTTTGGAAGCTCAAGTATGGGATTTTCGCGCGGTGGCATTACTGGAATTAGGTCAAGTCGATGCCGCTGAAAAAGCCGCTAACCAAGCACACGCCCTTGCTGACACATACCAGTCGGTATGGATGAAGACCTTGGCAATGATGAGCTTAGCCAAAATTGAACTGTTAAAAGGGCAAACGGAACAGGCGTTAAAGTGGTTACGTGAAGCAGAAAGTCACGCGCAGTTTTCGGAAGTAAACAGTGATGAGATCCTTGCTCGCATTTACCAAAAACAATCCGATATTGCCGAACAAATGGGAGATATGCAAAGTGCCTATCTTGCCTTCAAACATTTTCGCTCACACTCACTTGCCTACGTGCGTTCTCAAACTGCTCAACTGGGCTCAGATAAAGCGCGCCTATCAAAACAACAGCTTGAACAGAAAGCGCGTAAACTCATTAATCGTATTCGTGGGTTACACGAATACAACCCTGATAAACGCTACTCTAATATGGTTTCCGAAACCTTTTGGTGGGAGCAGTTAGTTCAATTAAAAACAGAGTTACGTCAGTCCAACTATTCCGTGATCGTTGTTCGTCATAATGACCCGCGCGTCATCGACGTATGTACCGAACTGACGCATACGTTGAGTAGCTCCAATGACTTTTTAACTCGCCTTAGTAGTGAACGGGTGGGCTGGCTAATTGCAGATAAAGGAGCAGAAGCAGAACAACTCTGTAGAACGCTGTCACAAATGCTAACTATCTACCCGTGGCATCGTAAAGGACTGAGCTGCGAGCTCCCTTCCGTGATATTACAGAATATTCTAATATTTCCATTTACCTTGGAACAACTAGAGCAAGAATCCGACAACGAGGAGAATCTAGACCGTGGAAAACCTGCTTAATAAAGTTCAGGAAGCCGGCTACGATGTGACGAGCCTCGTTGGTGAAGAGTCGATTGAGTTTTGGCATAACATGCAAGAAACAGTGGCATCGACCACTGAAGAGCAAGTGCTTTGCTTAATGATATGTGCTGAGCATCAAGCCACATTTGATTATCACAAACAAAGTATTGATACACTAATATCCGCTCTGCAACTACTCAAGAATGCCGACAGCCCTAGAGCAGATCTGATGCTCTCTTTACGCAACAGTTTAAGTGAGCGGTATGTCGCAACAAACCAGTATGATAAAGCGCTAGAGGAATACATTACACTCACTCGGCTTGCGATTGAGTTTGGCGATATTGATTCGTACGCGATAGCTATCTTAGGTATGGGTAAACTGTGCGAACGATTTGGTGATACGTCACGTGCCATCCGGTACTACCATAAAATAGATACGGTTGATCATGCTCTTTCAGGTCGTAGCTTACGTTTGCACTATAAATTGCACAAGTTGAGCTGCTATATCCGCTTAAACAAGCGTAAATTGGCCCAAAAAATCTTAAAGGAATGTGAAGAACTCTCAATTTTAGTCAGTGACAAACTACTGACAGGGCAAATGATGCTGTTTCAAACTCGCCTATATCGCCAACAAGGCGATATTAATCAAGCATTACATGTTTTAGCCACCATTCCTTATGCAGTCGGCAACTTTGAATCGTCTTGGTTTGCCTGTATGAGTCGAGTTGAACAGGCCTATTGTCTACTAGAGAGTAATAAACCTCATGTGGCTATTTATCTGCTCACTCAAGCAGAGAAAAGAGCAGAGAATGCCAAACTGTCGTCTGAAGTCATCATTTCTCTCTACAATGCTTTTAGTGACATCTACCAACAGCAAGGGCTGTATTCTGCGGCTCTCGAATATGAGAAAAAGTCCTTCACCATCGAATCGAAAATGATACAGGGAATCCCTATTGCTGAATTAGGCGCCAACCAGTTAAGACGCTTATCGAGATTTGATTTACAACTAAAACTCATTCTATCGGAAATGGAAAACCGCGAGTTAAAAGAAACTACAGAGAGTCAAAAGCACACTGTAGCTCAACTACAACAAGATGTATTTACCGATCCTCTTACTCAACTGCACAACCGTCGCTGGCTCGATAGCTGTTTAAAGGATTTATTGATTCATGAAGCCGACTTCGCGTTTTTGATTATTGATATCGACCACTTCAAATCGATCAACGATGAACTCAGCCACTTAGTGGGTGACAAAGCCATCATGAACGTATCAGCACAAATTAGACATTTGTTTGCTCAGTCGAATCACCATTGTATCCGTTTTGGTGGGGAGGAATTTCTCGTTATCATAGAAAATGTCGACCTTAAACAGGCGGAAGATGAGGCGGAAAATCTACGTCTCAATATTGCTCAATTTGATTGGCAACCCGTATTGGGTGATCGGCAATTAACGGTGAGTATTGGAGTAACCTTACATCGACTTGGAGAGAATACCCAGCGTACTTTCCATCGAGCAGATAAAGCGCTTTACCGCGCTAAAGCAAATGGCCGTAATCAAGTTTGCTCCGAATAATATCGTTTCAGAGATAATGTATTACGTTTTGATACTCATCACGTTGAAAGGAAATGCCATTCCTGCCGTGATTGAGCTTGACCTAGGCTCGTTGATGAAGCTCTGAATCCTGCATCTTGAGGTCATTTGGGTATAATATGGATGAAAAACTAGTACCGGAAAAATCAGGGAAAGAATCGACAGGAAATGTCCGTCATTGTTAGCATCTTAAGGCTAGTTGAGTATATAATGCGCCCCCTAATTTTACAGTCAGCTTAATTCGATTGTTCTACTGGCCTCAATCGTTCTTTATACAAAGGATCTCGCTATGAATCTTTCAGCGAAAACTGTCGTTGTTGTTGCTATTGGTGCAGCACTTTATGGCATTGGTGGTTTACCTATGTTTGGTATTCCTGTTTTTGCTAATACGACTTTAAAGCCTGCCATGGCAGTGCTTGCTCTATTTTCTGTTATGTTTGGCCCTTTAGTCGGCTTTCTTGTTGGAT
Source organism: Vibrio nitrifigilis (assembly GCF_015686695.1). Taxonomy (NCBI): domain Bacteria; kingdom Pseudomonadati; phylum Pseudomonadota; class Gammaproteobacteria; order Vibrionales; family Vibrionaceae; genus Vibrio; species Vibrio nitrifigilis. The sequence goes on along the minus strand of NZ_JADPMR010000004.1, from coordinate 1,652,905 downwards.
TCATCGGACACTGGGTGACCGATTTATTCGCAGGTTGGGGGGTATGGCTTACTTGGATTCTTGGTTCAGGTATCGTGGGCTTCATCATGGGTATGTTCCCATCGCTTACGCAACGTAATCTTGAAAAAGGTCTTTTCCCGATTCGCGACTTCGTTCTATTTGTTGGTTTAGCGCTGGCAGGTAATGTGATTGGCTATGGCTGCTCTGCATTTTTAGACAGTATCCTTTATGGCGAGCCAGAAGCAAAAGTTTATACCCAGATGGCTATCGTGTCTGCGGGTAACACCATTTTAATTGCTGTGGTTGGCTACTTTATTCTGAAAGCTTTAGCGAAACGCAACAAACAAAGTAGCAAACTGACCGAGGCATCATAATCGGCCATGACCATTGAGTTTTCTGATTTTTCTTTTCGCTATGAGTCTCTGGATAAGCCAACTCTAAAGCATATTAATCTCACCATTAAACCAGGTGAGAAAGTCGTGATTATCGGCCCTAGCGGCAGCGGTAAATCAACTCTCGGACAATGCCTAAATGGACTTATCCCTCATAGTATCAAAGGGGAAATTAAAGGTACTTTAACAATCAACGGTCAAAGTACCGCTCAAAGCTCAATGGATTGGCTAACCCAACAAGTGGGCACCGTCTTACAAGATACCGACAACCAGTTTGTCGGTCTTTCCGTCGGTGAAGACATTGCGTTTGCATTAGAAAACCAAAATGTAAGCACTGTAGACATGTACCCGCTAGTTAAATCCACTGCGCAAATGATTGACTTGAGTCACTTACTTAATCAATCACCCCATGACTTATCTGGGGGACAAAAGCAGAGAGTTTCACTCGCTGGCGTGTTAGTCAATGATGTCGATGTATTGCTATTTGATGAGCCATTGGCCGCTCTCGATCCTGTAAGTGGCAAACGCACTATCGAAATCATCGACCAATTGCACCAACAATCAAACAAAACCATTATTATTATTGAGCATCGCCTTGAGGATGTACTCCATCGTCCAGTTGATCGCGTTATCTTAATGGATAATGGTGAAATCATTGCAGATTTGACTCCAGATCAAATACTGAGTTCTTCTCTTCTGAGTGAGCATGGTATTCGTGAGCCACTCTATTTATCAGCATTGAAAGCGGCAGGATGCCAAATCAGCGCCACTAATCCCCCCTCTTCTTTGAGCACAATGGCGCTCGATCACTATCGTCAAACCGTTGTGACTTGGTGTCACAATGCACTACGTTATCCAAGTAAAGAAAGCACTTCACCCTTACTGACAGTGCGTAATCTGACGTACTCTTACGATGGAGAACGACCAGCTATTGATGATCTTTCGTTTGATATCCATCAAGGGGAATTCGTTTCCGTACTTGGAAAAAATGGGTCGGGTAAATCAACCATTACGAAATTATTAATGGGTGTACTGACACCAGACCAAGGCTCCATGACTTTTGCTGGTCAACCTCTTGAAGCACTTTCCATTTTTGAGCGTTGCCAACATATTGGCGTTGTCTTACAGAACCCGAATCATATGATTTCCCATCATATGATTTTTGATGAAGTCGCTTTTGGTTTGCGTAACCGTGGCGATAGTGAAGATACGGTAGAAAAAAAAGTACTCGAAACACTAGAACTTTGTGGTTTAAGTAAATATCGTCATTGGCCAGTTGAAGCCCTAAGTTACGGCCAGAAGAAACGTGTCACCATCGCTTCTATACTCGTTCTTGAGCCTAAATTACTGATATTAGATGAGCCAACCGCAGGTCAAGACTATCGAAATTACACCGCAATGCTTAGTTTTATTGAACGCCTTAATCGTGAAATGGGCATGACGGTGATGATCATTTCTCATGATATGCATCTCGTATTGGAATACACCACTCGTTCGATTGTCATCGCTGATAGTCAATTGTTAGCCGATGAATCCATGATAGAGGTATTTACTCAACCTGAGTTATTAGCCCAAGCTAACTTAGCCACAACCAGTTTATATGAGTTGGCACAAAGGCTAGAACTACCAGATCCGCTCGCATTTATGAATCACTTTATCCAGCAAGACAAAGAGTGCGTATGAAAACTGAAAAAATGACGTTTGGTATCAACTATATCGATACTGGCTCAGCGTTACACGCACTTAATGGCATCACCAAGTTTTTGCTATTCATCGGCTGGGTAACCGTGGTGCTCACAACATTTGATTTGCGAATTCTCGTTACGATGATCGCATTGGGAATCGGGCTACTTGTTAGTACGCGAGTTCCAGTTAAAGTCTATCGCTCGCTATTAATTGGTACAGGTACTGTGCTACTGCTAAATGCACTTTTTATGTACTTGCTTTCGCCTTCATTAGGAAGTGATGCTATTGGCACTCGACACGTACTGCTATCTTTACCCGGTGATTATTCCCTCACCGAGGAAACACTGTTTTATCTCATTACGGTGACCATAAAATATTTCAGTATGTTCCCGATCGCTTTGGTATTTGTCTTTACCACACACCCAACGGAATTTGCTGCCAGCCTAAACCGTTTGGGACTGCCCTATAAGATTGCTTATGCAGTCAGCCTCACTTTGCGCTATTTACCAGAGGTAAAAAAAGACTACATCAATATCATGCACGCGCAGCAAGCTCGTGGCGTAGAGCTATCGAACAAAGCTCCGCTCATTACCAGATTAAAAAATCTGGCCAAAATCTTGGGGCCTTTGATCTTTTCAAGTCTCGACCGCGCTGATGATATTTCCAATGCAATGACATTAAGAGGTTTTGGGCGCCACAAAACGAGAAGCTGGTACAGCTTGAAACCACTCAATCGACAAGACAAACTTTGGATAGGGATAATCGTCATTATCGTGGTACTAGCGTTAATAAAACGCTTTACAGCAGCCGAACTATTTTGGTATCCATTGAGTTAAACACGTAAGCCGTTTGAGAAATCAAACGGCTTTTTTGACCGAGGAAGGCAATGATGTCATTGAGCATCGCGACAATAAATTTACTCAATTATCTCGCGCCCCCCGATGCGTTTTATGATTTTCTTAATATATATGATAGCGCCCAGTGGCAAGCCAAAACAGATTGGCTATCGCGCCAGATTAACGACATTAATGCCGACATTATTGGCTTTCAAGAAGTGTTTTCTATTGAGGAGCTACGGCTACAACTCCTAGAACTGGGGTATCCATATTTTGCCTGCGTTGATAAACCAACCATATCCGAAGAATACGTCTACTCATCGCCAGTAGTCGCCTTAGCCAGTCGCTTTCCTATTCATAATGCACAAGCTGTCACTGCTCCAACAAGCTCTGCAGAATTCTCTTTTAGTCGTCAGCCGCTTCGCGCCAGTATCCATCATCCACAACTCGGTTGGTTAGACATCTATGTGGTTCACTTTAAATCTAAACGGCCAATTTTTACTGATAACGACAATCAACTGAATTCCCAAACAACATCTAAAAACGAAAGAAGTCATCAGGACATCGTAGATCAATGGCAACAAGAATGGATGGGTGAATGTCGTTCAACCATGCAACGAGCTTTGGAGTTCCACCAGCTTTATCAGGCGATAGTTCAACGCAAACTCGAAACCCAGTATCCAGTGCTGTTGTTGGGAGACTTTAATCAAGAGCTTAGCCAACAAGAATTCGCACCACTCACTTCAGTGCAATGCTTTCGTCAACCTGAGACTGAGCCTCTTATTCTCCCTTACCGACTGTTTGACTCAGGAACATTTTGGTATCAAGATAGCCCACAACGTCGACCCGCGACCCATTATCATGGTGCTAATGGCTCTATCTTGGACTACATCCTATACTCATGCGAATTTACTCCGCTTGCAGAATTTCCAATCGCATCACTCAGCGAGTATAAAGTTTGGGACCGTCACCTCATTAACCCTCATTACGCTGATGATGCCCAAGCTAGCGATCATGCGATTGTCTCTATTTCTTTGATTCCGTATCTCTGATTGAATCGAAACATTTATTAACATCATAAAACTTTATCTTAACAATCTAGTAACTATACTTCCGACTAGGTTGTGTAGCTCACCGCTGCACACTTTTAGCCACAAGTAATAGCCCTCAGATTGGAGCGACTATGATGAAAGACTTTGTTGAAACGATGAAACTGCGTGGACAAGCGGCTGAGAATATTTACTTCTCCCAAGTCGACAAAGCCCTCATTGAAGAACTTAAACGTAACCCTGACGTACTCACCCATCGCCAGCAGTTGATTAATATGGAACGAGAACTAGCAAAAGAACCTAATATTTTTGAATAGTCCACCATTAATAAGTACAAACAATCAATCAACATAAACAGGTGACAGAGCGCACCTGTTTTTTATTTTAATTCCCTTAGTATTATCCAGAAATACACCTCTCTTTTTATTAAGTATATTGTTAATAAAGGCATAATCTAGATATCTCATTTGTTTATCAAAAAAATTGATGTAGAGTAAACTCTATTAATATTTCGGTTTTCTTTACTTATAAACCCAAATACCCTTACGGTGACAAGTCCAGTGCTTGATTAACGAGCAAAGGGGAGTTTTATTCGCTCTTATAACGTTACTGATTTTCAATATAAAATAAGTATGTATTCATACTTAAGAACGAATACATTCCCAATACAACAGCATATTGAGGTTATTTGGGTATAAACAACGTCATACATAACCTATCTCGTGATTATTTAATACTCACCTATATATAAGGGTGTTGTGTATTGAATAACCAGAGTAGGTAAGAATAACAATACGCTATTATGTCTAGGGAATGGTTAATGAATTCTCAATTACTCTCTCGTCCTAAAAAAAATGCCACGGCATCAGAGCATGATTCATCATCAACAATATTGAACAGTACTGATGCATTAGGATTGATAGAACACGGCAGTGAACTTACTTTAAATATAACAACACCAGTAGGGATGAAATATTCCTGTAAAACACGTTTTATTGGTAGTCACTCTTTGCCATTTATTCTGGTTGAGCCCCCCAAAATATCTGTTGATGATTTTAATGATTTCTTCCAAGAAGGTTTTTGGTTAAATGGCAAGGCAATTGGGCAACGAGGTCACGGCTCAGTCATCAATTTTCGTAGTCAAATTGTCCATAGACAACGCTCACCCATACCGATGATTGCATTGTCGGTACCGAATAATATGCATGTCACTCAACTGCGTAAAGAGCCTCGATACAGTGTTAGTCTTGACGCTAACGTCATTCGTCAGTCAGGGACAACAAACTGTGAGATTCGTGACCTTTCCAAAAATGGCTGTCGCTTCGTCACATCTCCCTTAAGCCGCCCTTTTGATCATGGCAATGAACTTAGCCTAGTACTCCAATCTTCAGCAGCTTCAAACCTCTCCCCATTGACAGGTACCATCTGTAATGTCACTGACTTAATGCATTACACCGTATACGGTCTGAAATTTGATGAACAAGGAAAAAAAGCCGCATCTGAATTGCTTAAGCATATGAAATTTAATGGTTCGATGCTCTCATTATAAAAATGGCTGAGTGTTCATGACTCTTTAGACAAAAAAAAAATGCCAACCGTAAAACTACGATTGGCTTAGATATAGTGTGAACAATTTGTATTCACTAACAACGTCAGTTGGCTAGGTGACCCTTTCGGCTTTAAAAGGGTCACTTAGTATTAAGCAGAAAGCGTGCCAACTTTTAAAACTCCCTATTTTAAAGGAGACTTTTATTGTCCCCTTATCGATTTGGATATTTTGCGACCAAATTTTCGCATATTGCAATTCGCATTATGCAAGAATTGCGTTTTCATGACCATTTGCAAAAGCAAAATCTTTGCAAACCTGAACGAACTCTTCACGCAACGCCAAAAAAGTTAGATATACTGCGTGACATAATTTGACATCTTCAAGGTATTGAATGAATTACTTAAGCACATATTTGAAAGGCATCGCAATGGGTGCTGCTGATGTTGTTCCTGGCGTTTCTGGCGGTACAATCGCATTTATCACTGGGGTTTACGATACCTTGTTAGAGAGTATTCGACGCATCAACCCGAGTCTTTGGGGAATTTGGCGTAAAGAAGGGTTTAAAGCCGTTTGTCAGCATATTAACTTATTCTTTTTAATGTCTTTATTTGCTGGAATTCTTACAAGCATTTTGACACTAGCCAAACTGATATCCTGGTTGCTGGTCAGTCATCCCATTCCTACTTGGTCTTTCTTTTTTGGTTTAATTTTGGTTTCTGTGTACCACATGCTCAAACAAGTTGACCAAAAACAAATACCACAGTGGATCTTTCTCTGTGTAGGTATTGCGATCGCTTATAGCATTACTGTCGTCAAGCCTATATCTATGGAGCCATCGGGTATCAACATACTGATAGCTGGTGCGATTGCTATTTGCGCGATGATATTACCCGGCATTTCAGGTAGTTTCATTTTATTATTGCTGGGGATGTATGCGCCCATTCTTGGCGCGATAAAAGGAATGCAATTAGACGTTATCGGTTTATTTGCCGTTGGCTGCCTTGTCGGTATTTTAAGCTTTTCACATTTACTGTCTTGGTTACTTAAAAAGCACCGAGATACAACGCTCATGTTTCTAACAGGCCTGATGCTCGGCACATTGCCTAAAATTTGGCCATGGAAAGAGACAGTAAGCTGGCGCGTTAACTCACATGGTGAAAAAGTACCGCTGTTGCAAAACAACCTATCACCCTCTCATTTTGAGTCTGTGACATCACAACCTGCTCAACTTCTGTTAGCTGTTATTCTAATGCTCTGCGCCATCGCTGTTGTTCTTGGATTGGAAAAATTTGCCAAGCAAGACGATGACGATATAGCCAAATGACCTAAATTTACTATGCGGGCATCTCACCAATGCCCGCTAGTTACAGGCCACAGATCTTCTAATCCTAACCACTATCACGACCTTCACTTTGCCAATATGGTAGACTGTCGATCATTAGCACATGATTGCTACGTTCTCTCAGCTGCTCACCATTTTAGATTGGAAATAAATGACCGAATGAAATCACTGATAATTTTACTCTCTGGACTATTTATCGCTCAATCAGCCATTGCTAGCGCTGATATTGAAGTGATTCACCCTTATGTTCAAGTATCAAAACCTAACGAACTCAGCGCTCCTGTCTATGCTCAGATCGTCAATAACTCAAATAAAGATCGCGTTTTAGTTAGCGCCACATCAACCGCAGCGACAAAGACAGAGTTATATGACCAAGTTTCTCGTGGCGGCACAGACAGTGATCGCAAAGCACCATTCTTTACTATTCCAGCACAAAACACGTTGCAACTATCTCAAGATACTAGCTATATCCAATTGATTGGCTTAGTCAAACCTCTAGAAAAGAACAAACACATTCAGTTAACACTCAATTTTAAAAATGGAGAACAACTCACTCTTCGAGTTCCTATCACAATTGTGGTTACCGATATCATGCATCAAAAAGCAAAAATGGATCAGTGAGTGTTTATTCACTCACTCTTTTCTCGTTCCTACTAATTTACCCACGCCCCAAATATCCACCTTGTTGCCTAACAAGCCTAGTTCACATGCCACTAGGCTCGCGTATATTAACAACGGATTAGACTACACACTTGCGTCAAATTGATTAAAATCTGTCGCACATCCCCTTATTAAGCAATTTTTTTTGCTGTGAGACAATAAATCCTAGACACATTGTCTGGTAACGTTAATATTGGTCACTTTTAGTGGCAGGCACTAAAAAAACTATACATAAAATTTATTCATTACAGGGATAACTATGCAAAGCAACAATATAATAAGTCGTTTTGCGCGAGGTAATCTGGTTCTACAAATCTTGGCAGGTATCATTCTTGGTATCATAGTCGCCAATGTAGCGCCTGACTTCGCGAAAAGCGTCGGTTTACTTGGGAGTCTATTCGTCGGCGCATTAAAAGCCGTTGCTCCAGTTCTCGTGTTTGTGTTGGTCGCAGCCTCTATTGCGAATCAAAATAAAAACAAAAGCACCTACATGCGACCAATCGTCGTGCTTTACTTAGTTGGCACTTTTGCTGCGGCTTTAACAGCGGTAGTTATGAGCTTCCTTTTCCCAACTGAGCTAGCACTAGTTTCAGGTGCTCAAGGTACAACACCACCTCAGGGCATCACAGAAGTTCTCCAAACCCTATTATTTAAACTGGTTGATAACCCAGTTAGCGCTCTCATGAATGCTAACTATATCGGCATTCTTGCGTGGGCGATTGGTTTAGGTTTAGCGTTAAACCATGCATCGGACAGCACCAAAGGTTTGTTTGAAGATTTAAGCCACGGCGTATCGCAAATTGTTCGCTTCATTATTCGACTTGCACCATTTGGTATTTTCGGTCTTGTATCTTCAACATTTGCCACCACTGGTTTTGAAGCCTTAGTCGGCTATTTACACATTCTCGTAGTGTTACTTGGTTCAATGTTAATTATTGCATTAGTGGTTAACCCATTAATCGTATTCATTAAAACAGGTAGTAACCCATATCCACTGATCTTCAAATGTTTATATCGTAGTGGTGTGACTGCATTCTTTACCCGTTCAAGTGCAGCCAATATCCCAGTTAATATGAACCTTTGTGAAGAATTAGAATTGGATGAAGATACTTATTCAGTTTCAATTCCTCTTGGTGCGACCATTAATATGGGTGGTGCGGCGATCACTATCACCATTTTAACTCTTGCTGCAGTTAATACGCTTGGCATACACGTCGATTTGTTGACGGCTCTACTACTCAGCCTCGTTGCTGCCGTGTCTGCATGTGGCGCATCTGGTGTCGCTGGTGGTTCATTACTACTTATTCCACTAGCATGTAGCCTATTTGGTATTTCTAATGATGTGGCAATGCAAGTCGTTGGCGTTGGTTTCATTATCGGTGTACTACAAGATTCAGCAGAAACGGCGTTGAACAGCTCAACGGATGTCGTCTTCACTGCTGCTGTATGTCAGAGTAAGCAAAAGAAGCAGTATGAATTAGCAGAAGACTAATCGCTGTCATCACTTTGATTTAAAGACAGACGAAAAGGCCCGAGATACATTCTCGGGCCTTTTTCATATACATTGTCAACGTTGAATAACTCTAGCGTCAAATCAGAGCCTTGCTTAAGATCGAATACATTTCCGCTGAAACAATAGAGACTGCTTGGGCATAAGCATTAAAAACGTTTCTGAGTGTAATCAAGCGAGATTTTAGGGGCCGGCTCAAAGTGTTCTTCATAGTGCCCTAAATCTGGAGACGGCGCTGGTGACACTTGAGACTGCGGTTTTGCCTTTTCTGGAACCAATTCTGCTTCATCAGTAGGCTCAAAAGGCACTTCAACATTGTCTTCGAGTTCTTCTATAACATCACGGCTTGGCGCTTCAACAATTTCTCCATCATCAACCTCTTCTCCCTTATGTGGAATGGGAATTGGTCGTTTATAGAGTTTATTTAAGGCACGAATAATGGAATGTTTGTGAACCGAATTGGTCGAGATTTTTTTCTGGAGTGGTTTCGCTAGAGATTGAAGCCCGACGACAGAATCAACACCAATTTTTGTCCCCACATTATCACGTAATACTGCCGCTGGTTCAAACCCAAAGTATGCCGACAAAAAGAGCCATATATAAGAAATAGCGTTCCCATTGACCCCGTAATCCATCCAAGCATCACCAGCGTAATACATCGCTTCAGCATTACCTTGCTCTGCAGAACGCTCTAACCAATAACAGGCTTTACGATGTTCGATAGACACCCCAATTCCATGCAAGTAATTGAGCCCTAGCTTCATCATTCCAACTTTGTCGTCAAGTTTCGCGGCTTTGTAATACCAATAAGTAGAGTCACTAGGAGACTGTGAAATATTGTCTTTGGATGTCGCCCAATCACCTAAGAAAATCATCGCTTCGATAAGGCGATTCTCTGCAGCAGCATGAATTAGCTGCAAACCTTTTGTGACATTAATTTCAGTACCACGGCCATAAACCAATAATTTACCCGCTTCCAATTTTGCATGAGTATCTCCCTCTATCGCTTTTATATAGAGTTCCCAAAATTTGAGTTTCTCACGTAAAATCAAGTCTTCTTGCATACGGCGACAAATACGAACTAAACCATACATACCGTTAAGGTTGTCCATTAGCGCCGCTTTTTCATACCAAAACAAAGCTTCCTTATAATTTTTCCGTTCAGCTTCCTTTGCCAAATGTAGCATGGTAGGCACATGACCAGACTCCGCTTTAAACAAACGCTCTTTATGTTCCTGATCTCGCATGCGTTGCAGTGCTTTTCGATATGCTTCCTCTTTCGCTACTTTTTCAGCTTCCATTCGGCGGCGACGCATTGATAGCGTAATCATCCAAACGAAAATAAGAATGAGCGAAACACCCAGCACACCAATGGCAATCCCAATGGTATTCATCTAATCGTATTCTTTCTTCTCTAGGGGAAATCGTTTATCAGGGCATGAACGTCAGTGTTCTTATCCTTAAACCATTTCACGTATTGCTGTATTGATTCTGGATTGATCGTCAATGCTTTCTGTAAAAGGGTTAAGAATAATCCAGTATCATGATGTCATTTGAGTATATACTACCTTACTATTGTTAAAAGTGGCATCATCGATTCCACTTACCCTAGCAAGAAAACCTATCCGTTAGAAAATCCCCTCAAACTTTAATTGAATCATACACTTCTAGACGTCGTATTTTGAGTCACTATCGTTATACCAACCACCATGTATTAATCAAGCATACTCATTTAAAGAATGATATGACTTCAAATCAGTGCCTTGCCTAAGATCGAGCACACTATCGATGAGACAGAATCATGAGGTTACTTGGGTATAATCATATGGTTATTCCTGTCATTTTTTGTACAAGTTACTTGACCAATCAGTAACAAAGCCTTTTACTGAATGTATGCAACAACGTTAGTTCAGCAACATGGAAGAACGATATCGATAACAATATGAATAACATGGTCTCACGTCCATACCCGCTTGGGGCGACTTTGAATAATAGCGGATGTAACTTTGCAGTGTACGCTCCGGCTAGCCGTGATATTGTGTTAGCCTTGTTTGCCTCTGACGGTAGCTACACAACTCACTCTTTTCCTAGCGACTATGCTGGGATCAAACATATTTTTGTTCCTGATATAAAAGCAGGGCAACACTATGGGTTTATTATTCAATCAAGCGGCCAATCTCATTATATTTCAGATCCTTACGCTAAAGCATTATCAGGCCCATTAACTTACGAACCACCATTTAATAGTGAAGAAAGCTTTACACTCCCTAAATGTATTGTCGTAAATGATCAATTTGATTGGCAGCAAACAACATCACCACACTATGCTCGTGATGAAATGATTCTGTTTGAAACGCACGTAAAAGGAACAACACAGCTTAATCCTGAGTTAACCGAATCACAACGGGGAACATACCTAGGCTTGATTAGCCCATCTATGCTCGAATTTTACCATGAGCAACATATTACCACCCTCCAACTACTGCCCATTGCAGCCTGTATGCATGAACCCCACTTGTTAGAAACCGGCAAAGTGAATTATTGGGGATACAATCCATACGCATTTATGGCTCCAGATCCTCGCTATGCCGATAACGACGCTGTCACTGAATTTAAAACCGTTGTTCGAGAGCTTCATAAAGCGGGCATCGAAGTGATATTAGACGTGGTGTACAACCATACCGCTGAAGGCGGGGAAAACGGGCCGGTATTTAATTTAAAAGCCCTTGATCCAAGATATTACCTGATCCACGGCCCCCACTTTGCCAACTTTACTGGCTGTGGTAATACGGTGAATTTGTCCTATCAAGCTTCACTGAATCTCGTGATGGATACGTTACGGTATTGGGTAGAACATTATCATGTGGATGGGTTTCGGTTTGATCTAGCGGCAACATTAGGTCGCAATGGCGATAACTTTAGCCCTGAAGCGGCTTTTTTCAAAGCCGTGGCTCAAGACCCAATATTGAAAGACATTAAGCTCATTGCAGAACCATGGGACATTGGGCCTAATGGTTATCAGGTCGGTAACTTTCCATTTGGTTGGAATGAAACCAATGATAAATTACGCGATATTGCACGTAGTTTCTGGCGTGGTGATTCCGGCTATTTAAAAGAGTTTGCCACCCGAATCATGGGATCACGCGATCTTTATAGCGCCTCTAACTGGCCGTTTAAATTAACCGTCAACTACATCACCTACCATGATGGATTTACATTACAAGATTTGGTCTCTTATAAGCACAAACATAACAATGCTAATGGAGAACAAAACCGAGATGGCCATGGTGATAACCGTTCTGATAACTATGGTGTAGAAGGTGAAACAACCAATGTCACCATCCGTAGTAAACGAGAAAAACAAAAACGGAACATGATCGCTAGCCTACTATTCGCATTTGGTATTCCACATATTCTCACTGCAGACCTTCTTTCTCATTCCCAAGGAGGAAACAACAACGCCTATTGCCAAGATAATGAAATCAGTTGGTTAGATTGGCAACTGACGCCCACAAAGCAAGCATTTAAGCGGTGGGTTGGTAAGCTGGTCGAGGCAAGACAAACCTATATGGTGCCTTTTATTCGCGCATTTAGCGGCGAAAGCCGTAATCATAACCGAGTATTTTGGCGTCGAGTTGATGGCGAATTAATGGAAATGGATGATTGGGACAAATTATCATGCGTCGCATTACATTTAGGCATTGGTGATAATGGCGACGAGTTACTCTATTTAATAAACCAAACCCGCGCACCAGCACGATTTACACTGCCTCATGATAAAATACAACAGTGGACAATTATTTGCGACACAAATGATATTCACAATCATAAACCGACTACTGCAGAAAAAGAGCGGTTACAGCTCCCCGTTTCCATGTCAATATTGTATTATCACCCATCAAAAAAATGACGTATTTCAAGGGATAGTCCCATGCTATCCCTTCTATTTCGCAAATAAGAACTCAGTTTTATATCCCAATAAAAAGATGCCTTAGTTGTGGCAGATTATTTACATTGCCTTGTTTTTTCCCTGATATAACCTTGTTCAAATACACTGACTAAATAAAACGGTGAATATCAGAAGCACCTAACCTATTCATCAATAAAATAAGCGACTAGAATTTAATCTTACAATAGAAGCAAAGTAAAATAACTCTTTGTTTAAATGAAAGAAAAAGGTTAACTAGTGCCCCACTCATTGTGCAAGTAATGGTTTGAGCCCCATTTTTGGGAAAATGTAGGTAACGAATATGAATAAAACGGTATCGATTGTCGTGCCTTGCTATAACGAAAGCGAGGTGATCGACTACACAGTAGAAGAGTTACTTAACCTAGCAAATAGTATCGATGGATATGACCTAGAACTGCTGTTTGTTAATGACGGCAGCGCCGATGATACAGAAGCAAAATTGTTGAAACACAGTAAACAGCACAGTAATGTTCACCTCATTTCATTTTCTCGAAACTTTGGCCACCAGCCAGCAGTCAGTGCGGGTATTCAAGCAGCCAGTGGAGATGCGGTCGTATTAATTGATGCTGATTTGCAAGATCCACCACACTTAATTAAAGACATGATCGATTTGTGGCAAAAAGGCTACGATGTGGTTTATGGTACGCGTGAATCTCGTGAAGGGGAATCTCCTTTTAAATTGGCTTCAGCCAAATGGTTCTACCGAATTCTGAATTACCTATCAGAGGTGCCGATTCCTCTTGATACTGGTGATTTTCGCTTGATGGACCGCCAAGTCGTTGATCAGCTTAATGCGATGCCAGAAAAAAACCGCTTCATCCGCGGTATGGTAAGTTGGATTGGTTTCAATCAAACCTCAATTCGTTATCAGCGTAACCCGCGCTTTGCTGGTGAAACGAAATACCCATTACGCAAAATGCTAAAATTTGGGTTAGATGGCATTTTATCTTTCTCAGTTAAGCCATTAAAGCTCTCTATTTTCATGGGCTTTACGTCATCGGCTATCGCCATTTTAATGTTGTTCTATACCGTTTACGTGCGTTTGGCGACTGATCATTGGCAATCAGGTTGGGCATCGATGCTCGTGGCAATGCTCTTTATTGGCGGGGTTCAACTGATTTCAATTGGTATTCTTGGTGAATACATTGCACGAATTTACAATGAGTCGAAAAATCGTCCACTGTATATTGTGAAGAAAAATGTAGGTAAAGAGCGCGATGATGAAACGTCTCAGTCAAGTTAATGCGTTAATTTGTACGAACCTACAGCAAAAGATGCGCTTTATTATGGTCGGCGGTTTTAATACCGCCGTCTCTTATCTCTCTTTTGTTGCTATTTACCAACAAATTAATAATTATATTTTGGCTTCCATACTCGCTTACTGTATCGGTGTTTTATGCAGTTTTTTATTAAATCGAGGTTTCGTATTTAATAGTAAAAGTGAGTCTGGCCAATTTATTCCGTTTGTGATTGTCAATTTAGCCTCATTAGGGGCTAGTACACTAAGTCTGTTTTTACTTGTTTCGGAATTGCACCTTAATGCTTACCTAGGTCAATTCTTTAGTATCTTCGTTTCGATGACGATGAATTATCTGGGCTACCAACGAATATTTAAACAAGGGGTGAGTATGAATACTATCGTTGGCTCTGCACTAAATGAAAATAAGCCTTGGAATATCTATACGATTATTCGAGTACTTATTTTGCTTGTATGTGCTGCTGTAACTGTTCATAACGCCTACACCTCGGTGTTGGTCAATATCGCTCATGACGCGCTACCTTATATGGCCGACTACACAGGTAAGTTTACTTCTGAAGGTCGGTGGATAAACTTTGCACTTTTTGAATTTAGCCGTTCGATGAACGCGCAACTGGCCAATGCTATCTGTTATTTATTCATTGGTATTTTTGGTTATAACGTGTCAATGGCGCTGAAAAAAGACAAATGGCTAGCACTGCTTTTTGCCATGACAGTCATGAACATTCCATATTTCACTATGCTGTTCAAATGGCCAATGACGCTCTATCCAGGCTGTATTATGCTGGCACTCTTCAGCTATTACCGAGAACGTATTTCTGTCGCTAAAATGCTGCTTCTGTCTGGTATATTGTTGTTTGCTACCTACCCAGCGTTTTATTTTGTCATGCCTTTGATTTATCTAGCACAGCTAAAACAGAGCAGCTTCAAAGAATGGATAGTCTTCATGCTCTGGTGGGCAGCAGGCTACGTATTAGGGTATGCAGTTGCTAACGGTTTAATTTACCTATATACCGGATTAGTTGAAGGCAACGCGCATTTTATGCAGATGGCAACATGGCGCAAAGAAAATCCAGTACATGGTTTAGCTTCATTAGTCGCTAACTTTGATCGAAGCTTAGATGACTTTGTCCGTAACGCGAAGTTTATTGCAGAACTCAGCGCTTGGTTCTATTTACCAGCGTTGGTGATTGCCCTACTGACGGTGAAAGACAATGTGAAATACTACCTCACTGTAGTCGCCGTCATTATTTCTATATATGCCAGTGTTATCGTGTTAGGGGTTCATGTTCCGCTACGTTCGGGGATCACATTACCTTTAGGTATCGCGATGGTGGTATTTTTGGTCAAAACACCTTGGTTACGCTATGTGAATATTTTGCTATTGCTTATTCCTCTAGCATTCCAAACCTACACCTACAACACTCGCTACAACGCCACTAGGATTGTGATGGCGCAAGTCATCGAATATAACGATGTCCATGATTATATCGATGATACCGCTCAGTATGATCATGTAGTCGCCACTGTTGATAAAGAAAAAATGAGCCAATGGATGACCCAACATACTGGTTCTAAGCAATTTAAAAACTTGGCGAATTTGGAATACCATATGATTCGCCCTTATTTCTATAAAGTGGGGATTCCAGACAAAGATATTGATGTGAAATACATTAAACAATCGGATGCGGTAAAAGGCGAAACCAAAGTCAAAATCAAAGATCGAACGTTATATGTAGATTTCTATTAACCGAAAAAACAGATCAAAAGCGCATTCATGTTAATGAATGCGCTTTTTTATTATTGTGACAATTTCATCATCACTTCAAGCGGGGCTTTATCTTGATTGAATAATGCGTGTATCTGCGCGAGGTACACTTCTGCTGTAGATAATGCATCGACTAATGCATGATGCGCTAAATAAGCGGGTAGCCCATAACGACGCCTCACCACAGCCAATCTCACATCGGGATCGCCTTTGTGAAAATCTTGCCGCTTTTGCTCAATTTTTAAGGTATCTAACCAAATAACTGGCAGTTCAGGAAGTCCAAAACGAGACTGAATATAATGCGCAAGAAAACGTCTTTCTATGACACAACCGTGTGCCACCACTACCTTCCCCGCCATCGCCTCTAGGAGTTGACCAAAAGCCTCATCGATACCGATACCTTCTGAATTGAGCTTTTCTGGAACAATATGATGCACTTTAACCGATTCAACCTTCACCGGAGTATGGTTACGCACAAACAGGTGCCTGGCCGAAGTCAGTTGAATACAACGATGAGACACTTCGACCCACCCCATACTCAACACAGAATCATTCATCGGATCAAATCCTGTGGTTTCAAAGTCCAAAACTAGCAGTTTTAGCTCACGAACATCCTGTTTCCGACTCGGCAATACCTGCTCAAAGTACGGCTTTAATAATGGGTCCTCTTTTTGATCGCTGTATCGCTTAACAAATTCCTTTTTCTGCTTAGCCAAATGATGATAACTATCGAGATTTAGTCCAAACCGCATCGTTACTTACCCGCCAAACCGCATTTTTAGCGCATCTTGAAATCCAGAAATAATTCGGAAAGCGTCTTTGAGATGTTGACGATCAAAACTACTAAAGTGGTCAGGCTGTAAGTAATTACTCACTTCCTCGCTATGCTGTAAACATTCCAAATGATGCCGATAACGCAGTTGGTTAACAAAGTGATAAGTACCCAGTAAATCTTGATAGGAACTTTCGTTGATCACATCACACTGATACGCTTCCTGAAAACGCTCCTCCGTATTAAGAGACTTACCACCTTCATGAAGAACATAAATACGCGCTAAGTCCACCAAACAACTGATCGCCGCCTTTTTAATATTCAAACTGTTTTCATTGTTACCGTCTTTTTCCAACACTAAATTATGGAAAATCCCTAGCGGTGGACGTATCCGTAACGTATTTCGTACCAAAGCCGACATGAGCACAGTATTGCCCGTTACTTGTTGAATCCGCCACTGCTCTAATTGTTCAAATAACGTCTCATCACCATGTAAGAAACGGATATCTAAAAATACAGTCAAATTAAGTAACATGTCGTATTCTGGGTTACTGGCCCATTTTCGATAATACTCTTGCCACACGTGTAGGGTCTGACACCATTTTGGGGTAGCGGCCATGAATCGCCCACTACAAATCGTGTAACCGCATTGGTCTAACCCTTTACACACCGTCATGGCAAGGTGACTAAAATAAACACGATCGCTTTCAGTCGCATGGCTATCTAACACGAGCGCATTATCTTGATCCGAACCGAGATGGATTTCTTCTCGCGCATGAGAACCGGCGGCAATCCACGCATAAGCGCAGGGGGCAGGCCCCAATGCTAATTCTGAGAACTCAATTAAACGACGTGTAAACGCGTCATAAATCATGCTGAGCACTCGCCCAATCAACTTCGCAGGCAAATTGGCTTCAGCCATCGCTTCAAATACTGCTTGCCGCTCGGCTTTCAACGATGCCAGTTCATCCACCGACTCAGCTCGGCTGATTTTTTCGATCAAGAAAACAGCTTGCACACTATGCTGCAAGACCATTTGCTGCGGTGTAATCAGCCCAACGACCTGATGATCATCATCCAGTACGGGTAAGTTCTGGATGTTGTGTTTCATCATAATAGACACGGCAGTAAGCACCAGCTCATCTTGCATGACGGTAAATGGCGTTTGGGTCATTATCGTGGTTATAGGTTGATGAACATCAACGGCTAGAGCGACGACCCGTTTAGTCATATCTTTATCTGTCACCATGCCAACCAAACGATGATCTTCCACGATAACCGCACACGTACAATTTTTCTCATGACGCATCAAATAAGCGACCTGCTGAATCGTCATTTCTGGTGTTGCGACCGCAATATTACGACTCGCGACATCTTTAATCGGCTCAAAAAACAGCCCTTTATCAGTTTGATTCCACTTTACGTTTAAACTTGACTGCAAACGAGAATTAGCATTCAAAGCTAATTGCTCCGCTACCGCAGGAAAATCAGAGATGGCTTGTAACAGATCAGAATAATCTAGTTGATACAATAAGGTATTTTGCAGTGCTGTCGTCTGATAAGCCGGGATGTCGGCATCATTGTTGAGGCTAAAACCAAAAAGGTCATTCTCCCCCAGCCTAGAGCGTAATGAACCATCAGGGAAGCGCTGCTCCACGGCTCCGGTTCGAACAATATAAAGATGTTGATGGGGTTTAGATGGGGTGTTTAATGGCTCTCCTTTACCCAAGAAAACAATTTCGATTTGGGTTGAGATGGTTTCCAGCACTTCAAAAGGCAATTGCTGAAAAGGCGCTAACCCCTTTAGAAAACTGGTGATATTGGGTAGCAAGGTAGATTCCATGCATTTCTCCTTTCGAAACTCGCGATGCTATCGGCGAACCATCATTCAACTATATAAAAAAACCTCAATATCACTATTGAGGTTTTTAATGTCATATAGCGCTACTTAATAGCACGAATATTACCAGAACAGGGTGTACAACACTGCTAGGATAATCATGATTGCGTAAGAAGCTAAATTAAAACTGCGTTCGGTATGGAACATAGAGGCAGTCATCGTAATCGCTTTTGGATCATCATCCATGTCAGACGTACTCAAGCTGGTTAGAGCAATGACAACGATAGTAATAATTAATGTGTACAGCATTTGGTCCATAAATGGCATATGCAGCGGCATAAGTTTTAAGAACAACGCAACTGGGATTGATGCCACAACACCAACGATTGCCCCTTTAGACGTTGTTTTCTTCCAGAACAAACCAAGCATGAACACGGCCAAAATGCCAGGACTCACAATACCTGTATACTCTTGAATATATTGGAATGCTTGACCAATATTACCTAGCAGTGGCGCAACCAGACACGCAATAACAAGCGCAACAATGGCAGCTAAACGACCAACATTAACCAATTTATGATCGCCGGCTTTCGGTGAGATATATTCTTTGTAGATATCCATGGTAAAGATGGTCGCTGTCGAGTTCAGCATAGAAGCCAAAGAAGACACAATCGCTGCCGCAAGAGCCGCGAATACCACACCTTTAACCCCCACAGGTAAGAACTGAGTTAACCATGGGTACGCTTTATCCGCATGAGCAAGACTAGGAATATTTTGCTGAGCAGCATCACCTAACGACGCCATTAAAGACGGATCAGATGTAATCACAAACGCGGCAATCCCTGGTAATACAACAAGGAAAGGAACGATCAATTTCAAGTAAGCAGCAAACATAATCCCTTTTTGTGCTTCAGGAACTGATTTTGCAGCCAATGTACGTTGAATAATGTATTGGTTGAATCCC
The DNA here is from genome assembly GCF_015686695.1 of Vibrio nitrifigilis. Lineage (NCBI taxonomy): Bacteria > Pseudomonadati > Pseudomonadota > Gammaproteobacteria > Vibrionales > Vibrionaceae > Vibrio > Vibrio nitrifigilis. Next base: position 1,633,309 of record NZ_JADPMR010000004.1, on the reverse strand, counting down.
CAGTAATACAAGTTCGCTACCCATAAACCGCCAATCAATACCGCAATACCAGGTAAGTTCATAAACTGAGGATTACTCTGATCAAGTATCATTTGGAAATGCTCAGGTGCAACATCCATCATTTTGTTAAAGCCAGCAAACCAACCCGCATCACCACCGAGGAAACCGACCGCCATGTAAGTCGTTAGCAAGCCACCAAGAACTAAGAAGAAGACTTGGATTACATCGGTCCAAACGACAGCGGACAAACCACCATAAATCGAATAAACCAAAGCAAATAGAGCAAGACCAATGATGGAATACATCAGTGGAATACCCAAAATAGTTTCAAGAGCCAGACCGCCAAGATAAAGTACAGAGGTGAGGTTTACAAAAACGTAAAGTGCTATCCAAAATACGGCCAAAATGGTTTTTAACTGTTTGTTGAAACGCTTTTCCACAAACTCAGGGATAGTGTAGATACCCTTTTGAATAAAGACGGGCAAAAAGTATTTACCAACGATAACTAGCGTTAACGCTGACATCCACTCATAAGAGGCAATCGCTAAACCAATAGAATAGCCAGAGCCAGACATACCAATAAACTGTTCAGCTGAGATATTAGCAGCAATTAAAGATGCACCAACCGCCCACCAGGGTAGGGATTTACCAGCAAGGAAGTAATCTTCTGTGCTTTTTTGAGATCCTTTCTTATCACGAGAAACCCAAAGGCCAACCCCGATGATAATCGCGACATAAATGGCGAATACCAAAATGTCAATGAATCCCAAACCATGTTCTATGTTCGACATTATTGTGGTCCTGTTTTCGTAATCAAGCATCTAAAAGACAGGCTACCTTTGCCAAATAGGTCTTTGCGATAACGAGATTACATTTGTTTAATAGTTATAAGTAATGGCGAGGATTGTAAACGTTTCCAATAACGTAAAATGTAAGATTAATCACAACAATTAAAAGCCTTATCAACGCCGTTTAAATCAATATAATATGTTGAATTTAATGTATAAATTTTAAATTAAAAACATAAACAATTGGTAATGACTATCTATTTTAGTGATAAAGATCACTTACTAACATTGCTATTTCTATTAACAAACAGAGGATTTACACAATTTATATGTAAACGCTTACACGAAGCGTTTTTGGTGAGAAAACCTGAAGAGAACAGCCGAGTTTAGCGGCCGTCTTAAAGCAGAAAGAAGGGAAAATTGTACGTTAAGGCTATTTTTACTATGGGACATCACAAAATCGACTTTCTACTGTCAAAAATGAATGCCATTTCATATCAAAGTGATATTATCGCCCTGATAAGTTAACAATTTCTCATTATTTGAAAAAACTCGATCTATAAAACATTTTGTCCATTTGATTGAGCTATGATGAATCCTTCACCATCAATGACAGTACAAAATTTCATATAACATAAAGGTTTATAGATAAATTTGCTACATAAATGCGATTAAAATGTTACTTTTAGCGAATTTCTTATCTAAAGATTAGTGAAATGTTTTAAAAATTAACATTTCGCCCTTTTTACTGCTTTTTATCTATCTAGATGGCTAAATGATGAATTAAAGACATAAAAACCATAAAACTCATTTCCCCCACTATATTATGTGATTTCCCCAACACTTAAACCGCCCCATCTTAGACAAAACTTAATTCCACTTATGTTAGTTTAGTGCCGTTATACTCAAGTTGCTTTCATTGCCAATGTTTGCATAGCTCCGCGTCCAAGAGAGTTAAAACATATAAGGTAGCTTGGTTATAAAATCAAAGCAGCCCTATGCCACTCAATACATGATAATGATTCAAACTATCGAGCTGGTGTAGTGAGAATCCTGCAAATAATTAGACAGATCTAAGATCCAGGAGATATTGTGAGTTCTATTACAATCGGAGTTATCGGTAATTACTTTGGCCACCTTTCAAGTGCAGAAAATGTACATGAATCTGAGATCCCTAGTGGTATTTTCATTATCGATCAAAACGCTAGCTCGCTAACGAATGGTGATGCTACTCATTATCCGGAGCGCGGCAGCAAAGTAGATATTGAACCTGAGTTTGTTATTCGTTACACCATCGAATATACAGACAACAAAGTATCAAAACTGATCCCACTTCAACTTACGGTCGGTAATGACGTGACTATCCGTAGCTTAGAAGGTGCAACAAAAATCAGTTCACGTAAATCATGGGGTCAAGCATCAAAAGGGATTCACCCAACTTGGTGGTCAATCAACCAAATTGATAATCTAAATAACCTAAGCTTAGTTTCTTATATTGAACGTGACGGTGAAGCACACCTGACGACTCAACCACTACGAATTGAAGAAATGAAACTCTTTGGTCAAGCATTAGATACTTGGATGGTTGAAGCAATCAATGGTCAACAAGAACACGGTATGTTTGATGAGATTCTACCAACACTAGCTGCTCAAGGTTATCCTGAAGAACTGATTCTTTATACAGGCGCGCCAAACTATACCACTTGGGGCACAGAAAACTTCCTTCAGCCTGGTGATTCTATGCACATCATCGGTTACAAAACCGATAACTTTAGTGATGAGCAAATTGATAACTTATTTAAAGAAAACAAGCTTGTTGGACTAACCAATGTGTTGTACCTAAAACAACAAATGGTTGAGCCAGCACTCGTTGACTAACTGAACATCCAATAACGATCGATTTGATTTGACCGTCGTCGTCCTGTGTCGTTTCTTATCGATCGTTTCCTATATTAACCGTCTCTTTGTGAGGCGGTTATTTTTTCTAATAACGCTACCCGTTCTCGATATTCATCCGATTGACGATATTTAGTCTTGTAATTTTGCTTACTAACTAGAGCATCGCCGATTTCACTGCCAGCATTAGTATGTTCATTACGTGTATGCTTGGCGATACTCCAACATGCTAACGCATCGCCACTTTTGACCACTTCATTAAATAAATAGTGAAAATAAAAATATGGGAATCTACCTTGTTCTTCTAACGCATTAAGAAGTTCTAATCCCGTACCTTCATGGCTAATGCCCGGACAATCTTGATACTCTTTAAAACGAGTAATCGATAAGGTTTGTTGTCGAGGTTTAAAATTATATGCAGCCAAAGCATGTAATAAAGAAACCATCACTGGATTTCCTTTTGCTGATGCCATGAACCAATTTTTAATTTGTCTATCCGGTCTATCCTGTGTTTGTTTGAATAAAAATAAACCGCAGCCTTTGGTTTCATACTGCAACCAACTATCCAAAGGCTTCCAGCAAAACGTTGTACTATCCACCCAAACGCCACCATAGCGGCTTAATAAATACACCCGAATGAAATCTGATTTGTGAGCAGCGCCAGCATCAAGGCTAAAGTTATAAAATAAGGACTGAAAATCAAAATAGCTTTGGATCTTTTTTTCATCTAAAAAGCATACGTCATAGTCGGGATTCATTGTTTGCCAATAGTGGTAGGCGACCTTGACAATATCAGGTGCACTATCGTATCCCTGCGCCCAATAGATCCAAATTTTTTTAGGAATATCATTATCATCACGTACACGGATGTCTGAAAACAGGCTGTTTAAAGTGGATTGAGCGGTAACAAGCTTATTTTTCAAGTCAATGTTGTTAGGATAAATTTTACATAAAAGAGGAATATTCAGAGACTTTCGTTTATCTAACCACACACAGCTTTTATTTAACCACGGGGAGTTAAACGCCCATCGACGCAGTTTTTTTTCTATGGAGTTGCTCAACTTAGACATAACACTCTCTAATCACATGCGAATAGTTTGTTCCATTACCTTAATAGTCAACAGGTTATCATAAAAGTTCTCCACGATAAGTCCCAATAAAGTGCTTTCGTAAGCTTAGTGAGATTAACAGAGTAATAGTAAGATTTTACTTGTTAATGAAACACTGAATCCTATATCAAGAGGTCATTGTGGGTATAAAATATTACTAACAAATTCAACTCTTTCCCCTCGTTCATTTTTCTCTTAAAATCTCTAGCATTTCTTTCCATCACGAACAGAACCTAGAACAATATGAATAAGAGTTTCGTTACTAATATTATCTCTCTGATTTTGCTTGGCGCTGGCTACTACACTCAAAACACCATTGTTATGTATGCAGGCTTATTCGCTTTCTCAGGGGCGATCACTAACTGGTTAGCTATCCACATGCTATTTGAGAAGGTACCTGGATTATACGGCTCAGGTGTTATTCCGGCTCGTTTTGAAGCTTTTAAAGGTGCAATCAAGACACTAATGATGGAGCAGTTTTTTACTGCTGAGAATATTGATCGCTTTTTAAATAAAGAAATGTCTGGCGACAAAGGCATTAACCTAGAACCTGTCATCGCTAAAGTAGACTTTAATCCAACCTTCGATTCTTTGGTTAACGTAATCAGTAACTCTTCATTTGGTGGCATGCTTTCAATGTTCGGTGGCACAGACGCTCTGCAACCGCTTAAACAACCTTTTGTTGAAAAAATGCAAGACGCTATGGTTGATATCAGTCAGAGTGAACCCGTTAAGCAGGCGTTAAAAGAGCAGTTACAATCAGGTTCAATGAAAGACGGTATTAAAGATGATGTAGAAGCCATCATTGAGCAGCGTCTGAACGAACTGACACCTAAAATGGTCAAAGAGATGGTACAAAAAATGATTCGCGAACATCTAGGATGGCTCGTGGTTTGGGGTGGTGTCTTCGGCGGCATAATTGGTGTGATTTCTGCACTAGTGATGTAACACAGATATTTCCTTAACCAGCGGAAAACACCTACAAGGGCCATTAGCCATGGCCCTTTTCTATCCCATCAAATGAAACTTTTGCAACCATGGCATAACCCTTGGATGATTTACCACAGGATAGCGCTTTGGTACTCGCCAATATAATAAGGTAGCTAAAGCCACAGCTCCGTATAAATCTTCCGGACGATGCATGCCTAACCACATACGTGAATAGGCGACACCTAACGCCCATATTAATAGTAAGTTACACGTCGCATAACGTTTTTGATCCATTAATAGTGCACCAAAAAAGACTAAACAAATGGCGGCGAATACTGTGTGTCCTGATGGAAATGAATAGTTCATTTCACTTTGCCAGCTTTTTATACGCCAAGGTGACACTCTATTTTCCATCTTTTTCATTGCACGTATTTTTTGCGCTTCATCGAGCTTATAAAAATGTTGAGGCTCAGGAATAACTAACGCTTCAGTCATTGCTTGAGTATAAGGGCGAGGGCTTTCAGTGACTGATTTGATCCCACTTTTCAACATAAATGCCAACAGCAGTAATACAACAAACTGCAACACAAAATTGAGCTTTTGCTTACGAGAATATTGCGACTTCCAAAAACTCAACATGAAGAGAACAGCAAGTGTCATGATCCCCCCGATTCCCGTGCCGGTCGCAGACAAATAATACCAAAAGCCAGCCAAAGCAGAGTTTGGATCAGAAAGGAGATTAATAGGCGTGGTGATAAAACAAGTCGGTAGTAACAAAGCAGCAAACGCACCAAGCATGACAAAACCGTATTTATTTCTTGTACCGCGCCAATGTAATGACATGAGTTAATCTCCCCATAAAATTATGGGATAAATTTTAAAACGCCTGCCAACAGTTTTGTATCAAGCATAGGTCAAATAATTGTCATATTGATTAATAATGATCCAGAAATCAAAAATATATCATTTAAATTCAAAATCTTAAGTACCCCTACTATTTTAATACCCTCGATATTTACCCTAAAGTAGTGTTCTATTTCGATTTTTGTCAGTTACTCATATCTTGTTCTATATTAAATAGACCCTGAATCATGCGCACGAAAAATAGATGACCTTGGGGGCGAGATCCATACACCGACGTACATGCAGTAAGTGATACTTCACCAGCAGTGAGTGGAATCTTGAATATAGGCCTAATAGATATACAACCATATAGCAATAAGGTTTGCCTGGTTGCCTATGATTGGAGAGAAAAATAATGATTCAAGCCACGATACTCAATCGGTTAAACGAAATTCCAAGATTATCGAAAGTTTTGCAAGACTTACTCGACTTAGTCAATAAAGAAGAGATCGACTTTAAATTATTGGCACAAAAAATGGAGTTGGATCAGTTACTAAGCGCACGTTTACTACGAATGGCTAACTCAGCTTACTTCGGTGGACAGCGAGATGTTTCAACAATTAATGATGCACTGATTCGAGTTGGTATGGAGTCAGTAAGAACCTTAGTCGTTGCTTCAGTACTCTCAAATACGTTCTCAGATCTAGAGACACTTGATCTTGATACTTACTGGACCAATACATTTGAAACAGCCCTCATTACCAAAAAAATCGCAGAACAGATTGGTTTAGATACCAGTGAAGCTTTTACTACAGGTGTTTTGCATGATATCGGTGAACTGATTATTCACTCACTGATACCCGAACAAGCAAAACTCATTAGCGAGCGAGTGAAAGCCGGAGAATCAGCTCTGGCAGTGGAAGAAGAATTACTCGGCGTATCATCACCAAGACTTGGGGCAATGCTAGCTAAAAGCTGGAAATTCCCAGAAAATATGGTCGATGCAATCGAACATTTTGACTGCCCTGACAAAGCAAAGATTTCGTCTAAACTGGCGTTCACTTTGCATTTTTCTCGTGATATCCACCAAAATTGGGATGAGTTGTTGGGAGAAAAACAAAAGGTTATTTATATTGCTGAACACCAAGATGCCAAAGTACTTAATATACCGGCTTCCTTTGAAGAAAAAGTGTCTCGAATCAGAGGGAGTGGCAAGGAATTAGCTCAGCAAATGATCGCTGCCTAATTCTTACCCTTCAAATAGAGAAATCCCTCGCCAAGCGAGGGATTGTTTTCATTCATATCGCCCCGACAACAATACAAACTACGCAACATGCATCACTTCAGTCGATAAGAGACACAGTTCATCGATAAGCGCTTTAGTTTGGCGTGAATAAATTAATTTATCACTCCCACCCACCAATTGAATCAATTTGAGTTTACCCGATGCTACGGCTTGCACGAATACACTTATTACGGTTTGCAAATCGAGCGTTTTAGGGCCGTTAACACCATTACTTGGTACTAAAGAGGCTAGATCCACAGTTAGTACTACATGTTCAGAGCGATCAATGTAATCACTTAATTGGCTTTTAAGTTGGCTACGATATCCAAAGCCACTCTCTTCTGCAGTTAACCAATTGCATCCCATATCTTCTGCGTATTCAAAACGTTGGCTCGGCTCGTGTTCTGGATCGATCCCGATACAAAACAATTGGGTGTTTGAATATCGTGACAATACGAAATGGTATGCGGATCCTAACTGTGGATCTAATGTTTGTTTCATTTCAAAGCTATTACCAATATGTACAAATCCAACCGACTCTTCGTTAGCCGTCAATATTGGCAAAGCATCAAGGATCAATTCATGACAATTAACCAGAGAAACAGGCACTGATTGCATTGTCATGTGTCTTAAAAGTAAATCTTGGTAACGGTAATCAGCTTCGTCGCGAAGAATCAAATGTCCACCATCACAATATTGTGTTGGTGACGTTTGTTGATACAGCCAATCAGACACTGATTCTAAGCTCTGTTGTGCAGATTCAAACTCTAGCAATGACATCGGTTTTACACGTTCACAAGCAGTTAGGAACGTGAACGGAGAAACATGAACTGGATGATGTCGATTCAAGCGATAGCGTTTGAACAAACCTAACATGATGAATATTACCTTTCTGGTGGCAACGCTCGCGCGGCCTGTAATACATGTAAAATGATACGCTGCTTGTGTGCTTCAACACGATGTGCTGGAGCCATCACTGATATTGCACCGATCAATTTACTCCCTTTCATTACTGGAGCACTGATGCCCGAGACCCCGGGATCAATTTCAGACGTGCTCACAGCGTATCCATGCTGACGAATAACTTCGAACTCGGCTTGCCATTTATCTAATCGGCTATCTTCACCGAAATAACGAAGAATTTTTTCACACCTTTGTGAGGGTAAAAATGCCAGCATTACTTTAGAAGAGGCGCCACGAAGCAATGGTTGACTTTGACCCTGGACGTAGCTACAACGAAGCGCCTGCATACTTTCTTTTTGGCTCACACATAAAGCGCGATAACCAACTGGAACCATATAAGCCGCCATTTCTCCCGTTTGTTTTTGCAAACGAGTTAATACAGCATCGACATCTTCAAGACTGTGCTGACTCGTGCCATAACTGCGCATCAGCAATAGTGCAGCAGGCCCAATGATCAACGTTTTGTCATGGGAACTTTCTTCAATTAAGTTCCACTCTTTCAATAACTTTAAATGTCGATAAAGACTACTTAACGGAACTTGCAATTGTTCGCTGAGAACTTTTGCAGGTACGGGCTCGTCATTCACAGCCACTTGCATCAACAACTGCAATGCTTTTTCATTAACGGGACTAGCCGCTGCTTTATTGGTTCCTTTCATGTTTTCTTTTTAGCCTTTATCGTTTTTCATCTCAAATCTATATTCTTATATATCGAGAATTTAATCCCAATTAAAGGATTGCATTATCAAATAGTGAGAATAAGAATAAAATTTTACAAATTTTCCATATATACGGCATTTTATTGGTAAAAAAGCCTTTTTATCGAATAAGATCACTAACAGGTGATGAATGTAGTATTCAGCTTATTGCTGTATAAATCCGAGAAGTGGTTGAGGAAGTGCGGTATAAACTATCGAGGCTTTTATCATTGGATAATAAAAGCCTCGAAAATGATCACTTGAGTGATAGTAGAAAATAACTTAACAAGTGATATCAACTATCCAAGTTTGAACATAGCGACTTTTTCTTTGATTGATTCAGACTGCTGATTCAGCGTATTTGCTTCAGCTAAACTGCCTTGAGCCCCCTCTACCAACAAATCCGTTACATCTTTTATAGAAGTAATGTTTTGAGTAATTTCACTGGTGACATGAGTCTGCTCTTCTGCCGCTGTTGCGATTTGTGTCGCCATATCACTGATGATAGCCACGGCTTGTTTAATCTCTTCTAGAGAACCCGCAGCCTTGTCAGCATCATCAACAGAGCCAAGCGCTAACGTTTCACTGTTTTGCATAATTGCTACTGCTTGTGCAGTGCTCGTTTGTAATGTCGTAATAGTTTTATTAATCACATCAGTGGAGCTATGAGTACGTTGAGAAAGAATTCGTACCTCATCAGCTACCACGGCAAAGCCTCTGCCCTGCTCACCCGCCCGAGCGGCTTCTATCGCGGCATTAAGCGCCAATAAATTGGTTTGTTCCGCAATTTCTTGAATAGAATTTAAAACATTAGAAATCTCTTGTGAGTGCTTATCTAATTCAGCAATAACTCCACTCGCACGTTGTACTTCACTTGCTAACTCAGTAATTGATTGACGAGAATTAGCAACCAGTTCATAACCTTGATGGGTACTTTCTGTCGAATCTTGTGACGCTCGAGCAGTCTGCTCTGCATGTGCGGCAATTTCCTGAGTGGCCGAAGCCATTTCAGTAACAGCAGTAGCAACTAACGTAATCTCTTGCTGTTGCATCGCCAATTCAGAGGCCGTATCGTGAGCACGTTTCGAACCTTGCTCTGCTTGTTCAGATAACTGTTCCGCTTGGTGACGAATATTGCTAATTAGCTGTTGTAGGCTACCCACAAAGTGATTGAAGTTATTGGCTAATTCACCAATTTCATCTTGGTGTTCCACTTTAATGCGTAAAGTGAGGTCACCATTACCCTCTGCAATTTGGGCAAGGGCTTTAGACACATTTTTAAGCGGTTTCAATAACGCATTACATAATAGATTAAACAGCACCGCACAAAGAACCACGACAATAAGGGTCGCGAAAATTTGTTTCCATAAACCAGCGAATAATGGATCGACTAAAGAGTCTCGGTCGACAACAATGACACTATGAAGACGAGTGCCTTTAATGGGTCGAGCGTACAACACCACATCCTCACCATTTACCGTTGTGCGAATATCGCGTTGTGATGTTGCACTATGTTTGATGTCATCATAGCTTAGCCCTAGTTTACTCACGCTCTGATTCAATAATGATGTATCAGAGTGAGCAAACACATTACCTTGCGCATTAGCAATAAACATATAGCCATCACCGGGCAATATGACTTGTTTCATCGTGTTTAAGATGTCAGTAATTTGCATATCCGCGCCTAGTACGACCATCTGCCCATGTAAAGTGATGGCTCGGCCTAAGGATACAACATTTGCCCCCGTTGCAGAGGCTACGGTTGGATTGTCCATATACACTTCACCAGGATTCGCTTTCGCGTTGCGATACCATCCCCAAATACGTGGATCATTATTATCTGGTGCCAATGTTGCATCATTCGCATTTTGTTGCGAACCATCTGGGTAAGCGAGAAAAACGTTATCAAAATCAGCCGATTTTTTAGCTTGAATGAGTTGATTTTTGACTTGATCTGAATCTACATCTGAAGAAATTGAAGTAAGAGAACGCTCTTTTGATTTGAGCCAATCCGTTACATATTGGTTATAAGAAGCCGCTGTACTTTGGAGGTTTTTTTCGACTTGTTGATCTAAATGCACTAACGACGCGCGAAATGATAACACTTCAACAATCACTCCCCCAAGAATGATTGCAAGTCCCGCTGCCAAGGCTAGCTTGGTTCGCAATGAGATTGTAGTAAACATGAGAATCCTATTCTGGAATATCGTTATTATTATACCCAAATGACCTCAAGATGCAGGATTCAGAGCTTCATCAACGAGCCTAGGTCAAGCTCAATCACGGCAGGAATGGTTATTCCCTTTCAACGTGATTGAGCGCAGAAATAGGTTTGTTGATGAGCTCCCAAAGGGCGAGTTGTATTCGCTCCTAGGCGGTGTTACTGATTTTCAACGTAGAATGACTATGTCTTCAAATCAGTGCCTTGCCTAAGAGCGAAACCATTCTCGCTGAAACAGCATCTTGAGGTTACTTGGGTATATTTCCCTTAGTAAGATACGTATGGCAGCATGGACCACTACACCGTGCAATCACGTTGAAAGGGAGTCACCATTCCTTTCGTTATTGAACAGGGCTTGGACTCGTCTATATCACTTCAAATAGCAAAAAATCTTATCTAAGGATGAATTCATCTGGACAAGGATAAGACCCGGTTAACTTTATAGACAACAGAGTTGGGTTATAGCGTTACAGCAATTACGGTGCGGTTTCTCATCAATGAACAGATACAAGGCCGATTAAAAAGACCTATGCACTGTCAATTTTATTGAGCCATACAAAAAATTAATGAGACATAAGCAACAAAACACTGTAAACAAATGTGGATATGAATCAAAAAGGAGAGAGAACCTCTCCTTTTAGGCGGGATACTGTTAGCTAATACCCTATTCTAAATGAGATCATGATTTACGTGGCAGCCAGTTAGGCCAAGAGAGTTCATTCGTCGCGTAATAACTGATGCTACCCAAAGCACAAACCAACCCCATTGCTATATACAGTACCCAATAACCAACTCCAAATTGAGTAATCACATGCCAAACATTTTCCCCACTCAGAATTTTAAACGGAATATTGAAAATACCATTGACGTAATGGCTCAATACCTCTGATTGCAATAATGTCGGAGACAACCATTTAATTGCGTAGGCAATAATCAATAGTACCAGCAAAGGCGAACTAACCAGTTGAGACACTAACAACGTTAAGTACGCTGTGGGAATCAAAAACAAAGCGATAAGTAACATTTGGCCAAGAAACTCAATCCAAAAAGACCCGACTTGAACCAGACCAACTGGATTAACATTTCCCGTCATCATGCTACCGATAATCCACACAGCGAGATCAAAAACCACCACTAAACCTGAGCAAGTCAAGGGAATAACCACTAACCCAAAAATCAATTTGGCGATATGCGTTTGATGGCTAGATACCGGCATACTACGCCAGAACATGAAACTTCCTTCCAATCGCTCCTTACGCAGTGTTTTGGGGAAATACACGGTGGTCATAAGCAGAGATAATCCCCCCACCATCAATGCAACTATCACACTTGGGCCAGAGATATTGAGAAATGATAGATAATCATTCGAGCCATTGTATTGCATTGACCATTGGATATTGCCTGATGCCCCCACCCAAAGAAATAGCGCGATACTGGCGATACCAATCCACAATGGCGTTCTTGCGACTGACCGATTTTCAATCCACTCTCGATACAATAGAGCCATCATTGTTCTCATTTTTCTGCCTCCTTCTGTAAAGCAAGGAAGACATCAGCCAGTTTTACACTGTAAATGTTTCCTAATGATTGTACCTGCTGTTGATACTCAGATTTCAGTAACCAACGATACGTACCTAAACCAGGTTCACTCGCTAATGGATTCATCATTTGGATTTGGTCTGAATATTGATGGGCAGCATCAAGAATAAAGTAATCTTCTGTCACGCTTTCAAGCGAACTAGACATCACTGATCTCCCTTGTTTTAAAATCAGGACATCCGTTAATAAATGTTCTATTTCATCAACTTCATGGCTTGAGATAATAATAGAACGCTTACCGTCTCCAGCTTCAAACCATTCGAGAAGATGACGATAAAATGTATCTCGATACATCAGGTCTAAACCTAATGTTGGTTCATCAAGAATGAGAATTTGGCAGTTGGTTGCCATGACCAATGCGAGATGAAGTTGCACTTTCATCCCTTTTGAAAGCGCACCGATGCGAGTTTTGCTGTTAATGTCGGTCTTTGCTAAACGCTTATACGCGAAATTAGCATTGAAATCAGGGTTCACTCCACGCATATATTTAATGATCTGTGCCACCGTCATCCAGTCAGGCAAACTATTTACATCAGATACATAAGCTAAGTGTCGCATCACTGCTGCATGATCGCGTATAGGCTCAAGGTCCATGACTCTAACTAGTCCTTCGTAGCGCAAAGAACCGAGCAAAGATTGAATAAGTGTCGATTTTCCCGCTCCATTATGCCCAAGTAACCCTAATATTTGACCGGGTTCTAAAGTAAATGAAACGTCTTTTAAAGCCTGTTTAGCAGAGACCTTATGGTACTGCTTTCCTAGGCCTTGAACTTGGATCAATGGCTTCATAACTGACGTGCCTCTAGCGCTTGTTTTAGCTGTTCTATAAATTCAGGTAACCCCATATCAATTTGCTCTAATGTATGGGCGATCTGTGGAAGTTCTTCGCGGATGAAAGCTTCTTTTTTCAATTTCAGCAGCCGTGACTTTGAACCACTAAGTACAAACATTCCCTGTCCACGACGCTTTTCTACTAAACACTCATCCACCAAGAGCTGATAACTTTTCATTACCGTTAGATGGTTAATTTTTAAATCTGTTGCCACTTTTCTTACCGAAGGTAATGCCGCCCCTTCTTGCCAAACATCGTCCACAATTTGTTGACGAATCGTTTCAGCTAACTGACGAAAAATGGGTTCTCTATCATGCCATTCCATTAAGAAATACACCTAGTATAGTGTTATACACATGTATAACACTATACTTCAATGAGGATTTTGGCAAACAAAAAATAATCACAAAAGATCAAAAGGTCTGAAAAAACCAAATCAAGATATACATTCCAATATTTGGCATCCCTGTTGAGATAAAAATAATTTAGTTTTGGTGATAGAAAATATGTATGAAATTTTGATGAAATTCATTCACTGTTTTCTGTTCTAGACTTGCTTATCAAAGCAATAGTCGGCATCCTTTTGAGCTTATACGCGTAAGCGATAAAAAGGATAAAACTAATGAATACATTCAAGGCATTACCATGTCTTTTGGCTATAGCTTTTGCTGCCTCTGCCTCTGCGAAAGTGACTCTTGAAGTTCCTAGTAGCGTTAACGTACTGGTCGTGGATGGTGCGAAACCACATGAATCAGGTAACTTTCTTTCTTCAACTAAAACCATCGAAGTGCCTAACGGAGAACATCAAGTAGTGTTCCGTTATCAAGCGGTTTTTTCTGAAGGGCAGGAACGTGTAAGTACTGAAAGTGATGCGATCATCGCTAAGTTCAAAGCAGATGACACCACACTAAAATTCGATATGCCTAAATACCGTGACGCGACTGAAGCGAAAAAGCATATTGATACGATGAAGTGGTCTTTGGTGGATGCTGATGGGAACGCGGTCAGTGTAAAACAAGACAAATTGATTAAAGAAGGGATGCAGATCGGTCGTAACTACCGTGATGAAATCAACCAATACAACATTCATGGTGGTGTTGCTGCGGTGTATGTTTCTCAACCTGCTCAACCGCGTATTAATTACAATACGACAACGCCAGCACCAGCACCAAAAGCAACGCCTGGCGATAATACTGCTGAGCAAATGCTGCATTTCTGGTATGACAAAGCTGATGCTCAAGCGCGAGCTCGCTTTAAAGAATACCTAAGCAAGCACTAATATTAGTTATACATTGAAATGAAAAGAGAGAGGCAACATCACCTCTCTCTTTTTTAATGCGATCGTTCGTATTACCAAACCAATAAAGCAATACAGGTTAATAGCACGACACAAGCAATATTGAGATACATACCAACCCGCATCATTTCACGCTGTTTAATGTGTCCTGTACCAAAGACAATGGCATTGGGTGGCGTCGCTACTGGCAACATAAAGGCACAAGAAGCCGCCACTGCGATTAATACTGAAAGTAATGCAGGTGATACACCAAAGGCTTCTGCAACCGTTGCAAAAACGGGTATCAGCAGTGCTGCGCTCGCCGTATTACTGGCAAACTCTGTCAGAAAAACAACAAACACAGAGATGATTAACACAATAAAGAAAATCCCCATGTGTGAAATCATGCCACTCAGTTCATTTGCTAAAAACACACTGGTACCAGTCTGCTTTAAAACGTTGCTCAAACAAATACCACCACCGAATAAAATCAGTACTCCCCAATCCGCGGTTTTTTCTATCTCTTTCCAGTGAACAACACGCGCGAAACTGACCAGAATAATCGCGCCAAGCGCAATAACCGTATCAAAACTTTTAATGCCGCCTAACATGCCATTAATAGGTTTGCTGAAAATCCACATAAAAACGGTCAGAGCAAAAATCGCCAGAGTAACAACTTTACCTTTGTCCCATTCGATCGGTTTATGATTTAACTCAAATGTCCCAGATAGATCGGGCTTGGTCAGCCAATATAATATTGCAATTGCAATCGCCATCGGCAACATGAGTACAGCCGTTGGCAGTCCGAACTTCATCCAATCAATAAAAGACATCCCTACTTCAGCGGCCGCAATCGCGTTAGGAGGGCTACCAACCAAAGTGGCGATTCCGCCTATACTGGCACTGTACGCAATACCTAACAGCACAAACACATAAGTTTTATGTCCTTGTTTACCATCAACTTTAGATAACACCCCTAAGACTAAAGGCAACATCATCGCGGCTGTCGCGGTGTTACTGATCCACATAGATAAAAAAGCGGTAACACCAAACAGCATGAGCACCGCCGCTTTTAATTTACCTTTAGCTAGCATTAATACTTTATCAGCAACGATTTGATCTAATCCTTGCTGATGCATCGCTGCGGCTAAAGCAAATCCGCCTAAAAATAAAAAGATGATGGAGTTAGAAAAGTTATTCAGCGCCGTTTGGGTGTTAAAGACATTAAAGGCAATGGCCAGTACTGGAACCAAAATAGCGGTGATAGTGACGTGTAAAGCTTCGGTAAGCCATAACACGGCGATAAACACCAAAATACTTAGTCCAAGTACAACGTTTCTTTCAAACGGTAATACATTGTATAGCAGAGCAAAAAGTAAAATATCGGCAATGACAATTAAGCTATTGCGACTGATTAACCATTCTCGGGTATTGGTAGGTAATGGGACACTGTCGTTTCTATTCATTATTATGCTTCCTTTTAGAGGAGGTTTTCACCTTCAATCGGGTAATAGGCTTTACCCAAATCGACGTTCCGTCACCGACTTTATAGAATAAAAAGCATAAAATTTATGTTATCTTTATCAAATTAACAGCATAGATTTAACATCTAAATAACCATAAAAAGAGCTAACTATCAAATGGTTATTTATAAACGCATCAATAGTTCATTATTGTGTTACATTCATCTTACATAATCATCTAGATGCTTAACCCTCATTTTCTCAGCTAATAAGGTGAAAAGATTCTTTGGAAAGAGTTCTCAGCTCGCAGAATCTATGAAAGAATCACAGCTTCTTTATTTCTCAACTTTTTACCAATCAAAGTCGACTGATGAATGTCAATTGACTGCGAATTTATACATTAGAAAGGATTCTAGATGTCCTCCTTTATAGACCAACTGGCCTTTTCTGTCTCTATCACAGGGCCAATTTGCCTAATGCTAGCGTTAGGCGTATTTTTCAAACGAATAGAGCTAATTAACGAGAACTTTATCGATGTCGCGTCGAAAGTTGTCTTTAAAGTCACCCTTCCCGCTTTACTATTTTTGAGTATTGTTGAAGCCAAACACGATTTTGGTTCAAGCGTGGATTTTATCCTTTACGGTGTGGTAGCCAATATTGTTTTTTTCCTTTTTTCTACCATCACAACAAAACGCTTTTTCAGACGTGCTGAAGATCAAGGGGTCATTATCCAAGGTGGGTTCCGTTCTAACTCAGCCATTGTTGGGCTGGCTTATGTAGCGAATGCCTATGGTAACGAAGGGGTAGCTCTGGCCGCTATCTACGTCGCAGCAACGACCATGTTATATAATGTTCAGGCCGTTATTACCCTAACACCGAAAGGAGAGACAAACGGACTAGCTGCGTTGAAAACGATGCTGAATACCATGCGCAAAAATCCGTTAATTATTGCGATTGTAGCGGGCATGATCTGTTATTTCTTATCCATTCCGATCCCGGGAATTATCTCTCACGCAGGCCAATACTTTGCCAACATGACTTTACCACTAGCATTGTTATGTACTGGTGGCTCACTGGATCTAAAAGCGATGAATGCTGATAAAGGACCAACATGGTTTGCCAGCATGAATAAATTAATCTGGGCACCGATCTTTATTACTGCTGCTGCAATCTTATTCGGCTTTTCTGGCCAACAGTTAGGCATTATTTTCTTGATGAGTGCTTCACCTGCTGCTGCTGCAAGTTATGTGATGGCAAGAGCAATGGGAGCGAATTACACGTTGGCAGCCAACATCATCGCAGTCACAACGGTATTTTCACTACTAAGTTGTACAATTGGCATATTTTTACTCTCAACATTCCATCTATTTTAGGACTAAGTAAAAATATTTATTTGCATAGATTGATATCTATATGAATAAAATGTGTATCCATAAACAGATATGTACATTATTGATGTGCATATCTGTATTTATTTGCACCAAATAGATCCACAAAAAGTACGCAGTGTTTTATTTTAGTGCATGGTCATTTTTGTCGCGGTATATTCTACAGCGGCTGCTACACAGACTCAAATCTGGAACTCATTCATTTTCCAGCTTTTTTTCTTAAAAGCATCGTCAAACTATCTATTTGATGCGCAACTTCAGACATGGCACATCTATTGCAGTTTTAAGTAGGTAACCTGATGAATTTTCTTACTATTAAATTCATCAATTCGGCTCTCAAGCTCAAAATAACAACATTGAGAGCCCGTGTTAGATTAACAGGATCGTAGAAATGCAAGGAAGTGACTCTCATGCCCCTCTAAAGCGGGGGTTAAAAAACCGCCATATCCAATTAATAGCCCTTGGTGGTGCCATCGGGACCGGATTATTCTTAGGTATTGCACAAACCATTAAAACAGCTGGCCCTGCAGTTTTATTAGGCTACGCGATAGCGGGCCTTATCGCCTTTTTTATTATGCGCCAGCTAGGAGAAATGGTGGTAGAAGAGCCAGTAGCAGGCACTTTTAGCCACTTTGCAGGTAAATATTGGCATGATTTTGCAGGGTTCTTATCTGGGTGGAACTACTGGGTTCTCTATATTTTAGTGGGCATGGCTGAACTTACCGCGATAGGTATCTATGTCCAATATTGGTGGCCAGATATCCCAACTTGGGTTTCTGCCCTCGTCTTCTTTGTGGTAATCAATGCCATTAACCTAACTAACGTTAAAATGTTTGGTGAATTGGAATTTTGGTTCTCTATTATCAAAGTCGCTGCAATTGTCGGCATGATTGCTTATGGTGCTTACATTCTTATTGTCGGCGATGGCGGTACATCAACTATTGCTAACTTATGGCAAAATGGCGGTTTCTTCCCAAATGGGATTGATGGCTTAACCATGGCAATGGCTGCGATTATGTTCTCTTTTGGCGGCTTAGAGCTGATCGGTATTACCGCAGCAGAAGCAGAGCATCCAGAACGCAGTATTCCTCGTGCAACCAATCAGGTTATCTATCGTATCCTAATTTTTTATATTGGTTCGTTAGTCGTTCTTCTTTCTCTTTACCCATGGCAAAAAGTCGCAGAAGGTGGCAGCCCGTTTGTAATGATTTTCCATGCATTAAATAGTGATTGGGTTGCTAACGTACTTAACGTCATTATTCTAACTGCTGCACTTTCGGTATATAACAGCTGTGTTTACAGTAACAGCCGCATGATGTATGGCTTAGCGAAACAAGGTAATGCACCAAAAGCGATGCTTAAAGTAAATCGCCGCGGCGTCCCTTTGGCGGCCCTTACTGTGTCTGCACTTTCCACGGGGTGTTGTGTATTGATCAACTACTTTATGCCTTCTCAAGCCTTTGGCTTCTTAATGGCTCTGGTTGTTTCTGCATTAGTACTGAACTGGATCGTTATTACTATTACCCATATGAAGTTTAAACTCGCTAAAATCAAAGCGCGCGAAAAGACTCAATATCCTTCATGGGGTTATCCAATCACTAACTGGTTATGCCTGTTCTTCTTAGCGGGTGTATTAGTGATTATGTATATGACGCCAGGAATGCGTACTTCAGTATACTTACTTCCGGTATGGATTGTGGCCATGGCCGTCGCTTATTACGCCAAACGTAAACGCTCAACCAACAGCGAACCAGCAGAATTAGCTGAGCAGTTGTAATCCAAACAACACCAATGCCAAACGCCGTGGATTTTGATATTCACGGCGTTTTTGTTTGTTAGGCTAACTTGGGCAACCATAATGCTATTTGTGGCGCGAGACAGATAATTAATGCAGCGGTGCACATTAATAGAAAAAAGGGGAAAGAAGCCTTTGCAACATCACCTATCTTTTCTCCCGTTAATCCTTGTAATACAAAGAGATTAAAGCCAACCGGCGGCGTAATTTGTCCAAGTTCCACCATGATAACTAAGAAAACACCGAACCACAGTGGATCAAACCCAGCTTGAACTATGATAGGTAATGTGATGGGTAAGCTCATAACCGTGATAGAGATTCCATCTAAAAATAATCCAAGAACGACATAAAACAGGGCTAGAGCAATTAATAACATGGCGGGAGAGAAATGCTCTTTCGCGATCCAACGGGCCAATTCGGAAGGAAGGTGCAAATAGCCCATCGCAGTAGAAAGCATCGCCGCACTCACCATAATACTGCATACCATGGTAGAACTTTGCAGTGTGGAAATAAGGGAATTGACGAGAACTTCTTTGGTTAATTGCCTTTCTATCGCCAATAAAATTAATGTCGCGAAGACACCAACAGCCGCAGCTTCCGATGGCGTAGCAATGCCCGAATAGATTGCACCTAATACAATGGTAATTAATCCAATGATGGGAAATAGGTAGCGAAAACTTCGAGCAAAAGTGATATCACATTGAGTTTCTTTCGGGGCGCAATGAGGTTTTATCGTCGCGTGAATCATCAGATACCCCGAATAAAGTAATGCGATTAGAACACCAGGTAAGATACCCGCCATAAATAACTTATTAATTGAAACTTCAGCTTGTATCCCATAGACAATCATTACGATCGAGGGAGGAATCAATAAACCTAAACTGCCAGCCCCCGCTAACGATCCAATCGAAAGCTGCCGATCATACCCTCTCTGTTTTAGCTCCGAGGTTGTGATTTTGCCAATAGTCGCGGTTGTCGCAGAACTTGAGCCACTGACTGCGGCAAATAGCGCGCAACCAACCACATTGGTGTGTAAGATTCCGCCAGGCACTATTCGCGTCCATGGCTCTAACCCTTTGAAGAGTCGGTTGGAAATATCTGATCGAAAAATCAGCTCCCCCATCCAAATAAACAATGGGATGGCAGCGAGTTCCCATGAGTTTCCCGCTCGAAATAAGATTCGACTCAAAATTAAACCGACACGCTCAATCGGCATTCCAGCAAACACAACCAACGAGCAGCATGCAACAATAGCGAGCCCAGCAAAGACCCAGATACCGGAAGCTAGCACCACAAACAAAACAGCGATCACTCCCATTGAGGTAAAAAGAATATCCATGTTAGTGAGCTCCAGAGTTGGCGGAGTGATGATAAATAACGAGAGAAAGAGCCCGAGAGATCAAAGTGAGACAAAGAATGGATATGCCAACCAAAACCAATCCTTGTGGTACCCATAATGGGGTTGCTGCTAGAGATTGACTGGTGGTACCTCTTGTAAAGTTACGCGATACGGTTGACCACCAAATAGTATCTATCCAACAAAAGAATACTGTGGCTAGGAATGACGTTATAAAATCTAATATCCAACGATGCGTTTTAGGAAGCAGGTCTAAAACAAAACTCACTCTAATTAATTGCTCATGTTCTAAACTGTAGCCGAGTGCAAGAAACGTCAATGTAGCCACAGCATACCCGACGAACTCATCTAACACATAAGTTGAAGAACCAAATAGACGTAGTGTAATTTCAAGAAGAATATGGCAAAGAATATACACAACCAATAAGCTAGCGATCGCTATGGCTAATCTATTTATTCCCCGTGTAATACGAAGTAATATTTTCATCATAACCACCTATTGTTTGCGTTGATTAAATTCCTCGATGATAGATTTGCCTCTGGAGCCTGATTCTTGTAACCAAGATTCTAACGTTGGCTTAGCGGCTTTTTGCAAATAGGAGATAAAACTTGTCGGCAAATTGGTAAAAATAGCCACTTTATTATGTTTAAGCTGTTGATAGTTAGCCTTAACTCGAGTGCGTACTGTCTTCCAATTATGTTCATCGGTGAGTTTTGCAGCAGTGAGTAACGCTTTTTTGTCTTGCTCGTCTAGACGGTCGAAATCGTCTTTATTCATATGAACCATGTTCAAAGGAATCGCATATTGAATAGCACTGTAATGAGTTAAATGCTCCCAAAATTGGGCGCTAGCGCCAGCATCTGCCGACGTTAATACAGCATCTATTCCACCTGTAGAAAGTTGTGGCACAACATCAGCCCAAGAGAGGTTTACCGGTGCTGCCTGTGCATTTTTAAATGTTAACGTGCCATTTTTATCGTACGTTCTGATTTTTAACCCTTGCAGCGCTTGTATAGTTTTGACGGGTTTTCTTGACCAGATCCCGCTAGCTGGCCAAGGAGAAGCGTAGAGCAGTAGCTCGTTATTATTGGAGAAAACCTTTTGGTAATAGGGCTTTGCAATGTGGTATAGCAGCTCAGCTTGGTCTTCATTGGTGACAAGAAACGGCAGTGAAGACAATAAAAATATTGGATCGATCCCTGCCATACTTCCTGCCAATGTATCCGCTAAAGGTACAGCGCCATCAGAGACAGCGTAAAAATGATCGGCCGATTTAAATCCTAGAGATCCTCCAGTGTGAAGAGTGATATTAACATTACCATTCGTCAGCTTTTTAACTTGCTCAATAAAAAAAGTATCACCCTGAGCATGAATTGATTGGACATTATATTCCGTTGAAAAATCGAGACTTACTGCGGCATAAACGCTAGTCGTAACACTGCAAGCGAGAAGGACTATTGAGATTAATTGTTTAACAAACATCCGTGTTTTCCTTTTATATGTATTTCTCAACAATCATATAAAAGGAATAGACGAGAAGAACTGCCTAATAACGACATACTTTTAATATATAACGACGCAAATGAAACTGATTAATTTAATGTAATGACTAGAATAGTTATTAATATCTATCTTCACGTCAATTATCATTCACCTTCTCTATTTTAAATAGGAAAATTAAATATTAATACATTATATCATTAGTAGTTCACAATATATTGCAAGGAGGCATTATGTCTACTAAAACAGAAGATATATCAAACAATAACATCGCTCGGCCCAGTTTATTTATTGCCCTATTGCCGATTTTATTTACTTTAGGACTTTTGGGAGTTCAACTCTTTTATTTCGATGATTTTACTCCTCATACGCCCATAGCGATTGGTTTAGTATTTACCTGTGTGCTTGCTTGGTTTAGAGGCTATCGTTGGCAACAACTGGAACACGGTCTATTCCATGTGATTAAAGTTGCCATACCTGTTGTACTGATCATCATGATTATCGGCATGATTATTGGAACCTGGATCGCCAGTGGAACGGTTCCGATGCTCATATATTATGGCTTTGATGTACTGACACCACAGATATTTTTAGCGGCGGCTATGGTTCTATGCTCGGTTATCTCAGTCTCTCTTGGAACATCATGGACAACAGCAGCCACTGTCGGGTTAGCACTAATGGAAGTAGGTAATGGATTTGGTATTCCGATGTATTGGACTGCAGGGGCTATTGTTTCTGGTGCATTTTTTGGCGACAAGATGTCGCCACTTTCTGATACCACCAATCTGGCACCAGCCGTTACCGGAACGTCACTCTTCGCCCATATTAAGAACATGTTACCAACGACTGTTCCCGCAATGGTTATCGCATTCTGTGTGTATCTTTTTGTCGGTTTTCACCTCATTGATGGGCAACATGTTGATTTAATCAAAATACATGCGTTAAGCACGACACTCGCCAGCCATTTTAGCTTTAACCCTATCGTACTTTCTCCAGTCTTGATTGTGCTTGTTCTCGCTTTAAAGAAAATGCCAGCGATCCCAACACTGATGCTTTCTGTTTTAGTCAGTATGCTGATTGCAATGGTCGTTCAAGGAGCGAGCTTCCATGATGTGATGAGTTATTTGCAAAGTGGATTCAGTATCAATTCTGGACAAGCCAGTACTGATGCCTTACTTAATCGTGGTGGCATCCAATCGATGACGTGGATTTTAACCCTTATTCTTATCACTTTAGCTTTTGGTGGTGTATTAGAGCAAACCCGCTGTTTGGAAACGATTATTTTATCTATTTTAACGAAAGTTCGTTCGATCTTTGGCTTGCAAGTAGCATCAACGTGCACCGCATTAGGCACCAATATCATTGCTGGCGATCCTTACCTTTCGATTGCATTACCAGGACGAATGTATAGCCAAGCGTATCGAGGAATGGGTTACTCTACTTTGTGTTTATCACGGTCGATTGAAGAAGGGGGAACCTTGCTTTCTCCCTTAATTCCTTGGAATGCAGGGGGAGCGTTTGTTATACATGCTCTAGGGTTAGGGATAGCGGCAGGACACACTGAGAACCTACTTTATATTGTATGTAGCATCTCTTGTTGGTTATCCCCGCTGCTCGGTTTTGCTTATGCCGCATTAGGAAAATTCGTACCGAAAGCAACCAGCGAGGAAAGGAAACAATGGCAAGATAACAACGAAATTGTATTACGCGCTGAACATACAAGACCTTTCCATCAAGTCACATCTAACTAGGGCTTTGTTTTTCAGTGCGACCATTCCTTTTTATGCCTGTAGACATAAAAAACCCCAATAATTGGCACATCCAATTATTGGGGTGAAGTCTAAATTGTCTCGAGATCAAAGCGGTAATGAATCCATTGATAATAATCTCTCATCTGTTTGTTAAAAGGACAGTGGAACTTTTACCCTAAAGTTTGCGACACAATCTTTAAAGGTGTTTGTCCCACTACCTTTTACTAGTTAACTAGTAGTAGTTAGATTACATTCGGAAGTTAGATTACATTCGGATCATAATTAAACTCATCTATATATATTAAGGGTTTAAAATTATTTGAAATTTTAATTGATTCCGATTTTATATCTTTAATCTCTTGTTGTTTTATTGTATCTAAACCTAACTCGTCAAGATCACTATTAAAAGATTTTACTATTTCTTTATATTTAACACTATCTGGGTTAATATTTCCTTCTGAATCAGAACTCTTAATCAAATCAATAATAAAAGTACCTTTGACAACATTTAAAGCATAAATTCTTTTTTTATATTTATCGAACAACTTGCTATTTATATTATAATTTGAATACCAGAAATCACTATTAAACTTAAGTTTTATAAAAGCTTTAGAATAAAATTCATAAGATAAATTATCCATTGAAAAATTCAAGTTCATCAGTTGTCCAACTGGAGTAAAGTTTTTATCAATCATTAAATTATATAATTCTTTCCTTGTATCAACACTTAAATAACGACTATATTCTATATATTTATACAAAGGGTAATAATAATTATTTTTAGCATTTTTCAATGCTAATTTTAATGTATCCCGATAGTTTACACCATTTATAATAGCAAGTTGATATTCTGATTTTATATCACCTTTTTTAGCTCTAGATTCTAATATTTTTCTAGCTTTTTTCCCCCATTTTTTACTACAGTATCCTCGCAAATAGGAATCACAATCCTTAGCACCAGAATCCAACCTCAATGCAGCATAGGGGTTACCGAGATTTGCTGATCTTTCAAAGAGCATTGCCATTTTCTTCCCGGATAAAACACTACCTCCCGAGATAGATGCTAACCAATACATAGCATCTGCATTATTTTCTTGAACCAACTCCTTTAATAAAGGAATAGCCAAATCCCATCGTTCTCTTTGTATATATAATACAGGCTTATACAGCTTATCTCTGGGTTTATACGTACTTGTTATATAGTAATCGTCAATTTCACTATTATTTAAATCTTCATGGATAAATGAAATTATTTCTTTATTTATATCAAAACTAACAGTCTTTGGATTGTTATCATCACATGCTGTTATTAACATAACAAAAAATAAAAACATACATTTAAATATTTTCATTTTATAACCCACCTTTTATTAACCCAATCAGATTTATTAACTTTAGAATATAATGTTTTTTTAGTTTCGGTATATTCTTTGTTACCTGATACATTTTCTTTAATAACAATTACACCGTTATAATTTATAAGATAATCTATATTATATTCTTTAATAAAAAATGAAATAAAACTTTTATCATCACTATTTATAAACAATTTTATATTCTTAGATAGAAGCTCGAACGTGTCATTTAGTGATTTCATTTGTTCAATAATTGTAATCGAACCAATTATAGATCGAATTTTTATTAAATTATCATATGTATCATCGCTAATACTTTTATTATTTTTTAAAATATTATCTATTAATTCTCTTTGGTATCTTATTAATAAAATCAATTTTGATATAATTACCCAACCCTTATAAATATTAAACCATCTGATATAAGTTACATTACTTAATTTACCTTCACCACCAATTAAGCTCATTGTAATCTCATACTGATTATAAGTATTTTCCACATTTGAACCAGACTTTTCCTTAATCCAACCGAATACTTTAACTAATGCGTCAAGTTTCTCTACTAATATTTTAGCATTATCAACAGTCAAAGAGCTAAGATCATCAATATCAGATAAGCATCCGAGTAATTTTGCTAATACTTCAGGTGGTAATTGGCTAACCCATTCCTGAGTGCTTTTCTGGTTTTCTTTCGCTATGATATTTTTTGCTAAAATATGGCCATAGTCATCTTTTAAATTTTTATAACTATAGCTTTCCCACATTTTAGCTGGTAATAATAATACTTCACCAACGTTTAACCCTAAAAACAACCCCCAAGTGATAATGTAATTCATGACTTTATAATCGGCAGGTAAGTTATTTTCATCATAGATTTTTTGATAATCATCATTATCCCCCCCCACGCCAACAATATGATCAAAACCGTTCTGATAATAAATATTTAATATATGCTTAAACAGCTTATCAATATTTAAATAATCCACTTCAATTGCTACTTTACCTGATGCCCCAGGTCCAGTTACAAGCCTCGCTGCTACTATCCAATATATAGCACCGTTATGTATGGTAATACGGAACTCTCCAGCTAAACCGACACCATAACTAACGGAAGCTTGAAGTGATAATTTACCAAGTCGCATTATGTCATCTTGAAATTCGTAACCATCGTGCTTTTCTTTAGGTGGAAGCCAATAAATCTCACCATCAATAATTCCACCAGCTTCAACACCAGCAAACATATCCATTTTTACGTTTGCATCCGCCGCATATTTGCTCGTTCTCGCTAAAGCGCGATTTGTCGCTTCACTTGTTGAATATGTCTCTCTACGGTAAGTGCTATTACTATTTTCCTCACTTACATTATCACTGTCGCTATCAGAATTCGCAGGAAGGTATGTTTTATCATAATCTTCTACTAAGGAGTATTCACTCCCCCTAACTCCTATTTTCCCATCCTCTTGAGTGCTTAAACCAAACTGAACGTTACTAGATACACAAATACTTGCAGCAGCTGAAGCATATACTGTGGCAGTCAGGTGGAAAAAGAATCCCCCTAATAAATAATCCTGAAGCTTTTCAGTATTGTTATCATAATAGAAGTAAACTTGTTGCCCCGTTTTTTTAACTTTATTATCAGAATTTTCTGATAGTGGATACCAAGCTTCATACCTTAACTGTCCTTTAAACAGTTCAAACGACATATTATATTGCCCAGTAAATTTAGCATCAGTATTTGCCTTTAACCCACTGTATTCGCTCAATGGCGCATTAATATTAGCCTGTGCACTTGCGGTAAAACGCACTAATTGTACAGCTGCATCTACTACATATTGAGGCTGAGTATTGTTCGGACCAAGCCCATCTTCCCAATGGTAGCTATCACTCCAAAATGTAGCGTCTTCTAAATCGGCTTTTTTGGAAATACTTGTAAGATCAAGTAATAATTTTCCGCCAAGTATTTTACTCTTGATCCCATCTATTGTAGATTTTTTGAAGCCTCCGCTTATTGCGGTCATCGCTTCTTCTAAGCTCTTACAGGTTTGCTTTCCCGTAATTGCAGTCCCCACTTTTTGTGCACTCACCATTGCAACTTTTTTTGTAATGTCCAGCAGGTGTCCTTTAGCATCTAAACGCTCACATTTCTCTTTTGGTAAATACCAGGCAGGGCCTCTTACCCACCCTAAATTCCCTTCAGATATTAAGACACATTCGATAACTCGAATACAATCATCATCGGTTCTAATAACCTTTTTCTGCTTTTTCTTGGCATTATATTTTTCATCCTCCCAAATAACCTTAAAGGATTTTACAAATTTTACAGTATCCTCATCTATATAACTCAAGTTTTGGCTTAGATTTGCTCTGGATTCTGCTATCTTTTTGATACTGTCTATACGAGCTTTTGCTAATTTTTTAATCCAGAGTATTCCTGAAAATATCTTGGGCAAAGGAAATGCTTTATAGGAATATTTTTTTCCTTCATAGTTACTTTTTGATGAATCAGAAAAATTACTATTAACTCCAAGCAATTTATTTATATCTGAATTCCACTTGATAAGCGTAGCATCTATAATACTAATTAATGCTAAACAGGGGAAATAAGCCCAATTTTCTGCCCCCGTTTCTTTCAGCATTTTTTTAATAGCTTTCTCATCTGTTATGTTTATTTTACCGTTAATATCCCTCTTACCTATAGAGCTAAAATCTAAATTTATATCCTTGTACAATTTATCTATAAGATCTTCAGCTTTATCTATTTCTATAGGTAAACCTTTTCCTGAACTAGCATGCTCTCTCCAGTCAGAAAAATTTTTTTTGAATTGTTTAGGGCCTCTTTCGTCTTCATTATCCCCTTCTAACTCACTATAAGAAAGACATTGTTCCTTAATAACATAACCATATCTATTTATAGATTTTAATGCTTTTATGTATTTCCTTCTTCTCCAGTCTGGTGGATAGTTAACTTCTAAAACATCATGAAATTCTCTTATATAAGTATCTGCAGTCTCATGAGAATTTAAAGCTAATATGCTGTCATTATAAATATTTAACTTCTTTTGTACAAAAGAAATATTTTCTTCCAATTCTTTTTCTGTCTTACTTGTATAATATTTTCTTACCTCATCATAAACATATGAACTTCCATCATCTGATTTAGTTATAGTTGCTTTGCTTTTAGCTTTTTTTTCTAAGGAATTTATTTTTTTTTCTAAATCTTTTTCTATATCTAACTTTATTTTTTTTATAGCTTTTTTTTCATTTTCTTCGTTTATTGCTATTTTTTCTATGTAATCAATCGCCCTTTTATCACCGCCAACAGACCAATACTTAGGTTTTGTCATCTCAATTTGAATTTCATAATTTTTCAATTTTTTATCATATAAATATTCATATTGGTCATTACTAAGTTCTTGTTCAGCTAAATTTTTTAAAAAACCATCCTTACCTTTGTATGCACCGGTTTGCAATGTTTTCAAAGTGATAACTAAAAAATCATATCTTTCTCGATCTTTTTGATCTAAAAACATACCATGTGGTGATGTATAAAAACTTGAAAATACGCCAAGATCATTTAGATTCTTTATTGTTTTTTCTTTGTCGTTTACATCTAAAGCACCACTTAAAATTTCCTGTTCTTTTTTTATTGCTTTCTGTGCTTCTTCTGTTATTGCATAATAACGTTTTTCCCCATTCGTTGGGTCTGCTGGCACATACAATATGTCGACATACTCCCCTCCTGAGCATAAGTCGTTATTAGACGCATTTTTTTCTGGTGATTTTGTAAGATCTATTTTTATATCACTTTTAATAGGCGTATCTATTTCGTTTCCAGCATAAATTAAATCAATATCTTTTATTTGCTCAGAATTTAGAGTTTGCAATTCTTCTACTGTAGTATTGAATTTCTCTGCTAATAGAGATAAACAATCACCTTTTTTAATAGTGTATTTTTTGTAATCTTTAGCCATGATTTATACCAACATTTTAAATATTTCTGACGTTAACTTATACGGAAATTTCATTTCTTTATTTTTATTATTTAGTTTTCTTTTTATTGTATTAACGATTAAACCTTCCCCGATCCAACTTAATGAATCAAATGGTCCTAATACAGTATTGATATCATTTTCAGTTAGTTGATCTATAGTTAAACCATCCCAAGTAGGAACTGAATAGAATCGAAAAAACATAGGGCTGTCATCTACAATTACATAATGTAATGCCTGTAAATGCTGGATGAGCATTTCTTGATCTTTTTCTTCTGCCACAGAAAATAATACGCTGCTGGTTCTAATGTCATTTTCCTTACTCAACAACATTTCAAACTCTTTCACTGCGGTGTACTTAAATGCAACAGGGCCTATTTCATTTAGATGTTCATAAGGTGTGCCAAGAAATAATTGCGTTAATTCTAAGTCCGGTAAATATCGGTAAGCCAATTCTTCAATATCTGGGACTCGAATTTTATCAACGACCATCCACTGCTGACCTTGTGGGGCTTTCACACTACTGAATAGGCTCATGCATCCTCCCCTTCAATACAAGTACAATCAGTTCTTAAGCATGTGCCATCAGCTTGTCTTTGACACATTTTGGCCAACGGTGTGTTATCCATAGCAATTTGTTCTAACGCTTCAACACTAATTAGCGCAGGATTAGCCAACGCATAAAGAGCTGGATCGGCAGGAGTCAACGATGCTGCGACACTCTGTGCAGCCACTTCAGCCAATGCCTCTACATCTTCTAAGGAGGTTGGTAATGCAGCCACTAAGCCGCCGTAGCCTGAACCTGCGCCCGCGCTACCGCCGGAGTTCAGATTAATGGCTGACCCCACGACAGTGACGCCTGATGCGTCTAATTTAATAAAACTTCCTGATGCGCTGATGGTAAGTTCATCACCAGCATCTAGTACAATCTTGTTACCAGCTTTTAGATGCACTTCACTACCTGAGTCGATAATGGTTTTATCTGTCACCTTTTGATGGAGCGAGCCTGTCACATCAATGGTTTTATCTTTGGTAATGTTATTACGGCTTTCACCTTTCACCGTCAGGTGTTGGTTATTTTTGACTTGGGTGTAACTGTGACGGTCAACGGTAAGATGTTTATCGTTATGAATCACTTGGGTGTGATCATTTTCAACCAAAGCTTCATAGTCTTTTTGCGCATGAACAAAAATCTTTTCGCTATCAGCTTGGTCTTCAAAGCTTAATTCGTTATAGCCTTCCCCTTGGTGGGTCTCGGTACGCAACACGGTTTTAGTTTTGTTATCCGGCAAAACATAGGGTTGGGTATTGGTCGCATGATAGGTACGGCCAGTAATAATTGGCTGATCAGGGTCACCATTTAAAAATGACACGATGACTTCATGGCCGATGCGAGGAATCGCCATTGTGCCGTATTGAGGGCCTGCCCAGCCTTGAGAAACCCTAACCCAACACGAGCTTTGTTCATCGGCATTAGAATAACGATCCCAAGGGAAATGAACTTTCACGCGACCATATTTATCACAAAAAATTTCTTCACCTTCAGGACCAACAACACGCGCAATCATAGGACCATCAACTTGTGGTTTCGTCTGTGGTGTTGCTTGCCAGTTTACGGTTGAAGGGATTGCTTTAAATTGGTTAGAGTAAGTCGTCGCGCCACTGCCAGACTCTTCTTCAAGTGCTTGAGGCTGCTCACCTTGATGACTAACAGCCACCAGCAAATACGAACTATTCATCTCATCATTAAGATGTTCTTCCAGCGTAAATTGGTAACCCGCCCTCATTAATGGTTGGTTGCCTTTACCGGTAAACGTTTTTGCATTACGACGCAGGAATTCTAGGCGAATACTATTAAATGCTTTGCCTGATGTATCATCTTTAAAGCGCCCAGGAGCATCAAAATGTTCGTAATTATCAGTGAGCTGATAATCCATATTGGCACCTTCAGCACTTTGAGCGAACTGATAGCTAGGTTTTTTGAAACTATAGTCTTGTAGCGCTGTACGGCTGACATCACTTTGTGTATGCGCGTTAAAGTGCGATACATAAGGCGTATCGTTGGTACCGCCAGATAACGCATTGTAAGGAATGGCATTGGTGATGGATGGTAAGCTTGATGTTCCATCAGTGAAGAGCAACGTATGTTTGCCCTCTTCATGTACAAAGCTATACACCAAGCCTTCTTCAGCTGCGAGTCGGTGGATTAATTCAAGATCTGTTTCACGATACTGAACACAAAACTCACGCTGCGCACACTCACGCTGTACGTTAAATGCGTAATCAGTCACTCCCATTTCTTGCAGCAGAATAGAAATGATTTCAGGCACTGTTTTGAGTTGAAACAGGCGGCTGTTTTGACGCAGTGACAAACGCTCAAGCGCAGGCACTAATGTTAATGAATAAAATGTGTAGTTGTGTCCAATATCGCCCTGAGTAAAGTTGCGAACCACGCCATTGACGCGTTGTACGACTTCATCATCACGATATAGAGTCAGTTCTGCCATTTTATCAACAACTTGATCGGGGGTGAGATCCGTTTGCCGAGTTGCTAATTCGATAAAATATTTAAAGCCGTAACAGGGTTGACCTTTGAACAAACTGTCTGACAGGGATTCGTGCCCTTCAAAGCGTCGAACGACTAACGTATCGTCTTCCACTCCGTCTATTTTTATTGAATAACCTAGCCTTGCCATCCTGTTTTTTCCTTTATTCTTTATAAACAGTAAAACCTTAAGCTCAAAACACCACTATGATGCCTTGGGCTTAAGGTTCGATTTATCGCTCACCTCTTGGGTGAGCGATGAGTGCTTCAAGCGTGATGGATTACGCTTCGACAGGTGTGCGCCAGTCATCTGAACCCGAAGTACCCGCATTAACGTGGTCCCAAGTGATCTTACGGTAAGTCAATGAAACAGTGAGATTTTGGGTAAAGTCCGATTTAGTCGGATCTTGGCAGTGTGGCATTTCACAACGAATATCTACGATGGATGCGTTTTCTAGCTTAGTGGTAAAGAAGTTCTCTTGTTTACCTTCGATAGAAGTACGGTACCATTTCAGTTCAACTGTCGACATTTTTTCGCCAGATGCCAATGCGTTGTATAGCAGTGGAACCGCTTTGTTTAGCGATACAGTAAACTTAAATGCTTTATGAACACGCTGGCCTGCAGGTTGACCTGATTGAGGATCCGTTGGAACAGTCACGTTGTGATCGAACTCTTGAACCAGCATTTCGTCTTCATGACCTTCTACATAAGAATCACCGATTGAATCTGCTGTGCATGCGCCAGCAGTGATAAGACCCTGAGTTTGACCTTCGATAGAGATATAACATGGAGTTGGCATTGCAAATTCCTTTCTAATATTGATGATTGCGCCTAGCGCGTTGTCAATATAAAGAGAGCAAGGTCAATGCCAACAATCGCCCTTATAAAAATCATATAGTTATAATCAATCATCACCTTTTAAAGCAATAACCTGCCTAGCTCTGAGCAAGATCTTGCTTGCTGGGCAAACTTCGTACAAACGACGCTTTTTGAAACTGTGATCCTGCTTCAGATCAGATTTATACTAGCAAAACTTACCGACAAAAAAGCCCAATTCACAGTGTAAATTGGGCAAAACAAAGCAAGACAATTAACAAGAACTAACGTAAGAATTTGTAGTACACCGTAGCCAGGGGCGGTAAGCGTAAATTTAAGGATTGGGGTAAACCTTCACTGTCTATTTTTTCGGTTTGTACTTGCGAACGCACCATAAAATCACTGCCATCATAACGGCGATCATCAGTATTTAGGATGAGTTGATAACTGCCCGCACATGGCATTCCCAAGCGAAAGTTTTCGTGAGGAACTGGAGTAAAATTAGTTATCACCAGAATCCGCTCGCCATGCTCACTCATTCTCTCATGAGCGAGTACGCTGATATCTGCAGCATCCGTTAAACGCCACTCAAATCCTTTCGGTTCATTATCTAATTCGTATAATGCAGGCTCATTACGGTAAAGGTGGTTCAGGTCATGAATCAATTTGTGAATGCCTTTATGGCGAGCAAAATCAAGTAAGAACCATTGCAACTGATCGTCATGATTCCATTCACTGGTTTGCCCAAATTCAGCCCCCATAAAGTTTAGCTTTTTACCCGGTTGGCCATACATATACCCAAAGAAAGCGCGTAAGTTTGCGGTTTGTTGCCATTCATCGCCTGGCATTTTATAGATCAGCGACTGTTTTCCATACACGACTTCATCATGAGACAGCGACAATATATAGTTTTCGCTATAGGCATAAATCAGCGGGAAAGTGATCGTATTATGGTGATATTTTCGATTAATAGGGTCTTCTTTCATGTATTCTAGGCTGTCGTGCATCCAACCCATATTCCATTTAAAGCCAAACCCCAAACCGCCGAGAAAGGTTGGACTAGAAACCCCTGGATAGGCGGTCGATTCCTCGGCGATGGTCATCGCATTAGGGAAATGCTTATACACTTCCTCATTCATCCATTTCAACATCGCAATCGCTTCATAGTTCTCCCGGCCGCCATCAATATTCGGAATCCATTGATCGTGGCTGCGGGAGTAATCTAAATAGAGCAACGAAGCCACCGCATCGACTCGAATACCGTCAATATGGAACTGTTCAAACCAATATAAAGCGTTAGACACCAAGAAACGACGCACATGCTCTTTACCCATATCATAGATATAAGAGTTCCAATCTTGATGCCATCCACGCCGCGGGTCAGGATCATGATACAAAGGTGTACCATCGAAATTCGCCAACCCATGACTGTCTGAAGGGAAATGCGCAGGCACCCAATCTAGTACAACACCGATATTGGCTTGGTGACACTTATCGACAAAATATTTGAAATCATCTGGGTTACCAAAACGGCTGGTTGGTGCAAACAAACCTACGGGTTGATAGCCCCAAGAACCGTAAAATGGATATTCAGCGACGGGCATTAACTCCACATGGGTGTAGCCCATTCCCATCAAATATGGCACCAATTGATCAGCTAATTCACGGTAATTGAGAAAACGATTATTTTCTCCTCTGCGCCATGAGCCAACATGTATCTCGTAAAATGATAATGCTTGTTTACGTTTTTCCGTTACTGGGCGCTGCAACCACTGTTGATCTCGCCATTGATAACGATTGTGATCATAAGTGACAGAAGCAAAAGATGGATATTGTTCGGCATAAAAGCCCCAAGGGTCAGCGCGATGCGGTAACCCTTCACCATTTGGACCTTTTAATTCAAATTTGTATGGTGTGCCTTCTGGGAGATCTGGCATAAAGATTCCCCATATGCCGTAATCTAAACGCTGCATTGGTGTACGGCGTCCATCCCACTCATTGAAACTACCAATCAGGCTACAAGATGATGCGTTGGGTGCAAAAACTAAAAAACGCGTACCGTTAATGATCTTGCCATCACGCTCAATAGAGACTAGCTGTGCCCCCATATGGTGATACATGGTTTTTGGTGTGTGCAGATCTTCATATTCTGCATACACTTCATGATATTGATAAGGGTCATCAAGAATTTGCTCATTTCCTTCCCAATCGATCGCTAATTGGTAATGCGTAAAACGTAGGTCACGTGAAGAAGGTAAAATAAATCCGCCATCCCATTCGGGCTCCAAGGCGATTCTCTCTTCACCTTCCACCAGCAATTCGACGCCACTCGCCCCAGGCATCCATACCCGTAGAGCAATATGTTTATCGGCCACAAAAGGGCCTAAACAACCAAATGGATCAGAGAAATGAGCGTTATCTAACGCTTGATAAGCGAGCTGTAACTTCGAAGGTTTTTTCATTATATTCAATATAGAACGACTCCTAACCTAACTGTATCTATCACGATCAATCTGTTGATCGTGATATGTTTCTCTTCCATGAATACTGAGCAAGCCATTCAGATCTACTCAGTAACAACATTTAAGGGTCAATCTATTACCAATAGTTGATATCTGGTAATGACTTAGAGTACCACCCTCTTCAAAGAATAGTCACCTAAAGTCATATTAACGAACCCTAATTTTAGATAGAGTGAGCTAAGATCCACTTCTGCTATTCATTACTAACAAATCACCAGAGTCAGAGTCTAAGCTGAGTGAATCATGCCACAGTAGCGATGCCACTCTTTTGGCTAAGATCGTGACACTTGCTGGCGTATTTCACTTAAATGAGCCGCCATACGATTCACTTCTTCTTTGGCAAACATTTGCTCCAAGTTGCAAGATAACTTACGTCGCCAGTTAGGGTACTCATCAACGGTGCCAGGAATATTCACTGGCTGATCCATTTCCAACCAATCTTCTAGTTGTACGCTTAGCAGAGCAGAAGAACCGGCAGCAACATGTAATTGCAATGCTTCACTCAAATAGGAATCCATCGGCACATACATGGCATCATGGCCAATCCCTTCAGGCAAACGGCCATGACCAGCGACAGAATCCAAAATACCTTGTTTGCTGCGTAAACGGTCATCAAATAAACGCTGCAGTTGTTCTTTATCTGGATATAGACCGATTTCACCACCCAGTTTTAAATCTTCACAGTGCCAAAATCCTCGTAGCGTCGGCATGTCATGAGTGCACAGTGTCGCCATCGATTGAATCGGATAATGCTTAGGTGATATGTAGCCTCCATCTGTCTTGGAGGTTTCAAAGAAGAAAACTTTGTAGGAGTGAACACCAGCATCACGCAACAAATCTGCCATTTCATCGGGAACGGTTCCCAAATCTTCGCCAATAACACTGCATTGTTGGCGATGGGATTCAAGCGCAAGAATCGCTAGCATGTCTTTAACGGGATAATACATATATGCACCATTGGTAGCAGACTCACCACGCGGAATCCACCATAAACGCAGTAATCCCATCACGTGATCAATACGTAAAGCACCACAATGCTGCATGTTACGCCTCAATAATTGGATAAACAGTTCATACCCTGTTTCCTGCAATTTTTGAGGATTTAGAGGAGGCAGTCCCCAATTTTGTCCTAGCGGTCCAAGTATATCTGGCGGAGCGCCAACGCTGGCTTGTAGCACCAAATTGCCATTATCAGACCAAGTTTCAGAGCCAGAATCAGCCACACCAACGGCAAGATCACGATATAACCCGACAGTCATTCCTTTTTGTAACGCGAGTTGCTGCGCTTCGTGAATTTGTGTATCGGCAACCCACTGTAAATACAGATACAGTTGCACTTTATCCTGATGCTCTTGAGCAAACTGCTGCACTTCACTATTTTCGTAACGGCGATATTGCTCAGGAAAGGCTGGCCAACCCCACAAATTATGCTGTTCGTTTTGTAGGTGAGCATGAAGAGCATCAAATGTGGCCTGCTGTAGTAAGCTACTTCCCCCCTCTTCTACGAACTGCTTAAATAACTGGGCACGCTCACTATTACTCGATAAATGACGCTGTTTAAATTCATCATAAAGCAGCGGCAATACACTCATTTTAAGTTCAGCAACGTCGGTATAGTTGACCCAATGGGTATCACGTACTTTCTGCAAACGAGATTGAAACTCAGGCCCTCCCACCACTTGCTGCGCCGTGGCACTTAATGAAAACTCAGGAACTGAACTGACATCAATGTAGAGGATGTTTAACCAACGTCGAGAAGATGGACTATAAGGGCTAGCCGCTTCAGGGTTAGCAGGAAATAAGGCATGAATCGGGTTAAGACCGACGAAATCCCCACCCCGAGAGGCAATATCTGAAACCAATTGTTTTAAATCGCCAAAATCTCCCATTCCCCAATTGTGTTGGGTTTTAAGCGTATATAACTGCACGCTTGGACCCCATAACTTTTTACCTTGTTCTATCTCTGGCTGCTTATAACATGCGCGCGGAGCAATAATTAAGCGCATCTGATAAGGTGCCTTGCGCCGTTTTCGGGTCAACGTAAATTGGTGATACCCCATTTCAAGCTGAACCGGTAAATGCAAAATGAGAGTACCAGTGTGTTCGCGGTCATCACGAGCAATCACCTCACTCACGTCCCCCTGAAACGTATTTCCTTGTTCAGTAGTCAGTGACCAATGGAAATCAGAAGCTCGACTACCTATGGACACCCGTAATGGTATTTCTAACGCTTCATCTTGGTGTAATACCAATACAGGCTCGAGTAATTCCGCTTTGTGCTTTTTTTCTGCACTGGCTAATAACAAATCATCACTACTGATATCGTAACCCAGATCAGCCAATAGTTGCTCTATCACACCCGCTGCAACAGGAGTAAATTCTCCTCGAGCGCTGATGTAACTGTCTGAAATATTCGCCTGCTCAGCCACTTTTTTTAGTACATTACTATCAATCATTCCCAACTCCGAAAAGCGTCCATGCTTTTCAATCACAATCCTTGGAACCATCTTACGTACCGTTATGGCACGACTAGCGCTTGACTGGTGTTAGTTTCCAAATCTGCTTCACATAATCTTGAATACTACGATCCGAACTGAATTTACCCATTAGTGCTGTATTCAGAATGGCCTTTTTAGCCCAACCAGATTGATCGCCGTAATCAAGATCAAGTTGGGTTTGAGCTTCAACATAAGAAGCAAAATCCGCCAGTACTAGGTAAGGATCCCCACCATTAAGCAAGCTGTCATACGTTGTGCGTAATTTTCCTGGTTCACCGGGAGTAAATTCTTCACCAACTAAAAGATCTAAAGATGCTTTAAGTAACGGATCAGCCTGGTAGAAGTCATAAGGGTTATACCCACTCGCTCGCAATTCATTGACACCATCGATATCGAGGCCAAAGATGTAAATATTGTCATCGCCAACCTCTTCACGAATTTCCACGTTAGCACCATCCATCGTACCGATAGTCAAAGCGCCATTGAGTGCAAGTTTCATGTTACCGGTGCCCGATGCCTCTTTACCTGCTGTAGAAATTTGTTCTGAAACATCGGCTGCTGGAATAATAATTTCTGCAATACTGACGCGATAATCAGGAATGAAAACGACTTTCAACTTGTCATTGACTCGCGGATCCACATTAATTTTTTCGGCGATTTTGTTGATCGCATAAATGATCTCTTTGGCAAGGTGATAGCCTGGCGCAGCTTTGGCAGCAAAGAACACC
Source organism: Vibrio nitrifigilis (assembly GCF_015686695.1). Taxonomy (NCBI): domain Bacteria; kingdom Pseudomonadati; phylum Pseudomonadota; class Gammaproteobacteria; order Vibrionales; family Vibrionaceae; genus Vibrio; species Vibrio nitrifigilis. Next base: position 1,595,160 of record NZ_JADPMR010000004.1, on the reverse strand, counting down.
ACTCTCGGTTGCATATCAAAATCTGGATCCGTTGTTAAGCGATGATACAGCGACAATATGTGCAGCATGTTTAAATGCTGACGTTTGTATTCATGTAACCGCTTTATTTGCACATCAAAAATGGCATCGGTATTAAGATCAATATCCATATGATCTTTCACCCAAGCGGCCAACCGTTCTTTATTCTCTTTCTTCACCGCCATAAAACGTTGCTGGAAGGTTTTATCATCGGCATATTTAGCAATGGCTTGTAGCTGATCTAAATGTGAGGTCCATTTATCGCCAATTTTTTCTGTGATGAGATCAGAAAGACCAGGGTTACAAAACTTCAGCCAACGACGAGGGGTAATCCCGTTGGTCACGTTTTGCAAACGTCCAGGATAAAGTTCGTTGAACTCAGGGAAAAGGTGCTGTTTTACTAATTGAGAGTGCATTGCCGCGACACCATTCACCGCATAAGAGCCAACGACACAAAGATTGGCCATTCGTACCATACGATGGAAGCCTTCTTGAATCACTGATAGCGTTTGCTGCTTCGATACATCACCGGGCCACTTAGCACTCACTTCCAACAAGAAGCGGCGGTTAATTTCGTAGATGATCTCCATATGACGAGGCAATAACCGTTGGATTAATCCTTCATCCCACGTTTCCAGCGCTTCAGGCAACAAAGTGTGGTTAGTGTAAGCAAACGTCTTACTACAAATTCCCCATGCTTTTTCCCAAGACATCTCTTTTTCATCAATGAAAATCCGCATCAACTCAGGAATAGCGATTGTTGGGTGAGTATCATTTAACTGGATAGTTTCGTGCTCAGGTAACTCTTCTAGTGAAAATCCGGCATTTAAGTGACGACGCAAAATATCACGAACAGATGCAGCACTATGAAAATATTGCTGCATTAAACGCAGTGTTTTGCCCTTTTCATGGTTATCGTTTGGATACAGCACCTTGGTAATGTTGTCAGCATCAATCAAAGCGTGCTGCGCTTCAAAATAGTTACCATTGTTAAAGCTTTCTAGGGAGAAAGGAGCAATCGCTCGGGCTTCCCATAAACGCAGCGGATAAACCGTGTCATTTTCAAATCCGACAATGGGTAAATCCCATGGCATCGCTTGTACGATCATCCCAGGCACCCAGTGGCGCTTTTCCTTTCCATCCACATGTGTAACTTCAACATGGCCGTAAAAGCCGATGTCTTGCTTTAATTCCGGACGTGGAACTTCCCATGGATAGCCTTCAATCCCCTGCCATGCATCTGGAGATTCTTTCTGATGACAATGATCAAATGATTGTTTAAATAGACCATATTCATAGTGCAAACCATAACCCACTGTGGGGTATTCTAGTGCTGCACAGGAATCCATATAACATGCGGCCAAACGACCAAGACCACCATTTCCCAATGATGGGTCACGCTCTTCTTCAAGCAAATCGGTAACATTCTGTCCTAATTCCGACATTGCATCGGCAACGGAATCGAACAATCCTAAACTGATTAAGTTATTACCAGTCAGCCTACCAATCAAAAATTCTAGAGAAAGATAGTTGAGGCTTTTCGCTTTAACGATCCGTTCGTCTTGCTCTGTTTCTAGCAAGTTCAACATGGTTAATTCAGCCAGTGCACGCGCCATTGCTAAGTACCAAGCATGGGTTGAAGCATGCTCAACGGTCGTTGCATAAGTCGCATTTAAATGACGTTTAACATTACCTTTAAATAACTCTTTATCGAACGGGTATTTTTGCGTAGGTTTCATTGCGAAATCTCACCTGTTATTTCATCCATTTGAGACATATCGTGCATCCCTTTTTATTGAGACACCTCATCCTCCCACTCAACTGAGTGGGCGTAGTTTGTGAGGCGTAGAGAATGCCGTACCTAAGGTTGTGACTCGTTCTGTAACGTTTTTTCGATCATGTTGAGTAAACACGTTTCATCTGAGCGACCCACCCGGACCCCAAGCCAACTATGACGACATAGGTATCCTACTTGTATTAACAGTAGTTCTGCTTTTGATTGCATAGCGAATAACCATTCAGAATAGAGATCAAAAATGTTCTCTAGATCACACTAACTTGGTATTAAACGACTAAATTTCATTCTATCTGGTACAGAAGATAAGCTAAGAGAAGAGATTAAGACTTTATTTTGTGATAAAAATCTCATTATTAGGGCGTAGGTAAGGGATTTCTTGTCCAGATAGTGAAATATCGTTAATGATCAAAACATGGTGAAAATATATTCAGGTAGCGTTAATCACACAGATCAAATAACACAGCGCATGACTCTTTATCGATCCTCGATCGCTCCATGCATTGTGATCTTCTACCTATAAAGAGAACGACATAAAACATGTGGATCCCATCAAAGCTGGTTCGTCCTGACAGACAGAACCACCGCATAATTCGGCCAAGGATTTTGGCCATGCTTAAACAGGCGCAACAAGCCAAGCTGGTCTTGTTTCGCACTCCTGCGGGTTATGGTAAGACAACGATGGTGCTGGAATGGTTGGATAATGAACCTCATGTCGGGTGGTTCAATATTGACCCTAGCGATAATGACAGTTATCGCTTCACAAATTATTTAATTCAAGCACTTAATCAAGCATTAGATGGTCAATGCGAAAACAGTCAAACATTGGCTCAACATCATCAATATACGTCACTGCACGCACTATTTACGATTTTACTGGGAGAGTTAACCGCAATATCCCATCATACCTATCTTGTTCTCGATGATTATCACCATATCCATAGCGAGGACATCCACGATGCGATGCGCTTTTTCTTAAAGCATTTACCAACAACGATCACGCTGGTTTTAACTTCTCGATCTGTCCCACCACTGGGCACGGCAAATCTAAGAGTAAGAGAACAGTTAGTCGAAATCGACCACCAGCAGTTAGCGTTTGATAATGATGAAACCGCACGTTTTATGGCCAAAAGAACCGGGAAATTACTCGATGATGTCACGGTTAAACACCTACGCCAATATGTAGAAGGTTGGCCTTCTGCGTTGCAATTGATCGCCATGCAATCCCACCCAGAATCCAGCGATTGGGATCCCAACACAACCCCGCCAGATCATACCCACTTGTGGGAATATTTGATCGAAGAAGTTTTTTCTCAACTCGATCCCGATACGCAAATATTTTTGATGCAATGTTCCATCGTTGAAGATTTTAATGCAGAGATGGCGTGCATTATTACCGGTAATGATGACGCGTTGCGCCGACTAGAGCAGCTATCGCGTTTAGGGCTATTCATTTGGCCAGTCAGAACGGTATCTTCTGCGGCGAATAGACGACTATTTTCTCATTACGAATCAGGTCATTGGTTTCGCTTTCACAACCTTTTTGCGGAATTTCTTACTCATCAGAGACAAAGTCGCTTGCCTGATCAAGAAGCTCAGTTGCATTCTTTAGCTGCCCAAGCTTGGCTCAACGAAAACAATGCCAACCTCGCCCTACATCATGCTAGTTTAGGGCATAACATGGCATTACAAGTGGATATACTGCTCACTCATGGTTGGCCTTTATTTAACCAAGGTGCGTTAGAAGCGCTAGATATTGCAATTGATAGCCTGGACGATGAAGCGCTCTATAGCCATCCAAGTTTGTGCCTAATGCAAGCGTGGTTAGCACAAAGTCAGCATCGATACGAAGAGGTGGCCAGCCTATTAGATTATGCCGATCAGCAGATGGCTTTGCGAAAAATAACACCCAGCACTCGCGAACAGGCCGAATTTAACGCGCTCAAAGCACAAGTCGCGATTAATCAAAATCAGCCCAATGAGGCACTCGAGTTAGCAGAGCAAGCATTAAGTTTCCTTGATAATACAACCTATCAAAGCCGTATCGTCGCCACTTCAGTCGTGGGCGAAGTTAATCACGTTCTCGGCGATCTAAGCCGTGCATTATCAATGATGCAGCAAACCGAAAAACTCGCTCGCCAATATCAAATCTATCCTCAAGCACTTTGGGCTATGTTACAACAAAGCGAAATTTTGCTTGCTCAAGGGTATGCTCAAGCCGCTTATGAAGTACAAGATAACGCCTTTCAGTTCATTAAAGAACATCACTTACAGCAACTTCCCTTACATGAATTTTTACTTCGTATAAGAGGTCAATTACTGTGGTGCTGGAATCAATTAGAAGAGAGTGAAACTAACGCTTTTCTGGGATTAGAGGTGCTAGGCGAAGGGATGCGCAGTAAGCACTTACATTGCTATTCATTACTCGCAATCATTGCGATAAGTCGCGGAGAGATAGATAAAGCAAGTCGTTATATCAGTGAAATTCAGCAGCGCATCAATACATCCACATTTCACGTTGATTGGACAGCACATGCATCTGCCGCTTTGATTCTCTATTGGCAAGTCAGTGGAGATACCGACGCTGTTGAGCAGTGGTTAGCCAATACCTCCAAACCCGAGGAGGCCCGAAATCATTTTACCCAACTGCAATGGCGAAATATTGTTCGCGCTAATATGATTATCGGCCAAGAAAAACTCGCCTTACAAAGTTTAAACTTCCTTATCAAAGAAGCAACCACTTACCAACTGGTTACCGATCTTAATCGTGCTCAAGTGTTACAAGCCTACTTATACGAGCACCAGAATCAGCATGATAAAGCGGATAAATGTATGCAACGAGCCCTTAAGCTTTCATCTCAAACCGGTATGGTGGGTAATTATCTGTTAGGAGGAGAGTTAATATTGCCCGTTATTAAGAGAGTCGCCAATCAGGCGGCACTATCAGATGCAGAAAAATTCCGCGCAGCAAACATCATTAAAGCCATTGAAAGTGTCCAAAATAGTCGCTCAGCACACTTTGACGAAGAGTTTATTAAAAAGTTAACGACCAGTACCCATGCACCAGAACTTATTCGTACCAGCCCACTGACGTCGCGAGAATGGCAAGTCTTGGGATTAATCTATTCAGGATTGAGCAACGAGCAAATTGCACAAGAATTAGATGTTGCAGGAACAACCATTAAAACCCATATTCGCAATCTGTATCAAAAGTTGAATATCGCTAACCGTAAAGAAGCCATTGCCACAGCAGAGCATTGGCTCAATATGCTGGGCTATTAACGACATGTCTTTTTAAGATTAAACGGCGAGACGAGTGAGGCAGTAAAACACCACTCCCCCACTCTACGGTATGATTTAGAAAGGACGAGGAGCAAAGCCTGTCATGACTTCTAGTTGTAATAATTTGCCTTCTTTAGTCATCGGGTGAACCACCACCAGACCTTTCACTGATTTTTTTAGCTTACCAAGATCAGCCTGTTCAGCTTTCGTCAGTTCACGAGAGAACGGCATTTGGTTTAGTTCTCGACGCTTTTTATTTACCTCATAATCTTGCTTGTGCTTGATTTGTGAGATTTTTTTGGTTAATTCGTCAATTTCATTGGTGAAGCGAGTAATTAGCTCTTGATCGCCACGCTGACGAGCCGTGTCTAATTTGCGGCGACGAGTATCTAAACGGTTGTTTAGGTTTTGCAGTTCGGTTTTTAAGCTCATGGATTCGGCTCTATTAAGGTAGTAAAGAAACAAGTGCCAGTATAACAGCTTCAAATAAAAAAGGCGCTCAATTCAGATGAGCGCCTTTGGATAACTATTCTACTGCTTTCATCAGATGAAAGCGGATGTCATTAATTCTAGCCCAAGAACAGAACTTAACCCCATAACGACGACCAAAGACACTTTGAACACCGATTTAGACCAAGCCACATAATTCTCTTGTGTCACAGGACGAAATGTCACGCGAGTCCACATAAAACACACGGCGCTAGCCACTAACAAATACTCATAACCCGCTTCACCAAGAAGGAACAAAGCAAACGCCACAATATTGAAAGCAACAACGTATGCCATCATATGTTTTCGTGCTTTTTCAATCCCAGCAACAACAGGCAGTACCGGTATATTGGCCTTGCGGTAGTCATCCATACGAAACATTGCAATTGCGTACGAATGCGGCATTTGCCAAAGACAGAACAATGCAAAAAGCAAAATAGCTTCGATATTGATGTAGTTTGTTACCGCTAGGTAGCCGACCAAAGGTGGCACCGCACCTGAAATACTTCCCACCAGCGTGCCATAAACCGATGAGCGCTTGTACCACATGGTGTAGAAGAATACATAAAACACATATCCTAACAACACCACTACGGCAGACAGTGGATTAGCCGCGCGATAAACCAAGGCTGTACCGGTTAGCAACAGCAGCAAAGAAAAAATAAACGCATGATCCGCATTCACCTCTCCTTTTGCTAATTTACGGTTGCAAGTTCGAGCCATTTTCAAATCGATATCACGATCAAAAATGTTGTTAACGACACATCCAGATGCAATCACCATTCCGACACCTAACATGGTATACAGCAGTAATGACGCACTGGCTGATTCTGACTGAGCAGCAAGGAAAAACCCTGCTGCTACAGAAATCAGATTACCAACGATGATTCCGGGTTTGGTGATAGAAAGGTAACCTTTAAGCATAATGCTGCCTACATCGCCATGTTGATATTAAGATTCCACATGATCCAGATAGAACCACCAATCACAATTAACACCACAATGGCTGAGAAGAACAGTGAAATAAAATTCCAGCGCCCCTCTTCTGTTTTCACTTCCATATGCAAGAAATAGATAAAATGAACGATAACTTGCACAATCGCGCAACCAAACAATATTGAGTAGGTTGCTGCTTGTGACAAGCTCTGCGTGCTTGCATAGTAGAAAGGAACAATGGTCAGAATCAGTGAAGCAATAAAACCAACGACATAGCCTTTCACACTGGATTCGGCGTGTTGATTACTCATGAAATCACCCCTACTAGATAAACAAATGTGAAGACACAGATCCAAACAATATCAAGGAAGTGCCAGAACAAGCTTAAACAACCAAAACGTGTTTCCATGGTTTCTGTTAAGCCTTTGGTATTAAGTTGCACTAGGCCAACGGCTAACCAAATCAAACCGAAGGTTACGTGCAAGCCATGGGTCCCCACTAAAGTGAAGAAGGCAGACAGAAATGCGCTGTGATCTGGGCCGTAGCCAGCATGAATCAGATGATGGAATTCGTAGATTTCCATTCCAATGAAACCCGCGCCTAGGATGAATGTCACTACCATCCATAGTTTAAGAGCACCAATTTGCTTGCGTTTCATCGCGATCATACCAAAACCAAAGGTAATACTACTTAGTAGAAGTAACATGGTTTCGACAAATACAAACGGTAACTCAAAAATATCACGGCCAGAGACACCACCAGCGGTGGCATCTCTCAGTACTGCAAATGTTGCAAACAAGCTTGCAAACAAAATACAGTCACTCATTAGGTAGATCCAAAAACCAAACAGTTTGTTTCCACCTGCGTTATGGTGATCGTGCGCGTGAGCATCAGCGTGCATATTTCACCTCCACATCATCTTTATTGCTTTCATTGAGTTCTGCTTGCTTTGCTTGTGCAACACGTTCACGGTGTGCCTGTTCAATCGCTTTAATTTCATCTACTTCAACGTAGTAATCTACGTCATCGTTAAAGCTGTGAATGATAGAAGTGATCACAATACCTGCAAAACCAATGATGGCTAACCACCAGATGTACCAGATCATACCGACACCGAATAATAGCGACCAGAAGGATACATAAATCCCCGTTGGTGTATTCTTAGGCATATGAATGCGCTCGTATTCTACTTCTTTGTTGATGTCGTGTTCGCCACGTTCTTTCTGATACCAGAAAGCATCAAGCTCATCCCCTTTAGGAATAACAGCAAAGTTGTAGAATGGTGGTGGTGATGAAACAGACCATTCAAGCGTACGTCCATCCCATGCATCGCCCGTCACGTCTTCGTTTAGTTTGCGATCACGAATACTGACGATGAACTGCATAACTTGGCAAAGCACACCGACAGCCACTAGCGCAGTACCAAAGGCAGCAACGGCTAAGAATGGGAAATATTCAGGGTTAAGGTCTTGACTTAAACGACGAGTCATTCCCATAAATCCAAGCGCATACAGTGGTAAGAAGGCTAAAATAAAGCCAATTAGCCAGAACCAAAATGCACGTTTACCCCAAGTTTCGTTCAACTTGAATCCCGTTGCTTTAGGGAACCAGTAAGTTATACCAGCAAAACAACCGAATACGACCCCACCGATGATCACGTTATGGAAGTGAGCAATCAAGAACACACTGTTGTGCAGAACAAAGTCAGCACCAGGAACGGCCATCAATACCCCGGTCATCCCACCGATACTGAATGAGATCAAGAAACCGATTGTCCACATCATTGGTGTTGTAAAGGTAATACGCCCTTTGTACATGGTAAACAACCAGTTGAATATCTTAACCCCTGTCGGTATCGAGATGATCATGGTTGCGATGCCGAAGAACGCGTTCACATTCGCGCCACTGCCCATGGTAAAGAAGTGGTGCAGCCAAACAACGAAAGCAAGGATGGTAATAACAATAGTTGCCCATACTAGTGAGGTATAACCGAACAATTTTTTGCGCGAGAATGTCGCAGTGACTTCGGAGAAAACACCAAATACTGGCAGAACCAAGATATACACTTCAGGGTGACCCCAAGCCCATATCAAGTTGATATACATCATCATGTTCCCACCCATATCATTGGTGAAGAAGTGGAAACCTAAGTAACGGTCCAACGTTAACAGAGCAATAGTTACTGTCAAAATTGGGAATGAAATGATGATTAGGATATTGGCACACAGAGAAGCCCATGTGAACACAGGCATTTTCATCAGTGGCATACTAGGCGTACGCATACGCAAGATAGTCACGAAGAAGTTAACACCCGTTAATGTCGTACCGACACCCGATATCTGCAGCGCCCATATCCAATAATCGACCCCAACTCCCGGACTCGCCTTAATTCCAGATAATGGTGGATAAGCTAACCATCCGGTACGAGCAAATTCACCTAGCCCTAGCGACATGTTTGTTAGAATTACACCAACAACAAATAGCCAAAAGCTCAAGTTATTAAGGTATGGGAAAGCAACATCGCGTGCACCTATTTGCAACGGAACAACAATGTTCATTAAGCCGATAACCAATGGCATCGCTACAAAGAAAATCATAATCACGCCGTGCGCGGAAAAGATTTGATCATAGTGATGTGGTGGTAAATAGCCCGCTTCCCCAGCCGCGGAAAGAGCCTGCTGACTACGCATCATGACGGCGTCAGAAAAGCCACGAATTAACATGATCATTGCGACTGCAATGTACATGAAACCTAATTTTTTATGGTCTACGGACGTAAACCACTCATTCCATAAATATTGCCATTTCCCCATCCGAGTGATTAAAGCCAACACTGCAATACCAATAATCGCAATGACGGATAGGGTTACCATAATAATTGGCTCATGGTATGGAATGGATTCTAATGTCAATCTTCCAAACATCTCGATTACCCTTTCTGTTCAGTCATTGATGAATGACTTTTATCAGTGTCCATTGTCATTGGAGACGAATGTTCACCAGATTCAGCGTGTTCAACAGGCTTAACCGGCATATGACCCATGCTATTCATCTCACTACCTGGATGCTGTAAAACAACATCATCAAACAGATGATCAGGAACGGATGAGAAGTATTGAACAGGCGCATCAATGCTTGGTTTCGCCAGTACCTGGTAATCTGAGAAGCTACGAATTGAATCGCTGGAGGCTTTCACTTCAGTCACCCACTGTTTAAAGCTCGCTTCATCAGGCAATGCTGTTGCTTTGAACTTCATGTGAGAGAAACCATCCCCACTAAAACTCGCTCCAATACCACGATAATCCCCGGCATGATTGGCAATCAGATGCAAACGAGTGACCATTCCAGGCATGGCGTATAATTGACTACCCAACTGAGGAATAAAGAAAGAGTTCATAATGTTGTCAGCAACGAGCTTGAACTTAACCGGTGTTTCTTTTGGAAACGCAACGTAGTTAATGGTTGCTATTTTCTCTTCGGGGTAGATGAACAGCCATTTCCAGTCCATCGCCACCACTTCAATGGTCATCGTTTTTTGACCATCTTTTGCTATGGGTTTCGAAGGCTCTAAATGGTGAGTTGATCGCCAAGTTATCGTTGCCAAAATAGCAATAATAATAATAGGAATAGCCCACACTATAACTTCTATCTTGTTAGAGTGAGACCATTCAGGCGAGTATTCTTCATGGTTGGTGTTACTTGCACGATACTTGTAGGCGAAATAAATCGTCATCAATATCACAGGAATGACGACAATCAGCATTAGGACCAGAGCAGTAAGGATCAACTCTTTTTCCTGAACACCAATGTCGCCTTTCGGGTCAAGTAGCACAAACTTACATCCCGAAAGAGCAAGGGCTAACATAAGTATCCCTGCCTTCGATATGATGCTTTTATATCTTGAGGCTTCCATTGACTTTCTCGACTGTATTATTTGCAGATTCCAAAAAAAAGTGAGCACTTTAGGAGTCTGCGGTGGATTTACATATAGTTTTTTATAATGTGTTGAGCTTGTAACAACGACCTAAAGAGTAACTCTCACCGTTGAGCGAATTAGAAATGTCGACATAAAAACAACAAACCAACCCACACATAGTAAACAAAACAGTTACAATCGAAATCAAATTGTTACATGCGGCGCATTATGCTTACAAAACAGAACAAATCCCAGCAGATCAAAATGCAATCTTAACTTTCACAAATGAAAACATAAGCGAAACATACACATGCATATTTCGCGGTTTTCCTTTCTGAACGCTAGTAATTATAGGTACTCATGCTTGATTAAGATCAAAATTGATTCCATTTTTGTGGTATCACACAAATTATTGAATTAGTTGATTTGCACGTAAAATATCGCTATTTACAGCGTTCAGAGCTTGTATGTGTAGAACATATTTAGCATTTACAACGGAACAAAAGTCACATTTCTTTAACAAACTGGGTAAATAATCAAATTGAACATCGACAATTTGATTCATATAACAGTCATGAAGCACGTTAAATCATAAAGATAAGAAATAATTTAGCGTCCAGTAAGAAAAAACGAAGTTGTAAAAGTGTTATGTTGCGCACATAAATTCACCAAACGTATTTGGCTATTTACACTGTAAAAATCAACAATAAATTACGAATAGTTGCTAGAAACGGTATGAAGCAACGTGTTTAGAGAAAATTGAAATGAGATTTTGGGAAAGAAAAACGCCAAACGAAAATGTCTGGCGTTTAAAAATTTACATCAACACATTATTGTGTGAATTATTCTGCGATTTCCGCATTGTGATAAACCTGTTGAACGTCATCACAATCATCTAGCAAATCTAAGAATTTTTGGAATTTCTCAGCATCTTCACCTGATACTTCAGTACTTGTTTGAGGTACAAAAGTGATCTCTTCAACATCAATAGTCAATTCAGGGAATGCGTCGTTTAACGCTGTTTTTGCTTTGAAGAATTCAGTATGAGGAGCAAATACAGTCACAATGCCATCTTCAACTTCAATATCAGTAACGTCTACGTCTTCCATCATCAAAGCTTCCAATACAGGTTCATCATCTTCACCTTTAAATTGGAAAACCGCTTGATGTTCAAACATATGAGAAACGGTTCCTGGGTTACCGATTTTCGCACCTGTTTTCACAAAGCACTGACGTACGTCTTGGAAAGTACGGTTACCGTTGTCTGTCAGACAGTCAACAATCACGCTTGCACCACCAGGGCCAAAGCCTTCGTAACGAGCTGGTTGGTAATCTTCACCAGAACCACCTGTGGCCTTATCAATCGCTTTATCGATAACGTGGCCAGGTACTTGGTCTTTTTTCGCTTTCGCGATCAATGCGCGAAGAGAAAGGTTTGCATCAGGGTCAGCACCGCCGTTTTTTGCACAAACGTAAATTTCTTTACCGTATTTGGAATAAACTTTAATTTTTGCGCCTTGAGTTTTCGCCATTGAGGCTTTGCGCACTTCAAAACTTCTTCCCATCGGGATGTTCTCTCTGGTTCTATTTATTGCGGAGGATTTTAGCAGAAGAAAGTCTCAATTCAATTCCCCCTGCAAAGACACAAGCGTTTACTTATAAAACGCCCATAACTCGTTTGTATTTGTCGACTGAGCTCTGAAACCATTCACGTTCTTCTTCTGAACGAATAGTTTTGAGCTGCGAAGAGATAGCTTCAGGTCCTGCTTTTGCCTGCTTCATTTTCCAAACGATAAACGACGCTTGCTTATCAAGCTCGATTTTATTTTTCTCTTTGGCATCTAACAGTGCAAGATTAAACGACATGAAATAACTCTTAGTCAAAAACTTTGATGCGCAATATATCATACGCGTGACAAAATTTAAGAGTCAAAATGTCAGTTTACAATGGATAAATCAAGAATAGCTCTAAAAAAGCGAAGGGTGACGACTGTCACCCTTCAAGGAATGATGATTTGAATTAATGAAGGAGACCGAGTTCTTTCGCTTCTTCAATGGTTAATCCGCTTTCTCGAATCTCACGTAGCATTTCTATGCGACGACGAGCTTCAGCAGATTTCAAATCTTTACCAGGGCGTAGCTGAGTAGTTGTATTTTCCGCTTCTTCCGTGAAGTCCCATTTACTCGCCATATTCGCCATATCATCATGGTCTATTGAATTGATTGACATAAGCACCTCCGAATAAAAACCATGCTTGGGACAAGGTATTCTTTAGCAAACGTCAAACGTCCTGTTAAGATATTTTGATAAGGAATGTGACTAAATCGATAGTTCGAACAACTAGTCCTATGTTACGTGAAGAAAGCTTTGCTAACGCTAATTCTTAGAAGTACCTTTAAGGGATTCGTGCCAAAGAATTCTATTTTGATCCAAGTCGCATTTCAGTAGAGCTGACCCCCACGTTTCAATACCAACCGCTTCAAACGACTATTTCTTTTTTTAATGTCCCATGCCGACTCATAACCCGACGAAAGCATGATCAAGGCAGTCTTATGCGTTATGCGAGTTTTAATCTCTTTTACATTGATCATGAGAGACTTAACGGAACGATGATCAAGATAACTCAGTTATGATCATCAAAAATACGAAAGCATGATCATGGGAAGCATCGTCATTAAGTGAAGTGATATCCCAAGTCACCTCGAAATACGTTTCATTAAGAATGTATTTGCTCTTAGGTTAGGTAAGGCAAGGCACTAACTAGTGCAATTTAGACGTTGAGAGAGTGGATGTGTTAGTAAAAGATTTAAAGCAAAAAAAAGCGAGTTCTTGGGGAGAACTCGCAAACTATTCAGAATGAATGTAACAATATGAGCCAATCTATTAATTCATCAGATAGGACAAAAGGTTGTCTATTCGGGATAAATAATAGCGAGCAGGCCGCACCAAAATGTCAGGAGTAAGTCAGGCTTATGTCTGATGTTTGTAGTTTATCCACCTATCGTTAATTCATCTAAAACACGAAAGACGGAGTCATCAAGATGACCTTCAAAAATCTGTTTACAGACCTTACGGCGCACAGCTAGACCCGAGATCAAACGTTCAATTGATAAATGTCGATGATTCGTTTGGCTATTATACAGCTCTATTAACTTACTTAACGTTTCATACGGAACAGCACTTTCTCCAACTTTTAGGTATTCGAGCTTATCTAAGAGCTCTAGACACTCATTTCTGATGGAGGTAGGTGAATGTCCGGTCATAGCCGCTAAAGCCGTTATACTGCGTTCTAAAGCCTCTGAAGAGGTATATTTAGAAAGAGTAATAGTGATTTCATCGGCATTAATCTCTACAAGGTGCTTACGTAACTTAACTCGACGGCCTAAGTTACCCCGAGGTGATGCCGTTTTCCGCTGAATAGGTTCGAATTCCCCATCAATAATTTCGGATAATTCATCAAGTTTCTGCTTTGAAACCATTTCGTGACGTAATGGGTTTGGCAGTGTCGGTGCCATATTACGTTTACCGGCATTGGTTGTTTTTGCACGTGAATAACGTAAGACTTCCTCAACGTCACACTTAATATCAACTTGGTAATCATGGATCTTATTCTTTTCGATCATTGATGTGATCGTGAGATGGTACCCCCACAGATTCACCACAAACATTTGATCATCACCTTTGCCTTCAGACAAACGTTTTAGTTCGCGGATCAGATCCATAGAAAAACGGCGCCATTCAATATTTCTTGCAAGCTTTTGATTTAATTCACTTAGCAACATAACGTCGGTATGGCGACGTGACATACGACTACGAAAATAGGAATAAAGCTGGAACACCAATGTGTGTTGACGCAGTATTTCAGGTGGAAACAAGAAAAAGTAATCGCGAGTTAATAACTCTTCAAAAAACGAAGGTTCCCAAACCAGAATGTATAAATTGGGTTTGATCCGGATCTCACCATCGCTGTTTTCTGTTGGCGCTTCTTCTGATGCGGTGATCGTTCTGGCCAAAAACCGAAAACGATCACTTTTGAAGCCTTCAGGCATGTTTTCACTCAGCCAACGTCCTGTTAACTCATGAAGCTGGAAGTCTGTAAATTCAATACGATCAATACTATCACGGATCGAATCACGTGCTGGGCCACTGTCTTTTTTACCCCTTAATTGAAGGATATCAGTGATATACAGAGGTGTTTTGTTTGGTACCTGTTTCGCGTTTAAATGATAATCTTCTTGATGATAATCATGATATTGAACTGTTAAAGTGAATAGAGCAAACAGAGTCATTAGATCATCGACAGTCATGATGTTTTTTGATGATCGAGTTTCGATCACAGCGCGAGTTCCTGAAATGGAAACCATCGATTTTTGGTAGCTTTTACGTGTTCGTGGTGGTGCTAATGCTTGATCTATGATCCCAGCCCAATTAGTAGGTGACACTACAAATTGTTCTGATTCATCTTTCATCGCTGGTGGCGTATTCAAGCCATGCTCATGTAACAATTTTTGGTTAACTTGTGTTTGAGCTAATGCTTTCGAGCGTTTGCGTTTTTCGGTTTGTTTAGCCGATTCCGTAATCAGGCTTGTCGCTCCTAATACAGAAATTAACTGGTTAGGATTAACAAACTTGTGCAGCATTGTTTTACCGGCTAATCCTTCTTCAAAACGAACAGGGATTTGTTTAAACAAGCCAATTGCAACAGCGGCTCTTAAACGCTGCTGTATCGCTGCTCGGGTCAATTTCCCTTCCGTTGCTTCGATCAATTCTGTTGTTGAAACTAGGCCATCTTTGCTACGGAACCCCTGAAGAGATATAAGATTCAGTAATTCAACGATGCTTTTAGTCACACCTTTAAAGTGTTGATATTGCTCTATCCAATCAACTGCTGCTTCGGAAACTTCAAATAGGTGGCCATCCTTATGATTCCTTGGCGCTTTGATCAATAATTTTTCTTCAGAGGTCATTTGTTTGTTAAATCCGTATCACATGAACCGTAATATCGCTATGGTTCCAAAAGAATAAAGAAAAATAGATCATAAATAAAGAAAAATTTGTTGCTTTTAAATAACTGATCTTTTTGATTAATCTGATTAATAATGATTAAGGTGATCATATGATCTGTCGGAGAATTTGCTTTTAACTGACTGTTATAAAAGGATTTATTTTTTTATCTTTCTGAAGCATGATCATGATGTTTCCGAAACCATGATCATTATAGTAACGAAAGCATGATCATATCTTATCTGAACAATGATCATCAGCAATGCGAAAAGATGATCAATGAATATTCAAAAGCATGATCATCAGTCAGTCACAACTTATCCACAAGTGATCGTTGGTGTGGATTGTAATTTAGCTGTCTCGTGTCTCTTTCTCTCGGTTTTTGTTCGGAAACATGATCAAGTGTATATGGAAATATTATCTAAAATCGCATGTTTGGTGACTTTTTAAACAAGATATAAGTCGATATGACAATAAAACGTAAACTCAACATATCATGTATGAATTTCAGCTTTGTTCGAAAGCATGATCAAGATATCTAATGTGACTTTGGATATATTTTTATTGGTTGATTGTGAGTATTTACATTGGTTCATCTTAGTTCAAGTCCCAGTACATCTGACGTCTACCGTAGTTGAGTGACTTTTTTTCATGCTTCCGGAGAAATATCCCTCTTGATCATCGATCCGTAAAAGGATCAATTCCAATGGCGGTATTATGGATCAAAATTGGCCTCAATACTGCCTTGATCATCGTTCCTTTAAACTCTTTTTTGTTCGGAAAGATGATCACCAGAGGCTCCTTGATCATCCTTCCGAAAGTTACTCTGATCACAGTAGTGCTATTTATTGGCGCATTCATTAACTTTTTTACCTTTTTTCTACACAAAAAAACTTTTCATTTGGTAAATTCTCAGTCGAAACCACAGCATCCGTAAAATAGCAGGATTTTATAATCGTTCCGCATATATTTTTGTAGTGACAAGTATTTTTTATTATTTCAGTTTACATTGTAAATAAGTGATGCTGTAACATTTCAAATGTAATGATAAAATAGGGTAATTATCTTTAGAAATTAAGAACGCTAACAACAGCTTTTTTTTGATTTTTGCATTTAATAGCTTTGTTAGTTTCTCTTTAATGTGATTTATATCTAAAAGTGTTTGTGCACCTTTTTATTGTAAAGTGTTTAATATGCTGTACAATTCAAAGATAAATACCTATTAACGGAATTTGGCAATGAAAAGAGAACAAACAATAGAAAATCTCTACCAGCTAGCAGAACAGACTCAACAAGTTCAAGCTGACCGTATAGAGATTGTTTTAGAAGAGCGTCGTGAAGAACATTTTCCACCAATGTCTAAAGCATTAATGGAAACCCGCTCTGGATTAACTCGTCGTAAATTAGATGATGCCATTGCCAAAATGGAAGCTGCTGGCCATCAATTTACTAAGAATAATGCGAATCACTATTCTATCTCGTTAGCTGAAGCACACATGCTTATGGACGCTGCTGGTATTCCTAAATTTCATGAAAGAAAGAAAAGTGCAGATAATAAGCCTTGGATTATTAACGTGCAGAACCAAAAAGGGGGGACGGGTAAATCGATGACAGCGGTTCATTTGGCTGCTTGTCTCGCGCTTAATTTAGATAAACGCTACCGTATCTGTCTGATCGACTTAGACCCTCAAGGTTCACTGCGTCTTTTCTTAAATCCACAAATTAGTTTAGGCGAAAACGCCAATATCTATTCAGCGGTCGACGTAATGCTCGATAATGTGCCTGAAGGTGTGAATGTTGATAAAGAGTTTTTAGAAAAGAATGTACTGCTGCCGACTCAATATCCAAACTTACGTACCATATCGGCATTCCCTGAAGATGCGATGTTTAACGCAGAAGCGTGGCAGTATTTATCAAAAAATCAGTCACTAGATATAGTTCGTTTGCTGAAAGAAAAGCTAATAGACAAAATAGCGGATGATTTTGACGTTATCATGATTGATACCGGTCCACACGTCGATCCGCTCGTCTGGAACGCTATGTTTGCATCTAATGCTTTGTTAATTCCATGCGCTGCGAAGCGACTTGATTGGGCATCTACCGTTAACTTTTTTCAGCATCTACCTACCGTGTATGAGATGTTTCCTGAAGATTGGAAAGGATTGGAATTTGTTCGCCTTATGCCGACTATGTTTGAAGATGACAATAAAAAACAGGTATCGGTTTTAACTGAAATGAATTATCTGTTAGGTGATCAAGTAATGATGGCCACAATTCCTCGTAGCCGTGCTTTTGAAACATGTGCGGATACTTACAGTACTGTATTTGACTTAACGACCGGCGATTTCGAAGGTGGTAAGAAAACCTTGGCTACAGCTCAAGATGCAGTACAAAAAAGCTCACTTGAACTCGAACGAGTGTTGCATTCTAATTGGTCTTCTTTAAATCAGGGGTAATAAAAAATGGCATTAAAAACGTCTGAGCTAAATGCAAAATTGTTTGGTAAAGCAGATAAACGTCGAGCGACGACCCCGCAAGAAGCTCAATCCGCAGTAAAAGCCCAAGCACACGTTATCGAATTAGCTGTCGCCGGAGAAGAGCTAGTTACATTTGAACTTGTTCGTATCCCGGCCGATAAAGTGCAGACCGAAACGGTTGTTTTTGCTGAAAACGCACGTGAACAAGCTTTCTTGAATGAGCATGCTTTGTCTGATGTGCTAACGACATTAAAAGAACGTGGCCAGCAATACCCAGCTGTTGGTCGCCGTACTGAGGACGGCAAAATTGAGGTTCTCGATGGTAGTCGCCGTCGTATGTCTTGTATCCTCGCTAATAGGGAATTTTTAATTTACGTCGGTGAAAACATTAATACCGACCACGCTAAATTCTTATCTGATGTTGCAAACGCTCATAAGCCGCTTTCTCTGTATGAAAAAGGGAAAGAGATGCAGGCAAAATTAGATAGTGGTGAAGCGGAAGATCAGAAAGCGTTAGCGCGTATTTTCCAGTGTAGCGAAGCATTGGTGAGTGGGGCATTAAAGGCTGCGTCGTTACCGCTTGATTTACTAAAAGCGTATCCGAATGTTGTTGAACTGGGGCGCCCAACGATTGTTAAGTTACATAAACAATTTAATGAGTTGGATGTTCAACAACAAAAATCGTTGATTGAAAAATGTCACCAAGATGACACCTATGTATGGCAGCGTTGTGATTCGCAAGGTGTGACTCGTATTACCAAAGAAGTGACTGAAACACTGGAGAATTGGATTCAGGAGTTAGCGCCACCGAAGCGTAAAGAGAATCCCAAAATTGAGTTGGTTAAAGGTCGTGCTAACTATACCCGCAAGGGCGCTAATCTGTCGTTGAATCTGAAAAAAGTCGACGACGCGCTTATGCAAGAGATATTGGATTTTGTATCCGAAAAGCTAAAGTAAAAGTTATCTAGTTGTTCAAAGCCCGCTTCTGCGGGTTTTTTATTGTTCATGGTTGTTGGTTTTGACCTCTAGCACTTTGTGATCCAGACTCACTCGGTATGTTGTATCTGTCTTTTCATATCAATGCTAAAATTTAAAGATTCCTTCCTGTATCACTGACCGCATTTTTAATCGTAATCTTTGGGTGTGGTATCATGTTTTTAATCGTATTTAATGAATCATATCTATGACCAATTCTGTCTTGTATTTAAAAAATATCTCTGAGTATGCGCAGCAACAAAATTTCCGCTTTGGTATACGTTTATCTGGTTCGCAAACCTGGCTTAAGAAAACATGTCGAGAGTGGATCGATATTGTAGGTGAAGCAAATTCAGTCTTAGTTGGATGCGGTTTTGGGCAATATCATCAGACTATTAATACTAAGCAGGGTCATCAGTTATTGGGCCAGGAATGTGAACTCGTTATTTGGGATTTGAGTCAGGATTGGGACGCGAATAGTTTCAGCGCTGTATTGGGTACTTTAAAGGGGGGCGGTTTATTATTGTTGGTGGGGGAGCGGCCATCTCACAGTTTCGCTGATCAGTGGTTAAATAAACAATTGGCATTACTGCCCGTATTATCGCCGAATGAGAGTACTGACAGTGGAATCAAAATGCCAATGTCGAATATGTCGAGTTATTCGGAATCTCGGCCTGAGTTTGCAGTCCACCAGCAAGATGCGATTGAAGCGATCAAAAAAGTGGTGACAGGGCATAGAAAGCGACCTTTAGTATTAACGGCTGATCGTGGTAGAGGAAAAACCAGTGCGTTAGGTTTAGCTAGTGCTGAGCTTATGGCAAGTAAAGCTATGTCCATTGTTGTTACGGCTCCGAGTTCAAAAGCGGTATTACCTCTTTATGAGCACCTATGTGCGATGATACCTCAAGCAATCAGAGTTAAAGATAAAGTCGTTTGGGAAAATTCGACGCTACAGTTTTACTCGCCTGATCGGCTACTGAAAGAGATGCCTGACTGTGATTTATTGTTGGTTGATGAAGCGGCCGCAATTCCTATTCCCATGCTTCAAACCATGGTTGAATATTATCACCGCGCGGTGTTTTCATCGACGATATACGGTTATGAAGGATGTGGCCGAGGATTTACGCTTAAATTTATCCAATGGCTAAAACGCCATAGACCAAACTATGTGCCAGTCCATTTGTATAAACCTGTTCGTTGGCAAATGAATGACCCACTAGAACTTTGGCATAAGAAAGCCTTCCTACTTGATGACGCGTTGGATTCGCAATGTGTAAGCGAATCAAATCTTGAATTTGCATTGATTAATAAAGCGGATTTAATGGCTAATGAAGTCCTTTTACGTACCATTTTTTCATTACTTGTTAATGCTCATTATCAGACGACACCCAATGATTTATTTCAAATGCTTTCAGACGACGCGATAGAAATTTGGGCTGCGAGTAATTCTAATACGATCGTTGGATGCTTGCTCTCTGTCCAAGAGGGTGGGTTAGACGATGAATTAATCGAAGATATCTGTTCTGGTGTTAGGCGTCCTAAAGGTCACCTTGTTCCAGTTTCTATTGCTAATCAGCTTGGAATTCGATTAGCCGCAAAACAGTCAAGCAAGCGAATAATGCGTATAGCCGTACATCCTGAATTGCAACGTCAAAGAATTGGAAGTCGATTGTTATCATTCTTTTGTAATGCTCAATCAGAGTCATTTATATCTACGAGTTTTGGTGCGACTGATGAGTTAACCCATTTT
The DNA here is from genome assembly GCF_015686695.1 of Vibrio nitrifigilis. Lineage (NCBI taxonomy): Bacteria > Pseudomonadati > Pseudomonadota > Gammaproteobacteria > Vibrionales > Vibrionaceae > Vibrio > Vibrio nitrifigilis. Next base: position 1,574,517 of record NZ_JADPMR010000004.1, on the reverse strand, counting down.
TGGCAAAGTAATCATTTCTATCCCGTTAAGCTGGGTTCAAAAAGAGATCAAGCGAGTGGATGTCATTCTTTAATCATGGTTAGAAATATTCAGATTGATTGGGACCGTCATGCTCACATGATGTTTAACAATCACTTTCGCTTTAGTCTAAATGGGATATTTTCTGACTTGTCACCATCGCTTATTCGGACTCTTTTATCATTTGGCTCTAAAGACAAGGCGCTCCAAAATTCGCTAGATATGTGGGTTCCGGTACTTCAAAATTACGCGCATGGTGGCGCCAATTATGAAAGTGTCGCGGTGGCGATTGAGGAACTTATATTTTCCTTGTCGAAAGGTCGTATCGAGAAATGCAGTGATTTGCTGCTAGCCAAAGTGTTGCAACATCACGACTGGAATGAATGTTGCTCAAGTTTTTCCTTATCTGGCCGCAAACAGTTAGAGGGGCACATTAGACAGGAAATCTTATCATTACTAGCCGATTTACACTGTAAAATGTAAAAGCGAACTCTCATAGTATTTTATGTTTGAATTTACAGTGTAAACTAGGGAGCTTGTTAGTTATTGTTAATATTCAATTTACACTGTAAATGGTTAATGGATTTAGCTCTCCTTATTAAAAGACAAATAAAAGAGTTTTTTCATTGCATTTAAAGTAGAGATCCGTCAGGAAAATGAAATTAGATAGATATAGCCAAGTTACTTTATGATGTTGTGTAAGCGGAAATGTGCAGGATCTGATTTAAAGACCGAGGTACTATATCTAGACAGTAAGTCACATATTATAGGTGCGAATAAAACTCGACTTTTGGTAGTTAATCAGCAAGCTAATAATGTTAAAGGAAATACTCACTCTATCCGTCTCTGAGTTTGACTCTTGCTTGTTAACGAATCTCTGAATTCTGCATCTCAAGATCATTTGGCTATTATGTCCAACATGTGAGTAGTAAGCTTAATCACTATTCGAATTATTTTGTTATTTGAGTCCGTTGGTTGACTCATTCTTAAAACAGTCTGTTAGGTTGAATCTAGTATGTGGAAGGATTTCGTTGTACTCAACAGCGACAAGTCGCAAGTTATTGCGAAAATAAGTGAAGGTCAAAAGTTTGATGCAAATGCAGATGTTGCATTATTGCCGACTGTTTTGGCCGAAATCGGCGCGAAGGATTTTAAAGTGCTCGATAAAGAGCTTAGTCGCTTTATTGAAAAAGCAAAGTTGAGCAACAGTGAAGCAGCAACGGGAATTGTCATTGCAGAAAAGCACGATGCTGCGGTAACCATATCGGTGGATTCAAAAGGTATGGTTGCAACCATGGTTGTGACTGGCGCATTTGGGGGAAGCGGTTTACACGCTAACCAAATCGTACAAGAACTTAGCCATGCGAATATTAAAAAGGGAATTAATAAACAAGCACTAAAAAAAGTATTAGTGGCGAGCGAATCGTTAACACCTGGACAAACATTTTCTCAAGTAGTCGCACATGGAAAACCTGCAGAGAATGGTGAAAATTCAAAACTGGTTCCGTTAGTTGCAGATGTCATGAAACGGGTTCTCGCACCTAAAGATAACGATGCTATAAAAATTGATATGCGAGATTTTGGGCAAACTGTCACGGTGAGTGAGAATGATCCGGTCATGAAACGTGAACCTGCTACTAAAGGCAAATCTGGCTTTACAGTGTTTGGTGAAATACTCAAGCCTAAACCTGGTCAAGTACAAGCTTTGAAAGCTGGAAAGGGGACGCACCTTTCCGATGAAAATCCTAATCTGTTATTAGCGAGCCAGCCTGGAATGCCAATTATACGTGGTCAAACAGTAGATGTTGAAACCGCAATGTGTTTGAACAGTGTGAGCGTTGCAACTGGGCATGTAAAATTCAAAGGTTCTGTTGTCGTTGCTGGTGATGTAGAACCCGGTATGATTATTCGCGCTACAGGTAATGTTATTGTCGGTGGGTTTATAGAATCAGCAGATGTCCAAGCCCAAGGTGACATTGAAGTGGGCAAAGGCATCATTGGTCATACGGTCTCTGAAGATGAACCTAAAAGCTGTATTGTTAAATCGGGCGGTAACATCAAAGCAAATTATGCGCAGTTTTCTGAAATCCAAGCCAGTCACAATATTTCATTAGTTGTGCATAGTATGAGTAATCATATACGTTGTGGTGGGGATCTGCTTGTTATTGATGAAAATGAAACGCAAGGTACTTTAAGCGGCGGTAAAGCAAAAGTTGGTGGAAAAGTACTGTGTTTTAATCTCGGAGTTGAGGGCGATACCGCAACGTATGTCGAAGGGTTTGCTCGTTACAGTCATCAAAAAGAGCGGATCTTAAAACACAAAGCCTTATATAAAGAAGCGCAAGAAAAAACGATGGATGCTGTGCGCCGAGAAATATCGGTGAAGAAAAAAGATAAGTCTCAACGCACAAAAGAAGACGTCATGCGTGTAGAAAAAATGAAACAATCTGCACAAGCTAAAATGGAAAAGGCAAAATTAGCTGTAGAACTGGCACAAAAAGATTTTGAAGAAATACTGAATATCAATACGATTGAAGCAAAAGGAAAAGTATTTACTCACGTTACTGTTATGTTTGCAGATGCAAGAGTGACGACGAAACGAGTTCATGGTCCCTCAACGTTTCACTTCAATCAATATGAGATCCTCTGTGCTGCTAAGTTGGATGATGAGTCTGTTAAAGATGTTGAGATTTAAGTTAAGGCTCTCATAGCACATAACTTTATAGTAACTTAGGATAGCGACATTATAAGATAAGGTAGCTATTTTAAACAAAGCAAACAGCTTTACATTAAGCTGATAAGAGTTTTATTTAGTCGCTATTCATTCATTTGAGCGTTATACCCAAATGTGAACTTAAGATGCAGGATTCAGAGCTTTATCGGCGAGTATCGGTCAAGCTCTATGAAGTAGGGAACAATTATTCCCTTTCTGCGTGATTGTATAACCCTCCCTGTATTGAGTTCCATCGCGTATCGGAGCAAAATTAAGAATTAAAAAGGAGTCGAAATGGAACTTTCAGATATACGCCGCGAATATATTCGAGGTGGTTTGAGACGCAAAGATTTGCTTGATGACCCGATCGAACAATTTAACTTATGGTTACAACAAGCAATTGATGCAAAATTAACTGACCCAACAGCAATGACAGTGGCGACTGTTGATGAAACCGGTCAACCATATCAACGTATCGTGTTGTTAAAGAATGTTGATCAACATGGCTTTGTTTTTTATACCAACTTGGGTAGTCGTAAAGCAAAACATTTAGAGAATAACTCTAAAATAAGTTTGCATTTCCCTTGGCACCCATTAGAAAGACAAGTTCATATTACTGGTACGGTAGAAAAATTATCTGCAATGGAGAATATGAAGTATTTTACTTCTCGACCAAAGGATAGTCAGATTGCTGCGATTGCGAGCCATCAAAGTAGTCGAATTTCCGCGCGTGGTATTTTGGAAGGTAAATTCTTAGAGCTAAAACAGAAGTTTGCAAAAGGTGAAATTCCTATGCCGAGTTTTTGGGGCGGGTTTAGAATTGTTCCAAATAGCGTCGAGTTTTGGCAAGGTGGAGAACATCGCTTACATGACCGTTTTATTTACACGCATGATAAAGATGAACGTTGGGACATTGATCGTTTAGCGCCGTAAGCATTAATCCACCTAATTTAGCGAAAAGAGCGGCTTATTTATAAAAGGCCGCTTTTTTTGTGTCTCTGTAATTAAATTTAAGCATGATATAAGTCGCCTTTTGATGTCTGGCTATGCTTTTGCTTAAAGTCCCTTAGCGCGTCATTTAGAGTGGTATATGAAGGGGGGCGAAGATAAAGTAAAACCCTAACCTTGATTAAGAGCTGGAAATAAAAAAGGAAGCATTTGCTTCCTTTTTACATTGGGTCTATTTAATGAAGTTCACGCACCACTCTAAAACCTAAATAGTTTGCTGCGGTACCGGGATCAATAAATAATTCGCTGGATGCTTTTGCCATTGTTGGTGAAAAGCTCCATGCTCCACCTTTGGCCATTCCTCTTGGATCGCTTGTCCATTCCCAGACGTTACCTACAACGTCATAAAAGCCAAGATGATTTGGTGTGAATGAACCAACAGGGGAGGTACTCTTATTCGACCATTGGCTTCCACCCCAACCTGTGTTTGCTTTATCTGCACCAAAGTCGTCTCCCCACCAATAATCTGACTGACTACCGGAGCGTGCAGCAATTTCCCACTCAATTTCAGTAGGTAGGCGGTAATCAAACCCTGTCTGTTTCGAAAGCCACTTCGCATAAGCACGGGCGTCATTTTGACTTACACATACCACTGGATTTTGACTGGTTTGTTTAAAGCCAGGATTACGCCAATAACTATCTGATACAGGAGTCACTTCAGAGTTATTGACCGAGATACATAAGTGTTTCAATTCAGCATCGGTTTGGTAGCTAGTTTGATTAACAAATGTCTCGAACTGACCGACGGTAATCGGTGTTGCGCTTAATGCGAAAGCATGATCAAGGCTTACTTTACGAGAAGCGTCTTCTCCTATGAGGTATTCACCACGAATCAGGGTGATCATCTCCGGCGTTTTTATGTTACCTTTCAATGAGTCAGCAAATTTATGACCGGGTTTTAGAATATTGGCCTGCTCTCTTAATACCGCTCTAAGAGTTTGGTCCGCGCCAACTTTCATTTCTTGAGAAAATGGATGGTAACCTTCTTTTTGCACTGTTATCAGATGGTTACCTACCGGAAGCATGATTTCAACTGGCGTACTTCCGTAATTTACCCCGTCAACTTGAACGTTGTCGTTATATTGGTTGGAACGCACATTTAAACTCACCCAAGCCACTTCTTTTTGTGGTTTGCCGTTTTCGCCATCCGCTGATTTATCAAAACAATAGTCGGTTTTTATCCCCAATAATTCACACGCGGTGCTTTCTTTAGGGCGAGATTCTAACTGGGCGTTCACTACCGTATAGTATTTGTTGCTACCCTTAAATCCTGCCTGCTTAGTCGAATGTTTTAACAAGTGAATATTTAAGGACACTTTATCTAAGTGTTGCTTAATTAGACTACTTTCTGAAGCATTTGATACGAGAGAATCTTGATATTGGTTTACGGCCTTTTGCAGAGCCAACTCGGTGGTTTGACTTGCACACTGAGCTAACGTCATTTTCACATCACACTTATTTGTGAAACTAACGGTTTCTTCACCAGGATGGTTTAACTCTTGTTTAAGACGATCGGCTCTGGCTCGGAGTTTGTCTTCTCCTAAAGCTGCAATCTTCTGTTCTAATGTGCGCTGACTTGATTTTTCTTGCGCCAGTTTTGCTTCAAGTTCTTGAAGATTTTGTTGCGCTTCCAGACGGGCTTTTTGATTTTTTTTGACGTCAGACCAAGCGGATTGATATGTCGCTTTAGCCGACGTGATATCGGTTTTAGGATCATCAATCATTTTTCCATATGCTTCGTGTAACTTAGCTTTAGCAGCGTTAAGCGCTTTATCAAGCGTTTTGGCTTGCTGTTCTAAGTCTTTTAGTTCAGCTTGCTGCTTATCATAAGCGGCTTGCTGAGACTGTGTCGTCTTCTTTGCATCCTGCAACTCTGTATTTTTACTAAATAGTGCATCATCAATGGCGCTGACTGAAGAAGGCGCTTCTTCTGCCAACGTCGACGTAACCATAAAGCAAGGTGAGAGTGCTAATAACAGAGCGGGTAAACCTTGTCTCATTATTATCTACTTCAGTTAGCTAATGAAAATGTTCTCGCTATTGTAAACGAAAACGCCACTTTGTCAGAAGTCATCTTTCAATAACTTAGTAACAAAATGACGTTTTAGCGAGCATAAATGATCGGTGAGTGAACTGTACTCACTTTTCTCGTCTATTTAATCTTCTTTATTGGGACGTAATTTTACCCAAACAGTATCGTTACCGTTAATTGTTATAACACGGTTATAAGTTTCATAACCTTCTTTTGCTACAGTGACTTGATGACGGCCAGTTGGTAGTACAATTTCAACAGGAGTACTACCATAATTAATGCCGTTGATCGTCACTGCATCATTGTATTGATCTGAACGAACCGTCACTGTCGCCCAAGTTTTATCGGTGCGTTTTTGTTTGGTATTTGAACCTTGTAAACAATAACGCGCTGATACATTGAGCAATTTACATGCAGCTACTGGTTCTGGTTTTGCTTGAAGCTGGGCTTTCATTTGAGTGTAGTAATCGCTACTACCTTCAAACCCGCTACGCAAAATTTGAGTTTCTTGCACGGTAATATTGAGCTCAACGCCATTGACGTTTTGTTGCGCAATAGACGATTCAGTTAAGCCATTAAGTAATTGTTCACGGAACGTTTTGACTGCTTTTTGTTTTGTCAAATGACGTCCCTGACTAGCACATTCACCCAATGTCATCGTGGTAGAGCAAGTGGTTTTATAGCTTGTTTCTATCGCACTGGTTTGACGTAGCTCAGTTTCAAGACGTTTAACTCGAGCTTCAATACGACTTTCCTGAAGATTGGCATATTCAGTCTTAAGTCTCGCCCGTTTTTGTTTCAGCTGAGCTAGCTCCATTTCACTTTCAGTTATCTCTTGTTTCTTATTAAGCTGATCCGTTTGGTTCTGCTTTACTGCGGCCCAAGCTTCTTGATAGGTTTTTTGAAAGCTAACTAAGTCAGTCTCTGGATCATCTAAAAGGTGACTATATTGTTTGTCCAAAGCCGATTTAGCACGTTTTTGTTTAGCGACAAGTTCCTCGCCTTCTCTTTCTAAGGTTGCTTGCTCATTCTTCAATTTTTGAAGCTTAGCTGCTTCAGTGTCGTAGTCAGAAGAGATCGCGTCAATGTCACTCTGTTTCGTTGTTAATTTCGTGTCGATAGAGGCAACCGGGTCAACTGATTTGACGTCGTTTGCATACACCGACGCAGATACCCAAATAGGGCTTAGCGCAAGTAGTAGCGCTGGGATGCGATGTTTGATCATAGGTCCCTGCAACAATTTTACGTTTAACCACTGACCATCAGTGGGAAAGACAAACTTTTGACAGCATTAATAAATGACGCTGACTCTTTAAATGCAAATTTTATTCCGATAGCGACTTATATTTACGGATTAGCGTTACTAGGTAACTGATTTTGTAAATTTTATAAGTGTGCACCCTCCATTTTGGGCTGTTAAATAAAATATGCAAGCTTCTATTAACGATCTAACAAGTCATTTGTTAATTGAACACACATTGACCGTAATTTATGTGCACTTGATCATTGTTCCAAGCCAATCAAAGGGGATGATGCCTTTACTATAGCAGCAGCTAATATGACATTAGTTGATCATGGTTGCGTAAGTGTTAGTTTGCTTGAAATTCTATTGATATGTATTTTGTCCATCGATAAATCTGTTATACCATGCCTGAGTAGCCACATGAGTGAAGACTAAAATGAGTCAAATTAATGCACCAATATCGACCATTATAGATGAAACAGCCAAACTTTTGTCGCCTCGACCTGCGGAGTTGGTCACTTTACCATCATATATGAACAGTCATGATCATAATTACACGCAAATTGTTATTGGACTGAAAGGCCAAGTCGATTTTGATGTGAATGGTAGAGGTAATTTGATGGGGCCTGGCCAGGGGTGTGTAGTAACTTGTGGTTCTGGTCATGCCTTTGGTGGTGTTATTGAGCAGTCGGATATTTTAGTGCTGAATATGCCGTTACCATCTAATGATGATCCTTTATTACTGCAAAAAATTAATGAATTGGCCAGTCAGGATATCTATTTTCAGCTCGATGATCAGATCCAAAAGTTAATTCACATGTTAGTGATAGAGATGAAAACGAATCCTGAGGATCTCTTACTCAGTCGTGCTTGCAACGATACGTTGATCTCTCTGCTACAACGGCATATTTCAACATTTCAACTGACACGTAAAGATTGTCGTTTCGATCTTGACGCTATCGATCGTTATATTGATAACCATATGATGAATAAGATCTCTGTGGCTCAATTAGCGGGAAGTGTTTTTCTTGGAGAAAGCCAATTTCACATGCTGTTTAAAGACAAATTAGGCATGACTCCCCATCAATACGTTTTGCAAAAAAGAGTTGAGATGGCAAAAACATTGATTACGCAAGGACAATTTACATTGGGTCAAGTTGCTGACTTAACGGGTTTTTCAAACCAAAGCTCTTTCACTCACACTTTCTCGCGCATCGCGGGGGTCTCGCCTTCGGTTTTTAAAAAACGGATAAAGAATTAAATTTTTATCGAGAATTATCCATTATTGAGAAATCTTTAATTAAGGTAATTTTTAGCGATGTATCAATTGTGTACATTTGTGTTACAAAGATAAGTCATACATTTCATTTTCTTCTCTTTATGTAGTCAATACCTCTGAAAAGTATCTTTTCCCTGTCTCTCTTATGCTAAATCTGTTAAGTAAACGGTATTATATTTTGATAGATTTGCTGAATTGGAGTAATTTTTTTGTTAAAAAAGCGAGTTTTTCGCAAAAAGCTCGGAGTTTTTGACAAGTATTCTCTCGGCACTCAAAATACACTGCCAGCTATTGAAGGAAATTCGGTAAGGAATACCGAATATTGAGACTGAGGAAAACGCATGTTTACAGCAACAGACGTGTTAAAGCCCGAGTTCGTTGAGCAACCTCTAAACGTTCTTTGGCAGCAGATCTCGCCACTTTACATAGTGGACGAATCACAATGGCTAAAACAATTACTACCAATGGCATCACCAAGTGATCAAGAAAAGGATCAGATCAAAGCGAAAACGACGGATCTGATTAACGCGATCCGAGCAGACAAACGTTCGGTGCAAATGATCGATGCGCTGCTGTTGGAATATAGCCTAGACACTCAAGAAGGGATCCTTTTGATGTGTTTAGCTGAAGCATTAATGCGAATTCCAGACAAGGAAACCGCTGATGCATTTATAAAAGATCGTTTGGGTGTTGCTGATTGGAAATCACACCTGAAAAATTCAGATTCTGTCTTTGTGAATGCATCGACATGGGGTTTGATGTTAACAGGTAAAGTGATTGGTTTGGCCGATGCTGAGCAGACAAGTCCGGTTCAAGCGGTCAACCGATTAGTGAATAAACTCTCGGAGCCTGTTATTCGCAAAGCGATGCATCAGGCGATGAAAGTAATGGGGCACCAATTTGTACTTGGCAGAAATATGCTAGAAGCACAAAAGAACGGTCGTTCCATGCGTGATAAAGGGTTTACTTACTCGTTTGATATGTTGGGCGAGGCGGCGTTAACGACGGCCGATTCAGATAAGTATTTTGATGATTATTTGATGGCAATTAAAGCTGTGGGTGAGGATAAATATGGCCTAAGCACCAGTCCTGCCGCATCGGTTTCCATCAAGTTATCGGCAATTCATCCGCGTTATGAGGTTGCGAATAAAGAACGAGTGATGACTGAGCTGTACGAACGCTTGGTTACACTACTTGAACATGCTGTGAAATATGATGTCGCAATTACTATCGATGCGGAAGAAGCGGACCGTTTAGAGCTCTCTCTTGAATTGTTCGAGAAAGTGTATCGCAATGATGTTGTGAAAGGTTGGGGTAAGTTTGGTCTTGTGATTCAAGCTTATTCAAAACGAGCATTACCAGTGTTGGTTTGGTTGACGGCGTTAGCAAAGGAACGAGGAGATTTGATTCCCGTTCGTTTAGTGAAAGGTGCCTACTGGGACAGTGAAATAAAATGGTCTCAGCAAAGTGGTTATGCGGGCTATCCGGTATACACGCGCAAAGAAGCGACGGATGTCTCATACCTGGCTTGTGCTCGGTTTTTACTCAGTGAAGCTGTGCGAGGACATTTGTTCCCACAGTTTGCCAGCCATAATGCACAGACGGTGACTTCAATTTCAGTGATGGCATCGCATCGTGATTTCGAATTCCAACGTTTGCATGGCATGGGTGATGCACTATTTAACTATGCAATCAAAGAATATGGGCAATCTGTACGCATATACGCTCCAGTGGGGAGTCATAAAGACTTGCTGCCTTATTTGGTGCGTCGATTGTTAGAAAATGGCGCAAACAGCTCGTTTGTGCATCGCTTAGTAGATGCTCGTTGCCCTGTGGACATGTTAACTCAACATCCCGTGGAGAGTTTGTTGGCATGTGACTCGCTGAATAATACGAAAATTCCGTTACCGCCTAGTATTTATCCAAATCGTGGTAACTCTCGAGGTGTGAACATTGATATTGAGAGTGAAGCCACTCCTTTTGAACACCAGGTGGAACAATGGATGCAAGCGACTTGGAATGGTTCACCGATCATTGCAGGCGAATCGATTCTTGAAAGCATGATCAAGGGGGATCATGTTTTCGATGAAGTGACTGCACCTTATGATCGACGTGTTAACGTAGGGCGGATCTATTATTCAACCCTTGATCATGTTTCCGTCGCCATCGAGAGTGCTCAGAGCGCATTTAGTGCGTGGAATGATTTAAGTGCGAGTGATAGAGCCGAAAAGTTACAGGTTTTGGCTGACCTTCTTGAAGATAATTTGCCAGAGTTCGTTGCGCTTTGTCATAAAGAAGCAGGCAAAACCATTCACGATAGCATTGATGAAGTGCGTGAGGCAGTTGATTTTTGTCGTTATTACGCCGTTAAAGGCCAAGAATTTGCATCATTGAAAGTAGCAGGGTTTTCTGGACAAGAGTTAAATTATTCGCGTTCTGGCCGTGGAGTAATGGTATGTATTAGCCCTTGGAACTTTCCTTTGGCGATTTTTCTTGGGCAGATTACGGCGGCTTTGGTGTGTGGTAATACCGTCATTGCAAAACCTGCGGAGCAAACATCCTTGATCGCCTACAGAGCGGTAGAGTTGATGTTAGCAGCAGGCTTTCCAAAAGGTGTGATTCAGTTGCTGCCTGGTATTGGTGGTGAAGTTGGTCAGGCTCTGACTTCTCACCCTGCCATTGCTGGTGTTGCATTCACTGGCTCGACAGCAACAGCGCAGCGAATCAATCAAACACTTGCTTTACGAGATACTGCACCGGTCCCTTTTATTGCTGAAACCGGTGGGCAAAATGCGATGATTGTCGATAGTACGGCACTTCCTGAGCAGGTGGTACGTGATGTGCTTCGTTCTGCTTTTGCTTCAGCAGGGCAGCGCTGTTCTGCACTCAGAGTGTTATATGTGCAACATGATATTGCTGATCGTATTGTCGAGTTGATCAATGGCGCAATGCATGAGTTAAAAGTGGGCTTGCCATATTTACATGAAACCGATGTTGGGCCTGTGATTGATGAAAAAGCGAAGAGCAAGTTGCAACAGCACATTGCAGCGATGAAACAATCACAAACATTGGTAACAGAATTAACCTTACCTGCAGAGTGTCAACACGGTGATTTTGTTGCACCGTGTGCGTTCGAAATTGATGATATTTCCACGCTCAAAGAAGAACAGTTTGGCCCTATTTTGCATATTGTGCGATTTAAGGCGAGTCAATTAGCTGAAGTAGTATCGGCCATTAACCAAACAGGTTATGGCTTAACGATGGGGATTCATAGCCGTAACGAAACGACCTATCGCTGGATAGAGCAGCATGCTCGAGTCGGTAACTGTTATATCAACCGCGATCAGGTTGGGGCAGTTGTAGGTGTCCAACCGTTTGGTGGGCAGGGGCTTTCTGGTACAGGCCCTAAAGCCGGTGGACCACACTACTTATACCGTTTTACTCAAGCGCAATACCAGTAGGGATAGGAGAATCGTTATGATGCATCATGTTACTCGAATTACAGATTCCCAAATTGCTTGGGAAAACTGGAATCTAACCGGATTTGAATACAAAAAAGAGTGTTTAACATCTTTGGTTAAAAATATTGAAAGTCAGGCGCCTAATTTGGCGAATGTACTTTCTTATCAGCTTCAACGGGCATGTGATTCTCTTTCTCAATCGTATGAGATGGTGGGTCCAACCGGAGAGACTAATGAGCTTTACACTGCAGGACGAGGGGTCGCTCTTCTTGTTCAGCAAGAGACAGGCGAAAAGGCGCAACAAGCGATAGTGGCGTTTTTAGGGGCAGCGCTTGCTGCTGGTAACAGCGTCATTGTTTGTAGCGATGACAGTGAGTTATTTACCATCCTAAATTCAGCGTTTGAACAGTCTTTACTACCTGCCAACTTGCTGTTAACTGCACCGTTAGACACGTATCAGTCTTTATTAGAAGATGATGTGAGAAGTGTAGGGCTAGTAGGAACATCGTCGATGGAGTTGACGCTCAATCGACGGTTATCTGAGCGAACTGGCGCGATTGTCAGCTTAGTATCTGAAACGGATTTGCAGGCATTACCTATTGCCCATGATCCATTTTTGGTTTTACGTTTTATTACTGAGCGGACTCGTACAATTAATATCACCGCTGTGGGTGGTAATGCGACCTTGCTAGAGCTTGGTCATGAAACCCACTAATTGAAGTTGCGTTATCCCCCTCAGTAGCGAGGGGGACAGGGAAGGCGATCTCAAATAAGAGGAATTATTTTATGGATTCGAATAGCTTTGCTATTACTTCAACCTTTATTGTCTACCTCATTTTGATGTTGGCAATTGGGGTTTATGCTTATCAACGAACGAAGAACTCTTCAGATTATTTTTTGGGGGGCCGATCTTTAGGGCCTTGGCCAGCTGCCCTTTCAGCTGGTGCTTCTGATATGAGTGGCTGGTTGCTATTAGGTTTACCTGGTTACGCTTATGCTTCTGGTTTTGAAGCATTTTGGTTGGCGGGTGGTCTACTTGTTGGTACATGGCTAAACTGGCTTTTAGCCGCAAAACGTTTGAGAACGTATAGTATTACCACTGATTCATTGACTCTACCTGATTACTTTGCCCGTCGTTTTGACGATAATTCAAAGCTTATTCAAACCATTTCAGCATTTTTCATTTTGTTGTTTTTCCTTTTTTACACAAGCTCCGGTTTAGTCGCTGGTGGTAAATTGTTTGAAACAGTATTTGGTCTTGATTATCGGATTGCTGTTGTCATCGGTACACTATGTGTTGTTTCCTATACATTATTTGGTGGTTTCTTAGCTGTAGCCTGGACTGACTTGGTGCAAGGATTGTTGATGTCAGCAGCCTTGGTTGTAGTCCCTATTATTGCTTTAGAGGGGGGCTTCAATGAGCTCTCGACACAGATGAACAACATTAATCCACAATTGTTGGATATGTGGCATTCAATGGATGGCAAACCAATGACTTGGATGGCTATCGTGTCTCTGGTTGCATGGGGCTTAGGTTACTTTGGTCAACCTCATATTTTGGCTCGATTTAAGGCGACTCGTTCAAATAAAGATATTACGACAGCACGCCGTATTGCGGTAATTTGGACGGCAATTTCAATGGTTGGCGCACTATTGATTGGTATGGTAGGTCTAGTCTATGTAACGAATCACCCATCAGTGACGTTAGAAGATGGTGAAAAAGTATTCATGTTACTGGTTAACGTACTTTTCCATCCAGTGGTAGCGGGTATCCTATTAGCCGCCATTCTTGCTGCAATTATGAGTACTGCTGATTCCCAGTTATTGGTATCTTCTTCAGCACTTGCAGAAGATTTGTATAAGCAAGTGATTAATAAAGACGCAACGTCGAACCAAATCGTTAACATGGGACGTATTGGTGTTATCGTTATTTCTGTTATCGCTTTGATCCTAGCAATGAATCCAGATAGCTCTGTGCTTGGTCTTGTTTCCTACGCTTGGGGGGGCTTTGGTGCTGCATTCGGTCCAGCACTGTTGCTGAGCCTATATTGGTCTAAGATGAACCGTAATGGTGCTTTAGCAGGTATTGTTGTCGGTGGTGTTACCATTGTGGTTTGGAAACAGTTGTCAGGTGGTATTTTTGATTTGTACGAGCTGGTACCTGGTTTTATCTTCTCTACCATTGCTATTATTGTGGTGAGCTTACTTAGCAGTGAGCCGGAAGAAATGGTTCAGGCGCAACATAAAACTTACTTGAATCATTTAGAAGAACTTGACTAACTTCTGACGCAATTTATACAGAAGCTCCGCATTAGCGGGGCTTTTTTTGTGTCTACTTACGTCTCACAAAATTATCTATATTGTTGCTAAATTAACCATATTTTTTGTGAGGAATGTCACTCTAATATCTTCATATTTTGAGAGAATATGGCGTCATGCTTATAAGTTCACCAATTGTTAATGTTACAAGGAGATAACCATGCCTGAGGCATACTGTCACTGCTGCGGTAAAGTAACGGCACATAAAGTCGTTATGGAGCGTTCTCGAAATCGCCAAATTTCAGGTTGGCAAACACTGCAACAGTTAGTGTCTCTTATTTTAAAAGGTGAGCATTACTACCAATTAGAGCAGCAATATTATTGTCGTGTGTGTAATCATCGTTCAGAAACAAATTTCTCTATTCAACCAGGAGAAGAGCAATCTGATTATCATGATGTTAATTCTGATGTGAGAATTATTTAATCATTATTTATTATGTGGTTACTGTGATGTTTTTTCTTATATAAGCTAAAAGTGATATAAATTATTTTCTAAAGCCAAGTCGTTTATGGTAACTATTCGGTTGCCATCACATTTTTCATTTCTTGCTCTCAATAGAAGGCGAATGACGCCGATATAAGTCGTATATTATCCAAATTATCAGCTAATCTTTAGCGAAGTAAGACTAATTATAATATACGTCTATCATTTAGTGGGGAGCATTATCCATGCAGTTGAGCCTAAAGAGAAAGATGGTTATCTCTGTTATCATTGGGATAGCATTGACTACCGCTGCCCTGTTGACCGCGGGTTATCAGGCATTTAAGCAAGAAACGTGGAGATCCATCGAGAGTGAAAGTGTGAATACCTTAAAAGCACATGCAAAAGGTATTGGCGATTGGATTTATACGAAACAGCAAACAATTGAAGGTCTCAAAGATGAAGTTCAGGCCAACCCTGAACTCGATATTGTGCCCCATCTGCGCCAAGCATTTACTTCTGGCTCTTTCGGTTTGACTTATTATGGAAATGAGAATGGTGATATGTATCGCCAAGATCCTTCCCTCAATAAAGCAGGATATGATCCCCGAGTTCGCGGCTGGTATAAGTTAGCCAAAGAACAAGGTAAAGCGGTCACAACTCCCCCTTACATTAGTGTGACCATGAAAACACTCGTGGTCACTTTAGCCGATCCTGTTTTTGTGAATGGTCAATTTACTGGTGTGGCTGCGTCTAACTTAGCATTGGACAAAATCATTCGTGATGTATTAGCGATCAAAGTTCCTGGTGATGGTTATGCCATCCTTGTTAATCGTGAGGGGACGATAGTCGCTCACCCTAATAAAGATCTGATACTGAAAAAAATCAGTGAAATTTCTCCAGATTTAAACACCCAAGCATTGATTCAAGCTTCAGATAACAGCTCCCAGTTAGCAATCTCATTGAATGGTAAAGCGCAAATTATGATGGCGCAAAACATTGAAAATACCGACTGGATGTTGGTCATGGTGATGAACAAGGCTGTGTTAGAGCAACCTCTGCACAAAATGCTGATTTCTCAGTTAACGATAGGATTAATCATTCTTGTCATCATCGCGTTGATTACCTCGTGGTTTGTTGCGCGTCAGTTACGCGGTTTAACCAATATCACCAATGCTTTGACTGATATTGCTGAGGGGGATGGTGATCTTACTCGTCGCCTAGATGTATCTAGCCAAGATGAAGTAGGAATATTGGCCGATAAGTTCAACAAGTTTGTTAACCGTCTACACCACATGGTTAAAGAGGTGCACAATGTGACGGTTAAATTGAATGCGGGTGCCAATGAGGCGGCACGCTCTGCGACTCAACGTAGTGAACGAGTACAGCGTCAGCAAGATGAAATTACCATGGTGGCGACTGCTGTCACCGAAATGGCATCTGCAACGGCTGAAATCGCAGGTAATGCGGAGAATACGGCGAAGAACTCTAACCAATCGGTAGAACTTGGTGCGCAAGGCTTCCAACAAATGCAGCAAAGCAAGCAGTCTATTGATCAATTAGCGAAAGAACTGACTAACGCGGTTTCGATCATTAGTGAATTGGAAGTGAATGCGAATGAGATTTCAACGATCCTTTCTACGATTCGTGGTATTGCAGAGCAAACTAACTTGCTAGCCTTGAACGCTGCAATTGAAGCGGCTCGAGCTGGTGAGCAAGGTCGTGGGTTTGCGGTGGTTGCAGACGAAGTTCGTGTATTGTCACAACGCACTCATGCTTCAACCGAAGAGATTCAAACCAAAATTGCAGGCCTCCAAAAAGTGACATCAAACGCTGTTGCGGTAATGACAGAAAGTCATAATTTAGTTGAAACCAGCGTTAATGATGTGAATCAAACTGGAGAAAGCTTACATCAAATCAGTGAAGCGATTCAGTTAATTAGTGATATGGCTACACAAATTGCCTCTGCTGCTGAAGAACAATCTCTCGTGACTTCCGATATCAACACTAATACGGAATCCGTTCGTGAGGTGAGTGATCAGCTAGCATCTGATGCGCATGAAGCTGTGGAACAGGCGAAAGAGCTTCATGGATTAGCTAACCAGCTAAATAATGAGATCTCTCGTTTTAAACTTTAGCTATCGCGCAATATTCAAAAGGGTATCTTCGGATACCCTTTTTCATTTCAGAAACCCATAAAATAGTCAATACAGGCAGTTATATTTGTCATTGCTTGTTATCGTTTTTGCGTTTTTCCCCTGATAAGATCAAACAAAAGTCATTATTGCCATGTGGTTAGTGGTTTTCTCTTTTCAAGTTGTAGGTAAAGGCATACCATTACTGCAGTTATCCCACGATGAATAAGTGGGGGTAACATACATGTTAGAATTTGTATTTATTCTCAGGGCGGGGTGCAATTCCCCACCGGTGGTATACCTTATAGGTGAGCCCACGAGCGCTCAATAGTGTTCTATTGAGGTCAAGCAGATCTGGTGAGAAGCCAGAGCCGACGGTTATAGTCCGGATGAGAGAGAATGATAGACACATCAGCATTGTGGTGTTCACTTGTGTCATAAACGAGTGAGTATTACGCATTGCTAAGTTTTTGATCTTTATCCCTCATAAGCCCTGATTCTGGTATTCGTTAGGAGTATAACCATGAATCAGTCTTCTTTACTTGCCGAATTTGGCGATCCTATTAGCCGTGTTGAAAATGCTCTTGAAGCATTGCGTGAAGGTCGCGGTGTATTGTTACTTGATGATGAGAGCCGTGAAAATGAAGGTGACCTTATCTATTCTGTTGAGCATTTAACTGACGCTCAAATGGCCCTGATGATTCGCGAATGTAGCGGAATTGTCTGCTTGTGTATGAGTGATGCCCACGCAACTAAACTCAATCTACCACCTATGGTTGAAGTGAATGACAGTAAAAACCAAACTGCTTTTACTATTTCAATTGAAGCGAAAGAAGGAGTGACCACTGGTGTCTCTGCTAAAGATCGTGTCACCACGATTAAAACGGCAGGTCGCTTTGAAGCAAAAGCAGAAGATTTAGCTCACCCAGGTCACGTATTCCCTCTACGTGCTCGAGCTGGTGGTGTTATGACTCGTCGTGGTCATACAGAAGGTACTGTTGACCTTATGCAAATGGCAGGTTTAACGCCATTTGGCGTATTGTGTGAAGTAACCAACGTTGATGGCACCATGGCAAAGGCACCCGAAATTGTCGCATTTGGTAAGGAGCATCAGCTGCCCGTTCTTACGATTGAAGATATGGTGTCATACCGTATGGAAAAAGATTTAAAACTGGCATAAGTTTTATCTTTGAATAGCAAAAAGGCACTGATGATAGTGCCTTTTTTTATATTTTATGACGAAGTAGATTTGTCAGAATCATCAACTCTTGCTCTAATGGAAAGACTATTTCGCGTCGAAGCAAAGGATTGATAGCGATGACAACTCGGACAGTATCAGAATGGGAAATTGCATTCCCCATAATTAAGCAACTAAGAAGTTATACTCCTCTATATTGGTCTAATCCTAAGTCGACTACTCTCGAACAAGGTTTACCCTATGTTGGCCTAGATCATCAAGATATCCAACAAGCCAGTGATCGCTTAACGAGGTTTGCGAGCTATTTAGTTAAGGCCTTTCCTGAAACGGCTTCAACTAAAGGTATTATTGAATCCCCATTGGTTGCAATCCCTAATATGAAAGATGCGCTTGAACGGTATTATGATTGTGCAATATCAGGTTCACTATTAATGAAGCTCGATAATGCTTTACCGATTTCAGGATCGATTAAAGCGCGGGGCGGCATTTACGAGGTATTGTTTCATGCTGAGGCTATTGCTTTAAAAGCAGGGGTAATAACCGAACAAGATGATTACAGCCAGTTATTTTCCCCTCAAGTCCGTCAATTATTAGGTCAATACACCATCGTGGTGGGGTCAACTGGAAATCTGGGGTTATCCATTGGAATCATGAGCGCCAAATTAGGTTTTGCAGTCACGGTACATATGTCAGCAGACGCGCGCGAATGGAAAAAAGCCATGTTACGCGATCGTGGTGTTGAAGTGATTGAATATCAAGATGACTACGGTATCGCTGTTGAAAATGGCCGCCAACAAGCTGAACAAGATCCGAGTTGTTTCTTTATTGATGATGAAAATTCGAAGCATCTTTTTCTCGGCTATTCTGTAGCCGGTGAGCGTCTTAAACAACAATTTCAAGAGCAAAAAATACAAGTGGATAGTGAACACCCACTTATCGTGTATTTACCATGTGGTGTCGGTGGTGGACCCGGTGGTGTTGCATTTGGTTTAAAAATGGCTTTTGGTGATCATGTACATTGTGTGTTTGCTGAACCGACTCATTCTCCGTGTATGCTGCTGGGTGTGATGACCGATGAGCATGAACACATTTCGGTCAACGACATCGGAATGGATAACGTGACTGAAGCGGATGGACTGGCAGTTGGCCGACCATCAGGATTTGTAGGGCGTGCAATGGAGCACCTTTTAGATGGATTCTATACCGTTGATGACAACCAACTATTTGAATGGCTTGCTTTATTAAATCAAAGTGAGCAGTTGAAGTTAGAACCTTCAGCGTTAGCGGGGATTGGTGGTCCGCTTTGGTTGAGTGAGCAACCGCAGCGTTGTAAGCACGTAGAGAATGTGAATCCAGATAATATTACGCATCTGATTTGGGCAACAGGGGGCGGAATGGTTCCTGACAGTGAGATGGATCACTATATGGCAAAGGCGATTGCTGCATTGAAATAGCGGTTTGTCATTAAACCTCATGGCAAAGATGCGAAGACGTACCTTTGCCATTTTACCGGCTAATCCAATGGTATTGACCCATAAAAAATGAGTGCTTAATCACATCAGGATTATGCTGACGCCTACAAACTCTGCCTATACTTCAATCAATTTATCATCACTTTTGAAGAAGATGTAATGAGTAAGTTGATTGCACTCTGTACCAAGACTGTTTTGATCACTTTGTTATCTCTTATCGCCAACGCACAAGAGTTAAATGCTGATTTTCGTCCTCGTCCTCCGGAAATGGTGATTGATGCGACTACTCACCAGTTAAGTGGTCCTCTCAAAGACATTATTGACCAAGCAGCAAAAGAGCTAGGACATTCGGTGACTTGGAATTCTGTCCCATTCATTCGTAGTATAAGTAACTTAAAACATGGTACGACTGATATCGTACCGAGAGTTATTCGAACTGCACAACGAGAAGAATTTATCCGCTATGTTGGTCCAATTACCAGACAAGTAAAAAATATAACCTTTGTGACATTAACTTCTGGACCTAAGATCAGCACTTATGACGATCTGTATAATTTGACGATTGGCGTTAAGCGTGGCACCGCCTATTTTAAGCGTTTTGATCAAGATAAACGTATCAACAAAGTGGTAATGAACGATGATTTTAATCTATCACGATTGCTTAAAGCTAAACGTATCGATGCGATCATTGTGTTAGATGAATCTTCATTGGACGCAGAATTTTCATTGATGGGATTTAACGCTTACAAACAAGCGAAGTATATACACGCAAACATTATAAGTAATTATTACGGTATGCCTAAAAACCATCCTTTAGCGCCCGCTTTTAATCAAAAAGTCTCTGAGATGGTTGAGAACGGAGAGATTAAACGTATTTATAAACGCTATGGTATTCACCTGTCGGACTAACTGTAGCGGTTACTCAAATCAACAGAGTCGCTGGTTCAGCGATTAGCTCCATTCATATCGTCCCTATTTTTGGTTTTTAGACCGAACTTGTAGAGGGTTTTTTACGTGTTTCTAACGCAAAGTT
Source organism: Vibrio nitrifigilis (assembly GCF_015686695.1). NCBI lineage: Bacteria > Pseudomonadati > Pseudomonadota > Gammaproteobacteria > Vibrionales > Vibrionaceae > Vibrio > Vibrio nitrifigilis. Next base: position 1,554,185 of record NZ_JADPMR010000004.1, on the reverse strand, counting down.
GATTTTAATCAGTGTGATATATCACCTGTCTTGTCATGTTAATGCTTACTTCACTATTAATAAAAATGTGTTTTTCTTGACTCATATTTTTATTAATGGAATTATTTGTGAAATGTTATAACATAACAATATTGGAACATATGTCTTATAAATTACTTAGCTCAACACTTTTTGCGGCAGCAGCTCTTACTGCTAGTACTTCCGCTTTTGCAACTCACTATCCTTTTACTATTGATAATTGCGGTCAGAAAAATACCTATGAGCATGCGCCTGAGCGCGTGGTCACTATTGGCCAGCATGAAACCGAATTGATGCTAGCTCTTGGCCTGAAAGACAAAATTGTTGGTACTTCGGTTTGGTTTGGTCCTTTGCCAAAAGCCTATTCACAAGATGCAACGTCTCTAAAGCGTTTATCTGATAACTCGCCAAGTTTTGAAGCCGTTCTTGGTCAGAAACCTGATTTAGTCGAAGCTCAATACACGTATCATGTGGGTAAACAGGGTGAAGTGGCGACTCGTGGTCAGTTTGAAGATCTAGGTGTGCACACTTGGATTTCGCCAAGCGACTGTGTTGGTAAAGGTTTAACCGATAGTTCAAACAGTGATGGTGCGCGTAGCGTGCCTTTCAGCGTAGATTTACTGTATCGAGAAATTACAGATTTGGCAAAAATCTTTAATGTTGAAGCTCAAGGTAAAACACTTAACGCCCAGCTAGCACAACGTATCGAAAAAGCGCAGAAGGCGGCGAATAGCTCAGCCCTGAAGGCTAAAGACACCAAAGTCGTTTTCTGGTTCTCAAGTTCACGTTTAAAAGGAGATGCTTGGGTGGCAGGTAATTCTGGTGCTCCAGAGTGGATCGCTGATGCCCTTGGTCTTGATAACGTAGTGGATTCTAACCAAGAGTGGCCAGCGGTAAGTTGGGAAACCATTGCTGCTGACAATCCTGATTACATTGTATTGGCTAAAATGGATCGCCGTTTATATCCAGCTGACGATATCAAAAAGAAAATAGCCTTCTTGAAAAACGATCCTGTGACTAAACAGATGACGGCGATTAAACAGAATCACATTATTGTGGTTCCAGCAATGTCGCTTAACCCATCACTTCGTAATGTCGATGCAGTAGAACAGATTGGCCAAAAGATTGGTCAAATGAAATAAGGTATTTTCGTGGTTGTAAAATCAAACTTTTTCACCGCGCTACTTATGACACTGAGCTTGCTCAGTGTCTTTGTTCTTATGGTCTTGGCTGCGCGAATCGGTGATGTTCCAGTATCCTTTTCTCACACTTGGATGGCCATTACAAATGGGTTGGGCTTTACGCATTATTCATTACCCGCTCTGGAGCAAGGGATCATTTGGCAATATCGAATGAGCCGTGCACTGATGGCTGCATGCAGCGGAGCTGGCCTAGCACTATGCGGGGTGATCTTACAGGCTCTATTACGTAACTCCTTGGCAGAACCTTATCTTCTAGGAATTTCAGCTGGCGCATCTACGGGAGCGGTATTGGTGATGTTGCTTGGAGTCGGTGGTGGAATCATCTCGGTTTCAGGTGGTGCGTTTCTGGGAGCATGTGCTTCATTTTTGGTGATTATGTTACTGGCGCGTGGATTATCGTTTGAGCCCAGTCGCATTATTCTCGCGGGTATTGCCGGAACGCAATTATTTAATGCATTCACGGCTTATTTGGTAAGTACCTCCGCCAATGCTGAGCAATCGCGTAGCGTAATGTTCTGGCTACTCGGCAGTTTGAGCAGTGTTCGCTGGCCAGATGCGGTTATGGCACTAGTGATTGTGATTCCTGTTTTTTTGTTATTGCTCGCTTTTGCACGACGGTTAGATACGTTATCGTTAGGTGAAGATATTGCCCGCACATTAGGGACTAATGTGACATTACTGCGCGTCGTGCTATTGGTGATTACGGCATTAATTACAGCGGTTATGGTCAGTACCATTGGTGCTGTTGGGTTTATCGGTTTGGTTATCCCTCACATTGCTCGTTTTATCGTTGGTCATCAGCACCTTAAACTGCTTCCTGCTGCGGCTCTTATTGGGGCCCAGTTTATGATTTTGGCCGATATCACCTCACGAATTTTAGTGGCACATCAGGTATTGCCTATTGGTGTGGTAACCGCACTGGTGGGTTCTCCGGTATTTGCTTTTATTCTCTATCGTAGCCGAGGAAAAGTGGCATGAGGATTGATGGCGAACATTTAACCATTTCTCGTGAAGGGAACACCATACTGCATGATGTGCAATTTCACCTTGATTCTGGCCGTAAGCTGGCACTTATTGGACCAAATGGCTCAGGGAAATCAACATTATTGCGTACTTTAGCGGGGCTAGAGAAAGAGGCTGTATCGCATCTAGTGCTTGGTGAAGAGCGGGTGTGCGATCTGTCTAAACATCAAATGGCCACCCGAGTCGCGCTGGTGGCGCAACATTCTCAACTGGATATGGATTTAACCGTTGAAGCGTTAGTGAGGCTAGGGCGCACACCTTATAGAGGACTGTTTTCTTCTTGGTCTCAAAAAGACACAGAAGCGGTAGAACAGGCCTTAAGACAGACTCAATTAACCGAGTTACGTCACCACCATTGGCATCAACTTTCTGGCGGCTTACAGCAACGTTGTCAGATTGCCAGAGCACTAGCGCAGCAGCCTGATATCTTATTATTGGATGAACCCACCAACCATCTCGATATTCAATATCAGTTAGAGTTAATGTCATTGATTGAATCACTACCTATGACCGTTGTGGTTTCATTGCACGATCTTAACCTTGCAGTGAATTACTGCACGGATGTTTTGCTATTAAATCATGGCAGAGTTGTAGCGTGTGGTCATCCGTTGGATGTTATTACTGAGCAGAGAATCGCTCAGGTCTATGGCGTTAAATCGAGTATTTGTCACCAAAGTGATGGTGATGTTCATATCGCATTTCAAAGACGTTAAACCGCTTTCAAACGGATTTATGAAGATAAGGAAAGGTGTCGTGCCTTTCCTTATTTTTTATCTGGTTATATACCCAAGTAACTTCAATATACTGTTTCAGTGAGGATGTATTCGCTTTTAAGGCACTGAGTTGAAGATAGAGCCATTCTACCTTGAAAGGACGTCTATTGTGTCATAATACCTAGCAACTCACTGGAGTCTTGCTTCAGAGCTTTCCTTACGTTCACTTTATTCTCCGTTACTCAATTTCTCGTTGTCTGATAATTGCTTATGTTATACCCAAGTAACCTCAAGATGCTGTTTCAGCGAGAATGTATTCGCTCTTAGGCAAGGCACCGATTTGAAGACATAGTCATTCTACGTAGAAAATCAGTAACACAGCCTAGGAGCGAATAAAACTCGCCCTTTGGGAGCTCATCAACAAACCTATTTCTACGCCCAATCACGTTAAAAGGGAATGACCATTCCTGCCGTGATTGAGCTTGACCTAGGCTCGTTGATGAAGCTCTGAATCCTGCATCTTGAGGTCATTTGGGTATAGGTGTTTGTTGTTTTATAACCATTTGCTCAGAGTAACTGGTCTTAAAGCTAATTTTAATGTCGCCATTTTTGTCGTCAGTCAGAATGTTCTTCGAAAATGCCTCCCTTTACGCTTTGTGTAGAAACGTTTCTTGAGTTTTTTATTGATATATTGGAACATATCTTGAACTTATACGAACAATTAGGCAAAAGATTGCCTATGTTATGGAAAAAGGGCAAGGATTGTGCCGAACGGATTATTTTCAATCGAGCGATTTATCGATGATCTCGCTCGTTTTTCAGAAACATCGGATGGGGTGACTCGGTTTCCTCTTACCGAACAAGCCAAACATGCGCGCCAATACATCGCCGACACCATGGAGCAAATAGGACTTACTGTATTTACTGATGGAGTGGGGAATATCCATGGCCAATTAGCGGGAAGCGACCTTTCTAATCATAAGCCTTTAGTTTTGGGATCTCATTTTGATTCTGTACGACATGCAGGCAAATACGATGGTGTGGCGGGAATTGCTTGCGCTCTTGCTGCCGTTGATATGCTTCTTTCTCAGGGAATATCACCATCGTTTCCTATCGAAATTCTTGCTTTAGAAGGGGAAGAAGGCTGTGAATTCAAAAGCCCATTAATTGGTAGCAAAGCGTTAATTGGGCAACTGAGTCTAGGCGAATTAAAGCAGGTAATGAACTCAAAAGGGCAGAGTTATTATCAGCAATGCGAAGCTTCTGCCCTTAATCCTGCTTCTTTACCACAGCCTTATTATCGATCCGACTCTATTGCTGGTTTTATTGAATTGCATATCGAGCAGGCAGCAACATTAGATAGAGAATCGATTCACATTGGTATCGTTACTGCAATCAGTGCTCTGCAACGCATTCGTATTGAGTTTCATGGGCAAGCTAATCACGCAGGAGCAACTCCAATGAATCAGCGCTCTGATGCTTTGGTGACGGCGGCTGAATTTATTCATCAAGTCCCAACTATGCTAGCTGAGTATGGTTCACCAGCAGCGACTATTACGTGCGGTCATATTGAGTGTACTCCTAATCGGGCCAATGTTATCCCCGGCTTCGCTGCCTTGGAAATCGACATTCGCGATACTTCTCAGCCATATATTGAACGCTTATCTAATGGTGTGAAACACACCGTTGAACAGTTGGGAGAATCTCCCGGATTAACCACTGTATTTTCCATTTTAGGAACTGGCGATGCGGTAACAATGGATGAATCGTTACGTCAACAATTGACGCAAAGTTGCCAGCGATTGGGCATTCCACACATGGATATTCACAGTGGTGCCGGACATGATGCGGGCGTTTTTGCGCAAATAACACCTACAGCAATGGTGTTTGTGCCAAGTGTTGATGGCTATAGCCATAACCCTAAAGAGCACACACCACTTCAATTTTTGGAACAAGGAACATCGGTTCTCTTGGACTTTCTTCATCACTATTAATAGGGACTGTTATGGTTGCTCAAGTACTTAGCGGCAAGCTAACACTTAGTGAACGTTTGGATAAGCGTTTTCAACTGGTAAAAAATAAAACCAATGTTAAAACGGAGATCGTTGCCGGACTGACGACTTTTATGGCAATGGCTTACATTTTGATTGTTCATCCTACTTTTATGAAAGCCGCCGGTATGGACGTAGGGGCGGTAACCGCTGCTGTGGCGTTATTCTCGGCTCTCGCCTGTTTTGCAATGGGATATTTTACTAACTTACCTTTTGCTTTGGCGCCCGCTATGGGGGGAAATGCCTTTTTTGCTTTTACGCTGGTGGCTGATGGGGTGGTTAACTGGCAAACCGGGATGGGCATGGTGTTTATCTCTGGGATGACCTTTGTATTGTTAACCTTACTTGGCTTGCGTGAGTTGGTAGTCCGTATGATGCCAACCAATGTAAAAATAGCTATTGGTGCAGCTATTGGTTTATATATCGCTCAGCTTGGCTTTAAAAGTGGTGGGCTGATGGTGTTTCATGGCCATTCAATTACGCTGGGAAGTATGGACGATTATAAAGTCGTGCTCACTTTAGCCGGTTTGGCACTCACCATGGGGTTAACCGCTCGTAAAATTACCGGCGCTCTGTTGTATGCCATGGTGATTATTACGGCTGTTGGTATTCCTCTAGGGCTGACACATGTGCCAAATCAGTTTGTTTCCTTGCCTCCATCATTGAAGCCCATTGCGTTTCAGTTGGATATTGGCGATGCACTGAAATTTGGTTATATCTCGTTTATTTTTACCTTTTTTGTGGGCGACTTTTTTTCCACATTAGGAACGTTATTAGGTGTGTCAGATAAAGCGGGTTTATTGGATAAAGACGGTAATTTGCCAAATATCCATAAACCATTTTGGGTTGATTCGGTTGCGACTGTTGTTGGTTCTCTATTTGGTTTAACGACATTGACCTCTTATATTGAGTCTGCTGCGGGGGTTGAAGCGGGAGGTCGTACGGGGTTAACTGCAATTGTGACAGGTTTTTGTTTCTTGATCTGTCTATTTTTAACACCAATCGCGACGATGATTCCTGGTTTTGCAACCGCACCGATACTGATCATGATCGGTCTTATGATGCTAACGAGTGTGCAGCGTTTAGATTTTTCCGATCCTACAGAACTGATGCCTGCGTTCTCAACCATTGTTTTTTGTGCTTATACATCAAGTATTGCCAATGGCATCAGCTTTGGCATTTTGTCTTATATCGTCGTGAAACTGTTGGCAGGTCGTTATAAAGATATTCATCCAGGCCTATATATTTTGGCGATTCCTTTAGTGTACTTCTTTGCTATTAAGTGAGTGTGATGCGAATTAATCCAACTAATCCTCAAGCGCTAATTAAAGCTGCTCAGGGACACATTGCGGTCGATATCTTGCTGCAAAATGTTCAGGTCGTGAATCTGTTTACGGGTGAAATTGCACCTGGTGCAGTGGGTATTTTTGAGGGGATGATTGCGTTTGTCGATTTTGACCCAGAAAACCTCAATCGTGAAACATTGACCTATCAAGCAAAGCAAACCATTGATGGGCATGGGCAATATCTTATTCCTGGGTTTATTGATGCACACTTGCATATCGAAAGTACCATGATGACGCCACGTCATTTTTCAGCTTCTGTATTGCCTTGGGGAACCACCACTGTAGTGATTGATCCTCATGAAATTGGTAATGTGCTTGGCGCTGAAGGAGTGAAATACATGGCACAATCGGTCAGTGATCTGCCGATTCGTTATTATGTGTTAGCGCCTTCTTGTGTACCTGCTTTGCCGGGAATGGAATCATCGGGGGCAGACTTTTACGCAACGGATATCCAGCAGCTGACCGAAGCAGAGGGTATTTTTGGTATTGGTGAAGTAATGGACTTCCATGGCGTGCTAAATAACGATGCGCGTATGGTCGATATTCTTAAACAAGCCAATCAACAGCATCAGTATATTCAAGGCCATGCTCCAGGAATGTTTGGTCGCCGCTTAAATGCTTATTTATGTAGCGGCCCAACCAACGATCACGAAAGCCGTAGCGGTCAAGAAGCAAAAGATAAAATGCGACTTGGTATGTACGTAGATGCGCGTGAAAGTTCTGCCTCGCAAAATGTGCATGATATTGTCGAGGCTGTAAAAGACTTTCGCTATCACGACTTATTGTGTTTATGTACGGACGATCGCGAAGCGTCGGATATCCTTGAAAGTGGTCATATGAACTATGTGGTAAAAACGGCGATTGATGCTGGGTTAGATCCGATAACCGCCATTCGTTGCGCCACCTTACATACTGCGCGAGATTTGGGGGTTCGTAACCTCGGTGCCGTCGCGCCGGGATATGTTGCGGATGTTCAATTGATTGAATCATTGACCGAACCAAGGCCATCATTGGTGATCAGTCATGGGCAGATTGTTGCTCGAGATAATCAATTAGTCACACCGTTTGCGAGCAAAATGAGCCCTGTTGAAGCGCTCAATACCGTCGATAACATCCCATTACTAAGTGAGTCTGACCTAACGATTACTGCACCTTTGCAAAATGGGACGGTGAACGTCAATGTCATGCACTACTTACGCCCTAATGGGTCATTAACGGAATGGCGACCGACAGATATCACCGTGAAAGATGGCAAATTACAGCTGCCTGAAGGCCATATGTTTGCTTTGGTACAAAACCGTTATGGTTTATTTGATCAGAGGACATTAGCCGTAGTGAGTGGTTTTGGGCTTCGTGAGGGGGCGATAGCATCAACCGTCTCGCATGACAGTCACAATTTGACGGCAATTTTCGACACCGCTGCGAATGCGTTGGTTGCGATTCAGCAAGTGATCGAGCAGCGCGGGGGAATCGCAAGCTGCGCTAATGGTGAAGTAAGCGCTAATATTCCGTTGCAAGTAGCCGGGCTTATGTCGCTTGAACCGTGTGAGGTTGTAGCGCAGCAAAGTGAGCAAATGAAAGCCGTATTGCGTTATCAGGGATTAACTGAAGCGCCAAATCCGACGATGCGGATCTCTACGATGGCCTTACCTGTGATTCCTAAAGCAAAATTGTCAGATAAAGGGTTAATTGATGTAGCGAATCACTGTTTTGTACCACTGTTCATTGATGAATAATTTGAGAACGGATGAACGTGGCATTTACACTGTAAACAGCGTGAGATAAAAAGAGAGCGACTCACTGAGTCGCTCAATTGACACACTATGCTTCAGACTGATCGACTGGAAGCACAATCTTTACATACTCGCCTGGAGCGGCTGTAATAACAGGATGTTGTTCAGAACCTTGGGTATAAGGCGCAACTTTTTCTTCAGGGTTGAATTGACCCAACCACTGATTCCAGTGCGTCCACCAAGAACCATCAGTATGCGATGCTGCTGATAACCATTCTTCAGGGTTTTCAGTCAGATTATCATTGATGTAGAAGCCATATTTGTTCTTATCTGGGTGATTAATGATCCCAGCAATATGACCAGACTCACCAAGTACGAACGTTTTCTTACCACCGACATGCAATGCACCATTGTAAGTACCTTGCCACAGAGCAATATGGTCTTCTTTGGTTGAAACGAAGTAGGTTGGGATGTTGATCTTACGTAGGTCGATCCAGACTCCACCGATTTTCACACCTTTATCTTGAATCAATTTGTTATTCAAATAGAGTTCACGCAGCATGAAGTTACTGGTTTCAGCACTTAGGTTAGTACCGTCACTGTTCCAGTAAAGTAGGTCGAAGTCGACAGGATTATTCCCTTTCAGGTAATGTTCGACGTAGTAATTCCAATACAATGAATTTTCCCTTAGCAAGCTAAAGGTAACGTTCATCATACGTCCATCCATATAACCACGAACTTGGTTTTGGATTTCCACCGCACTGATAATTGGGTCGTTAATATAAACGCCAATATCCCCAGGGCGAGAGAAGTCGAGTAGAGTTGTGAAGAAAGTCGCTGACTTAATGCGTTTTTTCATACGTTTCGCTGCGTAATAAGCAACGGTACATGCCAAAACAGTACCACCAATACAGTAACCTGCTGCATTAATTTGTTCTTGGCCTGTGATTTCTTCAATTGCAGTAACCGCTTTGACGACACCGTCAGTAATATAATCACCGAATTCAACTTTACGTTGTTCGTAACCAGGGTTACGCCAAGACATCAAAAATACGGTATGACCTTGTTCTAGCAACCATTTCACCATAGAGTTTTTGGTGCGTAAATCAAGGATATAGTATTTATTGATGTATGGAGGAACGATCAGTAGTGGTGTCGCATTTACCTGCTTGGTCATCGGTTTGTATTGGATGAGTTCAAACAGATCATTTTTATACACCACATCGCCAGGTGTAGTTGCAATGTCTTCACCAACACGGAAAGCCTTTTTGTTCGTCATACGAATTTTTAGGATTTCAGCGCTAGATTCTACATCTTCTTGCAACTGCTCTAATCCTGCGATCAAATTAGCGCCATTTTTTTCAATGGTTAGCTTACGTAATTCAGGGTTAGTTGAAATAAAGTTTGATGGCGAAAGCGCATTGATGGTTTGACGAGAAAAGAACATTAAACGTTCTTTTGTTTTATCATCAACGCCTTCAATCGACTCAATCGTTTCTAAATACGTTTTACTAAACAACAAATAAGATTGTTTAATAAAATTAGAAACCACATCAGCATCCCAAGCTTCACCAGAAAAACGTTTATCCCCTCGATCCGCATCAACAATGCTAGGTTGTGATGGGTTAAAGAATACGTTTTGCCAGATTTCTAACTGCTTTTCCCACCATTGGGTCTGCAGTTTGAGCATCGCTTGAGGTTGATTAGCCGCTTGTTCTAGTAGTTTCGCTGTATCATCAAAATTCACTTCTTGTAATGCTTTGTTGACTGGAGAACTAAGAACTTCCTTGTTTGCTTCAACATTTTTCCACCAATGCACATTGGCTTCTTGGAGTTTTACAAGGTAGTCTGAAAAGAAGTTTTGATACATTTTGAGACTCCTGTGATCGGAAACCACGCTGCCGCGCGGTGAAGCGAGGCAGCGTTGTAACTAAATATCCTTACTGAGCGTTTGGAGTTACGGTTTTCAGATTTTCAGTAGTCAAGCTGTCAAAATCATCTTTGAATTCTTTAGCAATAGCTTGAATTTTATTGCTATCAGCAACAAGTTGTTCGGATAATTTTGAGAAAACGGCAAGTTGTTCGCTGTTGAATTTAGTCAATGAAGTGACGTCAGTAATTTCGCTGGCTGCTTTTACTTGGTCAAGGCCCATTTGGCTATAGGTTTGAATAGCTTTCAGTTGCATTTCAGTCAAAGTTTCAACGTTTTTAGCCATCAATTTATTGAATTTGGTGTAAGGTTCGAAACTTTTTTCTGCTTGATCAGTAAATGTTTTAAAAAATTCGGTGTACATGGATATTCTCCTGATAGTGAATAATATTTAATCCGTTAACGTTTAAATTGCTTTGACTACCACTGCTGTGCCCATACCGCCTCCGACACACAGTGAAGCCACACCATATTGATTTGAGCGCTTATGCATCTCGTAAATCAAACTCACAAGAATTCGGTTTCCCGATGCTCCCAGAGGATGACCTAATGCAATGGCTCCTCCATTCACGTTGGATTTATCGAGAATGGTTTTAGGGTCGACTTCATGAATTTTTGAAAGCTGTTTGATAACGCCTAATGCTTGTGCTGCAAACGCTTCATTCAGTTCAAAAAGATCGATGTCCTTAATTGTTAATTGTGCTTTTTTAAGCGCTTTTGTGACTGCTCCAACAGGCCCTAATCCCATGACTTTAGGATCAACGCCATCTTGAGCGTAGCCGACAACTTCAGCCAATGGCTTCAATTGGTATTCTTTTACGGCTTGCTCAGAAGCAAGTACAACGGCACTTGCGCCATCGTTGATACCAGACGCATTACCTGCGGTAACCGTGCCTTCTTTATCAAAGGCAGGACGCAGTCTTGCGAGTGTTTCTGCGGTGGTGTTTGGTTTAGGGTATTCGTCTGTGTCAAATATCACGGCGTCGCGGCGAACTTTGACTTCAACAGGTACAATTTCATCTTTGAACTTGCCTGCTTCAATAGCGGCGACGGCTTTGTTTTGACTCCATGCTGCAAATTCATCTTGCTCTTTACGAGTTAACCCTACTTCTTTGGCAACGTTTTCTGCGGTGACGCCCATATGATATTGGTTGAAAACATCAGTCAAACCATCGTTAATCATTAGATCTGTCAGTTGGGTATGTCCCATTTTGTGGCCATTACGAATGCTTCCAGAAATCGCGTAAGGAATAGCAGACATGACTTCTACACCACCTGCGATAACCACGTTGGCATCGCCAGCTTTAATGTGTGAGATGCCATCCATTACGGTTTTCATCCCACTGCCACACACCATATTGACGCTATAAGCAGGAACAGAAACTGGAATACCCGCATAAATGGATGCTTGGCGTCCCACATTCATACCTTGGCCTGCACCCACTACGTTACCAATAATCACTTCATCAACGTTGTCGGCGGCGACACCTGATGCTTCGAGTGCCGCTTTAACCGCGACTGCACCAAGTTCACCTGCGGGTGTATTCTTCAACGCTCCGCCAAATGACCCTAGAGCTGTACGTTTCGCTGCTACGATAAATACTTTTTCCATCCAGATATTCCCCTAGTGCATGTACAAACCACCGTTGACAGACAAAGTCTCACCGGTGATATAGGCACCAGCATCGCTGACTAAATAAGCGACGGCATTAGCGATATCTTCTGGAGTAGCAAGACGTTTCATTGGGATTTCAGCTTTGATTGCATCCAGTACGTCTTCACGCATTTTGGCAACCATAGGGGTTGCTGTGTAACCAGGTGCAACTGCGTTGACAGTGACACCATATTTTGCACCCTCAAGAGCCAATGCTTTGGTAAAACCAATCATGCCCGCTTTAGCTGCTGAGTAGTTGGTTTGACCAAATTGGCCTTTGATACCATTCACTGACGTGATGTTAACAATTCGACCTGATTTCTTTTCCAGCATTGAAGGGAAAATAGGGTGAGTCACATTAAACACGCTGTTTAGGTTTGTGTTGATAACGGCTTGCCAATCATCGGCAGTCATTTTTTTAAATTGTGCATCTCGGGTGATACCCGCAGTGTTAACGAGAACATCGACGCTCCCTTCTTCCTCAAGCAGTTTAGTCAAGGTGGCTTGGCACTCATCGACTTTAGTCACATCGAGTTCTAGTAAACGAATTTGATCGTCTGAGAAGCCTTTTTCTTTCACCCATTCAACTGAGTGGTCGTACATAGGTTTGATGTATGTTGCGATGACTTTAAAACCATCGTTAATCAGTTGTGAAGAAATGGCAGAACCGATTCCGCCAGTAGCCCCTGTGATCAAAGCGACCTTTTTCATAAAAGACTCCATTCAAAAGTGTCCGGTATTGGCTGTCATCTCAAAGACTATCGCTAGCAGATGGCGATTGATTTCGCTACCTAACAAAATATTATCTTTAAGATATGACGTTCTAATATCTTTCATTCAAAAATGACAATTTTAAATATAACGTTTTGGATTTATTTAAATTTGCACATCTACTTTAAAATTAAATTTCTTTAGTTACGTTCTTAATACTAGAAGCTAGTTTTGATTCGAATCATGAGCGCACTCTCAAAACTATGAAATGCATTTCGTACTTTTTCAAGTTTTGCCCAAAATCATTTTTCTTTTGCTTATCACGAATATAGATATTCATTAGTGATTGAATTGTTTTTGTAAGTGTTTGATATGTAATGGTAAAATTTATTATTAGATCTAGTCGATGTTTGCATTTTTTAGAAGGGGTAAACTTTTTTTATAAAATAAATAAAAAATAGAATCAGCAGATAATAATATGTTAAGTATCATTAGTGTTTACTTATGTATTTTTAATTAAATGAGATTAATAAACTTCATATAGCAAAATGGAATAAAAATACCTTATTACTCCTTATGTTTAATTTCTCACTTTTGAGAAACGTAACGCTTATGCGTTTATCCAATTTTTAAAATAAAATGCGTCTGAAATTAGAGGGTTGGATATTGTAAGTAACCGAATATTTCTAGTACGAATTATGCACGTAGTGAAAATAGGTATTATCGATTGGTATACAAATATGAGATTAATGGGGATAGGAAAAGCGACGTACTGCATGATTATGCAATTAGGATATAACAAGTCGCTTATTTACAAATTTATTACAGAAAAGAGAGGGTTATAATTATTATGTTAAAACTCAATACTATGTGTATTAATGGCCTATGAAGTCACCCTATGATGAACAGGTTATTGCTGATTTATTTGAGATTTGTTGTTGAAATTGGGGGAGGTAAAGAGGGGAAAGTGATTGCTTTTCGGTCATGAAAAGAGAAAGGCTTAACGAAACAACACACTTTTTTTAATTTATGTAATAAGCGTTTGATCCAACGGGGCTCAATGCTTGCGTTGACTATGATACACTCCTCAACAGTATGAGTGCGTGACATTTTTAGACCAAAGTTCACTAATCAACTTCATCTCTTTTCTCTTTATAGTTTAAGGCTAAATAATGGATTATTTTTCTAGCCCCATTGTGATTTCGATGGTGCTAATTTTTATCGGTTCTTTTGTTCAGACTGCGATTGGTTTTGGATTAGCTGTCGTGGCTGCTCCACTTTTGTTTGCTCTTTCTCCTGATTATGTTCCCGCTCCTGTGACGTTAAGTGCTTTAGTCCTTTCATTCCTTAACGCCATGAAGTTAAGGCATAATATTTCCATTGGTGGGCTTAAGATGGCATTGATTGGTCGTGCTCCTGGGTCTGTCGCTGGCGGAGTTTTACTTGTGTGGGTATCTGCTAAGGTTCTAGAACTTTGGTTAGGACTACTGGTTATGATGGCGGTATTGGTGAGCTTGTTGCCTTTTCGCATTGAACCAACGCCCAAGCGCATGTGTATTGCGGGATTCTTTTCTGGTTTCTTTGGTACCAGTAGTGCGATTGGCGGCCCTCCTATGGCATTGTTGCTGCAACATCAAGAAGCGAATAAATTACGTGGGAATCTAGCTGCCTTTTTTGTGTTCAGCTCTATCATGTCCCTTATTGTTCAATTATGTGCAGGATTTTTGACGTGGCACCATTTATTGATCTCTTTACCGCTGATGCCAGCCGTAGTGCTTGGGTATTTGGCGGCGATTAAGTTAACAAAAAATTGGCCTAAAGAAACTATCCGCAAGTTTGCTCTCGCACTCTGTTTTATTAGTGGAGCAACCGCCATCGCAAAGGGGCTTGGGATTCTATAGCGATAAAAAAGAGAAGTTTACACTTCTCTTTTTTTGTTGTCGTTAACTCTCTAAACTATCCCAAACACCAAGAAGATACATGATGCCAAGTGCTCGATCATACAAACCATAGCCGGGTCTGGCCCATTCTTCTTCTCCCCATAAATGACGTCCATGATCCGGTCTCAGGTAACCTGTATACCCATGTTTATGCAGGGTCTTGATTACCTTAACCGTATCGACCGAACCATCACAGGCTCGATGTGAGGTCTCGATAAAATCACCATTAGCAAATCGTTTAACGTTACGCACATGCATAAAGTGTATACGGCTAAAGCATTGGTCAATGATAGCGGGAATATCGTTATTGATTGAGCCTAGAGAACCGGTACATAAACTTAACCCGTTATAGGGGCTATCGACGAGGCTTAGTAATCGTTTGATATTAGTTAAATTGGTAATGATTCGTGGCAGGCCAAAAATAGCAAAAGCAGGATCATCAGGGTGGATACCAAGTTTAATATCGTACTGCTCACAAACCGGGATCACTTGCTCAAGAAAATACTGTAGATTGGACCAAAGCTGTTCGCTGGTGAAACCTTGGTACTGAACAAACGTGTGTTCCAGTTTAGCTAATCGCTCAGGTTCCCAGCCTGGCATAGTCACATCCACATTTTGTGATAACGTTTTTATTAGCTCCATGGGATCAATATTTTGAATACGGCTTTGTTCAAAAAACAGAGCGTTAGAGCCATCCTCAAGAGGGTGGTAAAGTTCGGTTCGAGTCCAATCAAATACGGGCATAAAGTTATAGCAAACCACTTTCACACCCGCTTTAGCTAACCTTCTGAGTGTTTCTTTATAATTGTCAATGTAGACGTCGCGAGTTGGAAGTCCAAGCTTTATATCTTCATGGACATTAACACTTTCAACGACATCAGCATGAAACCCCGCTTGGCGTATGGTTGCGATTTCTTTAGTGATGCGTTCTTCGCTCCAAAGCTCACCCGCTGGCATATCGTGCAGCGACCAAACGATACCATCAACGCCCGGAATCTGTCGGATTTGGGCAAGGCTAATCTTGTCGTTTCCCTCACCATACCAACGAAATGTCATTCTCATGATCATGCTTCCTAGTTTTTAGTTCTTGTGAGTACTAACCCATTGATATACAGCTTGTTTGGAACCCAAAGTCATAATGGTTTCTAATGCTTCGGTTAGCGATTCAATAAATGTATTGTCATGAGCAAATTCAGGGGAGAAAACACTGTCCAGATGCACGAAAGCGTTGACGATCGCTTGAGGTTGATCTTTATGTTGTTCCCAAATAGCAGCAAACTGATCGCGTAAAGGATCTTGTACGTCAATCGCTTGATGTTGTTCGTCGATCCCACTGACATAACGGATCCAACCTGCAAGAGCCAAATACAGTGGTGAGAGATCAACGTGATGATCTAGACCATAGCGCATTGTTTGTAGGAAGCGTTGTGGTACTTTTTGTGAACCGTCCATTGCAATTTGCCAAGTGCGGTGCTGCAGTGCGGTATTTTCATAACGTTCAATGAGTTGTGATTTGTAATCATCGAGATCAACGCCCTGAATATGCACTGCTGGGGTGATGGTGTCATCCATCATACGACGAATGAAATATTTGAATTTAGGATCGCGAATTGTTTCGGCAATGGTTTGATAGCCAGAAAGGTAGCCTAGATAAGCCATGGATGAGTGGGTGCCATTCAACAGGCGTAATTTCATTTCTTCGAATGGGAGCACGTTATCTGTGACTTCAATATTGGCAATCGAAGTGTTTTCCCACAATGGGCGGTCATTGACGAATTTATCTTCCACTACCCACTGTAAGAAAGGTTCGGTGACGACACAGGCTTCATCTCTCAATCCTAAAACTTGCTCGACGCGGCTAATATCATTTTCTGTGGTACGCGGCACAATGCGATCGACCATAGTACAAGGAAATTGAATATGATTTTTAATCCACTGATGCAGCTCTGGATCCCGAGCTTGAGCAAATTGCAGGACTACTTTTTCGAGTACATGACCATTTTCAGGTAAGTTATCACAGGTTAGTGGGGTGAATGGTGCAATGCCTTTTTGACGACGAATATTAAGAGCCTCAACGAGAAAACCCACCGCTGATTGAGGATGAGTTGGATCGGCTAAATCATGTTGGATAAACGGATGATTAAGATCGAGATCACCTGTCGCTGGGTGATGGCAATAGCCTTTTTCTGTGATAGTAAGAGAGACGATTTTTACGTCAGGGCTGCACATATAAGCAAAAACTTGATCGGTTTGGGTGCTAGTTAAAATTTCCTCAATGGCGCTGATAAGCTGCACATTGAGCGTGTCGTTATACCCCACGCCGACAGTGTAGAGATTATCTTGCTGTGCCATTTTTTGCGGTAAATCGCTGCTTCCCCATGTCACCCCTACAATTTTCCAATTACCGCCAAATTCCTGCATATAAGTGTCGGTAATTAATGCTTGGTGAGCACGATGGAATGCGCCAAACCCTAAGTGGACAATCCCGACTTGTGCCGCAGAGTGATTGAGTGTTAAGGGAGGATTCGCACTGGTAAGAGTAGAAAGAGATAAATTCATAATAAGACTCTATTTGGTTTGAACGGCCGTTATTGCGGCGTGATAAAGAGTGCACTGGTATTGATTAAATACCAGTGCTTATTGCCATTATTGGGCTTGTATTTCGTCTAACATACCGACTAAATCAGGATTTTCTTTGCGGAACTTGTCATAAACCGGTTTTACGGCGGCTTGGAATTTAGCCACATCACTTTGCACAAACGTAATGTTGTCCGCTTCTAGCGCTTTTTTCGATTTGCTAACGTAGTTATTCCAGTTGGTTTCTTGCTGTTTCACGGTTTCTTTTGCGACTTCGCGGATGATTTTGCGTTGCTCATCAGTCAATGAATCCCAAATACTGGTGGAGACCACTAACACATCAGGTACCTCGGTATGTTTGTCGTAGGAATAAACTTTCTCTACTTCATAGTGGCGAGAAGAGTAGTAAGACGGGATATTATTTTCAGCACCATCGACAACGCCTTGTTGCATGGCGGAATAGAGTTCGCCGTAAGGTAGAGGAACCGGCGTTGCGCCAAGTGCTTTGATGGTATCAATCGAAACGGAAGAGTTTTGTACGCGAATTTTTAATCCCTTTAGATCGTCAGGAGTTCGAATTGGCTTTGAGGTATAAAAGCTGCGCGAGCCGGCATCTAAGAATGCCAGTCCAATAAATCCAGAATCTCGAGATGAGGCGAGAATTTTTTGACCAATCGGACCTTCGAGTACTTTGTGGTATTGAGCGTCGCTACGATACAAATAAGGCAGTGAGAGCAACTTATAATCTGATGCAAAAGAGTTGAGTGGTGCTGCGCTGACTTTAGTAAAAGCGATTGTGCCGTTTTGCACCATCTGTAATAAGCCCGTTTCATTACCTAGCGTGCCGTTAGGGTAAACTTTTACGCGAATATGAGCGCGTGCTTTAACTTGGTCAGCAAACCAGGTTAATGAGGCATGCACAGGGTGTTCTGTCGGCAATTCGTGGGCCAATTTTAGGGTTCGAGCTTGCACGGCATTGATGTTTAGAGCGGCTAACGCTGAGATAGCGCAGGTTAGCACAACAGAATTCAGACGTTTCATGGCAGGGTCCTATTGTTATCGTTAATGTTGATATCCGGCTAAGGTTGGTAACCAAAGCGATAAAGATGGGAATAAAGTGATGATGCCTAGCGTAATCACCATAATGGCAAACAGTGGAACTAACTTAGGGACGACTTGACCTAATTTGGTGTCTGATACACTGCAGCCGACAAAAAGTGCTGTGCCTACTGGTGGAGTACAGATACCAATACAAAGGTTAAACACTAAGATGATGCCGAAGTGAATCGGGTCGATACCTAATTGAGTCGCGATGGGCAGAAATATGGGGGTAAAAATAAGTACCGCAGGCGTCATGTCCATAAAGGTGCCAATGACCAGCAAAATCACATTCATTAGCAACACGACAACGATCGGATTAGTCGATGTTTGCATCACGAAATCGGCGATAAAGTTCGGAATATCCGCGTTGGCCATTGCCCAAGACATCGCTGAAGAAGTGGCAACCATGAGTAGAACAATCGATGTGGTAACAACGCTTTCGATTAGCACTGGGAACATGTCTTTCATTTTGAGTTCGCGGTAAGCAATCCCTAACACCAGTGCGTAAACAACGGCAATCGCTGAAGCTTCAGTGGCAGTAAAAATCCCCGCTAAGATACCGCCCATGATAATCACGACCAGGGTTAAACTTGGAATTGCATCTAAAACGACTTTGGTGGCTTTCTCTTTAAAGACAATTTTTTGTTGTGGAATATGGTTGCGTTTACCGAGTAGAAAGATCCCCACCATTACGCCTAGGCCCATTAAAATACCGGGAATGTAACCGGCAATGAACAGGTATTGCACTGAAGTACTACTGACTAAGGCAAATAAGATCAAGATGTTGGAGGGGGGAATCAATAAACCGGATGGACATGAAGCTACGTTGACAGCGGTCGAAAAATCAATGGGATAGTGCTGCTTTTCCTGCAGTGGTTTCATGATGCCGCCGACAGCGGCTGCTGAAGCAGTGGCAGAGCCGGATAAAGAACCAAATAGCATGTTGGCAATCACGTTTACATGTGCGAGTGAACCAGGCAGCCGTCCACCGAACAGCATCGCAAAGTTGATTAAACGTGTCGCTAACCCCCCTCGATTCATCAAGTTACCAGCAACGATAAAGAACGGCAGCGCTAATAAGCCAAAGTTATCCAAGCCATTAGCCAGCTTTTGGGATACTAAAATCATGGCTTTATCGAAAGGAAAATCGATAAAGACAGTGAGCATTGCGGCAATACCGATTGAAAATGCAATCGGTACACCAACAAGCAGTAACACACCTAATACGCAGAATAAGACAATGACAGGAAAAAAGTCGAAAAAAGCATCGGGCGCATTCATCAAAAAATGCTGAGAAAAAAGCAGATCAAGTAAGGTCATTATAATTGTCCTTCTACTGATACGTGACCGGATTTATGGGAGAGTTCAAACCAAGCGCTAGCGATATCAGCCAGACCAAAATAACAGATAAGCAAGCCAGAAATCGGTACAACTAGATAGACGTAACCAATTAATAGGTGGTGACTACCAATAGCAATACCAGGGGAGGTTTGTCCGTGAATTAAGGTGCTATGAACGAGCTCATATCCACCATAAATAAAGGCAATAGCCGAAAAGGCAAAAATGATCAGATTGATAAAAATACTCAATCCTCTTTGGCCTCGTACTGTGAGCCGAGAAGCGAGTAATTCGAGCGCTAAGTGACGCTTAATCACATAAGTATAAGCCCCTCCTAAAATACCAATCCAAATAAGTAAATAACGAGATAACTCGTCAGTAAAACTGGACGGATCTTGTAATACAAAGCGGGTAAATACTTGCCAGACAACTGCTGTAATCATAATGACCATAAAAGCAGTTAATACGAATTGTAGGATTCGAGTTATCAAATGATTCATTGCTTGGATAAACATACCTTTCATCTCTTGTGTAATGAAAATGGGTTGTTGTTCTTTCTGCCCTGACTGCTTGTTTCTTGGCACTGCCGAAATCAAGCTCGACTGCAATTGGAACAATAAACTCAGTATCTCTAACTGGTATACTTTATGGTCTGTTAGATTATATTTGGTATGACACTGGAAATGAGGAAACGATCAAAAAATAGACCATTTAATGAAATGGTGTTTCAAATTTTGAACTTTATAGCAAAATGACAATAAAAGTGGCGAGAAATGACGCTATATAAACTCTGTCTCTCAATTTGACGGTTGGATCTCAGAATTTCATCTCTTTAGATTTAAGTTATAAGTATGACACGTATATATAATTGGTATAACAAATTAGGTTTATAAATCATGACTACTTTTCTATCTGAAGATTTCATGCTCCATTCTGAACTTGCTCGTCGCCTGTATCATGATGTTGCGGCAGATTTACCAATCATTGATTATCATTGCCATCTGCCGCCATACCAAGTCGCTGACAATTATCAATTCACTAATCTGACCGATATCTGGTTACGTGGCGATCACTATAAATGGCGCGCTATGCGCAGTAATGGTGTTGATGAACGTTTTTGTACTGGGGATGCGAGCGATAAAGAAAAATTCCTAGCGTTTGCTGCGACGGTTCCTTTTACCATTGGTAATCCTATCTATCATTGGAGTCACCTAGAGTTAAGACGCCCATTTGGCTTAGATCACGTGATTGTAAATACAGACAGCGCTGAGCATATTTGGCAGCAGTGTAATGAAATGTTGGCGACTGATGATTTCAGAGCACGGCGGATTATGGAAAAAATGAATGTTGAGATGGTAGGAACAACCGATGATCCTATTGATAGTCTTGATGCGCATAAGCAGGTGGCGGAAGACCCGAGTTTTTCTATTCGTATGCTGCCGAGTTGGAGACCTGATAAGGCATTTAATATTCATTTAGCGGGATTCAATGATTATATCCATAAACTCGAAGCTGCGGCTGATGTCTCTATTCATTCTTTTATTGATGTTTGTACTGCCTTAGGGAAACGCCTTGACCATTTCCAAGCCCACGGTTGCTGCGTTGCGGATCACGCGTTAGATACGGTCGTCTATGAAGAAGCATCAGAACAAGAATTGGACGCTATTTTGACTCAGCGCCTTGCAGGGAAAGAAGTTTCACCTTATCAGGCTGCTCAGTTCAAGACAGCTATTTTGGTGTATTTAGGCAAAGAGTACGCTAAACGAAATTGGGTACAGCAGTACCATATTGGCGCGTTACGCAATGCCAACACGCGTATGTTTAATATCTTGGGGCCAGATACGGGTTTTGATTCGATCAATGATGATTTAGTGGCTGCACCACTCGCAAAATTACTGGATGCTTTGGATAAGGAAGATGAGTTACCTAAGACCATTTTGTATTGCCTAAACCCAAGAGATAACGAAGTGCTTGGCACTATGTGCGGCAACTTCCAAGGGGGAAGTATCCCTGGAAAAATTCAATTTGGCGCTGGCTGGTGGTTTAACGATCAAAAAGATGGAATGGTGCGCCAAATGACCCAATTAGCACAATTAGGTCTGCTGAGTCGATTTGTTGGTATGTTGACTGACAGTCGCAGTTTTATGTCTTACACGCGTCACGAATATTTTCGTCGAATTTTATGTCAGATGATTGCCTCTTGGGTTGAGCACGGGGAAGCTCCCTATGATTTTGCTCTGTTAAGCCAAATGGTGCGGGGTATCTGCTACAACAATGCTAAAGATTACTTTGGTGTTTAGCTTTCACTATCACCTAAATTTTCAATCACTTATACCGAACTTGGCAAACGAGAAAGGGGTTGCCCTGATCGGTATAACGTGTCTTCCTGAAGCAAGGAGAACATAGTGAATCGCTTACTACAAATTCATCCCAATGATAACGTTCTGGTTACGCTAGCGCCGCTACATCAAGGTGAAGAACTGACCTTTGCCGATACACATCTTGTTATTGAACAAGATATTCCTCAAGCACATAAAATCGCACTCCATGCTCTTGCTATAGGCGATGAGATTATTAAGTATGGTGCGCCTATAGGCCATGCAATACAGGCGATAGAGCAGGGTCAACATGTTGATCATACCAATATAAAAACCAATTTGAGTTCAGTGAGTGACTATCAGTATGCCCCTGCATTTTTTTCTGAACATGTGCAGGTGATGGATCGCCATGTTCAGTTGTACCGAAGAGGTAATGGAGACGTAGGAATACGCAATGAGTTGTGGATTATCCCAACGGTTGGGTGTGTTAATGCTCTTGCTCAGCAAATGAAACGCCAAATAGAACGTGAGTTACCAAACGGCTCTATCGATGGAGTGCATGTTTTTACCCATCAGTTTGGCTGCTCTCAACTTGGACAAGATCACTTAAATACGAGGACGTTATTACAAAATTTAGTGAAGCACCCCAATGCAGGTGGGGTTCTTGTGGTTGGGTTGGGCTGTGAGAATAATCAAATTACAACGTTTAAAGAGACGTTAGGTGACTTTGACCCGCAACGTGTTCGGTTTATGACGTGTCAACATCATGATGATGAAGTGGCATTTGGCGTTCAACAGTTACGTGAACTGGCAGAAGTGATGCAACAAGACCAACGTTCAGATGGGATGCTCAGTGAGGTACGATTTGGTCTTGAGTGCGGTGGTTCTGATGGTTTTTCGGGGATTACGGCCAATCCGCTGCTCGGTCGTTTCTCTGATTATGTGATTTCTCATGGTGGCACATCAGTGCTGACAGAAGTGCCAGAGATGTTTGGCGCTGAGCACTTATTGATGGCTCGTTGTGAAAATCAAAAGATCTTTGAGCAAACGGTGCAAATGATTAATAACTTCAAACAGTATTTTATCGATCATCACCAGCCTATTTACGAAAATCCATCGCCAGGTAACAAAGCGGGGGGAATTTCGACACTCGAAGAAAAATCACTTGGTTGTACCCAAAAATCGGGTCATAGCCCTGTGTGTAACGTGCTTCAGTATGGCGAGCGTTTAACTCTAACTGGGCTCTCATTATTAAGTGCCCCAGGAAATGATGCAGTGGCGACATCAGCACTTGCAATGGCGGGATGCCATATCGTGTTATTCACCACTGGGCGGGGGACACCTTATGGAGGACCTGTGCCTACGTTTAAAGTGGCGACGAATACTAGCCTTGCTCAAAGAAAACCTCATTGGATTGATTTTAATGCTGGTCAGCTTGTCGAAGGCAGCACTATGGAGGATATGTTGGAAGCGTTGATTGATAACATTGCTTTAGTGGTTAACGGTCAACAGACATGTAATGAATACAACGATTTTCGCGAAATCGCAGTGTTTAAAAGCGGTGTGACCTTATAAACATCATTTTGGGATATGTATTAGCAGAGCTTTTAGACTGGCTCTGCTTTTTAATGTTTGATTAAGCTGTTCGGACATCTTTATTGAGAAAAGTCAGTTAACGGATTTTCGGCAAAAAGAAAGCGATCATAATCATCGCTTGAAGCGTCAAATAGCATTTGTTTTGTATTTTCGATATGTTGCCAAACCGCTTGTTTTGCAGCTTTACCGTCGCGTTGAATAAGTGCTTTAACAATATGCTCATGTTCGTGATACCAATTACGTATTTGGTCATCATGAATATGCTCATGAAGTTTTTTCCAATAAGGGTTATCTTCTCGGTGTCGACAAAGCGTTTCAGCGACATCAACGATAGCTGAATTTTGTGTACACCGTGCAAGCTGAATATGAAACTCACTATCCCAATGAGAGTCACGACTGTACTCATCATTTTTTGCTTGTTCTTGAATTTTCATTAGTGCCACTAAATCTTGTTTGGTGGCTTGCATTGCTGCAAATTCAGCAATATTGCTCTCAAACAATTGTCGAGCCTGAAGTAGCTCGAACGGGCCATAATTACTATTAGCAAATTGGGATGAGGTTGATTCAGAAATTGTGGTTCTATTTCCTTCAATACTCACAACACGGATACCAGAACCCTTACGTACTTCGATAAATCCTTCGACTTCAAGCATGATCATAGCTTCACGGATGACAGTACGACTGACTTCAAGCTGTTCAGCCAAAATTCTTTCTGCTGGTAGCATATCTCCCACTTTGTAACGGCCGTTACCCATTTGTTCTTTAAAGCGATTGGCTATTTGCTGATATAGCTTGTAATTCGATTCCATAATCTAGAGTACTAATTTGTTATACCAATGGTATATATATTACGTCGTGTTGCATAATCGGGAAAGGAAAAACTCAACGTATAATGAAAGGATTTAGTAAAGTATGATGCATGCCGAGAACTCATGTAATGGGGTGTTCTTTGCGCTTAATGAATGTGTACGTCATAAATATAAAGTACTTTCAAATGATAAGGACTGGACAGATCATGAAAATATGGAGTACATTAATGATAATAATTATCATTAATGTTTGTCTGTTTTAAAATGAAGAGAAAGTACGTTAAAGAGTTAGAACGAGCACTTCTGCTATTATTCATGAGTGGCTTATGTCTTGTTATGTTTATCTATCAGACTGTAGTTGATTCAAATGAATGGTTATTTTTAATGTCTGGTTCTCTATTTATTATTTTTCTGTTTTTTGCATTAAACGCTTCATTTCGTCTCGTGATTTATCAGCATGCACGATAAATGTAGATGCCTGAACAAAAACAGTTATGCACTTCGCTCTCATCGTTACTTTGTTTTATTCTGCAGTTAAACGAATCATATATCGAGTCACCTGCCAATTTTAGAATGAATATTCTAAAGCCTGAGGTAAGGACTCCTTCAGTGGATAAGATGAAGATATAAAAACCCGTCGCTTGCAGTTCAACAGAGTGATGTTCATAGCTATACCCAAATGACCTCAAGATGCAGGGTTCAGAGCTTCATCAACGAGCCTAGGTCAAGCTCAATCACGGCAGGAATGGTTATTCCCTTTCAACGTGATTGAGCGCAGAAATTGGTTTGTTGATGAGCTCCCAAAGGGCGAGTTGTATTCGCTCCTAGGCTGTGTTACTGATTTTCTACGTAGAATGACTATGTCTTCAAATCAGTGCCTTGCCTAAGAGCGAAACCATTCTCGCTGAAACAGCATCTTGAGGTTACTTGGGTATAAATATAATTCCTAATAGGTATTGCCAAAATAACCCTGATAAAAAAACACAATAAATATGATGTTCTGTATTTAAATTTGTAACTAATTATTTCTTTTAATTATCTGTATATTAGCCGAATCTCAGGTATTTGCTTGCCTCAAATTATTTGTGAAAGTCCTTTTGTCTCAATCTATTAATAAACATGTCAACTTAGTTATTAGTGTCACATTAAAAAGTTTGGAAGTTGACACAACCCTGATAAAATCCTGACATAGATTATTTGAATATCATATCGTGCATGAAAGAAAACGTTATTATTTCAGTTTCATCCGTTAGCGGTACTCGACATTTTCATGTCGGGAAATGGGTTCGTCATGTGCTTCGTGGATTTGGTTATTTGATTCTTACGGGGATTTTGGTCACGGCTGGTGTTATCTATTATTTAGTTCATGAAGTCGATTTTGCGAAACTAAAGCAAAAGCAACTTGAACACCAATCGATGTCACTAAATGAAGAAGTGCTGTCACTAAAAGAGCTGAAAGATAACTTACAAAGTGATCTGCTTGAACGTGAAGAAAGAATGCAAACTGTTTCTGATCGCTTGGGGGATTTAGAAAAAGTGCTAGGGGTTGATGATTCTGATGAGGCATTAGAAACCCGATTGGATGTAGCTGCAATCACGTCTTCTGTGCGTAAAGTGATGCTATCGCAGATTCCAAGTGGAGCACCAGTAAAAGAAGGTCGTATTTCATCAGGGTATGGTAAGCGAGTTCATCCTGTTACAGGTGTGGTGAAATTTCACCGAGGTCAGGATTTTGCGGTCAATATTGGTACGCCAATTTATGCTCCAGCAGATGGAGTGGTAGAAGTGACTCGGCCAAGTAACCAAGGCTCAGGTAATTACCTTCGTATTCAACACTCATTTGGTTTTACCAGTTCCTACTCTCACATGAGTAAATTCAGTACTAAAATGGGTGACTTTGTCCACAAAGGTGACCTCATTGGCTACTCAGGCAATACCGGGCTTACTTCTGGTCCACACCTACATTATGAGATTCGTTTTGTTGGGCGATCTCTAGACCCCAAACCTTTTGTTGATTGGGGATTAAACGACTTTGATACAATTTTTACTAAGATACGAGGTGTCCGATGGGAATCTTTAGTCAGCATGGTAGAGCAAAGGGTAAGCGCTCAATTACAACTCTCATCGCAGAAGGTTGTTCAATTACAGGGCACTTTAAAGTAGAGAACAATATCCAAGTAGATGGTTCAATAGATGGCCAGCTTCATATCGATAAAACTTTGGTAATCAGCGAGAGTGGTAAAGTCAGTGGTGAAGTATACGCTGAACATATCGTAGTCAACGGTCAATTCGATGGCACTTGTTATGCAGATAAAATCGAAATTTTGAGTAAAGGCCACGTCAATGGCACGATTTATAGTGATGATTTGAGTATTGAGCACGGTGGGCGCTTTAACGGTGTGACACACCCAACGCCAGAACAGCAAGTGGTTGATCTCAAAGAAGCTAAAGTGTCGTCAGAAAAGCAGGCTGCCGTAAATGAAGTGGTAAAAAATAAGCAGCAAGCCGATAGCGCCAAGTAATGTTAAAGCCTGCTCTCAATTGAAAGCAGGCTTTTATACCCAATCATGCAATGATTAAGGTACTAAATGACACTTAATAGCCTTTAATGTTGTTTGCTTCTAGCTCTGAGAAATACTTGACGGTTTTTACTTTCAATTCTTGAGTTGCTGGTTCATCACATATAATCACAGCTTTAGGATGCAGTTGTAAGGCTGAAACTGTCCACATATGGTTAACTGAACCTTCTACAGCCGCTTGCAGTGCTAGCGCCTTATTATGACCAATAACCAGCGTTAAAATTTCTTCCGCATCGAGTAGCGTTCCGACACCAATCGTTAACGCATATTTAGGCACTTGGGCCACGTCACCATCAAAAAAGCGAGAGTTCGCAATTCGAGTGTCTTCTGTCAGTGTTTTTATCCGAGTGCGAGATGAAAGTGAAGAAGCGGGTTCATTGAATGCGATATGGCCATCTGTCCCTACACCTCCCATAAATAAATGGATTTTACCGTACGATTTTATCTTTGCTTCGTAGCGAGCACATTCTGCATCGTGATCGTCGGTGTTACCATTCAGTAAGTTAATATTTTGCGGTTGAATATCAACATGATCGAAGAAATTCTGATGCATGAAAGAGTGGTAGGATTCTGGATGTGATTCCGCTAATCCTACGTATTCATCCATATTAAATGTCACTACATGAGCGAAACTAACTTTGCCTTGTTGGTAACGTTCTATCAATGCTTTGTAGGTGGTAACAGGCGTTCCTCCCGTGGGAAGTCCGAGTACGAAAGGGCGCTCTGCCGTTGGTTGAAATGCATTAATACGTTTAACGATATGATCGGCAGCCCACTGTCCTACTTGCTCGGCGCTCTGTAGAGGAATTAGTCTCATGTTACTGACCCTATAATTTGATAAATGAAATTGAGTTATTTTTTATTATAAAATAAGTGAAAAGCGACTGCTAGTTTTTTGTGCTTTTTATCCTTTTTAACTTCTTGTTTATGCGTTTCGTTGCTGCTATTAGGGTACTTTTCATTGGTTTTAATTTTTAATGTAAATTAAGTATTTTTGACCTAGTACGTAATTAGTTAATAACAGCGAGCCATACTTAACACAGGTAATTTTTGAGGAACTTTTTATGTGCTGATAGTCAGAATAAAAGATGGTGTTACAGGTAATCATTCTTGATTTAAGGAGAGTGGCAGATGAAAAATGAACTAGACCCTAGCCAATTACTCCATGCTTATGAAAATGTCATGGAAAATGGAACACCCACAGAATTCGGCAAAATATATGAAGGCGTGGAAGCTTTCTCGGACTATGATGGGTATAACATCTACATGCGTGGTAATGGTGTAGAGCTCCGAGTTGGTTTTCATAATACCTATCACATCGAGTATGATCAGGAGCATTTGAAAGAGAGCTTTTTGAAAAAGATTTCATTGCTAGCGAAATAGCATAAATAGACAAAGCCCCAGACAGTAAACTGCTCTGGGGCTTTGGGAGAAAGATATCATTGAGCATAGTACAACTAAGTGTTGAATACCATCCAATATAAATACTTATGGATCATAACTCTCTACGTGTCACTACACCTTCTGCTCTCTTAATCCTCTTCTGTAAGGCTAGGCTCATCTTCAGTGTAATCTTCCGACACATCGGGTTTGCTGCGGCCATTTAAAGTATGGAAGCGTTTACGGCCTCGAGCTAAACGAACGTACTTCATCCAAACTCGTTCAATTTTGCTTTCTGCTGCTTCTGGGTTTGCTAACACACTAAGAAAATGCTGTTCTTCGGCATTAGCGGATTGTAATTCACCAGACTCTAGGCCTAGCATGGTTTCTCCATAAAGGGTTAGGAGATTCTCTTCTGCTAAGGTAAAGTCACCCGATTTCGCAAACCCGCGAGGGAATTTTTTATTATCGAAAAAACGTTTTTTTCCTTGACGAAATGCAGTCTCAGACATATCAACCTCGTGTAAGTATATTGTCTTAGCAATAGCCATTGATCAGGGCGAAAGTTAGGCGTAAATTCGCCAAAAGAAAAACAAAACTTTTTTATCGTAACGATAGACTAAGCTAATGAGAAATAAGGGCAGTTTTTGAGGGGTAGATATGGATGTAAAAGTATTCCGTACGTTTCTTGAATTGGCAAAAGTTCGGCATTTTGGACGAGCCGCAGAGAATCTTTATCTTACCCAAGCCGCGGTAAGTGCCAGGATCAAACAATTGGAAAACTATTTCGATGCTCAACTTTTTACTCGGGATAGAAATAACATCAAATTAACCTCTGCCGGAGAGCGGTTGATTAATTACGCAGAAGTCATGGTAACTACGCTACAACAAGCGAAATATGATTTGTCATTAGATGATGGAAAAGCTTTGCAGTTAACCCTTGGTGGTACTCCTAATATATGGGATGCCTACCTACAAAACTGTTTGAGTGTAGTGACGGATGCATTTGCAGGTTATGGCTTTATGGCTGAGGTGATGGGGAGAGAACAGCTCAATCGTCACTTACTTGAACGTACACTTGATATGGCGTTTGCATTTGATCCGATTAAATCGGATGAGCTTCAATGTAAGAACGTCGCGGATATGGTGTTGGTGTTAGTTTCAACTCGTGAAGATACGTTAGACACCGTATTTGAAAATCGTTATGTGTATGTTGACTGGGGATCGCGTTTCTCTTCAGAACATGCGGATCGCCATCCTGATGCCCCCGCGCCATTTCTACGTACTTCTACAGCACGTATAGCGCTTGATTTTATATTGGAAAAGGGTGGAAGTGCCTATCTTCCTGCTACCGTTGTAGAGCCATTTTTAGCGACGAATCAGCTATATCGGGTCAAAGGGGTTGAAGAGTGGTATCGACCTGTTTACCTAAGCTATCGTAAAAACAGTTCCTCACTTGAAGCCATTACACAGGTAGAAGAGCTTGTGAAAAATACCGATCCATTAACCGCTTATAGTTTGAAGATTGCAGGTGAAGCGATGGAGTAATCGCTTGCTAAGTATTAGAGAGCGATTGTTTACATAGATGTGAATAAAATAAAGGGCGAAGTGATGACTCACTTCGCCCTTTAATATTTAAGCTTGGTAACGATTATTTTGTTTGACGAACGATTAAGTTGTCTACAGCGACTTTACCTTGGCCTGAGAATAGAATGGATAGGCTTGCTGCAAACAGTGCTAAGCCATATTCAAAACCGCCATTTGACAAAAATAGGCCGTGGCTGATGTGAACGCTAAAAATAGCTACAATCATAGTAAATGCAGTGACAAATGCAGCAGGGCGAGTAAGCAGGCCTAAAAGAAGTAGCAAACCGCCAAAAAACTCACCACTCCCCGCTAAGGTAGCCATGACAATGCCTGGTTCTAATCCAATCGAGTTCATCCATTGTGCTGTACCTGATAACCCGTGGCCACCAAACCAACCGAATAGCTTTTGACTGCCATGCGCCATGTAGATGATACCTACAGGGATACGTAATGCGAGTGGGGCAAAACCTGCATCAGAAGTCATTAGTTTCTTTAAAAACGCTTTCATCGATGATTCCTCTATGTATATCGATTGATTTGTTGTGTTGAATGAAGTGTATTGACTATTCATTAAAATGATAATTAGAGCCGTCTGACATTGATGTTCGAAAATATTGATGATGTTTTAGGGAACTTTTTGTGTCATTAAACATAAAGTTTAAAACGCATTTTTCTAATGTAAGTGCATTAGAAAACGATGAATTTCTATTGTTGAGGAATATAACAAGCCTCAACAAGGAGCAGTTTTCGTGAGAATGTCTTCGCTCTTAGGCAAAGTACTGATGAGAAGATAGAGTGATTCTACGCTGGTAATATAGTTTTAGATTGAGTGCCGAAAGTGGCGAGTAATGGTTCTAGTAACTTCTACAATATCGGGCATACTCAGTGAATCAAGTGATGTTTATGGAACAAAGACAATTGCTAATTAAATCGCCTTTAATGCTAGATAAAGAGCAGTGCCGCCAAGCTCGGCTGAGTCGAGATGCTCGTTTTGATGGACGATTCTTTATAGCAGTAAAGAGTACTGGGATATTTTGTCGTCCTATTTGTCCGGCTAATTTACCTAAAGAAGAAAATGTCACTTATTATGCGACAGCTGCGGAATCGATGGCAGCAGGATATCGACCATGCTTACGCTGTCATCCAGATAGCGCCCCTCATTCTAACTTGTGGCGAGGAACTGAGACGACATTTTCTCGTGCAATGGCATTAATTGATTTAGGCGCTTTGAGCGAAGGAAGCATTGCCCAACTGGCTGATAGGCTAGGAATAAGTGAACGTTATTTACGTCAGCTATTTACGCAAAATTTAGGAATGTCACCGAAAAAATATGCGTTATATCAACAGCTTTTATTTGCTAAACGGTTATTGCATACGAGTTCTATGGCTATAACAGACATTGGTTTTGCTAGTGGATTTCAAAGTACACGGCGCTTTAATGATGCATTTGTAAAACATTTTCGTTTAACCCCAACTCAAATAAGACGAAGTAACAAACATAAAACAGCAACGCAAAGCGTTTTACTTTCTTACAGAGGGAAGCTGGCGTGGCAAGAAATGTTGGACTTTTATCGCTTGCGTGCGATCAAAGGGATTGAAGTGATTACTGCGGATAGCTATGAAAGAACCGCAGTATTGAACGATTCTACTGTTTGGTATCGGGTCAGTGTGACAAAAGACGCACAGATAAAGTTGGAATTTCGTTTAGACAATATTCGTGATTTACGTTTGTTGGTCAGTCGTGTACGTCGCCAGTTTGATCTCGATGCAGATACTGACTTGATCGAGCAGCATTTAGATGCGATTCAACCGGGCATTGTCGCCACTAAGGGAATCCGTATTCCCGGGATATGGAGTCGTTGGGAAGCGGGTGTTAGGGCTATTTTAGGACAGCAGGTTTCGGTAAAAGCGGCCATTGGACAGCTGAATCTTTTAGTGGCTGCGTTTAATCAGCAAACGAGTGAGCCATGGAATTTCCCGACCCCTGAGCAAGTTAAAGATGCAGATCTATCCTTTTTACGCATGCCTAATGCACGTAAAGACACTCTCGCTAGATTTGCGGTATTTATGAATGAAAACCCTGAATGCGACCCGCGGGACTGGTTAGCATTAAAGGGGGTTGGACCTTGGACAGTGAGCTACGCAAAATTGAGAGCAGATAGTGAAGAAGATTGTTTCCTCGATAATGATCTTATTGTGCGTAAAGTAATGGCTCTTCATCCCGAGCTAACGAAAAATAATGTGTCGCCGTGGGGTAGCTATGCTACGTTTCATTGCTGGCGTTATGAAGGAAACATTGTTAATGACTAATTATTATTGCCACAATATGAGCCCCTTAGGCGTCATGACCATTCAGTGTAATGATGAAGGTTTAAGCGGAATTTGGTTTGAACAACATACCACCTTACCTGACGAGTTGGGGATTGAAAATGCCGCGCATCCGTTACTACAACAGGCAAAAATTGAATTCAAAGAGTATTTTGCTGGTCAACGTCAAACATTCCATTTGCCGTTAAGTGTGCAGGGAACCGCATTTCAGCAAGACGTTTGGCAGGCGTTAAAGTCGATTCCTTACGGACAGACAACGAACTATCAAGCGATTGCTGAGCAGATTGGACGACCTAAAGCTGTGCGTGCTGTTGGGGCGGCGAATGGTAAAAATCCTCTTTCAATTGTGATCCCATGCCATAGAGTGATTGGCAAAAGTGGGAAAGTCGTAGGGTATGCTGGTGGAGAAAGCCGCAAGGAAGCATTACTGAAACTAGAAAATAGCCATCTTGGCTGAGCGTATATCTGACATGAATAAAGGCGACGGATGTCGCCTTTATCTTAGTTATAATTTCCGCTCGATACTATCGTACATAGCTTGATGGGCAGTATCTCCACCTCTTGTTTTCAATAGATAGAAGTGAAAGCAGCTATCGTTTGAATCAGCTAAAATAGGCTGCTATTGATCAGCATATGCACCGCACAACTTGCAAAATATCCCACCAAAATCACTGGCGTCCATTTTAAATGACTGCCGAAGGTATATTGGCCTTTGGTTGCTCCCATCAATGCAACCCCTGCTGCTGAACCGATAGACAGTAAGCTACCACCAACGCCAGCGGTAAGCGTGACTAATAACCAGTTTCCGTGAGACATGATTGGGTCCATAGTGAGCACGGCATACATCACAGGTATATTGTCAACAATCGATGAGAGGATACCCACCATGATATTCGCAGCGACAGGGTTCCATTGGGTGTACATCACGTTGGATGCCATAGATAAGTAACCCAGTAAGCTTAGTCCGCCCACACACATCACAACACCATAAAAGAACAGCAGAGTGTCCCACTCGGCACGGGCAATACGTTGAAATACATCAAAAGGAACAAACGAGCCGATATGGTCTAACTCTTCTTTATCGGCTTTAGCCTTTAAGCGTGCGATAGATTTTGGAAATGCCATTCTCAGGTAAAAACCATAAAACTGCAGGTAAGCTAACCCTAGCATCATGCCTATTACAGGAGGAAAATCGAACAAGGAATGAAAGGTTACCGATGTAAGAATCGTGAGTATAAATAGTGCCACAATAGGCAACCCACCGGGTTTGATATGAATATGCATGTTCATCGATGCTGGCTTTTGCTTCGGTAAGAAAAAGCACATGATGATAGCGGGTACAAGAAAATTGACGACGGAAGGGACGAAAAGGTCAAAGAATTGGGTAAATTCAACTTTCCCTGATTGCCAAACCATTAGCGTTGTAATGTCGCCAAATGGGCTAAACGCTCCACCGGCGTTAGCGGCTACAACGATATTAATACATGAAAGATTGACGAATTTTTTATTATCTCCACCTAATTTCATTACCACGGCACACATTAATAATCCGGTAGTTAGATTATCGGCGACTGGAGAGATAAAAAAAGCGAGAAAACCGGTTAGCCAAAATAAAGTTTGAAAATTGAAACCCTTTTTCAACATCCAAGCTTGCAAACCATCAAATACATTTCTCTCATCCATTGCATTTATATAGGTCATCGCCACTAATAAAAACAAGAGTAATTCTGCATACTCTAAAAGATTATGTTCGATAGCTTGTTCGACAATTTCTGAAGCGCCGTATTGGTGATAAATCCAACCGATTAGAGCCCAGATCAAGCCTGCTGCCAAAAGGACTGGCTTAGATTTATGTAGTTTAAGTTTTTCCTCTAACATTACTGCAGCATAAGCGACCACAAAAATAACAATGGAACTATAGCCTATTAGTGAATGGGTTAAAGGTGGTACTGTATTTGAATCAGAAGACGCGAAACTAAAATTCGGTATTAAATAAAGGAGAAAAGTCACCACTCCATATAGAACTCGCTTCATTGCTTTTTACTCCATTAACATTTCGTTCTAAAGAAATATTAAGGATTATTAGCATATTCATTTGTGAACTAAATCAATTTAGTTTGATCTTTAGGCATAAGAACAGTGAATTTAATTGAATAATAAAAAACATCCCTGTCATTAGTGAAAGGGATGTTTTTTGATTGTTAATTGAGCATTATGATATGCAACTAATCGTTGCTAATTGCAACTTTTTGTTTCTCATTGAGCTCAATATCAGCATTGAAGATCTCTTCGCTAAATGCGTTTTCTGATTTAGCAACGATACAGGTAACACAAGAGTCGCCTGTAATGTTCACTGCGGTACGGATCATATCCAGTAGACGGTCAACACCCATAATCAAAGCGACACCTTCAAGAGGTAGACCGACTTGATTTAATACCATTGCTAACATGATAAGACCTACACCAGGTACACCAGCGGTACCGATAGAGGCTAATGTTGCTGTTACAATCACCATCAGGTAATCAGACATAGACAAATCGATGTTAAATGCTTGAGCGATGAACGCTGTAGCAACACCTTGCATTATCGCAGTACCGTCCATGTTCACGGTTGCACCCAAAGGAATCGTAAAGGATGCGACTTTGTTGTGTACACCAAGGCGTTGAGTTGCGGTTTCCATTGTTACAGGAAGCGTTGCATTTGATGATGCGGTTGAGAAAGCAAACATCACGGCATCTTCCATTTTACGGAAGAACGTAAATGGATTTAAACCTGCTAACCCTTTTAGCATCAGGCCATAAGTCACAAAGGCATGAATCAACAACGTACCAACAAGTACCGCAAAGTAGGCGGCTAAGTTCCATATTGCACTTAAACCTAGGCCAGTAAACAGTTTTGCCATTAGGAAGAATACGCCGTAAGGAGCAACCTTCATTAGCAAGGTGACCAGTTTCATCAACACTTCGTTTAAATCGACGAAGAAATCTGCAATACGCTCGCCTGGTTTTCCTGCAGAACTGATTGCGATACCAAATAGGAGCGCGAATACAATAACTTGTAGTGTATTACCTTCAGCCATTGCACTGATAGGGTTCGTTGGGAACATATCAATGATAACTTTTGCCAGTGAAGGAGCTTCTGCTGATTTGAAGCTGGTTGCTGCAGTCAGATCTGCACCTGAACCTGGGTGAAAAACATTACCCATGATAAGAGCAAGTGTAATAGCGACAGCTGTCGTTAAAATGTAAAGACCAAGAGTTTTACCGCCCATGCGGCCTAAAGTGGATAGGTCTTTTAATGAGCTTGTGCCACAGACTAAAGACACAAAGACAAGTGGAACGACTAGCATTTTTAAACTAGCGATAAAGATTTTGCCGCCAACTTCAAACAGACCATTGATAATGTATGTATCAACAAAACTTGAGTCTGCAAATAGGGTGCGGATAGCAAATCCCGTTAAGATGCCGGCAATCATACCAAGGATAACTCGTGTGGTTAACGACATTGGTTTTTTGGTATTCATCATGAACACTCCTTATTATTTATTCACTTCGACCTCATTTCAAAGCGAGCGGCAGGTTATCAGGCGCTTTCATAAATCTGAAAATAAAATGAAATATAACCATGATAAATGTGATCACTGTCACTGAAAAGTGGTATTTTATAATGTTTCTGACATAAAAATGAATATTATGAGTGGCTAAAATAATTAATATTAGTGTTTTATGTTAAAAAATGTTCAAAAAATAAAACTCTAACCTGAATATCTACATATTCATAGAAATGATTTCAATAGTATAAAGATTATCTGATGAATATAAATTCATTTTTAAAGGGTTTTTATTTGCAAGGCTGTTCAGTGAGAAGTCAATCGATAGGTGTGAGAGCTGATCGTAAAGATGGCAGCCGAAACGGTTACTGTTTCTTACTGGCTATATTGTTGGTTAATGTTGTACGTAATGTTGCTTAAATTATATTGTTATTCATTTTTTATTTAAAAATAACCCATAAAGAATACCTTTTATTCTGGATTGGAATAAAAAATCTCCATTTATAAAAAAATATTGCAAAGATTCAAATAAATTGATCTTGAACAAGGTAGGGTGTGAGCGCATCATGGTTATGAAAAACGAGACATAGAGCACAAAATTTGTGGATGATGTCATGCCTATGCCTTTTCTACTACCAATCAATGGAGAGTTGTCTTATGAGTAATTCTACTATTGCCTATTTTATCGCAGAGACGCTACGTCAAGCTGGAGTAGGTCGAATCTGGGGTGTAACAGGTGATTCCCTCAATGGTCTGAGTGACAGCCTAAGAAAAATAGGTGAAATAGAGTGGTTAGGCACTCGTCATGAAGAAGTAGCTGCATTTGCTGCTGGCGCTGAAGCTCATCTGTCGGGAGAGCTGTCAGTATGTGCTGGTTCATGTGGCCCAGGTAATATGCACTTGATTAACGGGCTTTATGATTGTCACCGTAATAGAGTACCTGTGCTGGCCATTGCCGCACATATCCCCTCAGCAGAAATTGGCACTAATTATTTCCAAGAGACTCACCCACAGGAACTATTTAAAGAATGTAGTGTTTTCTGTGAGTTAGTTTCGAACCCAGAGCAAATGCCGTATCTGTTAGAAACCGCAATGCGTCAAGCTATTTTGCACAATGATGTCGCCGTATTAGTACTACCTGGGGACGTTGCATTAAAAGCTATGCCCGAAGGTGTAAACCCTAAATGGTCGTTACCTAAACCCGCATTCTACGCTCCGCAACAAAGTGATTTGCAACAGTTGGCTGGTTATTTGAATAGTAGTCGTAAAGTGACCCTCATGGTGGGGGCTGGTGTAAAAGATGCGCATCAAGAAGTAGTGGCTTTAGCTGAGAAACTTCAAGCACCGATTGTGCATGCGTTACGTGGGAAAGAATACATCGAATACAACAACCCTTACGATGTCGGCATGACTGGACTGATCGGTTTTGCTTCTGGTTATCACGCGATGCGTGAAGCCGATACGGTACTGTTAATTGGTACGAGCTTCCCTTATCGAGCTTTTTACCCCGATAACGCGAAGATTGTACAGATAGACAATAATCCCGCTTCTCTTGGACGTCATGCTCAAATTGATTTTGGCGTTTTAGGGGATACTCGCAGTACCGTGACAGACTTGTTACCGCTTATAAATGATGATCGCTCGAGTAAACACTTAGAAAATTGCCTTGCTAATTATAAGGAAGCGCGCAAAGGCTTAGATGATTTAGCCAATGGCGAATCTAAGCATGGTTTGATTCATCCTCAATATTTGGCACGCTTGATCAGTGAAAAGGCGGCAGATAACGCTGTCTTTACCTGTGATGTTGGTACGCCGACGGTTTGGGCTGCTCGTTATCTTGAAATGAATGGTCAGCGGCGTCTGATTGGGTCGTTTAACCATGGTTCAATGGCTAACGCTATGTCACAAGCGATGGGGGCACAGGCGTTCGACCGTAATCGTCAGGTAGTTGCGATGTGCGGTGATGGCGGTTTTTCAATGTTAATGGGGGATCTATTATCATTGAAACAACTTAATCTGCCGATCAAGATTGTGGTTTTCAATAATCGTTCACTAGGGTTTGTTGCGATGGAAATGAAAGCAGGGGGATATCTATCCGATGATACGGATTTACATAACCCTAGCTTTGCCAAAATAGCTGAAGCATGTGGCATTAAAGGCATTCATGTTTCAGATCCAGAACAATTACCGGGAGCGTTAAGCGAAGCATTTGATTATCCCGATGCGGTGGTTGTTGAAGTCGATACCGCGAAGCAAGAATTGGCGATGCCACCGCAGATCAAAATGGAACATGCTAAAGGCTTTAGTGTGTACATGATGAAAGCGATTATTAATGGGCGTGGCGATGAAATCATCGAGCTAAGCAAAACAAACTGGTTACGTTAACTTTCGTTGTTCTATTATTTTAAAGCACCTAATTTTTCTATGAACGTACTCAACGTTTATAAGAAAACTAGGTGCTTTACTGTATTAATAGATAAGGACGGTTGATGAAAATCATAATCTTGCATGGGCTGTATATGAACGCTTTTGTGATGCAGCCGTTGCGTCAACGTTTACAAAAATTGGGTTATAAAACCAAAGTTCTTGATTACAGTACCGTTAGTATTGATGGTAACAAACTATATTCTTCCATTGATGATGCGTTAGAACCCGAAGGCAATAACGTTTTATTAGGTCATAGTTTAGGTGGTTTGATGATTCAAAACTATCTGACTTCACGCCATCCCTCTACTGAAGTTATTTCTCATGTTGTAACGTTAGGTTCTCCTATGCAGGGGGCTTCTATTATTCGAGTGATCGATGAAATGGGGTTGAGTGGTATTTTAGGCAACTCGATTGATTTTGGTTTGGAGCCCCACGAAAATATCTGGAGTTTTCCTCAAAAGTTAGGTTGTATTGCGGGTAACACCGGTTGGGGTTTTCGTCCGTTATTCATGGGCTTTGATTCAGAATCTGATGGTACAGTGACGGTCGAAGAAACCTATATTGAAGGAATGACCGATCACATCCAAACTGCGGATACACACCTAACGTTACTCTACAGCGATGAAGTAGTGAAACAGATTGATCATTTTATTCAATTTGGAAAATTTGCCATCAAAGAGCCGCCACAGAAAAAATAAACATAATCTTTGGGCTCAAATTATTACTCTTATCAAAGAATTACGATTAAGATGTTAGTATTGTAAGGATAGGAGAGAGTGATGGATAAAATCGATGCAATGCGTACTTTCAATGCTGTTGTTGCTGAGGGCAGTTTTGTCAAAGCGGCGCAAAAGCTTGATATCTCTCCTCAACTTGTTAGCAAGTACGTGGCTCAGTTAGAGGCGCAATTAAAAACTCGTTTACTCAATAGAACGACTCGGCGTGTTCATCCTACCGAAGCGGGATTATCTTATTATGAGCGCTCTTGTCAGGTGTTGCATGAAATAGAAGACATGGAAAATGCATTGTCTAACCTGCAAACACAGGTATCTGGAACATTACGTGTCAGTGCGCCAATGTCATTTGGTATTCAACATATGGCTGAGCCTCTCAATCAATTTCAGCAGCAGTATCCCGACATTCAGATCGAGTTAATGTTAACCGACCGCAAAGTTGATTTATTAGAAGAAGGCGTTGATGTTGCGCTACGGATTGGTCGACTTCAAGATTCAACATTAGTGGCGAAAAAAATTGCCCCAATTCGCTTAGTGGTGTGTGCCGCCCCGCACTATTTTGCTGAGCATGGAAAGCCGCAGAACATTAATGAGCTTAGCCAGCTTAACTATTTGCGTTTCACGTATTCTGATGTGAAATCGCTGCTAACACCTTGGCCTGAGCATCTTTCTACACAAGATTTCGTGAGTGATTTCTCCAGTAATAATGGGGATGTTATTGTTAAATGTGCCATACTTGGGCAGGGGTATGCTATTCAACCCACTTTTTTAATGGGGGATGCGATTAAGCAGGGGCAGTTAGAAGTGTTAGATGACTTTACTATTACGCCTCTTGGGCTTTATGCGCTCTATAATCATAGAGAGTATCTTGCGTCAAAGGTTCGCCATTTTATTGACTTCTTAGCGCAATATTTTGGGCATATTCCTCCGTGGGACAGTTATTAACAGTCGTCAAAAGACACAATAAGCGCATTAATAAATTAAGACTGGGGTTTCTCGTCAACGATGATGAATAAAAAATCTGCAATATTTCGCCTTGTTGTGCTGACAATATTACTGATTAATATTGTTGGCTTTGCTTTGGTCTCTTTTCGTGTCTATGTCAGTTTAAATCAGTACGCTTATATTCAAACGGAAGAGATTTCCGTTCGCGTGAATCAAATGGTGCATGGCATCATCGATTCCTATAATCAGGACCTTGCTCATTTAGAATCAAACTGTCGTGAATTTCTACCTTTAGCTAAACAGAGTGCCTTAGCAAGCCCCTACACACGCTCGATTTCACTGACAGAGAAACAAGAGATATTCTGTAGCACAATCACGGATGAAAAGCGTATTTTCTTCCGCCGTCCATCGGCGGAAAATTTAATTAACCTTCACTACATTCCGCAAAGTCCCATTGTAAAAAATAGCGATGTATTTTTATTGATCCTCAATAGAGGTAATGTGCATGTCAATTTTGGTATTGATACATTTATATTTAAAAACATCCTAAATACGGATATGAACTATTTTTCTCCTGCTTTTTTTATTGATGGTTATTACATCAGTGAAAAGCGTACTGAAGCGATGAATACGCCACACTTGGAGCAATACGTTCGAGTTGGTAATCCTTATATCGATCTTTATTATCACTTAGATACCGAAAATTATATTAACTATGCTCTTATTAACTATGCATTCATGTATTTAATGGTAACTGTATTTTCGTTTATTTGCGGCTTTGGACTTAACGTTCATTTATCACGTATTGATTGGCAGGTGTTTGCTATTTCAAAAGCGTTAAAAAAAAGGCAGTTTGTCCCTTATCTTCAGCCGGTTTTCGATCGTAATCGGAAGTTGGTTGGCGCTGAAGTATTAGTTCGTTGGATCCACCCTAAGGTGGGGATAATATCGCCTGATGACTTCATTCCTAGTGCAGAAATAAGTGGGCAGATTAATGACATCTTCACTCAGCTGGT
Organism: Vibrio nitrifigilis; assembly: GCF_015686695.1. Classification (NCBI taxonomy): domain Bacteria; kingdom Pseudomonadati; phylum Pseudomonadota; class Gammaproteobacteria; order Vibrionales; family Vibrionaceae; genus Vibrio; species Vibrio nitrifigilis. Next base: position 1,513,578 of record NZ_JADPMR010000004.1, on the reverse strand, counting down.
CGAACAGTTAGTTAAAGCGTTTATACCGTATCAGAAGCACTTTACCGATGACTTTCACTTAGCGCTTAATGTCAGCGCTCCACAGTTAGCCCATCCCAATTTGATTAGAGATTGTAAACATATTCTCTATCGCTTAAATAAACATAATTTTCATTTAATCGTTGAACTCACCGAACGCGTGCACATTCCACAAGACGATCTGTATCTGCAGGGGATTGTTAACATTAAAAATCAAGGTATAAAGATTGCTTTAGATGATTTTGGTACAGGACATTCTTCTTTAAGTTACTTAAAAAAAATTAAAATCGATTTTATTAAAATTGATAAAAGCTTTGTCGATATGATTGGTGAAGAAGAGTTTCGTGATCATATCGTTGCTAACGTACTTGATTTGGCCGATCGTATTGGAGTTCCCGCAGTGGCTGAAGGTGTTGAAACGGAATATCAGCAATCTTATCTTCTCAAGCACAATGTTGCTTACTTTCAAGGGTATTTTTATGACCGCCCTGTCTCACTAGATATGTTTATCGAACGTTATCTACGTATATCCAAGTAATCTATCCGCTTTTTAAAACCATTATAACAGTATGGTTATGTGATTAATGTCACAAAAAGGTTTACTTAGCACGCTAACTATCTTATATTAGTTAGCGTGCTAAGTTTTTAAGGAATCCTCATGTTTCACGATACTGACATTTTTCGTCAATTGTCGCTTGCTGAGCGGCTAGCTCGGGTTTCTCGCCTGTGGAAAATGGCAGCTGACCGTGAGTTAGCGCCGTTAGGTTTAACTCATCCTCGTTGGACAGCGTTATGGAAATTACAGCGTTTAGGCGATCACATTAGTCAAAAGCAATTGGCTTGTGCGCTTGAAATTGAACTGCCTTCTTTGATGCGGACCTTAAATCAATTAGAAGAACAATTATTGATAACAAGACATCCTTGTGAGCACGACAAACGTAGCCGTATTGTCTGTTTGACACCTGAAGGTCAACAACTGCTTACTAAAATGGAGACCAAAATAATGCGAGTTCGTAATCAGATCTTAGCGGAAATCTCCAATGAGGAAGTTGAAACGTTATCGCTGCTACTTGAAAAAATAGCAGACAACGCGTTAAGCACTCTTAGCGATTAGTACCACCCTTTCAAAAGAGAAAAAACCATGACTCCAGATCAGAAATTTGCCCGCTGGATAAAGATTTCTTGTGCGGCATTTTTGGTAATGTTTGCCTATTTTATGTTGGCAGACTTAACCATGCCGCTTACACCACAAGCGTTAGTTACTCGAGTGGTGACAAAAGTTGCTCCACGCGTGAGTGGGCAGGTTATATCGATTAATGTAAAGAATAACCAATCAGTGCACAAAGGTGATGTACTGTTCAATATTGACCCTCAGCCATTTCAGCTTGCCGTAGAACAAGCAAAAATTAACCTCGATAAAGTGAAGCAAAATAACGCTCAACTTGATGCTTCTATCGCGGCGGCTGAAGCGACGGTTGAAGCCAATAAGGTCATGACCGGTCAAAAAGTTCGTGAAGCGGCTCGTTTAAGAAAATTGCTTAAGCGCAGCGGTACTTCTCAACAGCAATACGATGATGCCAACAGTGCTGCTATTGCAGCGAAATCCAATTGGGATGCTGCCAAAGCTCGTTTGCAAGGTTTAATTGTTAGCCGTGGTTCCGTTGATGATGAGAAAAACGTGAATGTTCGTGCTGCTCGTAACCAATTGAATCAAGCCGAACTAAATTTAGCGTATACCAAGGTTGTTGCTGAACATGATGGTATCGTAACCAACTTACAACTGAAGGCGGGGACATTTACACCTGCTGGTAGCCCAGTGATCGCTCTTGTTGATGATGCCGTGGATATTATCGCGGATTTCCGTGAAAAAAGTTTACGTCATTTCCCTTCTCATAGTCATGCCTACGTAGCGTTTGACCGTATGCCTGGTGATATTTATGCGGCAGACATTACTTCAGAAGATGCAGGGGTAAGTGCGGGGCAGTTTGATGCCAATGGTCGTCTTGCGACACCATCAACCTCTAACCGTTGGGTACGTGACGCGCAACGCATGCGTTTGCACTTGAAACTTGTCGACAATGTAGACAAAACAATGCCTGCTGGCGCAAAAGCGACGGTTCAATTAGTTCCTGATAATGGCCTAGGTGCATTTTTTGCCAAGTTGCAAATCTACTTTATCAGTATTTTACACTACGTCTACTAAGTAGGAGTTGTGATGAAATTGTGGGATCACCCAATGTCTGAAAATGATTTCAGACAGTGCTTAAGAATCGCGACAGGCTCTGCTCTTGGGTTCACTATCTGTAAGATTTTTGGCTGGAGTAATGGGGTATTCTTCACAGTAACACCAGTACTGCTATTGGGTATGGTGCCAGTGATGAATATGCATGCAGCTCGGCAGATGATAGCTTCTTCTGTGGTGGTGGCGTTAGAAATGGGACTGATTGGGGGACTGTTTGGCGGTCACCCAGGCATGATGACCATTTTGGCTTTCTTCATGTTTTTGCTTAACTTTGCTTGTATGTCGAAAGGCAGTTTGTTCTTATTCGGCGCCAATAGTGTCTTGAACTTAAGTATCATGCTGCATTTTGGTAGTTATCAAGCCACGGACATGAATGACTTTATCGAAGTGAATATGATGGCGGCATTCTTATCCATCGGCATCGCTTACTTGATGATGTTTGTTTTCCCCGATGTCGAGCCAAGGCAACCAAGACCAGCACCAGAGCCAAAACAATCGCATCGCATGCGTCATGAAGCGCTTATGGGAGCAACCATCGCGACGGTTTCGTTTCTAGTATTTCAGATGGCCGATCTTAAAGACTCGATGTCTGCTCAGGCAACGACTATTTTGATGATGTTTCCAATGCATTGGAATGGTGCGATGGGCTATGCTCGTAAAAGGGCAATGGGGACGATTATGGGGGTGTCATTTGGCATCTTTTGCCAAATCATCTTATACGATTGGTCTGACATGCTGCTATTCGTCGTGCCTTTGCTTTGGATTGGCGTAATGATATTTGGTTATATGCACGTGAAAGAAAGCAGTGGTTCAGGGGCTGGCTTTGGTGGCATGACAACCCTAGGTATCTTATTTGGTCAATATTTAAGTCCGGGTGGAGATTTAGTGTTTAGTGCGTTGTATCGGGTGAGCAGTATTCTGTTTGCCATTGTCGCTACGCTCTTAATTACTTATGCTGTGCACATTCTCCTGAATCGGTTTGAATCGACACGCTTTACTAATTAGTCTGACCCGTCCTAAGATAGGTTGACAGTTTTTAGGCCAGCTTCAGTAGCTGGCCTTTTTGTTTTTCTATCGCATGGCTTGAGGTTCATTGGGTATATGTTACATTTCCTTCTTCGCCCGTGATAAACGGGAAATAAGGATATTAATCATGACACAGATGACCCAAGCCTTTGTAAATTCAGGCGTACGTTACACCCCACATTATTTTTCTTTGCCTCTGGATTACCAAAAACCGGATGGTAAACAACTCACCATTTTTGCTCGTGTGGTTGAAACTGCTGCTGGCGATAACAGCCACAAACCATGGCTAGTGTACTTTCAAGGTGGTCCAGGTTTTCCTTCTCCTCGCACAGATGCGAGCTCTGGCTGGATGAAACGAGCGTTACAGCAATTTCGTGTGTTGCTGCTTGATCAACGTGGCACCGGTTTGAGTACGCCAGTGACCCACGAAACACTCGCTAATCTTGCACCAGAAGAGCAAGTTCATTACCTAAGTTTTTTCCGTGCAGATAACATTGTGCGTGATGCTGAGAGTATTCGTCAGCAGTGGAATATCGACAAATGGGCGATTATTGGTCAGAGTTTTGGGGGCTTTTGTTCTCTCACATATCTATCTCTATTCCCACAAAGTGTATTGCGTAGTTATATTACTGGCGGTATTCCATATATTAACGCCAGTGCCGATGACGTTTATCGAGCGACATACCCTAATACATTCCAAAAAAACCAAGCCTTTTTCCGTCAATTTCCAGAGGCTCAAGAGCAATGCTGTGCTATCGCTGATTATCTACTGGAACATGATGTGCGTTTACCTAATGGGCAACGCTTTACCGTAGAGCAATTTCAGCAAATCGGTATTCATTTCGGTATGAGTGATTCGTTTATGCCTACGTACTTTACGATAGAAAGTGCGTTTGTCACTGTTGATGGCCAAACTCAACTTAGCTACAGTTTTTTAAATGCGATGCTGATGGATCAGGCATACCAAACCAACCCTATCTATGCCATTTTACATGAGTCGATTTATTGCCAGGGCAACAATGATGCTTCTCGTTGGGCGGCTCATCGAGTACGCCAAGAGTTTGATGAATTTAACTATCGTTCGGGTAACCCTTTCTACTTTACCGGTGAAATGGTCTATCCATGGATGTTTGATCAATTCGAGTGCCTAAAACCGCTACGCGAAACGGCTAATAAACTTGCTGAAAAAGAAGATTGGACGCCTTTGTATGACGAGAGTGTGCTGTCTGGTAATCAAGTGCCAGTAAGTTGTGCAAGCTATGCGGAGGATATGTTTGTTGATATCGATTTAACGCGTAAGACATTACAGTTGATGCCAAATACTAAAGCTTGGATTACAAACGAATATGAGCACAATGGGCTTCGTGCTGATGGTGAGAATATCCTTGATCGCTTAATCGAGATGGGAGAGCAAACGGCAGCTGAGTTAGGATTACCTTTGTTATAACAACACCGCCTTTATGTGTAAATCAATGCAGCTTAATCGATGATTAAGCTGCATTATTGTTTGGATTCCAATTCCATTACGACTTCCTTCTATGACCGGATGTAATTAGCTATCACGACCAAGGAAACGTTTAGCAACAATAGTGTGCCCATCGTTATCTTCAACGGCGAAAGTCACAGCGTGAGGTTGGTTGCCTTTGTTTGATACACTGATTGAACCATTGTCAGCTGTTTTTAAGTCGCCACTCTGAGTTAATGCCGTTGCACCATCGACGTGTACTGGGTAACCAGAAACCGCTTGGCCATCTTTAGTTACTGTTACCATAGCTTTGTTGGCATGGCTGAATACGTGCAGTTGTAGATCTGCAGCAGATGCTGCAAAAGTGGTTGATAACGCAGTGAGAGCGAGGGCAGTTGTTAATGTTTTCATGTTGTACTCCTTTTGTACGAAGGTTATGACTTAGGTTTTATTAGTTATCGGTATTAGCTGTTACGGCCTAAGAAACGTTTTGCAACTATGTTGTTGCCATTATCATCAGTGACAGTAAATTTCACAGACTGTGGCTGATTACTTAAATTTTTCACTGATACTGAACCATTTTCTGCAGTTTCTATATTGCCGTTGGTTGTAAGGGTGCTAGCACCTTGAACAGAAACTGGGTATCCAGAAACGGGTTGACCATCTTTAGTTACGGTCAAGGTCGCATTATTGTTATGGCTAAATACGTGCAGTTGTAGATCCGCAGCAGAGGCAGCAAAAGTGGTTGAAAGTGCAGCAATGGCAAATGCAGTAGTTAATGTTTTCATAATATTCTCCTCAAATTCTTTTTTAGTGTTTCATTTCTTTATCAGTACTTAATTAAGTGTTAATTAACTTTCTCGTCCTAAAGTTCTTTTAATAACAATTGGTTGGCCATCTTTTTTACTATTAACGATGAACGTAATTGTTTCTGGTTGATTGCTGCGGTTAATGACAGTCAGTGAACCCTGTTTTGCTGTGTGGTCATTAATTTCATTTGTGGCTTTATCCGCACCTACGACTTGGATTGGATAACCAGCTACTGAACGGCCATTTTCAGTCAACGTGATTGTTGCTTGGTTATGTATGGTAAATACATGTGGGGTTAAATCAGCAGCGTTTGCAGCAGTAGCAAATCCTGAAGTAATAGCTGCTAGGGATAATGCGACAGTAAGATTTTTCATAATGACTCCTAAACAATTTTTTAGAATGTTTCTTCGTTATCGAAGCGATGAATATAGAATAGAACTTCAATATCATTCGATCGATAGATAAATTTGAAATGCAATATTCAAATTTTTCGAATATCTGGATTGTTATATTGTTTCCATGTTTTATAAATATCTTTATAAACTCAATGATTTAAAATCTATTATTATTGTTTTAGGTGGTCAATTTAATAAAACAGTGTGCAAATAAGAGTTAAGTACATTAAAGACCATCTAAATTTTATTAGTTCAATAATATTGAATTTCTTGTTGAGTATTTTCGATAAGCAGAGAGGTATCTCACGGAGAATGGCCGCCTGAATAAAAGCGGTATACAGTAACTAACGCCTTTAAATGAGATTGTTTACTAATCCGTTGAGATAATGTTGAGGTCCATTTCTTAACAATCTTGATTGTTGCAACCAAGGTCTTATTATCGCTACAGCACATTAACTGTTGCGATTTGAGATACGCAAAGCGACTCTGACTCAGAGGCTCTGTAATCTGTTGCTTCACTTACTGAGGCAATCACAGCAAGTGACGGCACTATGCTCGTTCATATACTCAAGCCACCTTAGGATGTTGTTTCAATGAGAAGGTATTTGCTCTGAATCCAGCATCTTGAGGCCATTTGAGTTTATCTATTCATCTATGGTGGTTTGAATACATAACCAAGCGACTTAACTTGCGTAGCGATTCAAGTTTTGCTGGTTAGTCCTCATGTTTAAGTCGCATGCATCTTAACCAATCTGTGGTTTAAGTATTCAAATTGCATTAGATAATGACGATTGATTCCGCCAATCGATGAATACACCTTAGCACTGTGATCTGGCTCACGTCCTAAAATTTATAAAAATTTTTATTTTTATATTTTTAGCTGTACTCGCATTAGAGTTTTTATTCTAAAAATGACGTTAAAACATAAGGTTAATGCTTCATAGTCTGCTGCACCAAAGTGAGTCAATTTTGACAAAAGAAAAGAGTTACATTTTTATTGCATTATTTTTGTTATGTGTACACAAAGTGTGAGGGAATGAAGCATTGAGTGTTAGATGTGGTTTGAACAAAAATTTAGAGTATTTGTAAGCCAATCAGTGGAAATTAAAGTCACATATTATCGTGACCATCTTGTGTTTTTCATATTACATAATTAATCACTAATGTAAGATTTTTATTTATTAATAAATTTAACGAGAAACAAGAAGATTTTGTATTGATCTATTAGATGTAAATAGAAATAATTATCAATGCTAGCGTGTTAGATTTGTAAAGCGTCAATAAGGTGCCTTTTTCATCAACACATTCATTGCTTTGTAATCGAGTCCGTATGACTCGTAGGCATTTTTATATTGAGTAGGTAATAACATGAAGTGGTTTTCTCAGATAGCACGTGGTGCTTTGGTAGTGATATTTAGTTTAGGTCTTTGTGTCCCTTCTTATGCTGTGACAGTAACAGATAGCCATGGGCAATTTTCAATCAATCACACCCCTAAGCGTGTCGTCGCGTTGGAATTTTCGTTTGTCGATGCTTTAGTCTCTGTTGGGGTTAGCCCGGTAGGTATTGCGGATGATAATGACCCTAATCGTTTGTTGCCTGCTGTACGTAAGCAACTTGGCCAATGGAAATCTGTTGGTACTCGTTCCCAGCCGAGTCTAGAAGTTATAGCTTCTCTAAAGCCTGATCTTATTATTGCTGACGCTGATCGTCATTCAGCCGTATTTAAAGAACTGTCTAAGATTGCACCAACATTGTTATTGCCATCACGTCGTGAAACGTATCAAGATAATTTAAAATCGGCAGCTATTATTGGTAAAGTCATTGGTAAAGATAAGGAAATGCAGGCTCGTTTAGCGCTACACCAAAAGCGTATGAAGGGTTACGCTAAACAGTTAGTTGCTTTAAAAGGTAAAACCATCCAATTTGGTGTTGCACGTGAAAATGGTTTTTATGCTCACTCGTCAGACTCATACGATGGTGGCGTGATTGCCTCTCTCGGTTTAACGTCTCCTGCTGGTTTAAATAATGAACAAGCGTCGCGTTTAATCAGTGTAGAGCAGCTACTGGGGTTAAATCCTGATTACCTAGTCGTTGGTGATTATGTAAAAGATAACATTACTAAAAAATGGCAGAAGCAATCTCTTTGGCATGTGTTAAAAGCCGTTCAAGGTCATCATATCTACCATGTAGATGGTAACATGTGGGCTCGTTGTCGTGGTATTCTCGCGGCAGAATACATGGCCCAAGATTTATTGAAGTTGGTTAAAGCTTAATGCTAAAGAATCATCACTGGTTTTATACGAGCGTGGTATCCACGCTCGTTTTGTTTTTAATCCTAGTTATGTGGATAGGTTTATTTGCTTATTCTGCTGTGCCTATCTCTCCCTCAGACGCTTGGTTTGGTATCTGGCAACCTAAACCTAGTGTTGTTGCTCATATTATTGTGCAAGACGTCCGTCTACCGCGAGTACTAGAAGCCATGCTCGTCGGAGCTTGTTTATCCACCGCTGGGGCGTTAATGCAAGGTTTGACTCGTAATCCGTTAGCTTCGCCAAGTTTATTTGGTGTTAATGCGGGGGCCGCTTTGGGTATGGCCCTAGTCACTACTGTTTTTTCTCTTAATTCTTCGATCACCTCGCCAGTGGCTGCTGTGCTGGGGGGATTATTTGCATGGATATTGGTAATGATACTCGGCGGAGCTTGGCGCGCAGGGACCGAGCGAGGCCAATTAGTGTTGGCAGGTATCGCTATATCAGCGTTATGCGGCGCTTTGACTAAAGCGAGTGTTATTTTGGTAGAAGATCAGGCAGTGAGTGTCATGGCCTGGTTGGCGGGTTCTTTCGCTAATGTGCAATGGCAGAATTGGTCATGGAGTTGGCCTGGGTTGTCGGTTGCTCTGATTGTTAGCCTATTATTAGCACCAAAAATTAATTTGCTTGCAATGGGAGATGAGCGAGTTAAAAGCCTAGGCGTTAATTTAACTGCTTTACGTTTTATCATTGCTTGTACCGTACTATTGCTCGTCGGTATCAGTGTCAGTACCGTCGGTGCGCTGTCTTTCGTTGGGTTGATTGTACCTCATTTAGGTCGTCTGCTTGTGGGCTACGATTACCGTCGTTTGATTCCAGTTACTATGTTGCTTGGTGCGATTCTTACGGTGTTAGCCGATATTGTTAGTCGAGCTGTAATTTTCCCAACCGAAACCCCAGCGGGCGCAGTATTAGCGCTGATTGGAGCGCCAATATTCATCTATCTAGTGAGGAAAAGCCGATGAAACACCCTCTTAGAGTGATGATGGTATTGCTTGGACTTGTTGTTGTGATGGCGGTATTGAACCTGTGTTTAGGGGCGATAGATTTATCATTGTCACAAGTTTTCCATGGTTTAAATAAAGGCGGCGAGCAATATTTCACTGTACATGAATACCGTTTACCGCGAATTTTTATTGCCATATTTGTTGGCGCAATGTTGGCAAGTGCTGGGGTATTAATTCAAGGTGTTATTCGTAACCCGCTTGCTTCTCCAGACATTCTTGGTGTTAGTCATGGTGCTGGGTTAGCTGCTGTTGTATTGATGACCTTACTACCGGGTGTTTCTGTCTATTGGTTGCCAGCAGCTGCTTTAGCTGGAGGTATATTGGCTGCAATTATTCTGGCTATGGTATGTGGTAAACATACTCAACCGGTGAAATTAGCGATTACGGGCGTTGCACTTTCTGCGCTATTTGGTAGTGCAATTGATTTTCTGATGTTAACGAACCCGTTAGAAATCAATAATGCGCTACTTTGGCTAACCGGTAGCTTATGGGGACGTAGCTGGGAACAATGCTGGATGATTCTACCATGGCTGGTATTACTCCCAGCGGTACTGTGGTTGAGTCAGCAACTGAATTTATTGACACTTGGTGATGAACGAGCAAGTAGCTTGGGCGTTTCGGTGTATGCGGTAAGAGGCGGTGCATTATTGATTGCAGTGTTATGGACATCGGCTTGTGTCGCGGTATGTGGTCCACTCAGTTTTCTTGGATTGGTTGCTCCTCATTTGGCGCGTCAACTCGTCGGCGGACGCCATCAGATATTATTACCCGCTGCGATGTTAGTCGGAGCATTACTGCTATTAGTTGCGGATCTGGTTGCGAGAATTATTCATCCGCCGATTGAGCTTCCCGCCGGCATTATGACCGCCATTATTGGGGCGCCTTATTTTTTATATCTATTAGTTAAAATGAGATAAATGATGAACTTAACAACGAAAGATTTACATCTTGGTTATGGCAAGCAATCCATAGTTAAGGGCGTCAATATTACTATTCCTGAACAAAAAATTGTGGCTCTTTTGGGGCCTAATGGTTGCGGTAAATCCACCTTATTAAAAGGACTAGCGCGAATATTAGAACCTGAATCAGGCACTGTTTTTTGGAATGGCCAAGAGATTCACTCAGTATCTTCACGAGAACTCGCTCAACAATTAGCATTATTACCTCAAGCTCAAGAGCCACCCGAAGGCGTCACAGTACGCAATGTCGTCGGTTATGGACGCAGCCCATATACTGGCTTTTGGGGGCAGCTTGCGACAGATGACAAAACAATGGTTGAGCAGGCGATGCAAGCAACCGGGGTTACTGAGCTTGCTGATACACTGATTACGGATCTTTCCGGTGGTCAACGCCAACGAGTGTGGCTTGCTATGACTTTGGCACAAGATACGGATTACATCTTATTAGATGAACCGACAACCTATCTAGACCTTAATCACCAAGTAGAATTAATGAAATTGATGCGTCGATTAAATCAGCAAGGTAAGACGTTGATTACCGTTTTGCACGATATTAATCAGGCATGTCGTTACTGTGACTATTTAATCGTGATGAAGGATGGGCAGGTGGTGACTCAAGGAGAGCCAGAACAAATATTGACTGCAGAATTGCTGCAATCGGTATTTGAACTTGATGCTGAGATTCACCGAGACCCGATTGCCGGGACTCCGATGTGTGTCGTTAGAGACTAAAAAAATCCGCCATCTTGGCGGATTTTTCATTCATTAGGTTGGCTAAAGTATCCATCTATAAATAAGGATGCTGGAACGCATAAAGCCACAGCGTTGCCGCACACACAATGAACATGATTAATACATAACGCCAATTTAATCGTAGCAGTGTCTTCGCTTGTAAATCATAGCGAGATTGAATACTGAGTTGTACCCCAGAAAATGATGAGAACGTAATTCCTAAAGACCAACCCATCAAAAGTGTTAGGCCGAGTAAGTTAGGATCGGTGACGGAAGGCGCAAGAATACTGCCAGCTAAAACAACACTGGTCACCGGGTGCATACCTGTCATTGCAAGCACAACGAGTACCAAAAGCGTGATGATGGCGGCTACAGCTCCAAAGTGGTCTGGTGCGAGTTGAATATTTAATGAAGTAAGAATCGATGCGACACCAGATGCCAGCATTGCAGCGGCGGCGAAGAGTACCACTTCACCTGCAGAGCTCGCAACGCCGACTTCAATATGGCGTTTAGCGATTTTTGGCCCTTGTTTGCCTTTTTTAATAAATAGCCATAAAGCAATAAAGGTGACCGATGTCAGCGCAACCAGAGATAGCACACTAGCATTAGGCCAAATGTTGTGTTCAACGATAACAATGATTGCGAGCAGGCAAGGCATCCACAGTGATTGGACTCCGATGGGGTATCCCAAACATTGCTCCGCATCAGGTTGATTACGAATTTCCCAAGCACTTAACAGTAAAGCGATAATACTGACCGGAATACCATAAACGATCAGTGTACTTAGATGTGAGCCAGGAGCGCTCGTTAATGTCATGCCCATCGCAGCAAAAAAAGGGGACCAGAACGCACAAATCGCAAAGCCGCGTAAAAGAGTTAAACCTTGAGTTGGTGAGAGTGGACGTTGCATGGCTAATTTATCACCCACAATGACGACAGATGACATATTCAACACTGCGCCAAAGAGATGAACACCGAACAGTGTTTTTGTTAGAGAATGTCCTCCCTTAGGGAGAGCTTCTTTTGTTTGGACGTTATCGGCAGCAAAAATACGCAAAAAACCAACGCCAATAAGCATGGTGACTACCGTTTGGTTGGCTTCCAGAGTACGAATGAAATAACGAGCATCAAGATGATGCATGGTTCCATACAGTAAACCGAACATCCCGAAGATGACCAAGATGATAATTTGTTTTTTTTGTGTCGGTTTAACGTAAGGGAAAAAGAAGAGGGAGCTTATCCAAATAGGGACACCAGCCCAGTAGGAAGGCAATAGGTTCAGCAGTTCAGAACTTAATGATAAAACCAGGCTGACAATCATTAGCCAACCACATAGCGCGGCTATTTTGGGATTCATGGTATCGTCGAATTATTGAGTAAAGGTCATGCTAAGCGAGAAGTTAGCATGTAGGTAATGTGATTAGTATCACATGAAATTTGGCGATAATCTACCCAATAAAATCGATTTGTCACAATTTGTTAACGCTAAAACCTATTGGCTAGCCGTGAACTAGCCGCGTAAACAGGTTTGAAAATAAGTGACTTCTTTACTTGGTAACCGATATACCGTTGCTGGCTTCCCGCCGCGGCCTTTACTTGAAGAGGCGAGCTTGTTAGCACTAACGATAACCCCTGTATCAATTAGACGGCGCTTAACTGTCATACGGTTTACATCAACACCAAACTTGGCATAAGCATCAATAATATCCGCCACCAAAAATTCTGTTTCCAGAGAGAATAACACCACGGATGTATATTCGACCGCCGCTCGAAGTTTACTCCAAGCATGTTTAATTTGAGAGCTGTGGTCAAAAGCTAAGTTCATTTCGCCTTTAAGTAGGTCTTCTAAATCAAACCAATCGGCGCGATCTTTGTCCATGCCGGAGTTATCAATTTGCTCGACATTGGAAGGGTTTAATAACGCATAATGAGAAATACTGACACTCCAACCATCAGGGTCGCGCTTTGGATTACCATTTACGATGGGATCACTTATAAAGTTAGGATAAGTATGAATTTTTTGACGACAAATGCGGCGTCGCGCTGAATCGAAATCGTCATCTGCGGGGTCTCCGCCCTTCGTTGACCAGTCTTCATCGTAAACTAATCCTCCTGGGATGGCCCATTTCCCGCAATCAGGACGTGTAGGGTTTTGTCGTTTTACCAGCAGAACCTGAATACCCTTAGGAGTGAGACGTAAACAGACTAAATCAATCGAGACAATCATAAAGTATTCCTAATTATTGATGGCACCATTCTAGGCATGCGTTAAGTTTTGGTCAATTGTAAATAACAGAATGTGACAAACTAATTTTTACAATTTAAAGATTGCCTCGGTTCATTAGGTAACTTATTGCGATAATTTGATTTGTATGTAACAAAAATGGAACATGGGAGTACATTTGTGCTAAATAGGTTTGTCACATAAGTTGACAAACCTCGCAAACTCGCTTATTGTCGCACAAAAGGTTAGCAACATAATGTTACTAACGTGATGAAAGTGAAATGAAGGACGGCATAATGAACTCTCGCCTGTTTTCTCCACACATTATTCGTAGCTTGCTAGATTTGGATGCGTACAAAATTACGATGATGCAGGCTATCCACTCTCTTTATCCTGACGTACAAGTACGTTATGAACTGATTGTGCGCAGTGATGAAGATGTCAGTGATCTTCTTGAAGAAGTCCGCACTGAAATTCGCCAGTTAGCATCACTACGTTTTTCTGATGCTGATATTGTGTATCTGGAGCAAAGCTCGCCACATTTGAAGCCCGCTTTCCTTCAATCATTACGTTATTTCCATTTTCAACCTGATCGCCAGGTTCACTTTGGGGTGATCAAGCATGATGGTAAAGAGCAGTTGCGTATAGGTATTGAAGGATCTTGGCGTGATACGATTCTTTATGAAACTATCGTAATGTCTATTTTATCTGAGGTACGGAGTCGTCGCCGTTGGTCTGAAGTGCCAGAGACACTACCAATGGATATTTTAGACGGTAAAATCCAGGCGTTGAAAGCCGAGATTAAACGCCGTGGGATTACTAATTTCTCATTAACAGAAATGGGAACTCGTCGCCGTTTCTCCGGTCAAGTTCAACGTGATGTGATGGAATATCTAAAAAGAGAGATTCCTGAGTTGCTACTTGGTACCAGTAACTACCATTTTGCTCGTGAGTTTAATTTAAAGCCAATTGGTACAATTGCCCATGAATGGTTTATGGGACATCAAGCTCTGGTGAATGTGAAAGATTCACAGAAAATCGCCCTAGAACAATGGTTACGAGCATTTGATGGCCAGTTAGCGATAGCACCAACAGATACATTAACCATCGATGCTTTCCTCGAAGATTTTAATGTTCATTTAGCAAAAGCTTATGACGGTATTCGTCATGACTCAGGCAACCCATTCGTTTGGGGGGATCGCATGATTGAACACCTTGAAGGGTTGGGCATCGATCCTATGTCGAAAGTATTTATCTTCTCTGACGGGTTAAACTTTGATGAAGCGTTGGAACTGTGTGAATATTTTGCTGGTCGAGTGAGAATTTCATTCGGGATTGGTACGTTCTTAACTAATGACCTTGGTGGTTGGACAAATACCAAGGGTGAGGCTTATAAGCCGCTTTCCATTGTGGTTAAATTGACAGAATGTAACGGTCGTCCAGTGGCTAAAATCAGTGATGAACCTGAAAAAGCGATGTGTGAAGATCCGATATTTCTCGCTAACTTAAAGCGTCGTTTTAACATTGATGTTGATGTCGATGATTTAATTGCTGAGCTAAAACGTCAAAAGCGGACCAAACGTCAGTATATCGCTGCAGCTTAGTTTATAACGGTTGAACACTCTTTCTTTAAGCCCTTGTTAGATGACTAACAAGGGCTTTTCTTTTATTCTCATTGAACTAACACTTTGGGGGTTGAACTTAAAGGGGTTGTCCGTATTGCTTATGGGGACGCTCAATCAGCAAATTTACGAAGCGACTCTCATTAATCAAGCTAGTGTTTCGTTATTGTAAATAACGGTATAAATATTTCATTTATAACTGTAACCTATCACTCATATTCATTGCTGTTTTAATCAATATCTCTATGAACTACATAAGGAAAATGTTATGGATTACGACCCGATCAAAGTTGCCGTTGTTGGCTATGGTTTTTCTGCGCAAACTTTCCATTTGCCTTTTATTAACACATTGGAGCAATTTGAGCTTGCTGCGATCAGTTCTAGCAAAAAGGAGCAAGTGCTTGCCGATTGGCCACAAGCGACCTATTTTTCAAGTGCTGAACAACTTATCCAAGAAAGCAACGCTGAGCTAGTGATTATTACAGCACCTAATGATGTGCATTACTCTTTGGCTAAACTTGCTTTAGAGAATGATAAACATGTCATTATCGAAAAACCGTTTGTGACTCGAGTTACTGATGGTGAATCTTTAATCCACCTTGCTGAAGAAAAACAACGAGTGCTTAGTGTTTTTCAAAATCGACGTTGGGACAGTGACTTTTTAACCCTGAAAAAAGTGGTTGAAGATGGGCAAATCGGTGAGGTTAAATTCCTCGATTCTCATTTTGATCGTTTTCGTCCCGATGTGCGTCAACGTTGGCGTGAACAGGCTCAAGATGGCGGTGGGATATTATTTGATTTAGGGGCACATCTGATCGATCAAGCTGTCGTTTTATTTGGTCAGCCTTCTTCTGTGACTGCGCAGTGTTTAAATATGCGGCCTGGATGTGAAACCGTGGATTTCTTTAATGTGATACTTCATTACAAAGAACGGTTAGTTCAGCTCCATGGTAACTTATACAGTCCTGAGCCGAATGTCCGCTATAAGGCGTTAGGAACTAAAGGTAAGTTCTTGAAGTTTGGACTTGATCCTCAAGAGCCTCAACTGATTTCAGGAATGACACCAACTGATAAAGGGTGGGCCGTTGAAAGTCCTGATAATCACGGCGTGATTTACCATGAAGATAACAAAGCAGAAGAGGTCATTTCACAAGTCGGTGGCTATGAGCACTATTTTATGGCACTGGCAGATGCCATTCGAACTGGTACTGCTAATCCGGTTCCCGCCCAAGAATCACTCAATACTATTCGTATCATTGAAGCGGCAATGGAAAGTAGCCAAACAGGTCGTTCTATCACGTTGTAGTCGGACTGCTAAAAATGAAGCCATACATCCCAGTATGGTTTCGTTCTTTACACTGTAAATACAAGTTAACTAGCAGGTTTTTCACACTAAAGAGTTGGCGAGTAGCGCACAAATCGGTGTATTTTTAGTACACTGACTCTACAGGATATGGAGATAGGAACAAATCCATGAAAGAGCTCAACTGGACTGAGTTTCGTCAAACATTACATCAAACCCCAGAGTTAGCGCTGCAAGAAAAAGAAACTGGGAATTTTATTAAATCTTACTTTAAGTCATTTGGTTTCGATGAACTTGTTGAAGGCATTGCTGAAACAGGTTTCGCTTATGTTTTTTATGGTCAAGATACGGGCCCAACAACATTGATTCGTTGTGAGCTTGATGCATTACCTATTGTTGAACAAAGTGATGTGGACTACCGGTCTCAATATGATGGCATAGCGCATTTATGTGGCCATGATGGGCATATGAGCATCGTAAGCGCTCTAGGTGAGTTTATGTCACAGCATAAACCAATCAAGGGTAAGGTTATATTGCTTTTTCAACCAGCAGAGGAAACGGGGCTAGGGGCTGTTGCTGTCTCTCAGGATCCTAAGTTTTTAGCGCTTGCACCTGATTATGTTTTCGCCTTACATAACTACCCTGGTCTGAGGCTTGGTGAAGTGGCGGTTAAGTCTGGGCCATTCAATTGCGCATCAAAAGGAATCATAATCCACTTGCGAGGTAAACCTACGCATGCAGCACATCCTGAAGATGGTATTAGCCCGGCGTTGGCTATGGCTGAACTGTTGCAAGGTCTAGGAAAGTTACCGACTAAAACAGACGAAAAAACGTGGGTAACTATTATTCATGCTCGATTAGGTGAGATTGCTTTTGGTACCGCTCCTGGTGATGCGGTTGTTATGGCGACCTTGCGTAGTGAAACCAATGAAGGGATGTATTTCCTACAAGATACAGCCACGTACTTTGCTCGTGAAGTCGCAGAACGGTATGGACTCCAGTGGGCAATTGATTATCAGGATGCTTTTCAAGCCAGTATTAACTCTCCTGAAGGATTCCAACAAGTAAAAGATGCCTGCCAATCACTGGATATCCCTTGCCATGAATTGGAGCAGCCCATGCGTTGGTCGGAAGATTTTGGCCAATTTACCAACGTCGCGGAAAATGGTGCCATGTTTGTATTGGGAAGCGGTGAAGAGTGCCCACAATTACATAATGAGCACTACGACTTTCCTGACAGTCTTATCCCTGTGGGACGCGATATTTTTGCACAATTAGTTCGTCAGATTAATGGACTTGACGAATAAACGTCGGCGTGACGTCTATTGTGCTCTTGTCCAATGCAGTGTTGTCCAGTTTGGTGTCTCAGCCCATTTTTCTAAGTGGCGATCTGGGTTGATTAAGTAAGCGTAATCACTATGTTGGCACAGTGGTAAGTCATTGATGGAATCGGTAAAAAAGTGTGTTTCATCGAAGGTAACATCGCTACCATCTAGCCATTGAGCCAGACGTTGTACCTTTCCTTCACGGTAGGTGGGAATGCCTTCTATTTGCGACGTGTATTTATCTTCTTTGATTTGCATATCAATACCGAGTGCTTCGGAAATCCCCAAACGTTGGGCAACTGCTTGAACAATAAAACTCACAGTGGCTGAAATGATAACTACCGGGGTTTGACTGCATTTTAGATTATCTAACAGGGTCTTGGCTTGAGGAAATACCCTGTCCATCACTTTAGTATCAATATATTCTTGCACGAGTTTGTTCACGACGCTTGTGGAAAGGGTCAGAATGGGTGCTAACGTATATTCGAGATACTCTTCCATATCGAGTTTGCCATCAGCATAGAGAGCCATGAGCTCTCTATCTTTTTTCAAGAAGTTTGGGTCTGTTGCAATCCCTTTTTCCACTAAAAATTGGTTCCATAACATGGATGTATCACCGTCAATTAATGTGTCATCCATGTCAAAAATATACAAAGCTTGAGACATACTACGCTCGCACAGGTTGGATTTCGTTAAGGTCAAAAAGTAATTCTAATGATGTTCCTTCGGGAAACAATCGTTTTGAAGATCGGTTTAATAAATCGACCGTTAATTCGCACTGTTCCAACGCGACTCGGTAACGAATAACATTCCCCAAGAGTTGATGATCGAGTACTTTTGCTGTCTGAGGTGCAGAAATATGCGTTCCGTAATTTCTCCCTTGCTCCTTGATATAGATAGATTCAGGGCGTACAGCAACTTTGGAGTCGGTATCAATAGAAAAAAGGCGGTTGGCTAAAGGGGCATCAATCACATTGTAATTACCCATAAAACCGGCGACGAACTCATTAGCAGGTTGGTTATAGATCTCTTCAGGTCTGCCTTGTTGGATAATTTTGCCACTGTCCATTAAAAAAATACGGTCAGAAAGTGTCATGGCTTCTTCTTGATCGTGAGTCACAAACACAGTCGTGAGATTCAACTCTTGTTGGATTCGGCGAATCTGATTACGTAAATGACGTCTGATTTTCGCATCAAGAGCCGATAAGGGTTCATCTAGAAGTAAAATATTAGGTTTTACGATGAGTGCACGAGCTAATGCGACGCGCTGACGTTGTCCACCAGATAATTGGGCCGGATACTGTTTTTCTTTGCCTTGCAGTTCAACTAACTCAATAACTTTACTGATTTGCTTAGTTCTTTCAGCTAATGGCATTTTTTGCATTTTTAGCCCAAAGGCGATGTTTTGTTCAACTGTCATATTGGGGAATAAGGCGTAAGATTGAAACACCATACCGATCCCACGCTTTTGCGGCGCTTGATGAGTGATGTCGACGCCGTTGACGATGACTTGCCCACCGTCTACAGAATGCAGCCCAGCTAGGCTGCGTAATAACGTTGATTTACCACAACCACTTGGACCTAATAACGTGATGAATTCACCTTGTTCAATATCGAACTGAATATGATCGAAGACTGTGTTATCGCCAAAGCGTTTGGTCAGTTGTTGAACCGTTACATAACTCATGATTTAGACCCCAAGCGGCTTGCTAGCCATGTCGATAAAAAGATAAAAATGAAGTAAGTCATCACTAACGCAGAGGTGTAGTGACCGCTTTCTGCGCGTACGCTGTAGAGATAGATCTGTAATGTTTCAAAGCGAGTGCCCACTAACATGTTGGCAAAGACAAATTCACCTAATAAGAATGAGAAAGCTAAAAATAGCGATGCCATCAACCCTTTTTTAAGGTTGGGTAACACGATTAAGAAAAAAGCTCGGGGAGTGCTTGCTCCGAGTAGATGAGCCGCATCCATCAAGTCGCGTAAGTTGATAGCAGTGAATGCGTTGGCGATTGCACGATACATAAATGGTAAAGCAATCGTGAAATAGGTGCCAATCAATATCCAAGGTGTACCAATTAGGGACATAGAGCTGTCCGCGTAAATTTGTAACATGCCAACAGAGGAGACAACAGGTGGTACCGCAAATGGCAATAATATCAGTAGATTCATTAGCCTATCGAGTTTTGGAAAGTAG
Organism: Vibrio nitrifigilis; assembly: GCF_015686695.1. Classification (NCBI taxonomy): domain Bacteria; kingdom Pseudomonadati; phylum Pseudomonadota; class Gammaproteobacteria; order Vibrionales; family Vibrionaceae; genus Vibrio; species Vibrio nitrifigilis. The sequence goes on along the minus strand of NZ_JADPMR010000004.1, from coordinate 1,493,943 downwards.
TAAAAAATCACAAAAATCGCAGGTAAAATTAATACGCAACTGAGTATTAGAGCGCTGATACAGATAAATAGAGAGCGTCCAAATGCGGCCAGAAAGCGTGGTGTAGTGAGTAATTCACGATACCAGCTAAGAGTAAATCCTTCAGGTAATATGGTTGCTCCCCAATGGGTGGATAAGGAATAAGCCAGTGTGGCGATAATCGGAATTAATAATAGCCCGACAATGGTGTACACCACGATACGGTGAAAAATAGGGTTACTGTTTTGCATGGTAACTCCTTGCGATTAACCATTGGTTGATTCCGGTAATGATGGCGAGTACGACGATCAATACGACTGAAATCGCTGCGGCCAAATTAGGTTCTAAGAACAGGTCACCAGCAACCAAACTCGCTATACGTATGGTAATCATGTTGTAGTTACCTCCAGTGAGAGCGTAAACACTGGCGTAAGCACCCATTGCATTCGCAATTAAGATAATAAATGTACCGAGTAATGCGGGAGTTAACACTGGAAGTGCAATTCGAGTCCAGTATTGCCAATGATTAGCACCAAGTAGGGCAGAGGCGGATTGCCAGTCATCTTCTAACGCATCAAAGGCAGGATAAAGTAGCAGAGCTGCTAAAGGTATTTGAAAATAGATATAGAGAATGAGCAATCCCCATTGACTATATAAATTGAATGTTTCGATGCCTAGCCAATTTCTCATCAGTAGTGTCACGGCACCGTTTGAACCAAGAATAATAATAAAAGCAAAGGCCAGTGGAACGCCTGCAAAGTTACTGCTCATGTTTGTAAAAGACACGATAGCATTTCTTAACCGTCCACCCACTCTACGTAACGAACTTACCAGCAAAGCTGCGATAGCCAGGCCAGCGATGCTTGACCACCACGAGATCCATAAGCTATGAGTAAATCCTTGTTGTATGAAGGGCGAGTCGATGATCTCTTGATAGTTATCTAAAGACCACTCGTCATCAACTTTAAAACTATTGACCAAAACCCAAATAAGTGGCGCTATTTGAAATAAATAAAAGAACACGGCAAAAGGAGATAGGCACGCCAGTGGTCTCAATTTTTTTACGCGGGAAAGCGCACTGAACGTGCGCTTTGTTTTAATATTTTGTTGAGTGAGGGCGATTGATTTCATGAGGTTAATACTCCCTGAGGATAGGGTTTCTCATGTTCCAATCCTAATAGCTGGCAGACGAGACCGCAGATCTCGGTTTGTTTAATGGGAGCATCATGCTGACTAAATTGCTCACCGATAACAAACAGCGGGACAGCTCGTTCACACTCTAAAATCCCCCCATGACTTTTGTCATTATTCATACCATGGTCGCTCGTAATTAATATCTGATAACCATCTTCAAGCCAGTTATCGATAAAGTGCGAAAGAATGACATCAATGTGTCGAGCGGTATTGCGGTACTCACTACTATCTAAGCCAAACTTGTGTCCCATATCATCGATATTCATTGGATGGAACAGTAAAAAATCAGGTTGGTATTGGCGACGTAAGTAATCGCCATCAAGAATTAACGCTTCATCAGGATAATGATCCCAGTGATAAAAGCAGCCATGCTGGATATTTAGAGATTCATCATGAGTAACACGATCGCGCACTGCATCGTAAGGCGCACGATTATATAATTCACTAACCCAGTGATATGCCGCAGCGGCGGTGACGCGATTCTGTTGTTTTGCAAGACTAAAAATCGAGTCGTAATGGGAAAGACGTATGACATTATTACTCACAATTCCGCTTTGAGTTGGAGTGACTCCCGTGAGTAAACACTAGTAAAGCGGTCTAGATAGAGAAGGTAGCTCAGATTGCAGCTGATAAAGCGCTGCACGTTTTTGTTCAATCAAGCCTTGTAAGTAGCCCATACCATCATGGGCTACGTGGTAATTAAGGCCGTCAAGAATAACAAGGATAACCTTATTTTGCATGACGATGCTCCTTGCTACTGTTGGTACATCATGACTTGAGATTGCCATTGGCGAGACAACTTGCGAGCGGATTTTTCCCAAGCAGCAAAGTCTTTAATTGGATGTACATTTTTATATTCAGCGTCAGGTAGCAATTTTGCTTGCACTGATTCAGGAAGAGTTACGCTAGAGCGGATAGGGCGTGCATAGCCTTTAGCGAGGTTAATTTGGCCTGCATCACTAAAGATATATTCGCGAGCAAGTTTTGCTGCGTTAGGATGTTTAGCGTATTTATTGATAAGAGTCGCATAGCCCGAAATGATCGAGCCCTCTTTGGGAATATGAACACTAAAGCGATTGTGATCAATTTGATCTCGATAGTTAAGCGCATTGAAATCCCACATTATTGCGACTTCAATTTCCCCTTTTTCTAAATTTGAAACAGAAGGTTCAGCAAGCGATAAGCGGCCTTCTTTCGCTAATTTGGCAAAGAATTCTAAGCCGGGTTTCAGATTTTTTTCACTTCCTCCAAAAGCCATGGCTGCTGCCAAAATCGCATTATTGGATTGTGCTGCAGTACCCACATCCCCAACGGCCACTTTATAATGACCTTTTAAAATATCGTTCCAAGATGTTGGCGCCTGTTTGACTAAGTTATTATTGGAAATAAACGCAATCGTTCCGGTATAACCTAATGCCCAATAGCCCTTTTTATCTTTTGCCCAAGTCGGAATATCATCCCAAGTTGTTGGTTTATAAGGTTGAACTACCCCTTTTTTTACAGCAACACTCGCAAAGGCAAAACCTACATCGCCAATATCCGCGGTGGCATTTTTCTTTTCTGCTGCAAACTTCGCAATCTCTTGCGCTGAGCTCATATCAGTATCTTGGTGTTGCAATCCATACTTGGTATTTAAGTCTTGCCAAGTATCTTTCCAGTTAGCCCAAGTATCTGGCATACCAACACTATTTACAGTGCCTTCTGCTTGAGCTTTCTTAACCAAAGGTTGAAGAGTGTCTTGTGCGTAAGCACTTGATGTTAAGCCAATAGCTAACAAACCTGCGGTAAAAAAAGAGTATTTCATAATAGTCGCCTTCCTCTGGACTAGTTCAGATTGTTCCTTTTTTACACTATAGATGGAATGTGACAGGATTAGTGCGTTTTTATTAAGCAAAAATTAACATATTTAGGCTACTTTTTAATCAATGTCCGAGTTTCATATAAATGTTCCAATAAATTCATAATTTAATTATTAATTTCTTATATGATTGATTTATCTTAATGGACTAGGCCAAAAAATATGACGGAATCTGCGGGAACGCCAATTAAAATTAAAGACATTATCCGTGAGCAAATTACCTCCGAGGTAATGATACCGGGACAAAAACTTCCTTCAGAAAGAGAAATGACCGAGCTGTTTTCAACGACTCGTATTACCTTAAAAGATGCACTCATAGGATTGGAAACGGAAGGATTAATCTATCGAGAAGAGAGGAGAGGATGGTACGTTTCGCCCGAACGCCTACGCTACAACCCTTTATCCCGCAGTCACTTTCATAAAATGGTTCGTGAGCAATCTCGAGTCGCAAAAACAAAAGTGATTACAGTGCGCTCAGAGATGGCTAGTGGCGACATTGCTAAAGCGTTAGAAGTCAGTTCATTTACACCGGTACATGTTATTGAAAGAGTTCGTTTAATTGATGGAAGGGCAGTGTTGTTTGTTGAAAACTGCCTGATTGAAGCATTCTTTCCTAACATTCTAACCCAAGATTTGTCTGCATCACTGACAGAGCTTTATCAAATTCATTATGGGTTTGAAACGTTACGGTCTCGGTTTGAGGTAATACCGACGGCAGCTCCTACTCATGCAGCTCGGGCATTGAACTTAGCGGCGGGACAACCGGTATTGAAAATCTGCCGAGTCAATTATAATCAGAACGGACAATTGATCGATTGCGAGTTTGAGTATTGGAGACCTGATTCAGTGATGATCTGTATAGATAGCCAAGGAGAGAAGATAATCCTCCCTCCTCGCTAAAATATTATGCAGAAATCAGTGCTTGCTGTTTCAATTCTGCTAATACGGTCTTAAGAGAAGGTCGAATGTGATGGCCTAGTTCAATAATGTCAGCGGATGGCTCAACGAGATCTGGTATTTGGTAGGTGATCATCTGCGCTGCAACGGCTGCTCTAACACCATTATTGGAATCTTCAAATGCGAGACATTGTTCTGCTGGAATATCTAAACGGCTTGCAGCAAGCAGATAAATTTCCGGATCTGGCTTACCATTTGTGACTTCACAACCTGTTGATGTGGAATCAAAATATTTATCTAAACCGGCTAGGCGTAATTTAATTTCCGCGATTTCCCTGCGCGTAGAGGTCGCGACTGCGGTAGGAATATTATTCTCTTTCAACCAACTGAGTAGTTCGATAACCCCTTCTTTTACCGGTATTGCTTGTTGGGTTACCACGGCATCGTAACGAGAACGCCATGCTTCGTGTAAAACCGGATAATCGAGGTCTGGTCCATAACCTGTCCGTAGTGTTTGTTCAATACCAGCCGCATTACGGCCAATAATATTTAGGTATATGTCTTTTAAAAAAGGCACATCAATGGCTTGGCAGGCTTGTTGGAAAACATTCATACATACTCGCTCTGTATCGAGTAATAGTCCATCCATATCGAAAATCGCAGCTTGAAAAGTCATAGTGTCCTTCAATTTAAAAAATGTGATCTCTATTGTCACACATCTTGGCTTTGATTGGGAATAAAATGAAACACCAAACCCGAAGGTTTGGTGTTGAGGCATAAAGGCAGGTGTGGATTGAATTTAGTGGCCTTATGCTGATTGGGTATCGTACTGGGCTTCGAGCTTATTAGCTTTTTGGAAATGGGGATTTTCACTCAAGGTTGCATAGTAGCGCTGTAAGTTCGGATAATTTTGTAGGGCGCCAAGTTGTTGCAGAACTTCGGGAATAAAAGACATGATGATATCTGCACCGCTAAGTTTATTTCCGACCAAGTACGCTTTGTTGGCTAATTCTTGATTTAAATAGCCCATTACTTTTTCTAACTCTACTTGAGCGTAATGATCAAGAAACTGAGTGTCGTTAGGTTCTAATGCTAAGAAGATTTTTAGTAATGTTGGAACCATGGCTGAGCTTTCAGCAAAATGTAACCATTGTAGATATAGAGCATAATCTTGCGTGCCTTTTTCTGGTACCAAGGTATTTTCGGCAAATCGACCTGCTAGGTATTCTATAATGGCACCTGATTCTGCTAAGACAAAACCATCTTCATCGATAACCGGCGATTTACCCAGAGGATGGATCTCTTTTAATTCTTGAGGTGCTAGTTGGGTTTTACTATCACGCTGATAAGCTTTGATCTGATAATCAACACCAAGTTCTTCGAGTAACCAAATGATGCGCTTAGAGCGTGATTTATTTAAGTGGTGTAATGTAATCATGGTTTAATCCTTAATTTTTGTTGGTTAGCTTATTTTCACTACCAGCTTGCCAAAATTTTTGCCTTCTAATAGGCCGATAAAGGCTTCGGGAGCATTGGCTAATCCGTCCACGATTTGCTCCTTATATTTAACTTTGCCATCGTTAACCCACTGTGTCATTTGTTCAGCAAATTCTGGGTAACGGTGTCCATAATCATCAAAGATGATAAAGCCCTGAACTTTTGCGCGTTTGATGAGTAGTTTTACCATCAATTGGCCCATACGGTCTGGCCCTTCAGGAAGTGATGTAGCGTTGTATTGAGATACTAAGCCACAGAGAGGTATGCGAGCTCCTGTGTTGATTAGTGGTAATACGGCATCAAACACCTTGCCACCAACATTTTCAAAATAAACGTCAATGCCTTTATCGCAAGCTTTCGCGAGCTTTTCTGCAAAATCATCTGCTTTATGATCAATACAATCGTCGAATCCTAGTTGGTCTTTTGCGTATTGGCATTTTTCTGCGCCACCAGCAATCCCAACGACACGACAGCCTTTGATTTTACCTATCTGACCAACAGTCGCGCCTACTGGCCCTGTTGCCGCCGCAACAACAATGGTTTCTCCCGGTTGAGGGGTTCCAATATCTAAGAGTCCCATATACGCAGTGAAGCCGGGCATACCAAGCACTCCGAGTGCCCATGAAGGATGAGTCGGATTGGAACCGAGTTTGAGTAAGCCTTCTCCGTTCGAAATAGCGTAACTTTGCCAACCGGTATAACCTAAAACCCATTCTCCAGTTTGATAGTCTGGGTGGCGTGATTCAATAACCTGGCTAACCGCACCGCCTACCATGACATCATTAATGGCTAAGTTAGCTGCGTAGGATTCTGATTCACTCATACGCCCACGCATATATGGGTCGAGTGATAAATAGATGGTTTCTAGTAATACCTCACCGTTTTGCACGGACGGCACGGATATGCTCTCTAAACGAAAATTTTCTTTAGTTGGAGCACCTGTTGGGCGAGATGCTAGAACGATACGTTGGTTGTTTAGAACTGTCATAAAGAACCTTATTAGACCGGTCGTCTAGTTGTTGGTGGCAAAAAATCCGCTTTCAATTAAGCGGATTCAATTAATAATTTTGACCTTTTAATATCTGTTCGGTCACTTCTAATGCTTGATTTAAGCTTGCATCATCCTGACGGATTTTTGCGATTAAGCTGGCTCCAATCCAGAACTCATATAAATATTCAGCGGTTACAGAACAATTGCTGACATGCAGCTCTTTTGCTTCAACCCCTTGCTTTATATAGTCTGACAATTGCGTGATTACTCGATTGGTTCCCTTAAGTAATACTAAGCGCATGCTTTCTGATAGATCACTGACTTCTCCAGCCAGTTTAACCACTAAACATTTGTTGCTTTGAGCACTGACACTATTGTGTTCAACCCAGTAGTGCCAATAGCGCATTAAGTTTTGGTAGTAATTCCCTGGTGCTGAGTTAAACAAACTTGCTACTGATTGTAAGTATTGTTCAAAATAGTCTTGCAGCAAAGCTTCACCAAATTGTTCTTTTGAATCAAAGTAGTGATAAAACGAGCCCTTTGGTACTTCAGCAGTTTTTAGTAATTCAGATAACCCCACGCCAGTAAAGCCTTTTTTGCTGACTAGTTGGTATCCGGTTGAAATAATATGTTGTTTTGTATCTAGGGTTTTACTGTTCATGGGCGCTACTATAACAGCGATTAGACCAGTCGTCTAGTCGCTGTTAGGTTAACATTTTAGTGAATATCCGAATGGTCGTTGCTGTTTGTGTGAGTAAAAAGATACTCACCTAAGATTTTTTTCTGCTGGCCCCATTTATCAGTAACACCAACGCCGATCCCGATCACTGCGCCTTGAGCTTTGGGCTGTTGGGTTGTCATCATACGGCTAAAGTTGATCAGCTCAGGGCTATTTTCTTCTGCCAGCAAGGTCAAATGGGGGGCGAAATTTTGGAAGACATTAGGACTACCATAGCGTTCGAACGCGGCTTTTTTATTGGGATAATTAGCGACCCAATTAGGGATCGGGCTATTTTTGTTTCTCAGTGGTTCTATTGCTAAGGTGACTTCGTCCGCTAATCGTTGTAGTTCAGTAGAATTATCAACGTTGATAAATGCCCACTTGCCTTTGGTTACTGTAAAGCCTTTTGCTGAAATAGGCAGAGCATGATATTTCTCCGCAAGTTGACTGACGATTTTTTGAATGTTTTTTTCTTTAGCTTGATCGAATGTCGATAGGTATAAAGTGATATGTACCGGTTTTCCTTGGCGATAAAAACTGGTCATGCCGTAATCATTGAGTTGATCGCTCGTTTTCTTAACTAAATCAACAATGGGTTGTGAAGGAATAGCAAAGACATCGATACTTTCAGTGCTGACACTCGGTGTCTGTGTGTCAGCGTAGGAAGATACAGAACTGAAAGTAAATGCGAGTGTGCCAATGATACTTACAATACGTGTCGTTCGTTTGAAATATGTCATGGAGTATCTCAATAGTTGTTCCAAAGTTACTGATATCAAAGCAATCGTAACTTTGGAAAGGAATATTTTTTTAGTAAAACAGTTCGATTAATGTACGCTTTTGTGTACTCCTTGGCGATAGCTATCTTTCTTCTCCTAAGCACTTAAAAATTAGGTTTAGCGTTGAATACCATGAGCTGCTGAGTATAGGGATGCGTGAATATTAACTCTTCGGCATGTAAATGCAGCCGTTGATCTTTGGTGCCGTATAAATCATCCCCTTTAATCGGCATATTAAGACCTTGCTGGTGGGCACAGTGCACGCGGAGTTGATGTGTTCTTCCTGTATGTGGAAAAAGACTCACGCGACTACAACCGTCTTCGTCATCGCCTACCCATTGCCATGTCGTATGAGAGGCTTTTCCATGTTCAAAACACACCATTTGACGTGGTCTATCTTCCAAATCAGCTCGAAGAGGGAGTGTTATCTCTCCCGATTTTTCTGATAATTTGCCTTCTAAGACGGCCACATACTTTTTCTGCACTTGGCGAGTAATGAACTGTTTTTGCAAATGCTTATTAGCTCTTCGCGTTAAGGCAAATACCAATAGTCCGGATGTAGACATATCCAAACGATGTAATACAAAAACACCTTCACAATCGCCAAATTGTTTTTGTAGCCTTGTTAAAGCGGAGTCTTTCACATGCACGCCAGGTACAGAAAGTAACTCTGCTGGCTTATTAATAACCACAATAGCATCGTCTTGGTAAACGATATCGATCTGTGTGTGTTCTCCTGGGTTCTGTAATAATGGGTTGTCGTCGACTTCCATGCCTTGCAGCATATGGCCAAGAATAGGAAAACATTTACTCTGACAAGCCGGGTAATATTTTTGATGCTGGCGAATCTCTGATTTTGGAGAACAACCCCACCAAAATTCTGCCATACATATAGGTTCTAATTGATGCTGAAACGCATATTGCAACATTTTTGGTGCGGCACACTCCCCCGAACCTGCTGGTGGCACTGGATTTTGGAGCGGTGCAAAAATATCTAATAGGGGTTTCATCTCTCCGTTTTTATTCAACATTTGATATTGAGCAAAAAGATGTTGCTGTAAAGCGGCAGAACGTTGACGACGCTCTTCTTTGAGCTGTTCGATTTTTGTTTTCACTACATCGAGCTGACTCTGATAATAATCAGATTTTGCCTGCCATTTTTCTTTTAAAGCAAGCTGCTGTCTTTTTTCGGATACACTCTGTTTACCCAACAAATCAAGCTGTTGTTGCAATTCGTCATCACTTAACGTGTTCTCAAATATCTTTCTTTTTTCCTTACGGATTTTACGTTGTGCGATAATGTGTAAACGTAATGCTTCCAACTCGTCCTGTGCATGGTGATGCGTTTCAGCGAGTTTTGCTTGTAATTGGTTTAATTTTTCCGAATTACTCAGGGTTCGGACTTGCGCGTTAATGTCGGCAATCGCATCCGCCTCTGGCTTGAACACATCGCTATTCTTGATACGGTCGAATAGTGGTGGCACAAATCCGGGTTGATTTAGCTCCCCTGCCAGTAAGCCAGAAAAACCAGCTAAATAGCCTAGTTCACCATCGGCATTTTTTACCACTAAAACCCCAAACATTTTTCCATGTCCTTTTGGCTCTGATTCGTTGAGACCAAAGGGATGGTTCCATATTTGTTGCTTCTCTATATAACGTTGCAACTCTTTTGCTGCGATGACGCATAAAGGATGAGGGTCATAACAAAAGGGATAGGTAAATTTTAATGGCAGCTCTATGTGAGAGATGTTCGATGTAAATGGTGTCAAGCAGTTTGGGCTCATAAAAATAGCCGTATCAATTGAGTTCAGAGGATTGTACCTAGTGACAGAAAATATTCCATTGCCATTTTACTTTGATTATCAAACAAACTATCATGACTATAGTTTGATAATCAAAGTGTATGAGTTATGAGTAATCAAAATTGTATAAAAGCAGCCACGTTTTCTTATCTGAATGAGTCAGGGGAGAAAAGTACTATGTGGGTACTGCTGTTAACATTGACCATGATGATAATAGAGATCTCGGCCGGAACCATTTTTGGTTCTATGGCGTTATTGGCGGATGGTTGGCATATGGGAACCCATGCAGCAGCGTTTTGCATTACGTTGTTTGCTCTTCGTTATTCCCGGACTCATCGAGACTCCCGAACTTATTCTTTTGGCACAGGAAAGGTGAGCGTTCTTGGTGGTTTTACGAGCGCTGTAGGGCTGGAAATTGTCGCCATTATTATGGTTATCGAATCGATAGCGAGGATAGTTTCACCGGAATCTATCGAATTCAATGAAGCCATTGGGGTTGCGATTATTGGCTTGACAGTCAATGTGGTCAGTATGTTTTTATTGCATGACCATCATGACCATCATGACCATCATGACCATCATGACCACAACCTGAAAGCAGCGTATATGCATGTATTAGCCGATGCTTTAACGTCGGTGTTAGCGATTATTGCTCTCATTGTTGGGAAATACTGGGGATGGATTTGGTTAGATCCAGTCATGGGGATTGTAGGTGCATTAGTCATCACTAAATGGGCGTGGGGATTAATGAGGCAGACAGCGCCGATTTTGCTGGATGCCCAAGTAAATTTATCTTATGAGAAGAAAATTCTCGAAAAATTAGAAAGTTTGGGTGTAGCGGTAAAAGATTTACATATGTGGCGTGTCAGTGCGGATCATTATGCCGCTATGTTGACATTAGAAACTAAAGGTAATGAAAATTCTGCGTTTTTTAGACACCAACTCAGAGAGTTTGATAGAATATCGCACCTCACTATAGAGGTCTCTCATCCATCAGGTAATTAGATATGCAGCATTTAGCCAAACTGAACAACTTGATCACTGAGTTTTACGACAAAATGTCTTCTTGGGAGCTTTCTGTGGTTAAAGAAACTAACTTTTCTTTAGCTCAAGTTCACACACTGGAAGTTCTGGGTAGCCATGGTGCAATGCGCATGAAAGAGTTAGCTAACCATTTGGGTATTACGACAGGGACCTTGACCGTACAAGTAGATAAGCTAGTAAAAGCAGGGCTAATCGAAAGGCAGTCGTTAGAAGGAGATAGGCGTTCTATTTTGGTGAATTTAACCGAAGAGGGCACTCAAGTGTTCAAGATTCACAATGATCTTCATTTGCAGTTGACAGAAGATCTTACTCGTCACCTTTCAGAACAAGAACAACAAATCCTTGCAGATATGTTGAAAAAAATGAATCAAGAATTCTAAAATATGGTTTATAAGCCAGCTCCCTCACCATGCCGTTTCAGAGAGCATACATTCGCTATCAGTCAAGGCAATGATTTGAAGATAGAGTTATTCTGCTTTCAGAACTAGTCACACAGCCTTGGAGTCAATAAAACTTGCTCTTGGGGCACGCATCAGCAAGTCTATTTCTTCATTCAATCACGTTGAAAGGGAACAAACATACCTTTAAAGATGTTGATCTTGGCCTGTGCTCTTTGATGAGGCTCTGAATTCTGCATCTTGAGGCCATTTGAGGTATAGCGTAGTTACTAAAACAAGTATCCGTTTAAAGTATAAAATCCCAGCAACCTCCGTCTCTATGTATTTAGAAAGCTAATTATTCATTTTCAAGCATTTGTATTTTTTATTTCTTCTGTTGTTAAGAGCCGATATGTTAAAAAATTGACTTTAATAGATCAGAGATTTTTAAAAGTTTGTTTTTGTGATGTTTATCCAAAAAATATATTTTAAAGGTGATTGTTAAATGTTTTATGCAAAGTTTATGTAAATTATTGGTCATTAATGGGTTATGACTTTTTAGGTATATAGAATGATGTTTTATTAAATTCCTGATTTTATTGTGTCTTAATGATTAATTATTTTTTTGTTTTAATTTTGTCAGAAAATGGTAAGTATTTTAAATTTGGAATATCTATCGCAAAGTTGAATTGTTGCTTTAATGAGGTGATTATTTTTACTTAAATTTACGTCATTATAGGGCCACTAAGCAGAGGTACTAATAAGCAATTGGCTTATTCGTATTGAAATCGATAGCTTGTCGGTCTGCTTAACTGAATTCTAAATAACAACGTCACCAGAATGTTTGGGATGAGCGATAATCTACCATGGCTAGGGTTATTATCACGAAGGCAATAAGTATCAGATATTCAAAAAAAGAGCTTAGAAGCCCAATCCAAACATAAAAAAGGCTTATGGAGAGTTGATATGGACAGCAACGTTTTAGTTTGTTGCAAACAAACTAACATAGTGCGTCACTTGATGATATCTATCATGTATTGGTCACGAACCCTTGACGATAAACTTACGGTGGCTTTTGAGGCTGCAACATTAACAAAAATAAATGTCTTTAGAGGTCGTGTCTGTGGCAACTTTCACTAATAGTATTATCGCGTCTTTGATTCTTTTAGGGTGTACGAGTCATGCTTATGCCGAAGATACATCCAGTGATAAGTCTTATGATATTAGTAGCTTGAATGCTAATGAAGCTTATCAAGAAGGCAAACTTCTTCGGGCTCAGCTAAAAAATACCAAAGCTCGACCTTATCTAAAGTATTCTGCAGATAAGGGAGATGCAAAAGCTGCATACGTCTATGCAATGGAATTGTCGAACTACAATACAACAATTCGTACCCCCCCTAAGGCGCAAGAATATTTACTAAAAGCGGCTCAAGGTGGTAATCGGCAAGCTATGCGCCATTTGTATCTCGATGGTAACTGGCTGAGATTACGTGAACGTAACTACTGGAAGAAACACTATTACAATAGCTTGATTACTTTAGGTCAGACAGAACCAGGTCAAGCTATGTTCGAGTTGGCTAATTTTTATCGTAAATCGGATCAGGAATTATCGAACTACTATCTCAATAAATCGCTTGATTTTGATATTCCAAAGGCATTAATGGAAAAAGCAAAATCGATAGAGTCTGGGGAAGGCACTTATATTTTCCCTGGTAGTCGAGAAAAAACAATAGATAAGATGTATAAGGCTGCAGCAGATACAGGGTATATGCCAGCTGTACGTAATTACATTCAACGCCTTGAAGATTTGGGTAATTATCAAGAGGCTTTTAAATGGCGCCAGAAAGCGGTGAAGGAAGGTGATTTAACTTCACTTGCAGCTGTTGCAATCATCTTGAGTGGATTTAGTACTGATTATCAGTTTGTAGACCAAGACTTAGCCACGGCCAAAGCCTACTACGATATATACTTAGAAACGGCAGGGACAGATCGACTGGGTGTTTTGTATGACAATATAGAACAACATTATTCAGATATTATGAAAACAATTTCACCAGAAGATTTATCGAAATCGAAAAAGATTGAAGCGAATTTACGTAAAGAGAAACCTTTTTATAACCATGATGTTTATTGGGATATTTGATCTAACCCGTTGGTGGTAAAGCTAATCCATAAGTCTGACAAGACATTATTAATAGGATGGTTTTTTTTGGAAACTAGATCATATTTTAATACATTAATGTGATGGTATTTTGTTCTTAGTGAATAGAATAGGGTTGTTCTGAATTAAATGAACGTTGAATAACAAAATAGTAGCTTGTATATTATTGAACGTTCGAATAGAAGATAAATAATATAAGTGCCATTGTCTTACTCAAATAAAAGATACTAACTATTTGGTTGCACTCAATTAAACGGCTTAAAGCAACTAAATATTAAGACAGTGATACGCAAAGAATTTGATATATAAATAACGTCAGAATGTATAGGGTTATTTTTGTGACTTTATACATTCGTATTCATTAACAGCGATTGGTATAGGTAGTGGAGACATAGTATGTCTAAAGAAGGAAGTGTAGCTCCTAAAGAGCGGATTAATATCAAATATGTTCCGGCAACGGGAGATGCACAGGCTGAAATTGAATTGCCATTAAAAACTCTAGTAGTTGGTGATTTTAAAGGCCATTCAGAGGAAACTCCAGTTGAAGAGCGTGCGACAGTTTCAGTTGATAAAAACAACTTTGAATCTGTTATGCGTGAAAGCAACCTTAAACTTAGCACATCAGTGAAAAGCAAATTGTCTGATGACGAAAATGCTGAACTGCCCGTCGAGTTAAGTTTTAATACCCTGCAAGATTTTGCTCCAGATTCTGTAGCAGCTCAGGTTCCTGAATTGAAAAAGTTAATCGAATTACGTGAAGCACTTGTTGCGTTGAAAGGTCCTCTAGGAAATATCCCAGCGTTCCGCGATCGTCTACAAGAGCTCCTTAATTCGGAAGAATCACGTGAAAAACTACTTTCTGAACTGAACATCGTTAGTTCGGAAGAGTAATTCGCTTAAAACTTGACTCATAACTTTTGTCACATAATTCACGGTTAGGAACAAAAAGATGTCTACTACAGAATCAGCATTAGAAAGTGCTCAGCTCGCCGAAGGTGGCTTGCTAGACGAAATCATGTCTCAAACTCGTATTGCACCGAGTGAAGAGGGATATGATGTTGCGAAAAAGGGTGTTGCAGCCTTCATTGAAAACTTAATTGGTTCAAATCAAACGGATGAACCTGTAAACAAGTCACTTGTAGATCAAATGCTTGTTGAACTTGATAAAAAAATCAGTTCTCAAATGGACGAGATTTTACATAATGAATCTTTCCAACAGCTTGAATCATCATGGCGTGGCTTGAAGCTATTTGTTGACCGCACAGATTTTCGCGAAAACAACAAAGTCGATATTTTACATGTAACGAAAGCAGAACTGCTTGAAGACTTTGAATTTGCTCCAGAAACATCTCAGTCTGGTCTATACAAACATGTTTATTCTTCAGGTTACGGTCAATTCGGTGGTGAACCAACAGGCGCGATTATCGGTAACTACGCCTTTACGCCATCTACACCAGACATGAAGCTTCTCCAATATATGGGGGCTTTGGGCGCGATGGCGCATGCTCCATTTATTTCAAGTGTTGGTCCTGAGTTCTTTGGCATCGACTCTTTTGAAGAATTACCAAATATCAAAGATGTAAAATCTATCTTTGAAAGTCCAAAATACACTAAATGGCGTTCACTACGTGAGTCAGAAGATGCTCGTTATCTTGGCCTTACTGCGCCACGTTTCTTGTTGCGTGTTCCTTATGACCCAACAGAAAATCCAATCAAAACCTTTAATTACCAAGAAAATGTGACTGAATCTCACGAGCATTATCTATGGGGTAATACAGCGTTCGCTTTTGCAACTCGTCTAACCGATAGCTTTGCAAAATACCGCTGGTGTCCAAACATTATCGGTCCACAAAGTGGTGGTGCTGTTGAAGATCTTCCTGTGCACGTTTTTGAGTCAATGGGTGCACTTCAAACGAAAATCCCAACGGAAGTACTTATTACAGACCGTAAAGAATTTGAATTAGCAGAAGAAGGCTTTATTGCTCTTACTATGCGTAAGGGGAGTGATAACGCAGCATTCTTCTCTGCAAACTCAATTCAGAAACCAAAAATCTTCCCTAATACCAAAGAAGGTAAAGAAGCGGAAACTAACTACAAGTTAGGTACTCAGCTTCCTTACATGATGATTATCAACCGTCTTGCTCACTACATTAAAGTTCTACAACGTGAACAAATCGGTTCTTGGAAAGAACGCCAAGATCTAGAACGTGAATTGAACGGCTGGATCAAACAGTATGTTGCTGACCAAGAAAACCCACCAGCAGACGTTCGTAGCCGTCGTCCTCTTCGCGCTGCGAAGATTGAGGTTGCAGATGTTGAAGGTAACCCAGGTTGGTATCAAGTGTCGTTAGCAGTTCGTCCTCACTTCAAATACATGGGCGCGAACTTTGAATTATCACTGGTAGGTCGCTTGGATCAATAATCATGACATACATTGCACCTGAAGAGAGTGCATTTGGAGTTGGCTTCTTTGAACGTTTAGAAGCCGGCTCTAAGCCTATGTCACTGACCCAAGGGCCAGAACCTGGTGATGTACTCGAATCTGTAAAACGTAATGTTGCGAATATTTTGAATACTCGAGTTGGAGGCGCTGAAAGTGCCCCCAATTTGGGATTGCTTGATTTTAATGACGCAACACTAGAGACAATGGACTTGTCGTTAAGGATTCGTCTTGCTATCCAAAACTGTTTGCAAACTTATGAACCGCGTTTAATTAACGTGCAAGTAAGAGCTGACAACGGTGGCCAAGATCCATTAACGCTAAGATTCCATATTGTCGCAACGCTCAACAGTGAAGCACTGCACGACAAAATACAGTTCAATTTGCTGTTGGATCAAAATAGAAAATATCGAGTGTATTAAGCTATATGACTCAAGATAAGTACTTCAGAGAAGAACTCGCCTTTTTAAAAGAGCAAGGGAAAGAATTTACTGAAATTCACCCCCAGCTAGCGCGGTTTCTCCATGGGCGTAATACGGATCCTGATGTGGAACGTTTGTTGGAAGGCTTTGCTTTTCTGACTGCACGCTTGCGAGAAAAAGTGGAAGATGAGTTTCCTGAACTTACTCACTCGATCATCAATATGTTATGGCCTAACTATCTACGCCCAGTGCCAAGCATGACAATTATGTCCTTTTCTCCAGACAAAAGTGTCAGTGAAAAGCAGACAGTCGCGCGAGGAACTCAGCTAGATAGTAAGCCGGTTTTCGGTACTAAATGTCATTTTAGAACTTGCCGAGATGTCGACTTATATCCTTTAAATTGCTTTGGTGTACATGCTGAACACACGAGAGAAGCGACCACAATTAGTTTAGATATGTGTCTAAACGGCGATATTAGTGCTGGGGATGCTAAGTTAGGCAAATTACGTTTTTATCTAGGTGGTGATCAGTACAGCTCTCAGATGTTATATCTTTGGTTAAATCATTATTTGGCCAAGATCAGTGTTGAGGTAAATGGTGTAGAGTTTTCACTACCTAAAAATGCATTTTCAACTGTTGGCTTTGAAAGCGAGCAGTCTTTATTGCCATACCCTAGTAATGTTTATGAAGGATATCGTATTCTTCAAGAATACCTCTCTTTCCCAGAAGCGTTTCACTTTATTGATATTGCCGGCTTAAGCCACGCATTGCCAAAGAATGTGCATGGTGAGTTTAAGTTGAAGATTAGTTTTTCTAAAACATTGCCGAGTGATGTTCGTGTTCGTAATGAAAATTTCCAATTGTATTGCACACCAGCAATTAATCTATTCGAGCACGATGCTGATCCTATTGATCTCAACGGTAAGAGAACCGAATACCGTGTAATACCTTCAAGTCGCTATCCATCTCACTATGAAATTTTTAGTATCGATAGTGTGACTGGGTGGCAGGACTCAACCCAATCAGGGCGTCGAGTTCGTGGTGAAAAACGTGTTTATTCTGCTTTTGAAAGTTTTCAACATGAAGTTGAACGTGCTCGTAATCGCAAGGCGTTGTATTACCGTAGCCGAACTCGTGACAGCATTCGTGGTGACGGATTTGATACTTTCCTATCCTTTGTTCGTAGCGATGAAACTGCTTCAATTGGTGTCGATGAAGCTGTTTCCGTAAAGATTACCTGTACTAATCGCCTATTACCTTTAGAACTAGGTATTGGCGATATTTGTGAACCGACAGATACTTCTCCGCCTTTTGCTGCTTTTAGAAATATCACCATCCCAACGCAATGTTTACGTCCAGTTTTAGATGGAAGTTTGCTTTGGACATTGATCTCAAACTTATCTCTTAACTATCTGTCACTACTATCAAAAGATGCTTTGAGCAGCGTTTTAAGAGCTTATGATTTCCGTGCATTAGTCGATAGACAAGCTGAGCGCATTGGTCGTCAACGTTTAGAAGGCATCGACAAAATTGAATCAAAACCCGTGGATAAAATTCTACGAGGTTTACCTGTTAGAGGTTTGCAGTCAATTATTTATGTTGATCAAACTAAATTTGGTTCGGAAGGTGATTTGTACTTATTTGGCACAGTACTGAGTCACTTTTTTGCACTTTACGCCAGCATTAACTCATTCCATGAGTTGGTGGTGGTTAATATCACCAATCGAGAGAAGTACACATGGGGAACTCAGAGCGGAATGCAGCCGTTGATCTAATGATTGACGATGAGCATACGCAAGTGCCCCATGGGCATTTGCCCGAAAAAGTACATTCATACAACTTCTATCAGTTGGTCGAATTGCTGCAGAGGTTGAATGATCTCAATCCTGAATCTGAAGAATGGGAGCGTGAATGTCGCTTGGTGTTTAGTGCCAACACAAGTTTGGGTTTTTCACCATCAGACGTAGCTTCATTAACCGAGCGCGATGATGACCGTTTGGTAATGCTGACTAACTTTTTTGGTTTGTCAGGTGCTCAATCACCATTACCTGGTTTCATTACTGAGCAATTAGCATGCGAAGAGCCTGGTGGTTATCGGCAACCATTTTTTGATTTTTTTAATAATCGCCTCATCAATCTGGTTTACCGAGTATGGCGAAAGTATCGCTATTACGTGCGGTTTCAACCAGATGCAGAAGACGATTTTTCAGCACAACTGTTCGCGTTAGTAGGTTTAGGCGATTCCCGTTTACGCGGTGAAGCGCCGATCAACTGGTGCAAAATGTTGGCATATGCTGGCACGTTAGCGGGTCGCAGCCGTTCACCGCAAGTAGTGGCAGGGATTATTGCTCACTGTTTCGATTTACCTAAAGTCGAAATTCAGCAGTGGGTACGCAGAAAAGTCAACATTGAACGCGAACAACAAATGGCGCTAGGGATGCAAAACGCACAACTCGGCGTTGATTCGATTATTGGTGAAACCGTTATGGACTGTAACGGTAAGTTCACCATCCAGATTAGTGAACTGACTCGAGAACGGTTTGCTGATTTTCTTCCTTCAGGCAAAGAGTACCAACCTCTATGCAAGTTGGTGGAAGTGATTCTGCGTGAGCAGATGGCTTATGACCTTGAGTTAAGTATGGCGGAAGATGAAGCGCCTGCAATGCAATTGAACTCTAAAAGAGGTGTTGCATTGGGATGGACTACTTTCCTCGGCGAAGAAGCTCAAGATCAACACGTATTAATACAAGTGAGGCAATAAAAAATGAATAAAACAACATCGCCTTCACTCACTTTATTGGTTACCAACGTTCAGTTATTGGAATCAGGCTTAACTGCTCAATCAACGTGGACCGAATCTGGTGGCACGATTGGCTCTGACACATTTGCGACATGGCGATTAAAAGATTCGCAAAATAAAGTAAGAGCTGTGCACTGTGAATTGGTGATGATTGATGGTGCGTTTTGTATTAAAGACCGTTGTGGTGAGACGTATGTGAATGGATCTCATATGCCGCTTGGTTTGAATCAACTCGCTAAGTTGGAACATAAAGATGAAGTGGGTGTCGGCCCATATCAATTACGCGTGCTAATGGGCACAACGGTCGATGAACCAACAGTAGGTTCACTCGATACCATGTTTACGGACGGTGAGGTTGACTTGCTTGCTGATGCGACTGAAGACGAAGAAGAACGCACAGAAGAAACCCGCGTTGACGCTGACCCATTGCTGGCGTTGGATGCCGTCAAAACGAGAACAGAAGAAACGGAATCGTTAATTGATGATCCTGTGCCAGAAGTTAATGAAGAATCAGATTCTATCGTGCCTGAGGATAATCTGGTTCTGAACGAATTGAACTATACACCTCAGGCCGATAGTGAGTATGAAATGACTTCTTCTATCAGTTTAAAACGAATTTTAGGTTTTGGTTCTCGTAAAAAGGAAGCAAAAAAAATTGCTGAAAATCAGTCTCATGCAGAACCAATACCACAATCACATTATAACGACACAACGCTAAACAACGTATCAGAGGGCTCCCCAATGGATGACAAAGTACTAGATTTGCTTGAAGAGGAAGTTGCAAAAAGTTTCCAATCAGAACAAGCAGAGACTCAACATCAATCTAATGAAACATCGGTATCACCAACAGGCAGTAGTAAGCACCTGCTAACCGGTCCGATGTTGCAAGGTTTAGGTGTTGATATCAGTGATGATAATGATATGAAACGCATGCATATGTTGTCAGAAGAAATGGGTGAGTCCTTACAGGCGTGTGTTAAAGGTTTACTTGATCTCCACCAACAAGTCAGTGAAGGTCGATTTGGTACGATGAACCGTAACCTTCAACCGATTGAAGATAACCCGCTTCGTCTTGGTTTGTCTTATGAAGAAACCGTGCGCACTATGTACGATTCTAACAAAAGCTTAGTTCACCTATCTGCGCCAGCCGCTATTTCTGAAAGTTTGAAAAACGTTCGTGATCACAATGATGCGATGCAGCATGCAACATCAGAAGCTCTCACTCAAATCTTGGCCGCGTTTTCTCCAGAAGTGCTTTTACGCCGTTTCCAACACTATCGCCGTAATACCGACGCACATGCATCGAACGATCAAGCGTGGGCGTGGGACATGTATTGCAATTACTACAAAGAACTGACGTCAAATCGCCAACGTGGTTTTGAAAAATTGTTCTGGGAAATCTTTGAGCAGGCGTACGACAAAAAAATCCGTGAGAAGCAACTGGAGCTGTAATGGTGAAAAAACTGCTGTTGTTGCTGTTGCCGCTCATGTTGTTGACCGCTTGTAGTAGCGGTGGCTCTTCTGAAGAACAACCAGAAGATGCGTACAACCCAGCGAAACAGCCGACGAAGGTGACACTCAGCCTTGTCGCAGATGAAGGGGTGAATCCGAATATTTGGGGTGAAGCATCACCCGTTGAAATTCAAGTGTTTGAATTACAAGATGATTCTATGTTGATGTCTGCTGATTATGACCAACTGAAAACAGACTATGAAAAAGCACTACGCAGTAACTTTATTAAAAGCTATGACTACGTGTTGATGCCAGGACAATTTAAGTTTGTTAATTCTTTTGAAATTAGTAAAGACACTCATTACATCGGTGTGATTGCACACTTTGCGGACCCTGAACTGAGTGAGTGGAAAAAAGCGGTCAAAGTGATCAATAAGGGGCGCGAGTACCACTTATTAATGCTTTTTAAAGATTACAACGTCAAATTAGATCGGGTGGAGTGATAGGCCATGTTTGCACGTAACCGAGTTATCTGGAATGAAGGGTTGTTTATTAAACCTCAGCATTTCCAGCAGCAACAGCGCTACACGGAATATTACATTGATGAACGCATTAGCGCGGCTAGTCGTTATCTTTATGGTGTTTCTGAGCTGTCACTAAACCCAGAATACCTTTCTTTTGGACGTATCGCTATTGAACGAGCCGTTGGAATTATGCCCGATGGCACCGCATTTCGTATTCCTCAAGAAGATGCGATGCCTGATGCACTAGAAATTGAAGATGCTTCATTGGCAAACCAGCTTATTTACCTTGCGGTTCCATTGCGCAGTGAGTCGTTGATGGAAGTGAACTGGCCAGAAGAAAAAGGGACGGGTCGTTATGTGAGCCGTCGCATGGAAGTTCGCGATGTTCACAGTGCACAAGGTGATACGACAACTATCGATGTGTCTCCTGTAAGAATGCAGTTGATGCTGGAAAAAGAAGATCGTAGTGCCTACGCATCCATCGCTATTGCTCGTATTTCTGAAAAGCGTCCAGACGGTAGTGTCGTTCTCGACCAAGAATTTATTCCCTGTCACTACAATGTGGTTGGACTATCGGGTTTGCACCGTTTCATTAATGAAATGTCTGGCTTGATGCGTGAGAGAGCTAAAAATATCGCTCAACGTATCGCGGCCCCATCACAAGGTGGTGTTGCTGATGTATCCGATTTTATGTTGCTACAAGCATTAAACCGCTTACAGCCGCAAATGCAACATTTGGCAGAATTACGTAGTCTTCATCCTGAACGTTTATTTGAATGCCTTTCGACTGTGTGTGGAGAGCTCTCAACGTTTACAAGCGAAAGCCGTATGCCACCGAGTTTACCAAGTTATAACCACGATATGCCGGGACTGTCATTCGGCCCTCTGATTCGTAACTTACGTCAGAGTCTAAGTGTGGTACTTGAACCTCGTGCAGTTTCAATTCAGCTAGATAAACGTAAATACGGATTGATGGTTGCGCCAGTACACGATCCACAATTGATGGACAGTGCTGAATTTATTATTGCTGTTAAAGCACGTATGCCGCTTGATGAACTTCGCCGACTCTTTACTCAACAAACTAAAGTGTCATCTGTTGAGAAAATTCGCGAACTCATCTCATTGCAATTGCCAGGTGTTCCACTTGTTTCTCTACCTGTAGCACCTCGCCAGTTACCATATCACGCTGGTTATACATACTACCAATTGGATAAGACTAGCCCTGCTTGGGATATGCTGAAAAATTCTAGTGGTTTTGCATTCCACGTTGCAGCAGCGTTTGATGATCTAGACCTGCAGTTCTGGGCTATTAGGAGTTAATCATGGCGTTAAATAAAAAAGAACAACAATACAGTGAGTTATTGTTTGATGACGTCGAACAAATCAACTATGACCAGGACTACTGGTTCCAACTACGCGGGGATAACCCGAACGTACTGATTGATGCGGCGACCCCGTTATTCGGGTTATCTCTACGTGTTCGCTCTCTGTCTGATTGCGACAATATTGAAGAGATTTATCACCAAACGATCGAAGAAATTAAAGCTATTGAAATTGAGTTATCTGAGCAAGGTTTTGAACATGCTGTTCTCATGGCTTATCGCTATATTCTATGTGCATTTTTAGATGAGGCGGTGATGGGAACTGAATGGGGAGCATCCAGTGTTTGGGCTGAACACTCTATGCTTTCCCGTTTCCATAATGAAACGTGGGGCGGTGAAAAAGTGTTTACTATTTTAGGTCGTTTGGAAGACGAACCTAAGCGTTATCAACCACTATTAGAATTCATTTATCACTGCTTAGTCTTAGGCTTTGAGGGTAAGTACCGTGTGATGGATGGTGGTCACGTTGAACGTGAACGAGTGATCACGCGATTGCACGATTTGCTATCAAGTATAGATGAAAAAACGGTGCCATCGTTGGCAAGTGCCACAGACCATGTTGTTCAATCAAAATATAAATTAAGTGCTCAAATGCCAGTTTGGTCGGTATTTGTTGGTTTTTTCATTCTGTGGGTTGGGGTATTTCTTGGCTATACCTATGTCCTACATGAAAAAACAAGTGACGTCATTAATCAATTAAATCAAATACTTTAACTATAAAATAAAAGGCTAGGTGTTCGTCGTGATCCGTATTGAATTACCCACACTGATTTCAAAGTTGAATGCTCAAAGTAAACTGGCTTTAGAGCAAGCAGCGTCCCTCTGTATCGAGCGTCAGCATCCAGAGGTAACACTAGAGCATTATTTAGATGTTCTTATCGATAACCCACTATCGGATGTTCGCTTAATCCTAAAACAAGCAAACATTGAAGTAGATGCCGTAAAACAGGCCTTAGCATCAAGTTATGCTCGTGAACAAGCATTGGATACTTACCCTGCTTTTTCACCATTATTGGTCGAAGTGTTACAAGAGGCATGGTTACTGTCTACCACTGAACTTGAACAAACGGAACTACGTTCCGGTGCGGTATTTTTGGCTGCAATTACACGTGCTGATCGCTACTTACCTTTGAAATTGATCAAGCAGTTTGACAGTATCAATCGTGAAAATTTAAAAAAACATTTTGTAACGATTCTTGCTGATTCATCTGAAACAAATGTCGAAAAATCAGGTAAATCATCAGCACAATCATCAGTGTTAAATAGTGATTCTTCACCATTAAATAAATACTGTACTAACGTAACAGAGCAAGCTCGGAACGGTGAATTAGACCCAGTACTTTGCCGTGAAAATGAACTGAACCTGATGATCGATATCCTGTGTCGTCGTCGCAAAAACAACCCAATCGTTGTTGGTGATGCAGGTGTAGGTAAAAGTGCGATGATCGAAGGGTTAGCTCTTCGTGTTGTCGCGGGTAACGTACCGACACAACTTAAAAAAATCGACCTTTATTCATTGGATTTAGGCCTGCTGCAAGCCGGTGCTTCAGTGAAAGGTGAATTCGAAAAACGTCTTAAAGGTGTGATAGATGCAATTAAGCACGCACCGAACCCCATCATTCTGTTTATTGATGAAGCTCATACTCTGATTGGTTCTGGTAATCAAGAAGGGGGAAGTGACGCGGCCAACCTTCTCAAACCGGCGTTGGCACGTGGTGAACTAAGTACCATCGCAGCTACGACTTGGAAAGAATACAAAAAGTACTTTGAAAAAGATCCAGCGTTAACTCGTCGCTTCCAACTTGTTAAGTTGGAAGAGCCAAGTATCACTCAAGCCGTTGATATCTTACGTGGCCTGAACGGTGTGTATGAAAAAGCTCATAACGTTTTAATCACAGATGATGCGCTTAAAGCCGCAGCTGAATTATCAGCACGCTATATTTCTGGCCGTCAACTGCCCGATAAAGCGATTGATGTTCTTGATACAGCATGTGCTCGAATTGCGATTAATATGACCACACCGCCGACGCGTATTTCACTCCTTGAAACGGAATGTCATCAACGTCAGCTAGAAATCGATATGCTTGAACGAGCGGCTTACCTTGGTCAGGATGTTGATCAAGCTCGATTGGATGTTCTTCATGCACAAGAAGCTCAAGATGAGGAAGAGAAAGAAGCCTTAACTAATGCTTGGAATGAGCAACGCTCTTTGGTTGAAGGTATCGTCGAATTGCGTGCTGAGTTGATGGAAGCAAAGCAAGCAGAAGAGCCTGAACAAGAAGCGATTGAGGAGTTAACCGCCGAGCTTAAAAATAAATATCAACAGCTTAACAGCATTCCTCATGGGGAACGTTTGATGTACCCGCAGGTGGATACCGATCAAGTGGCAGAAGTTATTGCTGATTGGACCGGCGTACCCGTTGATCAAATGAACACCGACGAACTGCATAAAATCACTCACTTAACTGAAATTTTGGGTAAAGCGATTAAAGGGCAAGACCCTGCGATTGAACGCGTTCACCGTCATTTACTTACCGCACGCGCTGACTTACGCCGCCCTGGTCGTCCAAAAGGTGCATTCTTACTGGTTGGTCCTAGTGGTGTTGGTAAAACAGAGACCGTGGTGCAACTTGCTGAGCAATTGTATGGTGGTCAACAGTTCCTGACGACTATCAACATGTCTGAGTACCAAGAAAAGCACACAGTTTCACGCCTAATTGGTTCACCTCCAGGTTATGTCGGTTACGGTGAAGGTGGTGTGTTGACGGAAGCAATCCGCAAAATGCCATATTCAGTGGTTCTGCTCGATGAAGTTGAAAAAGCACACCCAGAAGTACTCAATATCTTCTATCAAGCGTTTGATAAAGGTGAATTGAATGATGGTGAAGGCCGTAAAATCGACTGTCAAAACGTGGTCTTTTTCCTAACTTCAAATTTAGGTTTCCAAACCATCGTCGATTACTCAGATAATCTAGCAGAGCTTGATGACGCATTGTATCCAGAATTGGCTGCGTTCTTTAAACCTGCATTACTTGCTCGTATGGAAGTGATTCCTTATATGCCACTGAACAAAGAAGTGTTAGGTGACATTGTGAAAGGTAAGTTAGCGCGTTTAGAAAATCTATTAGCAGAACGATACTCTGCAGAGGTGGTGGTTGAAGAATCATTGATTGATGAGATTCTTAGCCGTGCAACTCGCTCTGAAAATGGTGCGCGTATGCTTGAAGCTATTATTGATGGTCAGTTATTACCGCCAGTGTCACTTGCATTATTAAACAAACTTGCAAGTAAAGAGCCTGTCATTCGAATTTCATTGTCTGCACAAGATGGTGAGTTCATCGGTGAGGTCGAGTAATCATGAGTAACTGGTTAGCTTTCGCGACCGACCTTGTAGGATTGAGAAAGCCTCATCAGCTTGCGACACGTTTTGTCGATATTGTGTCGCAAGAACTCGGACTCTCAACTTGCATGTTATTGATGCCCACTTCGGATGGGCGTCTGTTGGTCCCACACGACTCAACATTAGAGTGTTCATGGGCAGTAACGGATTTTGATAACCCGTTTGCTCATGTACTTCAATCCGCGAATGCCATGCATTTAACCGCAGACGAATTAGTTTTTTGGCAAGCCAATCGTCCGTTTTCTCAATTGGTTTCCAATGTTGGTATGTTCGACTCAGTACTGATACAGCCATTACCATTAGGTGATCAGCATGTGCAGTCGATATTACTAATGGTGGGTGAAAGCCATGTGGTGACTGGCGCGTTTGATGATGAAACGTTCGTCAAATTTGTAGAGCTTTATCTACAACAACGTGCGTTATTGATGACCATGGAGCGTGACGAGCATGATCGTCGGGCTTTATCGGAATCACTTAACGATATTAAACGTTGTTCTGTTAAACAGTCATTGGCGCAAAATTTGTCGCAAAAATTAATTGGCAATAGCGATGTGATGCAAAAACTTCGTCAACAAATTGCGAGTGCTGCTCAATCGCAACTGTCAGTTATGGTTCAGGGAGAAACCGGCACTGGTAAAGAGTTGGTTGCTGAAGCAGTACACCAGTTATCATCACGTAAAGATCAACCATTTGTCGCTATTAACTGTGCTGCCATTCCAGAGAATTTGTTAGAAAGTGAGTTGTTTGGTTACTGTAAAGGCGCTTTTTCTGGTGCAGATAGTGACAAACAAGGTCTGATCGCTCAGGCGAATGGTGGAACACTATTCTTAGATGAAATTGGTGACATGCCGCTTGCATTGCAAGCGAAACTGTTACGCGTTCTTGAATCTCGAACTTTCCGTCCAGTAGGGGGGAAACAAGAACAAGCGTCTGATTTTCGTCTGGTATCTGCTACTCATGTCAACTTAATTGAACAAGTACGTAACCGTGAATTTCGTCAAGATCTCTATTATCGGTTATTCCAATATCCAATTACGTTGCCGCGGTTAGCTGCACGACTGGACGATATCGAAGTACTTGGCCAACATTTTGTCGATCTGTTTAATGAGCAGAATGGAAAAAATATCAGAGGCTTGCACTTCAAGGCGGTGGATTGTCTTAAGCAGCATAATTTCCCTGGTAATGTTCGTGAACTCAAACACTTGATCGAGTTTGGTTGTGCGCAAACAGAAGACGGAACACAAGTTGAGGAACACTGTTTTGCTCATCGTATTATGGCGATGGCAGATATTGCCCCTCAACCGCAATCGGCGGAAGTGGCCGTTACATCTGCTGCGTTTGCAGCAGCACCTACCACATCGACTCCTGACATTAATGATGTGAACTGCGAAGTCATTAGTGACCTTAAAGCGGCATTAAATGACTTTGAAGCCAAGATCATCACTGAGCGTCTAAAGCGTTACTCCGGTGATCGTGCCAAAGCAGCGCTGAGTCTGGGTATTCCCAAACGAACCCTAGCTTACAAGTGTCAAAAATTGGAGATCAAATCTCAATGAATACTCAACGACGAATTGTCTCACTGTTTAGCTGGGTTGCCTTTTCATTTTGTGTGTTTTCTAGCCCATCGATGGCGGCTGGTAATGATACGAAATTGGTCAAAAAGGCGCAGCAATGTCGACTTATCACTGGCAGGTTAGAGAGGCTAGACTGCTTTGATCGCGTATTTAAAACACCGATTCAAGTCGCGCAAAAAGATGGTGAAGCGTTCCCAGAAGCTTGGCAAAGAGCAATGGATGCGGCTCATCAAGATGGTGATAAGGATCGTGCTTTAGTCACTCAGGGGGAAGGGCGTGGCAGCAGCGCTTGGATCGCTTTAACAGCGACTAACGATAACACTCAATTCAAAGGAAATGCTAAGCCAGTGTTACTGATGGGCTGCATGAATAACCTAAGCCGAGTTGAGCTTGCACTTCCACAACCGGTTGAAGATGGCCGCATTCGCGTTGCAGTAGCTGGTGGTGATCAGCAGTATTGGCGTAGTGATGATCTCGGTGTATTGATGTCATCAGCACGGGGGCTACCGGCAATTCGCATGATGAAATCCATGGTTAAAGAGCCTCGTCTCGTTTTGCGTTCTAATGCAAAATTTGCCGACGGGCTTAACTTTAATACACGAGATATCGCCCAAGATTTATCAGCGCTTCGTCAGCGTTGTGGTTGGTAGGTGACGATATGGAATTAGCAGAATATCGTCGTCAGATTACCCAACCAATCCCAGGTGATAGTCCTGTGGGTGAACGTTTGTTTGATGATCCGTTGTTTGATTTCGTTGAAGACCAAATGATGAAAGTGGGTTCACTTTCCCACGCTAGCGTGCAATGGGAAGAGGTGGAGCACAGTACGGTCAAATTGTTAGGCGAAAAAAGTAAAGACATTAAATTATTGGTGTATTTACTACAGTGTCTGCACAACGATCCGACACCATCACGTTTCAAAGCATCTTTTGATGTGATGAGTGATTTCATGGAAAACTTCTGGGAAGACAGTTTCCCAGCACCGGGTAAACGCGGCAATTTACCGCGTCGTAAATTTTTTAGCCAAATGGCACAGCGATTTGCTCTCGTTCTCGAAAAATTAGAATTTAATCGCTATGACTCAACCGCACGTGAAGCGCTACTGCAATCGGTCGCGACATGGGAAAAAAATATTGAGTCCCATGGCTTAACTTCCGATGTCGTAGAATCTGTGGTTTTGAAGATTCAAAACGAATTACGCAGAGTTGAAGAACGACAAAAAGTTGAGCAAGACAAGCCGGCACAAGCTCAGGAAAGTGAGGCTCGTCCAACGACAACAACGACTTCATTGTCAGTCGATAATTCCAGTGATAAAGCTGCCAAGCAAACTTTGCTTAAAGTCTCTGAATTTCTTGCAGAACAAGAATATGGAATTGCGTTATCAGTGCGTCTTCGTCGTTATGCAGTATGGGGGAGTATCACCTCTTTGCCTGACCACAAAGCGGATGGCGAAACCATGTTGCGCGGTATGCAACAAGATAGAGTTAAAGATTATCAAGACCAAATGCGTCACCCTGATTTGGCCTTATGGCGCAAAGTAGAACAAAGTTTGACCATGGCACCCTATTGGTTTGACGGACATTTTATGAGCTATCAGATTGCCGAAAGCCTAGGAAAAAAAGAGTGGTGCCAAGCCATCATAGAAGAAACAGAGCAGTTTCTTACCCGCTTACCTTCTTTGTACGATTTAAAGTTCAAAGGTGGGGAGCCGTTTGTCTCTGAAGAGGTAAAGGAGTGGCTAGCTTCTAAACCGGGACAAGCGGCAACACAATCTGGTGGCGGCGGTGATTGGCAAGAAAAACGCAAAGAAGCTTTTAATGTGGCTAAAGAAGGTGGAATTGCGGTGGCTTTATCGATGCTAAACGATGGCTTAGTGAGTGCAGTGGAACCGCGCGATAAGTTTTATTGGCGACTCTTGTCTGCAGACTTGATGCAGGCAAATCATCTTGATGCTATGGCTAAAGAACAGTATCAAACATTACACAACCAAGTGACAACCATGAGTGTAACCGAGTGGGAACCGTCACTGATTGAACAATTAGAAAGAAATACAACGTCAGAGTAAACGAAGGACACAATCCATGTGGAAAGTTATTGTCGGGATAGTGAAAAAGCTTAAACCAGGAATGGTTTCTGCGCTTCCTATTTTACTATTCACTGCATTCATTCTATTGAATGTAGCGATTTGGTGGGCAGGCCCATGGCTTAATATTTATGATGTTAAGCCATTAGAATCTATAACAGCTCGTGCGGTAGCCAGTGCGCTATTTACATTAGGCTGTTTTGGTCTTTGGGGGCTTTGGCAGGCACGTAAACTGAGATCATTCCAAGTTCAGCAGCAACGTGAAGAACAGTTGCGTGAAGATCCGATTAAAGTTTATGAGGAGCGCCAGGAAGCAGAACTCAACCAAGTTATGGTTGATATGAAACAGAACATGAACAAACGCAATTATCTCTATGCGTTGCCATGGTATCTGGTTATGGGGTTGGAAAATGCAGGTAAAACAAGCCTGATTAACCGCTCAGGCCAGAACTTTGTGTTCTCTTCAGTTCGTCGAGCTTCTGGTAAGAAAAGTGCAAACCCTTATTCTTTCGACTGGTGGATTGGTGACGAGTCCGTATTGATCGATCCTGACGGTGAGTTACTGACTCAAGGCAGCCGTGAAATGGACAACGACGGTGAAATGGAACGTCGTTTATGGCAACACTTTGTTCAATGGCTCGATCGTAACCGCAGTCGTCGTCCGCTCAATGGTATTGTGTTGACCCTTGATGTATCTCATCTAGCGGCTGCAACTGCGTCGGAGCGTAAGGCATATGCAAGTTTACTCCGTGCGCGTTTGCGTGAACTGATGGAAACCTTGTCAACCCGTTTACCTGTCTATATTGCTCTGACAAAACTTGATTTGTTGTATGGTTTTGAACCTTTCTTCAAGCATTACTCCAAAGCAGAACGTGAAGATGTTTTAGGTTTTACATTCTCGCTCGATTCAATTGAAAACCTTGATCATTGGTTAGAAGAGTTTTCTCGTGATTATTCTGAGTTTGTCTCTCGCATTAACACATTGTTGCCAGAAGCTGTCTCGGAAACGATGCCTTTAGATGAACGTAACGCGATTTATAGCTTTACTCGTCAAATGGCGGGGCTGAAAGATATTCTGGCGCAGTTCTTTGAAGATGCATTAGCCAGTGACCAATTCTCTACATCAGCATTAGTTCGTGGGGCTTACTTTACTTCTGTGTATCAGCAAGGCGTACCGACAAACGCGTTCGATGATGCCGCATCACGTCGTTATGGCCTGTCTCATGCGGTTAACCGTGCACAGCATGCGAAAAACTCAACGGTTTACTTTACGCAAAAGCTGTTTAACAAGATTATTTATCCAGAAGCCGGTTTGGCGTCGGATAACTTTCGTGTGACGCGTCAAAAACGTCGTATCATGGGGTTATCACTCCTTTCCTGTTCGATTGCCTCTGTTCTATTAATTGGCACATGGCAGCGTTACTACGAAGCTAATATCGAACATGCCGATGCAGTATTGGCGAAGGTAAACCAGTATAAAAAAGAGTTTCCTTCTAATTTACAAATGGCATCTCAACGTGAAGTGTTAGAACCTCTGAACAAGATTCGCCAAGCGACACTGGAATTTGGTTTCTTCCGTGATAAGCCGCGCTTTATTTCTGATTTTGGTCTTTACCAAGGTCACACTATTGGTCCACGTGTTGAAGCAACCTATCTGAACTTGTTAGAAACTCGCTTCTTACCATTGCTGATGTCTGATGTTATCGTTGATCTGAAAAATGCGAAAACAGATGAGGAAAAACTCGCTGTTCTACGTGTTTACCGCATGATGACAGACAAAAGTGGTCGCTATAAAGACTATGTGATGGATTACTTTGCTCGTCATTGGCAGCAAGATTTTTCTGGTGAAAGTAAAGTTCAAAACGAACTACTGCAACACTTAGATTACGCAATGCTGCACACGGATTTGACTTCAGATCGTAAACACGGCGATGTAATGGCGGATAAAGTGATGAAGCCATACGATCAAACCATCGCTAAAGTGCAAGACCAACTTGGCTCAATGCCTAATGAGCAGCGTGTTTATCGTAACTTAAAACTGAATGCTCAATCTGTATTAGGTCCTGCAATCAATTTACGTAGCCTGATTGGCCCAGTGTTTGATGTGGTCTTTGAAGAGCGCGTTATGAACAGTGGTAACCTATATATTCCACAAATGCTGACTAAACATGGCTTTGAAGATTACTTTATGCCTCAGTCAGAGTCGGTTTCTGAATTGGCACTGATTGATAGCTGGGTACTGGGACAAACCAAGTCGGCTAACTTCAGCGAAGCCGATAAAAAGGCTCTACGTAGCCGGATTCGCCAGCTATATGTATCTGATTACAATAATACTTGGCGTAATGCATTGAATGAAATTGATGTAAAATACTTCAAAGACATTAACGATGCGGTCACTGTGTTAGAAAACATCACTGGCAACGTTGAACCGCTACAACGTCTATTGCGTACTTTAGATACCAATACCGAGATGTACGCTGCTGTGGATGACGATGATGCGAAGAAAGAATTGATCAAGTCATCGAAATACAAAGTCGCATCGATGATTGAAGCTCCGTTCTCTGAACTCAACGACATGCTAAAACCAATGGGGGATAAGCCAGCTTATTTCCAAGAAGTTCTCGCATCGATTGAAGAACTGCAAAATTATCTGAAATCGATTCAAGATGCACCGGATGTTGGTACAGCAGCGCTGGATGCAACTAAAGCTCGTCTCAAACTGGTGAATGCCGATCCTATCTATACGTTGAAACGTATTGCATCGGGGCTACCAAAACCACTAGATGCGATGATGACTAAGCTGGCAAATGAAAGCTGGTATGTTGTGAAACAAGCTGCGATTAAACACTTAGAAATTCGCTGGCATGAAGATGTATATAAAACGTTTGAAGAGAAACTAGCCAATCGTTATCCGTTTAATCCAGATTCATCAAAAGATGTCTCTTTGGAAGATTTTGAATCTTTCTTCGCGCCAAATGGTACGTTAGATAGCTTCTATAACAATCAGCTGAAGATGTTTATTGATGAGAATATAAGTGTTGGTGACAACGGTGCTGATCACTCTATCGTTCGTAAAGAAGTGCTGGATGAAATCAAACAAGCACAGCGTATTTGCCGCGCGTTCTTTAACCGTAAAGGTGTATTGGATGTCAGCTTCTCTGTTGAGCCGTTGCGCTTAACTGGCAATAAACGTCGCAGTGTATTGAATGTCGATGGTCAGTATCTGTCATACAGTCATGGACCACGTGAAAATGTGGAGTTGATTTGGCCTAATACGCTACGTGATTCAGCGGTATCTAAAGTGACGTTGGTACCAACCAAAACGAACGTCTCTCCACGTAGTATCAGTATTCAGGGTCCATGGGCATTCTTCCGCCTTCTTGACCACGGTGATGTCGTTTCTGCTAGCCCTACATCAGTGGATTACAAATTCCATGTTGATGGTGGCGATATGATTTACCGACTGAACTCTGAAGCGGATGCAAATCCATTTACTGAACGCTTATTCAAATCGTTCAAGCTGTCCGAAACACTGTACTAAAACAATAACATTCCATTATAAGGAGCGAGGTAACTCGCTCCTCTTTTCAGATTAGAGCGGAATACGTATGTCGAATGCAATTTTCCTGGATGGTCAATATTATCAATTAACCAATGACTCCAATGCGATTCGGGAATTAGAAAACTATCAAATTATTCGTGATGAGGTAAATCGCCGATTCAACCCTTTAGCTGGCGGTACTGATTGGGAAAAGGTCTTTGCATGTTGTGAACGTTTAGCAAAAGCGCCAGGCATGGATTTTCTGATCACTGGTTATTACGCGGTGGCCAGTTTAAAAGTCCATGGCCTGGCGGGGTTTGCGAATGGGTTAGAGCTTCTTAGCTATAGTCTGAGTAACCTTTCTGAGCCTGATACTAAAACCGCAAAAATGCGCAAAGAAGTGCTTGATTGGGTCAATGGCAAGGTTGTTCAAGAACTGAAATCTCTGAAGCCCACTTATGAAGCATTACGTGAACTTTATCGTGCAGAAAGTCATTGCGAACGCTTACATCAATTACTTGAAGCGCAGCAGCCAGACCATTTAGTCGATTTTGAAGGGGTGGGTTTTGCCCTTTTTGAGCATATTGATCGTATCGAAACGCAATACCACACGTTGATGAAACGTCAGCACAAAGAAGAAGCTCAGCAGGTTCCTTCTGTGCCTAAAGCTCGTCACTGGTTATGGTGTGGCGTCATGTTTTTGATCGGCTTGGCAGTATGTGCGTTTGGTCAATGGGCTTATGGACATTATGCGTGGTTTCATAAAGATGACTATGCTCAATATCGCGCGACCCCTCTTATTCAGACTGAAGCTGCTCTCTCACAGTATCAAAATCAGGTATCGAAAAGTCAGCTCGCTCGCTGGGAGGATGATTTTATTGCTCTCTACAGCGGTGCCGCAACAAACAACATGCAGCAATCTGTTGAGAAAACTAAACTCGATGCTCTTAGCCAAATAACAACATTGCGAACGTTATATCCAGAATCAGCAAAGGTTCAACAGGTAGATAAAGCGTTTTCAGCGGCGCAGACAAAAGCATTAGAACAGACCGAATATTTCATTGAACGTTTTCGCGATATTCGCACCAAGATGGCGAATATCTCCCTGTTAGCTCAGAAACAGCGCTGGTCTGCATTGCAGCGTAATGCCAAATCGTTGGAAGATTTTGCTGTTAGCTTATCCCCGGTTTATGGACGCGTAGACTATGTGCAAACCTTGATTAAGCAAGGCGATTTAGTTGAAGCGAAAAAAGAATTTAACGTACTGAAAAAGCGTTTAAATAATTTGAGCTGGCAAATAGCTCAGCTCGATAACCAATTACAAAAACAAATCACCGCTCTTGAAAAGACGGGCAATAAATAGCGATGTGAAGCAGAAACTTGCTCATTTTAGGCAGATTGTTGCCTTAATTGTGAGTTTGTAAATGTAATGCATTGATACTTAGATATATTTAGTTGGCATTGAGTTTGCTGCAATTTGTGTTAGTTCGGATGTTGGGCTGTGGCATCGGTGTCCATTAGGCATTCATCATAAAAACACAAAACGCTGCAAATTCAATCGCAGGGTCAATCCCACGTAGAATGGGTAGAAAGGAATTGGCAGGATGGCTACGTTAGGCTTTAAATTAGAAGTAGAAGGGTTAGAGGAAAACGCGCTTGTTGTGCGCAGTTTTGATGGCCAAGAGAGCCTCTCTGACGATGTATTTCATGGTGAGGCTTGCTATGGGTTTCGTTATTACTTAAACCTAGCGAGTCGCCAATCAGATTTTACGCCAGAGCAGTTAGTTGATAAAACGGCAGAGCTGACGTTTTATCGCAATGGTGAATTAGTTCAGCGCGTTAATGGCGTCGTGCGTAGCTTCACTCAAGGCGATATTGGCCATAACTATACTTTCTATTCTCTCACGCTCGTTCCTGCTTTAGAGCGCTTATCTTTGCGCCAAAATAGCCGTATTTTCCAATTGAAAACTGTGCCTGAAATTATCTCGGTTTTACTCCAAGAGATGGGCATTGATGATTATGCCTTTTCAGTAAAGCGCACCTGCGCACAGCGGGAATTTTGTGTTCAATACCGTGAGACAGATTTAGCGTTTCTTCAACGCCTCGCGGCAGAAGAAGGCTTGGTATATAGCTTTATTCATGAAGAAGGTAAGCACACTGTTCTCTTTACGGATTCAACAGCAAGCTTGCCCAAACTTGGTGGAGAAATCGCTTATAACTCGATTTCTGGTGGTGTGGTTGATACGCCTTATGTATCTAGCTTGATCGCTAAAACAGAAATGGAAGTCAGTAGTACTGCTCTGCAAGACTACAGTTTCAAAAAACCAACCAATACCTTTGCACAAAGTGCTCAGGGTACGGATATGGACTATCAACAAGCGATTTATGAGCACTTTGACTCTCCAGGACGTTTCAAAGACGATACTAACGGCCAAGCTTTTAACCAAATTCGCTTAGAATATTTGCGCCGCAATGCGCGTACGTTGGATGGCAAAAGCAACCAACCCAAACTTCGTGCCGGTTACCAATTTACCTTGGCAGAACATCTCAATGATACGATGAATACTGACTATCTTGTGGTTCGTATTCGCCATCAAGGAGAGCAATCACAGGCGCTTGAAGAAGAAGCCGGTAGTGGTTCAACGCGTTATGCGAACCAGTTTAAATTGGTGCCATCAACAGTAAATTGGCAAGCGAAACCGCAGCCTAAACCTCAAGTCGATGGTCCGATGATGGCCATGGTAGTTGGTCCTGAAGATGAAGAAATTTTCTGTGATAAATATGGACGCGTAAAAATACATTTCCCATGGGATCGATACTCGAACGCGGATGACCAAAGCTCTTGCTGGGTACGTGTTTCTCACGGTTGGGCTGGTAGTCAATACGGTATGGTGGCGATTCCTCGTATTGGACACGAAGTGATCGTATCGTTTTTAAATGGCGATCCTGATCAGCCGATCATTACAGGTCGCACCTATCACGAAACCAATA
Organism: Vibrio nitrifigilis; assembly: GCF_015686695.1. NCBI lineage: Bacteria > Pseudomonadati > Pseudomonadota > Gammaproteobacteria > Vibrionales > Vibrionaceae > Vibrio > Vibrio nitrifigilis. The sequence goes on along the minus strand of NZ_JADPMR010000004.1, from coordinate 1,457,995 downwards.
TTCCGCCGTATACCTTGCCTGATAATAAAACCAAAACGGTGATTCGCACGCAAACTCACCAAGGTGATACCAACGGATATAACGAACTGAGTTTTGAAGATCAGGCCGACAGTGAAAAAATTTATATGCATGCGCAGAAAGACTTTGAAGCGCAGGTAAATAACGATCACACCGATGTGATTCATAACGATAAACATCTCACCGTTGATAACGATAGTTTCACCAAAATTGGTAAAAATAAACATCTTACAGTTAAGGGAGAGAGCCGCACTAAAGTCACTAAAAACATGAGTGAAGAAGTCGGCACATCTAATATTGCTTCATCCGATCAATACAAAATTGGCACCTTAATGGCAGTGCAAGCGGGTAAGACTATTTCAATCTCTTCAGGTGCTAAGTTAGTGGTTGAAGCTGGGTCAGAAATCACCCTGACTAATGGCAGTAACTTCGTCAAAGTCGATGCGAGTGGCGTAACGATCCAAGGTTCTGTTGTGAACTTAAACGCCGGCGGTAGTGCTAGCGCAGCAACGGCTTATGGTGGTTCAACGGCTGTGTTACCTGGCAAAGTGGATGCGCCACCTACCGATCCAAAAGCGATATTGACCCCTGCTCAGGTTGCGACCATGAAATCGGCTGCGCCTTTCTGTGAAGAATGTGAAAAATGTAAGGAAGGGGCATGCTCAGCGTAATTAAAGAACATGCAGACCTAAATTGGTTTGTTGTGCTCAACACTACTAGTGATGAGCCCATTCTCAAAACATTCTATGAACATGGCGGCGAAGATGTACAAGGGTTATGGCTAGGAACCCCTTACTCTGATTGGCGTGAAGTGATGCCCCGTATAGCACCTATTACTCCAGAGCACCCATTTTTAGCGTGGGCTAATAGTGAGGATGCCGCCAAAGACTGGGGCATGGTTGTTGGTTCTGAACTGGAATTCAGCGCGGTAAGAAATCACTTACAAAGCTTAACGCAAGTGTGGATGCCAAACGTTGAACATGTGTTCTTTCGTTTTTACGATCCACGCTTTGGCATTAAAACCGCTGATTTATGTGACGACGTAGAACGCGCCAAATTAATGGGACCAATGACTATCTGGGCATCCACAACAAGCTCAGTGGTTAACCCAACCCCAAAAGACATCAATAAAAAAGAATTTCCGTGGTGGAATGTGCCGGAGAGTGTGATTGCTGGTTTAGCAGAAGATCCTTCAGTGCTTATCACTAATTTACTAAACGGCTTAAATGACTACAGTCAGGCTCTATTTGAAGAGTATCTAGAACCGGTATTACATAAAAAAGCAGAACGGTTTTTGAAACGTAATCCTCAATTTGAAGGGCAATATTTAAAACACTTCATTGAATTAATCGAAACAGAACAACGTCGGCTAGGAAATCTGTAATGAGTGAACAACAAGAATTTTATGATTACATTGATAAACAGATAAAAGGCATTCCAGATCTTCTGCCCAAATACCGTGAAATGACCAAAAAATGGTATTTGAAAATGGCTGATGAAGCGACAGAAACCATGGATTTACCATCCCTGTTTTCTATGGATAAAAAGCTTAGCATTGGTGGTAAAACTAAGGTTGTCGGTAAAGATGATGATAATGTTTCGACTTCCGTAACTTGTCCTTTAAGCGGTGAATTACAAGTGACTACCGCTTATGAATCTATATATGCTGTTCCAATTGGTTCTGTTCCGGTCACTCTAAAAGCTGACGACGGCAGTTTTACGAAAACCATAACACTGGATGCGAAAGGTCAGGCCACTTTTACAAATCTGACACCAGGTAAGAAATACAACGTTGTTATCAACCATGAGCCATCTAAAAGTGAGCTCGATGCATTGTTTTCGCACTATGATGCGTTAGGTAATGACTTGGTATCATGGCTTGATAAAAAATGGGTAGGTTTTAAACCACAATGGGAGAAAGAGTTTAGTCGATCTACAACCGATGATGTAATTTCACTTATCGGCAAATTTGCTGAAGGTATCTGGGATGGCTTAGTCGAATTCTGGAAAGGTATTGGCGATATCTACGATCTAATAAAAGATCCCGTTGCTGCTTTGAAAGGAATGGAAGAAGGTGCTGCTGATATTATCGCATCGATAAAAAATGCGGCAGATAGTGCACCAGCAACACTAGAAAAATTGATGTTGTTTGCTTCAGACGAAGCTGCGATGTTTTTATTTATTAACGCTATCATCACCTACATCTCAATGGCTCCAATGATGCCATTTTTCGAGGAATTAGCAGAGTTGGGTGGTAAAGCAATTGTTAACTTCTTATTAGGTTTATTGGGTGGTGTTATTGTCTCTTTTATTGCCACTCCTGCGTTAGGCGTCGCTTATGCTGCCTTCAAGATTGTCAAAAATATATCTGCAACAGCATGGAATGCACTTAAACCGTTTATTAATATTTTTGATGAATTATTAACTTATGCCAAAAAGCTTGTTGAGAATGCTGGCCCCAAGTATAAAAAAATAGCTGTAAATAAAGGCGGTACTCAAGAGTACCATAACGGTAATATTCATATTAAGGCTAGTAATAAAATCAATTCCGAAATGGACGATACAAAGGCAACTAATGTTGTGCATGATGAGAGTAGCGCTCCCAAGACGGAAAACGATAAGCCAACCCAAAAAAAAGAAGAAACTAAACTAGATAAAGATCCTATATCAATGGCGACAGGGGAAGAGCTACTTTCCGTTGTAGATGGCGAGTTGATCGGGCTTTTGCCATTTTCATGGGAGCGCTTGTACCGCACCAGTGCCGTAGAGCATAACTTAGGTATAGGCTTTGGTTGGACTCACCCCTTAGCGCATTCACTGCGTGTGGATGGCGATGAATTAGTATGGAAAGACAGTGAAAGTAAGTTAACCCGTTTTCCTAAGCCGACGAAACAGCTACCTGCTGTGACCAATATTGTCGCAGGCTCAGCCATCTTCCTCGACAGCGATGACAACATCGTTGTTATTGCTGATAGTAAACAGTATGTGTTTGAACTCGATGGTGATAGCGGGCGACTAATTACTATCCGCGATAAATATAACCATCAACTGCGTATTCGTTACGATAAACACCAGCGTCCAGTGGAAGTTGGTGGTGATACTAATGTTAAGTATGTTCTCACCTATACCGATGCCTCCCTTATTCAACAAGTAGATCTTTATGCTTGTCAGGCCAATACCACTGAGTGGCGATTAGCGCAAACACAAGTTCGTTACTCATATAACGAGCATCAGCAATTGATTGCAGCGATGAACGCCAATGGTGAAGTAGAAAAATACACTTATGATGAACTGCATGTTATTCAATCTCGAGAATTAGCGGGTGGCGCCACTTTCTATTGGGATTGGGAAGGCGTGGGTAAAGATGTACGAGCCATTCGCCAATACAGTAACTTGGCAAATGTCGATACCAAGTACGAATGGGATGATGCGTCTAATACCGTTACCTTAACCAATAGTAATGGCACTCAACAAGTTTATCAGCACGATAACAATGCGCGCTTAGTCAGAGAATTGGATGCTTCTGGCGGTGAATATCTTAAAGAGTATGATGAAAAAGGTCGATTAACGGCCGAAATTGACGCCTTAGGTAATAAAACGGAATTTGCGTACAACAAGAAAGGCGAAATGATCGCCAAAGTCGATCCGAATGGATTGGTAACTGAATTTAGCTACCATAAAAGTTTGTTGACTGAAGTCGTGCAGGACAAAGCGAAGTGGCGTTATCGCCATGATGATTTCGGTAATGTTACCGAAAAAGTTAACCCGCTCGGGCATACCACGTGTTATCGTTACAACGAACACGGCTTAATCGACAAAATCACTTACGCTGATGGCAGCGTTCATAAATTGGTGTGGAACCTGAATGGACACCTCATTGAGGAACTGACGCCTCAAGGTGAAACCATTCGCTATCGCTACGATGTGATGGGCCGTTTGCGCTATCGTCAGGATTCGATGGGCGTGAGTGAAATGCACTATGACCCTGTTGGACGACTGCTTAAACACGTGTTGCCGGGTGGCCATGTTCGGACCTATCAATATAACGCGTATAGTAAGGTCACTCAGCAGACCGATGAGCAAGGGCGCAAGACTGAGTTTGAATACGCTTGGCCAAACCACCAAGTAACCCGTCGAGTGAATCCGGATGGTTCATCAATTCGCTATGCGTACAATAACCGCTTCAATTTCCTGAGCGAGATTGTCAATGAACGAGGCGAACATTACCACATAGAGTACGCGCCAACAGGACACGTAAGCCGAGAAGTCACTTTTGACGGTCGTGAGTTTCGTTACGAATACGATGCGCACACCCAGCTTATCGCTAAAATTGAAGTGGGTAGTGAAGGCACTGAACTCATCACCCAGTATCAATATGATGCATTGGGTAATGTGGTGCTTAAAACGTTGCCCGATGAAAGTGAAGTGCATTACAGCTACGACGACCATGGTCGCTTAACACAAGTAGATGATGGCCAATGGCCCCTCGCTTACCGTTATAACTTACTCGGGCAGTTGGAAGCGGAGCATCAAGGGTGGGCAAGCCAAGGCTATCGCTACAATCCGATGGGGCAATTAAGTGCGATGTTACTGCCTGATGGTCAGGTGGTGGAGTACCAATTTGCAAAAGGGCAAGTGCAGCAGGTTAACCTCAATGGCGAAAAGCTCACTACGCACCATTACAAAGCCAACGGATTAGAGACCAGTCGCCAACAAGGGAGCTTAAATAGCCAATTTTTGTATGACGATATGGGGCGTTTGCTTGAGCACACATCGCATCAACAAGCGCAGTTGAAACTGCGTCGTCGATATGAATATAGCCAAGCAGGTAACCTTACAAAGATAGAAGATGCCCAACGGGGTCAAACGGAGTATGAATATGATCCGCTTGATCGCTTAACGTCGGTTCGTGGGGTGATCAACGAAACGTTTATGCACGATCCGGCTGGTAACTTGCTGTTGGATCGTAAAGCCAACGTTGAAGGCAACAAATTACTGTTCCAAGGTGACAAACATTATCAATATGATGAGTTTGGGAATCTTGTTCGTGAAAGCCGTGGCTATGGCGGTAAGTTAGTAACGGATTATGAGTACGATGCTCAGCATCGACTAATTAAAGTCACAAAACCTGATGGCACAGTTGCGACCTATCAATACGATGCATTTGGTCGCCGTATCGAAAAATCGGTCACGGATAAAATCGGTCAGAACAAGACTACTGAGTTTTTATGGCAAGGTAATAAACTGCTTGCTGAATCGTCACAAGAAAGCTATCAAACTTATCTCTACGAATATGGTTCTTTCCGCCCTCTTGCACTGATAACCGGTGAAGGAGCACAACAGGCTCAAGCTTACTTCTATCACTTAGACCAAGTGGGAACGCCACTTGAGATCACTGACGTAGAAGGGGAGATTGCTTGGGCGGTGGATTACCAAGCCTATGGTAACGTGGCCCGTGAACGCGTGAGAGTAGTAAACAGCCCACTTCGTTTCCAAGGGCAGTATTTTGATGAAGAAACAGGGTTGCATTACAACCGCCACCGCTATTATAGTCCTGAAACAGGGCGTTTCATCACGGTAGACCCAATTGGTCTGGCGGGTGGTTTAAATAACTATCAGTACGTGAAAAACCCGACGGGATGGGTGGATCCGCTGGGGCTACAGCAGATTCCTGGGAATTCTCCGGAAGATGATCTCCCTGCTTCGGAACTTAAAAATCCATCAAGATTTGATTTTGAGGTAAATAGTCAGGGTATTCCCGTTGCATATCTTGATGAGGTATCTAATGCTATGGGGATTAGTAGAGAAGCTCTTGAGGCTAAATACACGGCTTTGGGGAACACGGGTGCAGATTATAACAAACTGATAAGAGAATATGTTGATTCAAATCCTTATGGAGTTAACTTAAAAGAAGCTCATGTTATCATGGGGTATACAACGAACTTTTTCCAAAAGGCGTTAAATCAACGAATATTTAGTGGAGACATCTTATCTAAGGGAGAGACATCTTTAATTAATTCTATCAATTCTGCATTGGATAAACTTCCGTCAACTAAAGGAACTTTTTACCGAGGATTAGGAGATGTGCCAGATTGGTTTGATGAGAAGTATTCAACATTAGGAAAGGTTCATGAAACACACTTCTCATCGGTTAGTAAAGAGTTAAGTTCTAACTATCCTTCAAACAAGGTGATGGTTTTCGAATCGGATGAAGTTAAAGATATTTCAGCGTTAGCCATGGATACGAATTTTGCTGAGTATATTGGTCAGACGCCTACAGAATCAGAGTTTATAATCCCTGCTAACTCAAGATTTTTAGTTACAAAAAATACAGGTAAATATATCTATTTGAGGTCAGTAAAATAATGGTTGAGCTAAAAAGAGGAATTTCGTTGTCGGTAGATAATATCTCTAACGATATTTTTGAGTCGGAACCGGGATCATATGTGTTGGAAACAATCATCGTAGATGATGGGAAACTTTTATTAGTAAAAGAAATTATTCCCAAAGGATTGAGTTATACTTTTTTTGATTTATCGAGTGGACTTAAAATAGATATAAGTGACCGGGTTAAATCCGAGAATGGAATGGAGTTAAAAAAAATATTTCCAAATGGTTTAACAGCAGTAATGAAAATAACTGTGGACCAAGTATCGGGTGCCGAGATTGTAACTGATAGTATTTTTGATGGCGATGCTGTCGTATATCAATGTGAAAGGGAAAGATATCCAGAGATAACATTTGATGAGTTCTATCATCAATATTTAGTTGAGACCAGCGCTCAAATTAAAGAGAAAGAATCTTATGAGCAATTCATAAATAAGTTTTCTAAAGCCTCTGTAGATGAGCAGGTGAAGCTTTTAAAAACTGAGTTTAGAAATAAATGGCGAAGTAATTGTGAATTAGGTTTTGAACATCCAGAGTATTTTTTAACTAAAGATATGTATAATTCGTTGAAAAAAACACCATCTTTTTTCGATGCTTTAAAACGAGTATTAATTGCGGAAGAAGTCTTTATTGGTGAAAATGCGGATAAACTATATAAAAATATTTTAAACCATTATGAAAGCTAAAGGTATTATTAATGTTAATTGAAATTGCAGTAGCTGATGCGTATGGAGCTGGATTTGAGTTTTCTTCCAATGAAAAAATTTCCAAATTTAATGATTTAACACGCTATTGTGAACATGATTTATACCGAATGAAAGGTAAATATACAGATGATACTCAAATGTCTATTGCTATTGTAGAACTAATCCTCTTTCAATCAGTTTGGTCAAAGGAAAAGATAGCATCGAAATTTGTTGATTGTTTTAAAAGAGACCCTCGTCATGGCTATTCAAAAGGATTTTATCAATTATTGAATAAAGCTAATAGTGGTGAAGAGCTAATATTTATGCTTAGAAACGATAGTAACAGAAATGGGGCAGCGATGCGGTCGGTACCACTCGGTTTTATTAAAAATAAAGAAGAGCTAATATCAAAAGCTACAATGCAGGCAATGGTTACTCATAATACAGAAGAAGCAATAAGAGCAAGTTGCGCAGTAGCGCTAGCTGCCCACTTTGGATTACATCAGCGAGGGAAGCTATCTGAATTAGAATCTTTTTTAACTGTTGAATCTTTTTCCGGGTGGGACTATAACTGGAGTGGAGAAGTTACTGTTAAGGCATTTGATACGGTAAGTGCAGCTTTCCATTGTTTGTTAAATTGTAATAATTTGAATGAATTGCTAAAAAAATGTATAGCATTAGGTGGGGATACAGATAGCGTCGCTTCTATTGCCGTAGGTCTGGCAACATGCTTTGATGAATATGACAAAAACTTACCTTTAAATTTGTTTGAAGATCTTGATGAAACTTCATATGGAATAGAATATTTAAAGGTTCTAGATAAGAAGTTATATGAATATTCAAATCTACGGATGGATATTTAAATTTGGTGACTTTGTTTGTGGTGATATAGTAAATTAGGTCATCTGGTATGATGCATTACTATACATACCACTAACATACATATAGCATAAACAGCGGAAAAAATTAACAACGACACACATCATTAAATATTTTCATGTCAAAGGTGCTAACCTCAATGAGTCTGTAGGTAAAGTTACATGCATATTCAGGGATGTGTTTTGTCGTTGATATTGGTAAGGAAGGTTGTTGTTTTTTTCGGAATAATGGTGATTATAGGAGTTGCGAAAAACAGACGATGCTGTCGCAGACTATAGGTAGTTTGTTATATTTATTATGAAATTATCAGATCCAGTATTATTTTTCTATCGAGCTTGGTTTTGGTATTTTGAAGTTATGTGGTTGAACCAAGTTCTAATCTTATTCTCTAGTTCGGTACATGGCGTTAAATAATCTTGTTGGAATATAGACAGCCGTTCGAGTATAACTGGCATGCGGTTATTAATATTCTCGCGATTATATTCCCTTATTTTTTATCCTACACAGCTTTCCCTTATGAATATTAAATTCAAATTATTTTTAAGAAGTAATTTATATGAAAGTGAAAATTTATGAAAAAAATAATATAAAGATTTTTACAGTTGGTAATAGCTATTATATACAATATGATGCAGGTGCACACCAAATTGCTATTAGAGAGGATGAGATCTCAGAAGGTGAAGCAAATATTATTATTAATGATGAAAGCAAATTAATGGAAGTTCTATTTGCAATACAAAAAAGGTTGATAGCCCGTGGGGAAAAACCATATAAATCTAATGTTTAAGGATCTAAGGAGACGAGGGCGTTCAGAATTCTGTGTCAGCTATTTTGACTAAAGTTCTAAGACGTCATATAAACGACCTTCAAAGTGGATCGCCAACTGAACCCATGTCATATTCCAGTTCTGGGTTGGCATTGTCCATTTCTAGATGCATTCAATGAAAATTAACTGGGACACACACCCTTAAATTTTCCTCTGTCAAAGTATCTAACCTTAAAAAATTTGAATCCTACTCAGGTATGGATATGGCAATTAGAAGTATCGATGAGGTTGTTTGGGAAGTATAAAGGTGTTTGTTGCTGGATAATTTTGGAAAAGATGGATTCAACTTTACAGGTTTATCGATTGTATTGGTTATGAAATCAGTAATCCCACCATTCGTTTTTTTCCCCAATTGGGTTTTGACTTTTTCGAGTTCTATGGTTGAGCCAACCCAAGCTCTGGGCTTTTTCTCCAGTTCGGAGCAAAGCGTTAAACATTCTTGCTGGGATAGCGACAACCGTTTGAGTATCACTGGCAGGCGGTTATCAATATGCCCTCGCTTATCTTCTCTGATTTGTCTGCCTACCCAATCGATTAACTCAATATAATCCACCAAACGAAATGGGATCCCATGATGCTTGTCTTGGTGTTCATGCCCGAGAAAGTTAGCAAGTGATGGTGTGGTCGTTTCGCCACGTTCTAAACTACCTAAACGCGCTTGTATCGACGTGTGATCAGATTGCTCAGGGGAGTCAGCCATTTTTGCTCTTATGGGATTGAGATCGACATAAGCCATAGCGGAAAGCAGAGCTTTTTCGTCTAATAAGGCTTGAGATTTAAATCGTCCTTCCCAAAATCGGCCAGTGCATTGGTCTTCTTTATTGGCCTGCACGGCAATGTCATAGTTGAGCTCCCTCATAAACCAGCTTAGGGAAAACAAACGGTGGCGCCAAGTCTTAATCAGTTGGCTGCATGTGTGTGATTCGGCTTTGGACGAGATTTGGTTCGCCAGCCAACGTTGAATAATAACGGGGGGTTGATGTTCACTGCACCATCGTTCAACGACTTCAAGGTCTGAAAGGGAGAGAGCGGCTTCTTTGTCAATAAATGCCACGAGGTGGTAATGATTACTCATAATGGCGTAAGAACAAATTCGAATACAATAGACGGAAGCAAGAGCCAGCATACGTTGTTCAACCCAAGCTCTACGGTGTTCGTAAGACTTGCCGGTGACAACATCTTTGCCGCAGAGGAAAGATCGGCGCACACAACGCGAGACACAGTGATAATAAGGTGTTACTTCAGGACAAATGAGTTGAGATCTGGCAGTTGTCATTAGCTTTCCCCGCAATATAAGCGTTATCAAGCATGACAATTGGTCGACAGATACGAAATAAAGATTGGGAAAACTTACGGTTGATATCAAAGAAATCGCGACTGGTGAGTAGAGTTATTCAAAAGATTAAAGGTGAGTGTCCTGGTTAATTCAATCTTATAAAAGTTGTGAAACCCGATGGTTCTAGTCAGCGTTTTACTTATAACGGTTATGGCAAAGTTACTTCTGTTGAAGATGAAAAAGGCCTTATCACAACATATGAGTATTTTGAAAATAGTCATTTAGTTTCAAAAGTGATTAATCCAGATGGCTCCAGTCTCAGTTATCGGTATGAAAACGCAAAGAACTTCGTTAGCCATATTACCAACGAACGGGGTGAAACCTATCAAATCGATTACCTCCCCAATGGTTTAGTCAGTAAAGAAACGACATTTGATGGGCGTAGCCTAGCGTACACCTATGACCTAAACGGTAAGCTCCTCAGCAAAGTTGAGACAGGAACGAATGGTACTGAACTTGAAACCGTCTTTGAGCGAGATTCCCTCGGCCGTTTGCTTGTTAAAACTCTGCCAGACGGTTCAAAAATAGAGTATCAATACGACAAAAATGGCAATCTAATTTCTGTCGATGATGGTGAAACGCCTTTAGCTTGGCGTTATGACATCATGGACCGTGTGATTGAGTCTCACGCGGGGTGGTCATCTCAATACTATGAATATGACGAGCTAGGGCTGCTGAGTAAATGGCAACTACCGGATGCCAATGTGTTGGAGTACCAACGCGGCAAAGGTGGCGTTCTACGAGCAATAAACCTGAATGATGAGGTACTAACGCAACATATCTTCCAAAATGGTTTGGAGATGATGCGTAATCAAGGCGAGCTCAAAAGTCATTTTAACTATGACGACCAAGGCCGCCTAGTTAACCAATCACAAATGCTTGAGGGCCGTGAAAAGCAACGTCGTCAATACCAATACGACGGGCTAGGTAACCTTGTTCAAATCTCCGACAAACAGCGTGGCGACACGTTTTATGATTACGACCCACTATCTCGTTTAACCGCGGTACGTGGCAACCTTGATGAGCAGTTTACTCACGATGCGACCGGTAACTTAATACCTAATCATATAAGCTTGCAAAGCAGCGAACTATTTGACCACGCACCGGGCAACCAGCTAAAACTCCATGGTGACAGCCATTACGAATACGATGAGTTTGGTCGTTTAGTTAAAGAGAGTCGTGGTAAAAATCAAAGCCTAGTGACAGGTTATGAATACGATTGCCAGCATCGCTTAATCAAAGTCACGATGCCGGATGGTAGCCAAGCGCATTACCGGTATGACGCATTTGGTCGTCGTATCGAAAAGCGAGTGATAGATAAAACAGGTTTAGAAACCACCACTGAGTTTCTCTGGCAAGGCGATAATTTAATCGCTGAAATGACCAACAGCGAGCAGTATCAAAGCTATGTTTATGAACCCGGATCATTCCGCCCGCTGGCTTTACTCAAAGGCGAAGGTAAAGAAGCAGAGGTTTATCATTACCATCTAGACCAAATCGGTACGCCGTTAGATATTACAACCACACAAGGTGAAACCGTTTGGTCAGTGCAATATCGCGCCTATGGTAACGTCTTTAAGAAAACCGTTGCGGAAATAGAAAGCCCATTGCGCTTCCAAGGTCAGTATTTTGATGCTGAAACGGGGTTACATTACAATCGTCATCGATACTATAATCCTAATGCAGGGCGCTTTATCACCATCGACCCCATTGGACTTGCTGGTGGATTGAATAACTACCAGTATGTGCCGAATCCGACGGGATGGGTGGATCCGTTGGGGTTGAAGAATAAAAAAGGAGGGTGTCCATGTGAACATATGCCTCCGGAAAAATACAAAGAATATCTGTCTAGGCAAAGGGATAAAGAACGCAAGGCATTTAATTTAAGTAATACCATTTTGGAACACGATTCCCATGGAAATGAGATTCTGTATAGAAGTATGCCAAAAGAACATCTAGAATATTTAGGTGATACTGGTGAGCTGTTACCTACAACTGAAACGTCAACATCACCTCTACGAGAGTATGCGTCGAGTTATGATGGTTACTTGGTTAAATTCTATCTAGAACCTGGAACCTCTAAAAAATTGCAGGATATTGGTATATCCGCCGATAAAGCTACTGAAAAGCTGTTGCCAAATGTTCCATATAGAGAGGGAAATTGGAATCAAAAGCATGCAAGGTTCAAGAAAGAAAAAGGACAAATTACTACAGCGTTGGGGGTAGGAGAAGGTCTGAAATTATTTAATTCAAAAATGATAAGATACGAGGTTTTGGATAAGTAAATATGCTAATAGATTCTAGTTATTTATCAGATAATACAAAGAAGATATATTCTCTTAAGGAACGTATTGTACGAGAGCCTAAATATGTTGAGAAAGTTCAATTACTAACATTAAACAAAAATAAGCCATATTTAGGTTTAAAGGGGGATTATGGTTTATTTTGCTCTGATTTGTGGTGGGATAATATATTAAAAGGAAATATAAACACAATATGTTATAAAGGGTTTATTTGTCGTGTTTTTGAAGCAGGTCAAGATAAGATTGGTAAATTTAATACTGTTAGTATAAGGTTAATTGATGGGAGTTTGATGGATTTTTCTATATACGTAAATGATGAAAAAGATCGTGTATTATATAAGGAAGGTTTTTGTGTTTATATTATAAAAGCATTTGATGAATTTAAATGCCCACCAAGCAAGAATAGAAAATATTCTGATATAACGCTTGAGGTTGCTATAACATATGATCTTTAATTTTTAATTGTTATATTTATGATGTTAGAATTTGATAATTATATTAAGCAATATAGAACTTGGCCTACTATCGGTCGAACAATTATGGCTCAGTATAACGAAAATGAAATTGTTGTTTATCAAGCATATAATGAGAAAATAGCTCGGTTTGCGGCGAAAAATGGTCACTTTGGTGGAGATTTTAGTTTTGAAAGAATGACATGGATTAAAACTAACTTTCTATGGATGATGTATCGTTCTGGATGGGGAAGTAAATCTAATCAGGAAGTTACTCTAGCTATTTCTATTCGTCGTGATGCATTTGAATATATGTATCACAATGCAGTATCTTCGAGTTTTTCCTCCGCCAATGAGGCCGATTTAAGTATTTGGAAGCAGAAGGTTAGAGAATCAGATATTAGGCTTCAATGGGATCCCGATCATGATCCATTTGGTAGTAATCTGAAACGTAGAGCTGTACAAATTGGTATTCGTGGTTCTACGTTAAGAAAGTTTAATAGTGATTGGATAACTAATATAGAAGATGTTTCTAATTTTGTAGAGCAACAGAAAAGAAATATCGATAATAATAATATATCTTCATTAATACTACCTAAAGAAAGACCGTATGTGTTTAAATTTGATGAAAAAGTCGAATTGCTCCAATTATAGTGAATAATGGGGTCAAGTCTTGCCTTTTGTCTAACTGGTTGTGATGTACTGCATTTATCTTATACACAGTAGTCGATAAGAAAAGATGAGTCTACCATTACGGATTGAGTACACAGGTGCTTTGTATCACGTTACGTCCAGAGGAAATGCCCGAGCCTCCGATTTATTTGGATGAAACGGATTTTGGGCTTTTTCTTGAGGTGTTAGCCTCAACCTGTGAACGGTTTAATTGGGTGATATACAGCTTCTGCCTAAAGACCAACCATTATCATCTTTTAGTCGAAACACCGGACGGCAATATGAGTAAAGGAATGAGCCAACTGAATGGTGTGTATACCAAGAAATTCAATCGTAAGCACAATCGAGTAGGATATGTGGTTATACACAGAAGGAAATTGGTGAATGCTTTGGATTACATTATTCTCGTATCGGTCGAATAGTGGCAAAAAGTAAGTATTGACCCCATTTGGACTTCTCTATCTTTTTAAAAACGGATATTAAGATGAACTGGTTAGATATTGCTGATAAGTCGGATAAAATATGGTTTCATTTATTTGGTAATTATGAAGTAAATGAAAGTGTTTTTATTGAGCATGTAATATTTAAAGGGGATAGTGTTAGTGTGGTTTTTTCAATATTTAAGCCGAATATTAAACTCCCCAAACGTTGGATTAACAAAGGATTTGATTCTATCTCACTTAAGCTAAAGCTAGCTTCATTGAATGAAGAAACTATTATCAGAGGTAATGTTTCTTGTCGGTGTTATATTGAGTTGGACGGAAGTGTTCCTAACTATGAGGTAAAATTTTATCGAGACTTATTTAAAAAGGATTTAATGTTTCATTCTAGTTGTAAAAAATTATTTCTATCTGATGTCGAAGGGTTTTGTTCTATCTAAAATTTTAAATATAATAATGTAATTAAAGACCCTCAGTATTAGTTTATAAGTAAAAATAGTTGGAATCATAAAAATGGCTAGTGTAAAATATATTGAATCGAATATAAATATATCATCAAAGTTTTCAATAGAAGATACGGCTAAAATAGTATCAAAAACATTAAATATATCATTGAGTTTTAATGATAGTGGTAAGTATGAAGAGTTTATAGGTTATGATGAAACAGTTTTAGGTATAAAAATAAGTTTAATTAGTAACCCTAATGATCTTATTTGTGGGTATGACCTAACCTTTTATGGTAAAGCAAATGGTAATGAGGTGTGTGGTGTAGCAGATATCACGGATTATATTTTGTCATTACTTGAAAAGACAGAGCTTGAATGTAGAAAAATGGATTAGAATATCGAGTTAAACAGTCCGAGTTTAATTTGATGTGTAACACTCACTAATATCAAGTGTTCATTGCTATTTTAAATAGGACACACTATTAAAAATCGATTAATACTGGGTACGTACATATAGCTAAATCACGGTTCTTTTAATATACATACAATAAAAAGCGACCCCTCGGTTGAGATCGCCCTTTATCGATATCACTGCATCACTTCGCAGTGATTACAGACATCACTAGTTTGCCGTGCACCTTAATTGGCCCGTCAGTTTTTGCGCCTAATGTGTATTCGAAAACGCCAGTTTTCATGCCACCTTTCTCACTATGTAACATCAACATTAGCATCTCACCGCTTTTGACTGTCTCGGTTAAAATAGCAGAGACATCATAATTGCTGCCCATCTTAACCGGAGCGTAGCCAACGACTGGGCCTGGTTTCATTTTCTTATCTGTCCGGTGCACGACAAGCCAGCCGTTTTCTGCTGCTTGAATCATATCTACAGAAACAGTGCCAGAGGAGACATCTTGATCATGCCCATAAACACCGACGTCCATCATATGACCACCGGCGAAAGCTAAAGATGAGGATCCTGTCATGAGAGCGATAACAGCTAGTCGTTTAGACCATTTCGATACGAGTTTTTTCATCATCATTTCCTGATTAATATTTCCATGGAGTTAGGTAGTTCAAAACCAGTTCATCCCGACACTGGACGATTCTATTTATGGAGTTAGAGAGGAAAAGATCATCGTAAAAAGAAAGCAAAGCACTTCTTTGGTCAGTTTGTTTTGATTCCGTGATAACCAAGAGGTTGATGACGTAATAGATGCTGATTATGTCTTAGACCTGATAATGACTCTCGGAGCATGGCTTAAAGGTGCCTGTGCCCATTATGCTTACTCTCCTCGTAGCATTTTGCCTAAAAAGAGTAGGAAATCCTCTACGATGTCGGTTTGTTTACGGTGTGACATGACTTGCAGTTGGATGCTTCTTTGCAGCAGTGATGGTTCTTTTAGAGGAAGGAGAACTAAACTATCACGCTCAGCTTGACGGCTGGCTGTTAGTTTGCCACAAAGGGCAATGGCCTCTGTATTTTCTTTCGTAAACGTATAAATCGCCCCCATAGAATTGCTGGTGAACGCTGGAATAATGTTCACGTTTTCTAAGTGGCAGGCAATATCGAATAAGTAATTTAATGTGGTACCAGATTCAGATAACGCGACGGGATAGTTTGCCAGATCATGCACGCTAAGTGTTTTACGTCTTGCAAGTGGATGTGTTTTTGCGAGCAAGGCTGAAATAGGGGCGGGGACTTGCAGAGCAACCTTAACCCCTTGTTCAATTTGCAGGCTGAATGTCAGCGCCGCATCCACTACACCCTCTTTGACTAATTTGGTCGCTTCGGCTGAATCAACAACTTTTAGTGAAAATATCGCATTTGGGTATTGTTGGCGAAAACGAGCGATAGCATGTGGTAAAAAATCCCAAGCCATCCCTTCCGGACAGGCGAGTGCGATAGACTGCATTTTTACACTATTCAGCTCTTTCATCTCAGAAATCACATTACTTAACTCGACGGTGTTACGTAATGAATAGGTATAAAGAATTTCTCCCGCAGGAGTCAGAGCCATACCCCGCGGCTTTCGTTCGAATAGAGTAAGTTCAAGTTGCTCTTCTAACTGACTGATTTGACGACTTATCGCCGAAATAGCGACATGTAGTTGCTCTGATGCAGCAGAAAGAGAACCCGTTTGAGCGACTGCGTGGAAATATTTCAGGGTTAAATCGTACATAGTTTAGCTTTCTATTTATGAGAACAATTTTTTGCTTAATTGATAATTGTTGCAAAGGTCTACTCATCATAAGCTAACCCGACATAGTAAATCGAGTGTTATATAACAAACAGGGACAGAAGATGACTGATATGAGTGGCTCAGCTCGAGCAAAGGTAATCACGTTAGCCAAAAATTGTATTGAGAGTGGTGTGTTTTATCAAACCCTTGCCCGGCGAGTTGCATTACCCACAGAAAGTCAGAACCCTGACGCGGCAGAGCAACTTTCAGTGTATCTAACGGATGAAATAGCCCCTTTGCTCACTGAGCAAGGTTTTAGTTGTGAGCAGTTTGCTAACCCTGTCTCTGATAAGCCTCCGTTAATGATCGCTAGTCGAATTGAATCTGAACAATTACCTACCTTGCTATTGTATGGCCATGGCGATGTTACAGACGGACAAGAACCGTTGTGGTTAGATGGCACTGCTCCTTGGGTTCTTACTCAGATCGGCGATAAGCTTTATGGGCGTGGTACAGCTGATAATAAAGGGCAACACACTATTAATCTTCTCGCTTTAGAAACCGTACTAAAGCAGCGTCAAGGTAAGCTTGGTTACAACATTAAAATTCTCTTTGAAATGAGCGAAGAAGTCGGCTCGACTGGCTTAGAACAATTTTGTCGTGAACACAGCAACGAGTTAAAAGCGGACCTATTTCTTGCTTCTGATGGCCCCCGATTAAATGCGCAAACGCCGACCATTTTTCTAGGTTCGCGAGGTGTGTGTCAATTCCGGTTACGTTGTTATACAGGGAATGGTGCCCGTCATTCTGGTAACTGGGGTGGGGTTATTACTAATGCGGCAGTCCGTTTGAATCATGCGCTTGCGTCTTTAGTTTCTCCAACAGGTCAAGTTCTCGCTGAGAAGTTGAAAGCGCCAAAACCAGCAGGGCTTGCTGCTGAAATGATGCAGGTTTTACCTGTGGGTGGTAACGAAGGTGATCCATCACTCAATGCTGAGTGGGGAGAGAAGCACCTATCTAATGGTGAGCGGTTATTCGGCTGTAATACTTTAGAAATCATTGCACTCGGGGCGGGTAATATCACTAAACCAGTGGGAGCAATTCCCGATTCTGCTGAAGCGGTCTGCCACTTGCGCTTCGTACCCGGTACTGATTGGGAAAACTTAGTCGCTAACTTACAAGAGCATTTTTCCAATCTTGGTTTTACCGATATTGAGGTTATTTATGAAGGGGGCTATAACGCGACCCGCCTTGATCCAACACATCCGTGGGTTGGGTTTGTTCAGCAGTCAATGCAACAGTCTTTACAGCAAGAAGTTACGGTATTACCTAACTTAGGTGGGACAATTCCTAATCATTGCTTTGCCGATGTGTTATCGCTACCAACCGTGTGGATGCCACACTCTTATCCATCATGCAATCAACATGCACCAGATGAGCACTTATTGGAAAGTGTAGCGAAACAAGGATTGGCTGCTGCCGCAGGTCTGTTTTGGGATTTAGGTGATCAGTGGCCTGTGTAGAATCAGGCTTAATTATGCAGAAGGGCTCCTATCTAGGAGCCCTTTAGGTATCTAACTAAATCAGTAGCTAACGTAATTTAAAGTGACGGCGAATCGCAAACATGGTCGCTAAGCTGACGCAGCAAGTGACAAGTAAGTAATAACTTGGAGCTAATAAATCCCCTGAAGCACTGATCGACCAAACAAGAAGTGCTGGCGTAAAGCTACCAAACACAGTGGTGGCGATGTTATAGCTTAATGCCATGCCCGTTGCGCGCACCTGAGTTGGAAATAATTCAGACATTAATGCAGGCAAACCACCAAAGTACATTGATTTAAGAATACTTAGCCAAAATAACACGCTGGCTAACATGATCAGCGTCG
The DNA here is from genome assembly GCF_015686695.1 of Vibrio nitrifigilis. Classification (NCBI taxonomy): domain Bacteria; kingdom Pseudomonadati; phylum Pseudomonadota; class Gammaproteobacteria; order Vibrionales; family Vibrionaceae; genus Vibrio; species Vibrio nitrifigilis. Next base: position 1,439,484 of record NZ_JADPMR010000004.1, on the reverse strand, counting down.
CATGTGTTGATAACAGCGCAAAGGCAGGGTAAACAGAAAGGAAAAATAATCCGGCAGCAATCATCATGATGCGTGTACGACCAAGGCGATCGGATAAATTGCCAATAAATGGGGTCAGCACAGTCAGTACCGCATAGCTAATCAAAGTACCACCGTAACCGATAGAACTGCTCATACCCAAGAACTTACTCGCATAAGTTGGCATAAAAATGATGGAGTAGGTCACTGAAGTCGATAGCATCATTGCGCCAACGTTATAAATAATGCTGCGTTTGTGCGATTTGAATAGATCCACCACGGGAACTTTGGCTTCTTTTTCCTTGGTGGTAAATTCTTCCGCTTCTTCAATATGGCGGCGAATATAAAGTCCGATTGGGCCAATAAGTAAACCAAAGATAAACGGAATTCTCCATCCCCAGTCTTCAAGTTGTTGAGTGCTCAATACCGCTGTGAGAAGTAGTCCAAATCCGGCACCTAATAACCCGCTGACCCCTTGGCTGGCAAACATAAAGCTAGAAAGAAAACCTTTACGTTCTGGGTACTGTTCAACCAACATTGCTGTTGCACTGCCAAATTCACCGCCCGCAGAGAAACCTTGCAGTAAGCGAGCCAGTAAAATGCCACATGGAGCAAGTAAACCGATGCTTTGATAGGTCGGCATGATGGCAATAAGAAATGTACCAGACATCATTAGCCAAATGGTAAGGAGCATCGCTGATTTACGTCCTGCTTTATCTGCGTAACTACCAATAACTAAAGCACCAACTGGACGAATTAAGTAAGACATCGCAAAAGCGAACAGAGCTAACATCAACGATAGCGTGGCATCATCGGTAGGAAAGAATAGCTTAGAAATAGTGCGAGCAAAAAACGCATAAGCGATAAGATCGAACCATTCCAAGGCGTTACCTATGGATGAAGCAATAATAAGTTTCAATAATTTTTTATTTGACGGGTGACCAGCAGATGTGGAGGTACCATCACTTGTTAGTATGGTCTCAGACATACATTCTCCCTGTATTCTAAATAGCAAAGTCCTTTAATCCTTCGATACTAGGGGGAAGCTAGCTTTTACACAATTGTTAATTTATTAATCCATCTTTGCTTTTTTTGGAAAGCTAAACGCGGTTATACCTAGCTCTTTGTAACATACTGGTTTAGCACGAAGGTATTCGATCTTAGTCGTGTATCTTGAGGTCATTTGAGCATATTCATGCTCATGAATACGAGTCTGATAGACTGTATTGCATTTGGCTGGTACGAGCTTTCTCTTGCTATGTCGATTTCTTGTGATGTAGCTTCGACAAATGGCATTTAATTAAAACAGTGTTTCAAAATTAGATTGATACGCCTATTTTTCTCGGTTAGGTCTGATTAATCTGTGTTCAAATTGTTGAACTTGAGGATAACCCATGATGACAAAAACACTGATTTCACTTGCGGTTGCAACATTAATTTATGGTGTGACTGGCGCTCAAGCTGCAGAGAGGCTGGATTTCGTTAATACACCACAACATCCCGTTCTAACCAAGCAAGAAGCTGCGTCATTCACTGCACAAAATTATCTTACCCTTGGCTCTGATCATTGGGCTTTGAGAAATGCCATTATTCAAGCAACTCCTTATGTCGTGGGGAATCCATCAACTAAAGCACCGTATAGGTCAATCCAGAAAGCTATTAATGCCGCAATAGCACAAAATACAAACCACCAGCCTATATCGATTAAAGTGTTACCCGGACGATATCAAGGTACGGTTTACATACCACAAGATGCGCCTCAGATAACGCTTTATGGTTCGGGTGAAAATGCGCAAGATGTTGTCATTAACTTAGCGATTGATTCTATGATCTCACCGGAGCAATACCAGTCTTTGGTTAATTCAGATGGGCAATACTCGCAAAATGATCCTGCTTGGTACATGTATCACAATTGCGCGTCAACGCCGAATAAAGTGATTACGACTGTGTGCTCCGCTGTTATTTGGAGCCAAAGCGATCAATTTACACTAGCGAACCTTACTGTTGAAAACTCGTTACTCGATGCGATTGGTTCTGGCACCCACCAAGGGGTTGCGTTGCGTACAGATGGCGATCAAGTCTTACTTGATAACGTACGCCTTATTGGTCGGCAGGATACTTTCTTTGTTAATAATGCTGATACAGATAATCAATATAATACTCAGCGCCGAAGTCGAGTTTATATTCACAATAGTTTTATTGAAGGCGATGTGGATTATGTCTTTGGTCGTGCTCAGGCGGTTTTCGATGGGGTTGAATTTCATACCGTGTCTAGTCGTGGCGTGAATTCTGCTTATGTCTTTGCTCCTGACACAACGCCAAATAACGACTATGGTTTCTTGGTGACCAACAGTACCATCACATGTGATGCGAAATCTGCCAGTTTTAAACCCAAATTGGGCCGGGCGTGGGAACAAGGTGCCAGTAAAACCGGATATCTTCCCGGTAAAACTGCTAATGGGCAACTTGTTATCGAACATAGCGAGATTCAAGATTGTTATGACTTGGAAATGCCATGGGGAGCCGCTGCTACTACCAACCGAGCCTTTCATGGCAATGCTGAGCGCGCACGTGACCTAAATGATGTGAATTTTAACCGCTTATGGTTATTTGAAAATCATCTATTTTCCTCTGTATCTGACTGAATTTTATCGATATAGCACGCTGGCAGAATGGTTAAAAAAGGCTCGAGTGATTTGTTCAAGTACGCGAGAGCGAACGCCTGCGTGCTGCCAGTAAAGTGGTACATCCATAAACACATTTGGCGCGATATTGATAAGGTCACCTGATTCAATGGCATTTCCGACTAGCCCTTCTTGTGTGACGCACCACCCCATTTGGTTTTTGACGGCATCCACTAATCCTAAAGCACTGGGAATATAATGGACACAAGTTGGAAATACCGGTTGATTTATTATCATTTCGATGAAGTTGCGTTGCAGTAAATCTTTATGATCATAATCGAGCATTGGCGCCTGTCGAAACGCCTCTTTAGTCAAACCGTGTTTAAAATACTGCTGATAAAATTCGGGAGTTGCCACAGCAAAATAGCGCATCGCCCCGATAGAATGGCTAACGCATCCTTGCAATGGTTTCTTTTCCGATGTTAGAGCACCGATTACTGTACCGTTCTTTAAATGCTCAACCGTAAAATCTTCGTTATCTATTTGGATATCAAATTGATGATTGTGCTCCTGATAGAGATCACTCAATGCGCCCAAAAGCCAAGTTGATAACGAATCTTCATTGACAGCAATAGAGAACGTTTTCGCATGAGCCATATTATCGGCCTCGGGCATAAAATCTTCTAACACTTCTGCTTCTAGGAGAGACATCGGTTTTACGCGACTCAATAATTTCTCTCCAGCGGGGGTGGGTTGACAAGGAAACTGACGAATCACTAACAACTGTCCCACTTTTTCTTCTAGCTGCTTGATGCGTTGTGACACCGCTGATGGGGTAATGGACAGCCGTTTAGCCGCTCTTTCAAAGCTAGCCTCCTCTAATACGGCGATAAAAGCTCGAACTTGAGGGGAAAGTAAGCTCATGGTGTTTATCCACATTAGAAATTCTTAAGTAAGTTAAGATTATATCGTTTTTCTTAACAGGGTAAAGGTTTCATAATTTGCTCATTAACGAAATAAATAAGCAGGAACATTATGTTACTTTCGACAATGGGGACTGGATTTACCTCAAGCGCAGGGTTGATCGTTTGTATTGGCTCACAAAACGCATTCGTATTACGCCAAGGGCTACAGCGAACACATTTGTTTGCCGTCGCTTCAGTTTGTATCTTGAGTGATGTCATTTTGATATCCGCTGGAATTTCAGGATTGGGCTTTTTAATTGATGAGTGGCCAAGCATGATTCAATTGATGCGTTTTGGCGGAGCGTTATTTTTAGCGATTAATGCATTTTCTGCGTTCAAAAGGGCATGGGCTGGTGCAGGTAAACTAATGCCATCAGAGCAAACGATGCCATCTCGTAACCAAATCATTTTATCTTGTATCGGTTACACATGGTTAAACCCACATGTATATATTGATACTGTGCTTATGTTGGGCAGCTTATCGATGCATTACGTCGGTATGGAAAAATGGAAATTTGGTCTTGGCGCTATTAGTGCTAGTGCGTTGTGGTTTATTGCTATCACCTATGGGGCGAGGTTACTGCTACCCTTGTTCAAGACCAATACAGCATGGCGAGTGTTGGATGGGGCAATTGCCGTCATGATGATATATCTTTGTGTAACGTTATTGATACCAAGTCAATCGTTAAATATTTAAACAATTATCAAGTAGATAGTGATAGAGTTCTAGTCATTATCTACTTGATTTAACGTTTATTTACATTGTAAATAAACGTTAAAAAGCTTTGCCGCGTGCAGATATTGGCCATACTGTTTCTACAGTGCCATTTCTTACACCAACGTAATAATCATGAATATTACATGTTGGATCGCAATGGCCAGGTACCAATCTCAGTGTGTCGTTGATCTTTAGCACACCCTGTGGGTCGTCAATCACTCCGTGTTCATCTGAACATTGCTGATAGGTGACGTCATCACGACCAAAGATACGCGGTAATCCGCTATCCACTGATTGAACCTTTAATCCGGCATCACACACCGCTAAAGCAGGTTTAGCATGGCTCATAATCGATGTAAGAATGAACAGCGCGTTATCGAATTCTGAAATGGTAAGATGATTGGCATCATGGACAGTTTGGTAATCCGCATCCATAAATATGTAAGAGCCACACTGCAATTCAGTATACACGCCCGATTCTGTCTCAAAGTAATAAGATCCAGTACCACCACCGGTGACGATGTCGCACGCTATGTTGGCGTCCGCCAATAAGGCTATCGCTTGTTTGACTAAATCAACCACAACCTCAATTTTTTGTTGGCGTTTTTGGTAGTTTTGAATGTGCTGCATCGCTCCTTGATAGGCTTGAATACCCGAAAACGTTAATCCTGGAGCGGCGATTATGGCTTGGGCCATCGTGACGATTTCGGGTCCAACATCAATCCCACAGCGTGCTTGGCCACATTCAATTTCTATTAAACACTCGATGGTTGTTTGATGGCGAGTTGCCGCTTGTGATAGCGCTTGAATATTATCCATATCATCCACGCAACATAATGTGCGTGTGCCCAGTAATGGTAGGCGAGCGAGTCGATCAATCATACGTGGATGGGTGACTTGGTTGGAGACCAAAATATCTTTAATCCCAGCGCGCGCAAAGACTTCCGCCTCTGATACTTTTTGGCAGCACAATCCGCTGCAATTGCCTATTTTTTTCTGCAGTTTGGCGATATCAACAGACTTGTGGGTTTTAGCATGACAGCGCAATTGCATATTATGAGCTTTTGCGTAGTGACCCAACGTGCGCATGTTTTTCTCTAGCGCATCTAAATCCACCACCAAACAAGGGGTTTGAATATCGCTTTCATCCATACCGGGCAATGCGGGTACATCGTAACCAATCTCTAGTTCTTCAAGAGCAGTGGTTAACTCCATTGTGTTTCTCCTTTTCTTTACCAATCAACATCCCACTGTGAATGTATGCCATGTGTTTGAAGGGGCCGCCTATCGACAAACCCCTCTTGGAAAATTAATTAGCATATTGATCGACTAACTTGCGAATTTGAGCAATGCGTTTAGCCGGAACATCGGTGATCTGCTTGGTCATATTTTCTGTCGCTATTTTATAGGTGGCCAGCTCAGCATCGGTAGGTTGATACACCTGAATACCAGCAGCTTGAAGCTCTTGCATATGTTTATCTTCGGATTTATCGACCCAATCAAACACTTCTTGCTGCGCAGCGGTAGAGGCCTGATTGAACTGTTTCTTTTCACTGTCTGAAAGGTCGTTCCACCAACTGTCAGATGCTAACACAAGGCGAGCTGAAATAATGACTTTAGCATTGGTAAAGTATTTGAATAAATCTTGCTGGCCAAAGGTTAATGGAACAGAAGAGGCGTTAATATAGCCATCTGCAATACCGGTTTGTATCGCATTAGGTACTTCAGAAAAAGGAATGACTACCCCGTTTGCCCCCATGAGTTTAAACATGGTGAGTTGGTTTTCGTCCATCGCTCGAAAACGCAGACCTTTCATATCCGTGACCGTTTTCACGGGTTTTTTGCTATTAAAGATGCCAAGAAAACCTCCATTGGGAGCGATAGCGAGAATTCGCATTCCCTCATTAGTCAGCTTTTTATTTACCGTCTCTAGGTAATCACTTTTGGTGAAAAAGTTAAGCTCGCTTTTAGGATCTTTAAACGTATAGGGTAATTGCAGCACTTGCAGTTCTGGGACAAACTGCGTCGCGATAGAAAAATCAGACATGGAAATATCTAAAATGCCAGCGCGAACTTGGTCCAAGCGATCATTTTCGCCCCCAATGGTATCGCGCGGAAATGTTTCGGTATCCCATCCTACCTTTTTTAGATTGGTTAAAAGGTTATCAACATAACGATAAGTCCCGGATTGCTCCCGGTTTGGATTGGCGTCCAACGCCACATTCACTGATGCGGCTTGTGCTGTTGCTGAGATAAGAAGGCTTGTAAGCCATAACGTCACTGTTTTTTTCATTATTCACTCCGTGAGATTTTCTTCCGTTTGTTGAGCATAAGAACTTTCTTGTTCTGAAATAGTGGGAGATAGCAGAGCGCCTAACCCGGCTAATCCATGCATTAAAATCAAAATGATCGCAACTGGCAGCGCAGCATTCATCCAAACGGTAGACACATGGAGTCCGTCGGATGTGCGACTCAGTTGGCGCAAAATAAATGGCCAGGAGTAATAAAGAACAGGGACGAAGAATACCCATGACGCGACGAAGCGCATCACTACCTGGATTTTCTGCCTGATGGCAGAATCTGCTGGTGGATGTACCATCGAAGGATCAGCATGGTGATGAAACGCACATGAAGCGCCCAGTAACCCACCCCAAACCATTAACCAACGAGCCAGTTCTTCTGTCCAAAATGGCGGTGAGGAAAATAAATAACGTGCCACTACTTGAAGCATCATGACTAAAAGCATGCCGAGAATGCAGAAGGCAGCGAGCTTTAACGCAATTCGGTTAATAGAGCTCGAAAAACCATAAAATTGTTCAGCAAATGTTTTCACTGCTATCTCCTTAATGAATAAAGCCTGTCAGCCTAGGCAGAAATAGGGTGAGCTCGGGAATAAAGGTCAATAACATCAAAACAACGACTTGAGTTAAGAGAAAAGGCACAGCCGCTTTGGCTATTCCCCAATAGGGGGCACCTGAAACCGCAGAGACAACTAAAAGCGCCGCACCAAAGGGTGGTGTTACTATGCCGAGCATTAAATTAACCACAATCACAATTCCTAAATGAATGGGGTCTGCACCCATTGCTAAACCGGGTGGAACCAAAAGCGGGACAAGAAGAGCGAGAGCCACTGGCACCTCGAGAAACATCCCCGCAACTAGAAAAATCACGTTGAGTAACAATAGATATTTCCAACCGGTAAATCCTAGGCTGGCAAGTCCGTGTGCGAGTAAGGTAGGTAATCTTTCTAATCCAGCGAGATAGCCAAAAATGGCGACACCTGAGAGCAAAATGAAAATAGAACCAGAGATCACGGCAGTACGTTCTAAACTGGCGAACAGTTTTTTCCAACTCATTTGTTGATAGACAATACCTGCGCCAATTGCACAGCAAACGGCAACTCCCGCCGCTTCAGTGGGCGTCATTACACCGAATACAATACCTGACAAAATTATGATGGGGATGACAGTTGCGGGGAGGGCATACACGAATCGACGGCCCAGCTCATCTAGGGGGACTTTCTCACCGCTGGGATGATCGTATTTACGGGCTAAATAAGCATTGGTGGCGAATAAGCCTATCGCCATGATAAGCCCAGGAACAATGCCCGCTACAAATAGCGCCGACACCGAAGTATTCATTAAGGCACCATAAAAAATCATCACGATAGAAGGGGGAATAATCGGCCCAATCACTGAAGATGCGGCCGTAATCGCTCCTGCATATTGGACGCTATAACCAGATTTTCGCATTGCTGGAACAATCGTATTAGATACTGAGGCGGCATCTGCCATGGCAGAGCCTGAAATCCCAGCAAAAAATACTGAAGTCAGAATATTTACGTGCCCTAACCCTCCTTTTAAACGTGCCATTAAAGCTATGGCTAAGTTTAATAAGGCCTGAGTGACGCCCGAGCGGTTCATGATTTCACCCGCCAAAATAAACAATGGCATCGACATCATTGAAAATAAATCGATATTGGCAATGATGCGTTGCGGTGCGGCTGCAAGGAATCGCACTCTATCGGCGGCGACGAACGAAAGAATCGAAGAGGCGCCGATTAAATGCGCTAATACACCGCCTCCGAGTAATAACGTTAAAGAAAAAAATAAGATCAAAGTAGCGGGCATAACTCCTCCATGAGCCTTAGCTATTTGTTTGTTGTAATGCATATTTTTGGTGCTTCCGATGCACCATAATCGTCGTTGTTTGCAATAGTTCAGTGTGCTATAACGATAAATATGAACATTGTTGGTATGCCAGCAAAAACAGTGCCCGATTTAAGAATTTGTTAATGAATAAAAAAGAAATTGTTAAAAAATCAGAGAAAAAACAATCATTAAAAGGTAGGGCAGCTCAGGTTGGACTCTCTAAAGCCCAAGTTGTTGCCGCTGCAATAGCGCAGATAGATGAACGAGGTTTAGCGAAATTTTCTATCCGCGAGTTAGCGCGAACGCTTGGTGTGTCAACCGCGGTAGTGTATTGGCACGCCAATGGCAAGAAAGCCGATTTGTTTGCAGAAATTTCGGCATCAATTACCAGTACGTTTGATCAGGATGTTGATGAGCTGGGTGATTGGAAAGAGACGATTCGATCGATTTTTCGTCGCTATCGAACATTGGTATTACAGCACCCGAATGTTGCGCCACTACTTGGTGGCGAAATGAAATCAAACGGGGTGGCCAATATTCGTTGGGTCGAGGTTGTACTGGCTGCTCTCGCTAACGCAGGGTTTAAAGGGGAACAGCAAAAAGACGCCTTTAATGCTTTGATTGGTGGTCTGGCTGGGTTCGTCACCATGGAGTTAGCGCCAGCACCAACCGAACAAACACAAGATTGGAAAGACTCTTTTTCACAGCGTATTACTGAAATAGATGCCGAGCAATTTCCTCACACGCATGGCGCATTGCCTGTAGTCACGAATCGAATATTTGTGTTGCGCTGGCAAAACGGATCGGATGTTTCCTATGATGCCAGCTTTGAATTTTTAATGAATAGCTTGATAGAAGGATTGGCTCTTTCTATTCAAGAAAACTAGGACAACTTATTGACTTACAAGGAATCGTTTTATGTCATCAATGCCCGCACTGCCATTTTCAAAAGTTCGTCGTATCGGCCAAACGGTCTACCTTTCGGGAGAGATTGGTTTTAATGATGATGGGTCAATCCCCGTCACAATTGAAGAACAAACCCATCAATGTTTTGCTCGTATTCAAACCACGCTGGAAGCGGAAGGGTTGGATTTGTCTCATGTCGTTTCTGCCACATGCTATCTAACAGATACCGATGACTTTACTGCATTTAACTCGGTATATGCGGACTATTTTCAAGCTCCTCTTCCAGTAAGAACCACCATAAAATGTGAGTTAATGGTGGATGCAAAAGTTGAAATTACAGTAATAGCAATGGATTAGCTGTGAATTTCTTGGTCGGGAGCACTAATAAATAGTGTTTCCCGGCCCATACTTAGGGATAAAAGTTATGTCAGAAATCATTGTGCTTGGCGCAGGAATGGTCGGAGTGAGCGCTGCTCTAGAGCTACAATCTCGAGGACATCATGTTGTGCTGGTAGATAGAACTACCCCAGGGATTGAAACCAGTTTCGGTAATGCTGGGATTATTCAGGCGGAAGCCGCAGAACCTTATGCTTTACCTCGGGATCTTGCCACCCTCATGCGATTTGGACTCGGCTTTACTAACGACGTGGTATGGTCGATGTCCGGATTATTCAAGATGATCCCGGCTCTATGGAAATACTTTGGTTATTCATCTGCGACTTCGCATCAACACATTTCACAGCATTACGCGCAACTGACTGGGCGTTCTACTCTAGATCATCAACCGCTTATTAGCGCTTCTCAGTCTGAGGAGCTGATTCAGCGGGACGGATTATGCATGCTGTATCGTCATGAAAAAGAGTTTGGTGAAGCTGTAAAAGAAGCACAGTATTGTTTAGAGTCGTATGGTGTGACTTCGCAAGTGTATTCTGGTGAAGAATATCGGCAGCAAGAACCCGCATTGAAAAGCACGCCTGCTGGAGTGATCCACTGGGATCAAAGCTGGAGTTGTCGATCCCCTGGGAAACTGACCCAAGCTTATGCGGATCTCTTTGTTAATCGAGGTGGCGAACTGATCACTGCTGATGCTATGCAGCTCAAGCAGCAAGGTGAATCTTGGGTATTGCCTACTCAGCAGGGTAGTATTGAAGCTGAACATGTGGTGGTGGCGCTTGGACCATGGTCGCCTGAGTTATTAAAGCCTCTGGGTTACCATATCCCCATGGTGTATAAGCGAGGTTATCACGGCCATTTTGCTGTTAAAGAAACCTTGCAGCGACCATTTTTGGATACGGCCAATGGCATTCTGGCAACCAATACGGTTGAAGGTTTGCGGTTATGCACGGGGGCAGCCTTGGTGGATATGTCTGCGCCTGCTGAGCCTGTTCAGTTGAACAGAGGCGAGAAGGCGATTCGCGAACTATTGGATTTTGGTGAAAGGGTAGAAGAGCCTCAATGGTTTGGAACCCGACCTTGTATGCCAGATATGATGCCAGTTGTTGGGGCCGCTCCAAAACATAAGGGGCTTTGGTTCAATTTCGGGCATGGTCATCAAGGGTTTACTTTGGGTCCAACTACCGCGATGTTGTTAGCCGACGTGATGGAAAATAAAACGAATTTACTTCAGGTTCCGCTTGATCCAAGTGGACGCTTTTAATTTACAAAATCTATAGAGCATGAAGCTCAGATACGGATTGTTTTGCCAACGATCAACACGTATCAATATCTATTGAGGAAAAGGAAATGACTCAACATGCAAGTAATCCAGCGGATTTAAGCGCTGTCGAAGCTCGCGATCTCATCGCCGAGAAAAAACTCTCATCCCAAGAACTGACTCAAGCTTGCATAGCGCGAGTTAATGAGCTTGATCATGCGGTCAATGCGCTGGTGGCGAGAGATTTTGATCGTGCACTCACAGAAGCAAAAGCCGCAGATGGGAAACAAGCCCGTGGAGAGGCACTTGGCCCGTTACATGGTTTGCCATTTGGTGTGAAAGACATGGTCGATGTCGCGGGGCTTCCGACAACTTTTGGTTCGGAAATTTTTCGCGATAATATTGCAACAAAAGACGACGCAATGGTTGAGGCAATGCGCAGTGCTGGCGCACTTGTATTGGGCAAAACGAATTGTCCAGAGTGGAGCGCCGGAGGGAATACTCGTAACCGAGTATATGGTGTGACACCAAACCCTTATGATCTGACTCGTAACTGTGGTGGTTCTTCGGGTGGTTCTGCTGTCGCACTTGCTTGTGGTTATACGCCACTTGCTACAGGCTCTGATACGGGTGGCTCTTTGCGTACACCTGCATCGTTTTGTGGCGTGGTTGGGTATCGACCAAGCCCAGGCGTGGTACCTGGAACAAAACGTGCGATGGGTATGATGCCCTTGCCAACCAATGGCCCAATGGGGCGCACTGTCGCTGATTGTGGTTTGATGTTATCGGTTATTGCAACCCCAGATACACGGGATCAATATACCCATGTCATGGGTGGTAACACTCTGTGGGATACGAAAAAATTTGCCAATATTCAATCTATTGATTTGAAAGGATTACGTTTCGCTATTACTGATGACTATGGTTTTGCGCCTGTAGAAAACGCAGTGAAGCGCTGTTTTCGCAAGGCAATCAGTACCTTAACGCCATTTTTATCACAAGTGGAAGAAGCCACACCGGATTGTAGCCATGCCGATAGAATTTTCTCTGTATTGCGCGCAGTGATGTTTTTAAGTTCACACCCTAAATTGCTGGATGAGCACCCAGAATTAATGGGGCCGAATATCACGGATAATGTTCTAGAAGGGCGCACATACAGTGCAGAAGATGTGTCTCAGGCATTGACGATGCAAACGGCTTATTACTGTCGCTGGCAGGATTTTTTTAATGATCACGATTATATTTTGGCGCCGACAACGACCATTCAAACCCGAAATTGGCATGAATTTTATCCAACAGAAATTGATGGTAAACCAACGAAAACGTATTATCACTGGCTTGCAATGGCATACGCCTCAACACTAGCGGGACATCCATCAATCACTATTCCTTGTGGTCGCGATGAAAATGGCATGCCATTTGGGCTGCAAATTGTGGGTAAGCGTCACGATGATGCGGGGGTATTGGCTGTTGCCTCACAGTTAGAAGCGATCATCGCGGGTATTTCATCTCTTGCTCCGCAACGTCCGGATTTTGCGATGTTAAAAGGCGCGTCGCCAATCTCTGATGTGGAAGGTTTCTTGAGCTTTGATTAACCTAGTTTATTTAATAATTATAAAATAAACATTTTAAAATCAATATATTAAAGTGTTTTCTTGGTGTCATAGGTGTGAATGTTTGAAACTCACTGAAACATCAACTCTACTGATAATACGGTTACATTATCAGTAGAGTGAATCCCATTTATTAATTACTTTGATATTTATCGAGTTTATTGTAGAGCGTTTTGACGCTAATCCCTAAGTCTTGCGCAGTTTCTGTCTTATTACCTTCTCGGTCTTCTAGGGTTTGCATGATCGCTGCTTTTTCAAGCTCTTCTAACGGTACGCCCGTTGGAACGGAATGTGCTGTTGTTGAACCCGTTTCAAGTGGTGGCGTATCAAAGATTAGATGTTCATCTTTGATGACATCATCGGCAAGAATAAAGGCACGCTCAATGCAGTGCTTGAGTTCACGTACGTTTCCGGGCCAATCGTAGAGCGCAATTTTGTTGATAGCGGATTCAAGAATCGTTTTTACTTGCTCTTCGTTGGCATTCCTGTGGCTGATAAAATGTTTTGCTAATCCAACAATATCATTACCACGCTCCCTAAGGGGAGGAACATGGATAGGAAAGTGTGACAGTCTAAAGTAAAGGTCTTCCCTTAAAAACTGTTCTTCGATAGCGACTTGTGGGTCTCGGTTAGTTGCGGCAATGACTCGCACGTCAGCATACTTTGTGTTTTGACTCCCAACAGGCCGATACTCACCACACTCAAGTACCCTTAAGAGTTTTACTTGATGTTCTAAAGGCATCTCGGTTATTTCGTCTAAAAAGAGCGTGCCACCATCAGCTTGTTCAAATACGCCATTATGGGTTTTATTGGCTCCCGTAAATGCTCCTTTTTCATGCCCAAACAGCTCACTATCAATGAGCTCTGGCGCTATAGCCCCGCAGTTTATCGCAATAAAAGGTTGTTGATTACGTTCACTAGCTAGGTGAATAGTTTGAGCAACTAGCTCTTTTCCTGACCCACTTTCTCCGATAACTAAGACGTTAGCGTCGGTTTTTGCGACTCGTCTAATCAATCTATACAAAGTATGCATTGATGCTGAAGAACCAACGAGTAACCCATATTGATCTAAATTGCTGCTTGAAATGGACTGACCTATGGAATTAAGACTTTGATAGTAAATACTGATCTCATTGAGTGTTTCTGACAATACAGACATATCAACAGGTTGGCGATAATGAAAAATGGCGTTCACACCCATTAAATTATCTATGTTCGGATTAGGCGTTCCGGGACTGATAAAGATGATCTCGATATTATGAAAAGCGGTGGTTGTTTTTAAACGTTGGTAATCATCTTGAGTAAATTCGGATAGTTCTATAATAGCTAAGTTTGGCTGATGTTTTTCTAATGTGTCTATCCAATGCTTCTGAACATTATCTGTCATCGCAGAGAAGTTTTTAACAGGTTCCAATCGCAAAATATTGTCGCTTAATGTTTCATTTTGTATGTACATAAAGAGGCTAGGACGTTGCATTTTTATACTCATTATTCTCCGGATATTTAGAATATTAGGATATCATAAATTTAAAAATTTAAGTCTTATAAATATGTTTTAAATGAAAGATAACTGTCAGAAATGGTGGCGTTTAATCGGTGGGTAAAAAGTAATTAGCTATGTCTTTTTTTAATTATTCATACCTAACATAAAGGGTCTATGTGGATAATTTTTTCAAAGAGAGTGTAAATAATTCACATTGCTACAATCGAAATTTATAACAAGGTAATGGTTAAATATAAAAATATTATTTAAAATCAGTTTCTTATATTGGTGGCATGGTCGTTGCTTATATCTGGATGTATTTAAAGAAAATTTTAAATAAGAGGAAATAGATATGAAAAACATGACGAAAAATCTTCTTATCACTTCAATGCTATGTACTACTTCAATGTCTACTTTTGCCGCAAGTTCTAATCAATGGAAAAATAAATCAATGGATGCTTGGGTAGATGGCAAAGCGGAAACAGTATTGCTTCTTAATACAAATTTAAATTCTTTCGATATTAATACTGATGTAGAACATGGTGTCGTTACATTGACCGGGAAAGTTGACAATGACGTTGATAAAGATCTAGCCGGAGAGTTGGTTGAAGGGCTTGATGGTGTTAAGGACGTTGAAAATAAGTTAACGGTGATCGACAAACAAAGTGATGATGCCGATAGTTCTTTCGGGCAGTTAAATGACGCCAAAATTACCTCGATTGTTAAAACACGTTTATTAATGGACTCAAACGTGAGTGGCACCAATATTGATGTATCGACAAATAATGGTGTTGTCACTCTTGAGGGGCAGCTAGATACTGATGCGCAGCAAGACCTTGCGATTAATATTGCGCAAAATACTGCGGATGTGACCCAGGTAGTAGATGAAATTACTGTAACCCAGTAAGCGCAGATTACGAGTAAAGGATATTCACCATGATGAGATGGATACTGATATTTCTAGTTATTGCACTCATTTCTGCCATGTTTGGTTTTAGTGGGATTGCTGGTACAGCTGCAGCAATAGCGAAAGTGATTTTTTACTTGTTTGCTTTGTCGTTCGTTATTTCAATAGTGATGGCAATGATTGGCAAGAGAAAATAGATATAAAGATTCAATAAAACAAACTATTAGGAGTGAAAATATGAAAATTTCAACGTTAGTAAAAGCAGCAACAGTAGTCGGTTTAGGTTTTACGTTAA
Organism: Vibrio nitrifigilis; assembly: GCF_015686695.1. NCBI lineage: Bacteria > Pseudomonadati > Pseudomonadota > Gammaproteobacteria > Vibrionales > Vibrionaceae > Vibrio > Vibrio nitrifigilis. The sequence continues at coordinate 1,424,150 of NZ_JADPMR010000004.1, read as the reverse complement.
TGGCTTGTGATAACCAAGGCCCTATGGAAAAAGCAGGTGAAAAAGTCGATAACGCTGCGACAGATACGCAAAATGCCATCGAAGATAAATGTGAAGATATTAAATCAGATCTTGACCAGAAAGATACGGACTGTTAATTGCGTAAGTGCCACCAAGGATGCGTTCTTTGGTGGTTGTCTTTATTTGTGTTCTTGAGAACACTTAATAAGCCCACGTGGCTGTTTAGAGAGAATGTATTTGCTCCTAGTCAAGGCTCAGATTTCTGTTTTTGCTATTTGGGTATATAAGATTATCCGTTTAGATATTTCCCTGTCGAGTAAAGCCAACATACAACATCATAGTGAGGTGCCGTAAGATGTTTATGGTTAAATATTACTTATTGATCACTATCTTATGTTTTGCTGCTGTCGTGGCGATATCGAACCTATTGCTCAAAGTTGTATGTGGTTGGGTAGGGATGTCGATATTTCTAGTTACTATCGCGTACCTTTACAATATTCCTTCAATTTTTAAAAAAAATGAAGATGGCAAAATAGTATGGTGGATTCGTTGGGCTTTTATACCCTTTCTATTAGGTGTTAAAGCTTACAATGCTTGGAGCCGTAGTCGAGATAAAATCCCAGCTATTCATCATGTTGCACCTAACCTCTATGTGTCTCGGCGCTTACTCTCCTCAGAAATCAGTGAATTAAAGAAACATAACGTAAGTAGTATTGTTGATGTGACGGCTGAGTTTGCTGGGTTAGAAAGTGCTATTATCGACAAGCAGTTCGACTATTTCACTATTCCAGTGTTGGATCACACGGTGCCGACTACTGAACAATTAAAACATGCCCTTAATTGGATTGATACGCAGATTGCACAAGATAAAGCAGTGGTCGTCCATTGCGCACTAGGGCGAGGCCGTTCAGTGTTTGTTGTTGCTGCCTATCTACTTAGCAAAGATCCACACTTGACTGTCGAACAAGCGTTAGATTGTATTCACAATGTTCGAAGTACCGCAAGGTTAAACAAAAGGCAGTTACGGGCGCTGCACAAATTAAGAAACGAAGGTGAACTTGAACAGGTCTCTGCTGTTTGGCTTATTGCTAATCCTGTCTCTGGAGCTGGTGCTTGGCATCGCTATGGAAAAAGAATTATTGATAGGCTTACTACTGAATACCCATTAAAAATTAAGTTTACATCCAAAGACATATCTGCTGAAGAACTGACTAAAGAAGCAATGGCAAATAACGCTGGACTAGTAGTTGCAGCGGGTGGTGATGGCACGCTGTCTGAAGTCGCGAATATGTTAGTGGGGTCTGATGTTAGATTTGGCGCTATCCCTCTTGGAACGGCTAATACACTGTGTCACGTTCTTTATGGGGGAGAAATTAAAGTATTTCCGGTTGAAAAGCCTTGTGAGGCTATTTTGTCCGGCCAAGAGAAAAAAATTGATATTGCTTATTGTAATGAGAAATTGATGCTGCTCGTTCTGGGGATTGGATTTGAGCAGAAAATGATCGAATACGCCGAGCGAGAAAAGAAAAATCAAAGTGGGCAATTAGCCTATTTGAATGGGTTCTTCAATTCGTTAGCCCAAAATACTCCTATTGATCTAACTTATCAGCAAGATGACTCTGCAGAACAGAGCTTGAGTGTTTCAAGCCTGGTAGTGGCGAATACTGCGCCTTTTACTACCGTGCTTGCTCAAGGCGGCCCTATGCCCGAACCAAGCGATGGCTTACTTCATATTACGTATCTTGAAGGAACGCAAAGTGTCGGAGAAAGGTTGCTAGCGTTATCAGATATTACACTTTCTGCATTAGATGTGCGTGAAAAGGCACAGCGTTTTACTTATAACTGTGCTCAACGAGTTGTTATATCTGCTCCGCAACCATTTGATTATGTGGTGGATGGAGAGCCTTTTACTGCAGATCGCTTGGTAGTCACAATCAAACGTAATGCATTGACCATTTGTACACTTTAAACGAATTGAACTGAATAAGGCCTAAACTGCTTAGGCCTTATTTTATTTTTATGTGAGGGATATAGTCACTTAGGTGATTGTGTGTGCATACTCGATTTTCGAGGCGATATCATCATTCTCAATTTTCATGGCTGCCGTCCAATAAGATAATAGCGAGCAGACTTCAATATTTTCGATCACAGCGATCATTTCCGTTAGATATTTAATCAAAGAAGTATTAGCGTTGAGCAGCTCACCGTAACTTTCAAATATTTCAGTATTATTGAATTGGTTTTTCCTAATTTGAATGTTGTTTTTATCGCAGTCAAACTGGGTTAATTGGTTAAGCAGAGCTTCCTCCAAAGTGATAAAGCGTGAGACAGAACGAAAAATGGAATCGTAGGCTGTCTTGTGTGTTAATTTAGAACACGCTTGGTAGTGTTTTTCCAAGGTGTTACTTATGTCACTTATTTCTCTTCTATTCTTCATTAGCACTATCATGTGAACAGTCTTTAATTTGATAAGGTAATAGGAATATTAGTTTATTAAATGCATGTTATATGCCAATCATAATTTCTCTTAAGGCAATGTTTACACAAAGTTGAATGTTTGTATTTTTATTTTATAGGTAAAATTTACATAGTATTTTTATAAAATATGAAATTATTACAATATTTATATAGATGCTAATGTTTATTTTCTAGTTTCTCTGGCCTTGAATGAGTTGGCATGAAAATCGCTTGAATAATATCGATATCTAAAGTATCAAAATATAAATAAATTCCGGAGGGAAATATGGCTAACGAAAAAATGCAACATACGACTACTGGAGAAAAAATTGACGATGTACGTACTAAAGCTGAAGAATTAACCAAAGAAGCAGCAGAAACCATAAAAGAAGAGACGAAGAAGAATGTCGAATCGAGTAAAAAGGCATTGAACTCAGTTTCCGGTAGTGCGGAAAATATGGTGAAAGATAAACCATTCGTTAGTATAGGGTGTGCTTTTGTAGCCGGTGTAGTGCTAGCTAAGTTATTAAAATAGTAGCCAATTCTATGTCTAATCAAAGAAAAGAGAGAGAGGCCACCGAGCAAGGTGGCCCATCACAAGAAGCTCATCAACAACCAAAGCAGCCAATAACTGAGCTACTAGGGCTTGTCGCGCGTTTGCGAGATATTGCAGCATACTCGCAAGAGTGGGGTGATAATACTATAAAACTTTTTTTTCTTGAGTTAGATATGAGTGTCATAGCGTTAAAAAGAAAAGTGATTGTATCGGTATTATTGCTTTTCTTAATGCTAATTTTTTTTCTGTCACTATGCATACTGATTGCCGTTGTTACCTTTGAAATAACTAGCTCAATAATATTAGGTAGTGTTAGTTTTGTGGGGGCTTTAGCCATAATTTTAATCATATTAATGTTTTATCAACACTATCTTAATAGATTTGTTTCGCTAAAAAGAACCAGAGAACAAATAAAAGAAGGCATAGATGTTTTTACTCAAAAAGAAGATTAAGATGATTAAAGCTCATCGTTCGAAAGGCAAAATATTAGCTCAAGATGTTCATTCTTCGATATGCTGTTTACAATCTGAAGCAAAAAACTATGTGAAGAGTTACCCTTTACGTTCCGGAGGAGCGTTGGTTGTTTCATTAGGATTATTCAACATCTTTTCTAAAGCGTCCTTTAGCCATAAACGTTTGGTGATTAGGGCTTTGAGACAAGTATCTCAGAGATGTTCTCTAAACATATATTAAGCAAGCTATTCAAGCAAAATAAGGCCGCTGCGTATTTAGCGGCCTTTTCACACTGAATCAGACTACATATTTATTCGACTTCGCGGTTCCAACGTTTGTTCCATGTTGGACGGTTATGGTTGATCTTATCCCAATCTAACGTCACCGCTGTTTTCATATATTCCGCACTCTTTTCTAGTTCCTGTTTTTCAATCCCGGTGCCTTTAACTTTGGAGTTAACGGGTATATAAGCCGCATGTTTCAGTGCTAGTGCTTGGGCTTTTTCCGATAATACCCAGTTAGCCAGTTTTTGGGTTAGCTCTTGGTTTTTACTATTGTTCACAACACATTGAGTATAGAAGAGTGTGACTGAGCCTTCTTTTGGATTGGCATACGCCACATCGACTCCTTTTGCCTTCCATGCAGAGACTAAGGTTGGCGTTATTGGGAATATACCGGCTTCATTGGTTTGTACCATTTCAGATAGTTTTGACGAACCAGCAATATAGACTTTTACATCTTTACCCACTGTATCTGGCCATGCTTTAAAGCCTGGATTCACATTATCTTCTGTACCATTGTGCAGACGGTTAAACATCAAGAACGCGTGTAAACCAAAGGTAGAAGAAGGAAGCGATTGGAAAATCAACTTACCTTTATATTTTGGATCAGCCAGATCGTTCCATGAGGTAGGGGCTGCCCAGCCGTTTTCTTTAAACATCTTCGTGTTATAACCAATCCCGGTTAAGCCAATACTCACGGCTGTCGCCATATTACCTTTGATGTGAGCCGATTGATAAATTTGTTGGTCAATATCTTGATCCAAATGGGTTTGTGTACAAAGGCCCATTTTGATGGCGCGATACATTAAACCATCATCAAGAAACATCAGATTCATTTGTGGGTTTTCTTTACTGGCACGAACTTTTGCCAATACATCAGAAGAGGTGCCCGGAATCACCATGATTTTGACATCATTGGCTTTTTCAAAAGGAGGGAAGACATACTGCTCATACATTTTCTGCATGGTGCCACCGTTCATCCCAACATACAGTGTGGTTTCAGCTGCGGCGGGCATTGCTGCACTAGCGAGTAGTGCGCCAGTCACGAATGTTGCAATAAGAGATTGACGACCTGAGAGTGATTGATAAGTCCATTTTTTCATGTGTTTCTCCTTGATTAATTGTCTAGCAGTCGGATGATGCGAATCGAGACATACTAAAAGGGGTAAGATCAGTTGTGGTGCTACCATGAGCAACGAGATCAGCCAGTGCGGCTCCTGCGCCTGGGCCGATTTCAAAACCGCCACCGGAAAAGCCAAACCCGTAGTAAAGACCAGAGTGATTTAAGCTCTTGTCGATCACCGGGGTGTTTTCGGGTAAGAATCCTTCCATACCAGACCAAGTACGTAAAATTTGGGTGTTTTTCATTGATGGAATTAATTCCAAAAGACGCGCCATAAGGGCCATGAGATTATTGCTGGTGGCGCGCGAAGAGGAATCACTGACGGCAACGCCAGTTCCGCCGCCAAAGACCACATTACCGCGAGTCACTTGGCGGATGTATATGTCGCCTCCCTGCACACCTAAACATGGATGGAGAAAATAAGGGACAGGCTCCGTGACTGCCATCGCAGGAAAGCCGTGCGTTAATGGAAACGATTCCCCCAGTTGTGTCGCGATGTTGTTACTCCACGCACCAGCACTGATAACCAACTGTTCGGCTTCGTAGATGCCTTCTTTGGTCGTAACGCGATAACCGGTTGCAAGCTTTTCTACTGTTTGTACTGGCTCATGTTCACACACTCGCGCTCCTGCTCGGCGTGCTGCTGCAGCAAATGCTGGGCTTACAATACGAGGGTTAGCTTGGCCGTCATGCGGAGAGAGTGAACCACCAAGAACTCGGCCACTAAACCATGGGTAGCGACGGCGGATTTCATCGCCAGATAACATTTGCAGATCAAGTCCCATGCCTTGCGAATCAGCGTAGTAGTCATTAAGAATGGTCAGTTCTTCTTCGTTACGGGCAATTTTAAGATGTCCGGTCACTGTATATTCGAACTTACCGCCAATGACATTGTCTGCATCGCGCCAGATATCACGCGCACGAATCGCTAGAGGAAGGTGCGAGACCGGGCGCCCTTGGCAACGTACGCCACCAAAGTTAACCCCACTTGAACGACTGCCACACACATCACGCTCAATTAACGTAACGTTAAGCCCCTTTTGGCTCATAAACAGCGTGGCAGATGAACCTACAATACCACCACCAATGACGATAACATCTGACTTAATGGTGTTCATCGGCCAGCTCCTCTTCAATAATAATAGGGATAGGTTTTAATGGGCTTTGTGAACGAATTCGCCCGACAGCATTGCTGGGTTTATTGGTTTCATAGGCTAATAATTCACGAATCGCAGTGCTGCAGACTCGTCCCTGACAACGTCCCATGCCACTGCGGCAATGTGCTTTTAACTGATTCATCTCTTCAGCGCCTTTATTGTGCACCGTGGCACGAATATCTCCGGCAGTCACATTTTCACAGCGGCAGATGACGGTATCGTCTGAGACGTTGGCTGCCCATGTCGTAGGAAAAGGAAAAGCTTGTGTTAAGCCATACGAAAACGTGGTGTAGTGCCCCAAGCGTTTATCGATGGCTGACGATGCGTGCTCAGAAACGGGCAAGTTAAGGGAGCTTAGGATTTGATTTGCGGCTTTTTCACCGCTGAGTTTGGCGGCATAGACGCCAGCAATGCCACTGCCATCGCCGGCGAGATACAGTCCGGGGACTGTGGTTTGTTGGTTATCTAATTTGGGTAGCCAATCGCGATATTGCTCATGGTAGTAGAACTCGCAGCCCAATAAGTCAGGTATTTGGGTTTCAGATCGCAGCCCATACCCAAAGGCGATTGAATCACATTCGATATAATGGCTTGCTTTACTTTCTCCCTCTCTATGCCAATGAATTCCAGTCACTTTTTTATTGCCATTAGCAGAATCTAGGCGCGCGTTATAGACGATTTTTACCCCTGCACGTTTCAGTTCAGTGAGAAAATAGACGCCTTTGTACACGACTTTAGGCGCGTGCAGCAGTTTGGTTGTCGCTTTGCATTGATCCATAAAACCGGAATAGTCAAGGATGGCTTTAAGGTTTGCGCCAGCTTTAAGGTATTGCCAAGCCAGTAAATAGAGTAATGGACCATTGCCAGCAAGTACGATCTCACTGCCGATCACACACCCCTGATTTTTGAGTGCAATCTGCGCTGCACCGAGTGTGTAAATACCGGGGAGTGTCCAACCAGAAAAAGGCAAAATACGGTCAGTGGCACCGTTAGCAATAATCAATGAATCCCAATGGAGTTCTTTATATTTTGGGCGTTGTTGGTCAAATAGATATAGCGTATTGCCTGCGGCGTTCCACACTAGGTGGTGAGGTAAATAGGTGACGTGAGGTTGAATTTCTTGCCATTCATCCAGCGTTTGCTCTGCTTCTTTCGCATCAAAACCATACAACTGTTTTTTGGTGCGTGTAAAGTTATCGGGTTGCTGGCGATAGATTTGCCCACCCGATTTGCCATTTTCGTCAATGACGGTGGGATGAATTCCTTGAGCAACTAAGGCCTTAGCAGCTGCCATTCCTGCAGGACCCGAGCCAATGATCACCACATTATGATTCATGAGCAGGTTCTCCTTGAATAACAGGCGATGTCGAGAAGAGTTCCATCCCCGCTTGCAAAGGCGTTGAACAGGAGCGGATACGTTCTCCTTGTTGATCCCACACCCAACATTCTTGACACGCCCCCATTAAACAGAAGCCGCTTCTTGGCTGGTGGCTAAATTCGTTTTTTCGTAGGTAAGGGAAGCGAGTCAAAATGGCGATAAGAATCGAATCACCTTCAAAACCGGTGATGTCTTGACCGTCAAATGAAAAAACAATGGGAGTCCGATCTAGCTCTTGGACTCGATGCATGATGATGGTATTTCCTTCCTCATGCCAATGCGGTTTGTCCATAAGTACCTCTTAATTTTTTCCTATTAGCAGGCGATCCAATCCATAGAAGCGATCAATAACAAACATAAGAACGGCAGTGATTAAAATCATCACCGTAGAGACGGCCGCAATCATTGGGTCGATAGATTCTGTGGTGTACATATACATGCGTACCGGTAGCGTGATGGTTGACGGGGATGTCACAAATACCGACATGGTCACTTCATCAAAGCTATTGATAAACGCGAGTGCCCAGCCTCCGGCAATGCCCGGTAGAATGATTGGCAGGGTGACTTTGAAAAATACGGTAAGTTTGTTGGCTCCCAGTGATTGCGCCGCTTGCTCTGTCGCGCGATCAAAACCCATCAAGGCAGTAAAAATAAGGCGTAATACATAGGGGGTAACGACGACGATATGAGCGAGTAGCAGCCAAAATATCGAACCATTTACTCCCATTAAGGTAAACATGCGCATTAACGCCACACCAAGAACGAGGTGTGGAATCAGCAGAGGTGAAAACAGCAAGGCGCTAATGGTTTTCTTCCCCGGAAATTCGTAGCGAATCAGGGCTAATCCAGCGGGAATCGCGATTAAACAAGATAGTGTGGCAGAACCTGCCGCTAATCCCAAGCTGAGCCAAAATGAACTGATGAATTCGTCGTGTTCGAGTAGGGTATAAAACCAACGTAATGACCAGTGAGTCGTTGGTAAACTCAATGTTGGTTCGGGGGTAAAGGCTACTAAGCAAACCACAACGAGAGGTGCCAACATAAAGGTGACGACCAAGCAATGGAATATAAGTGAAATAGGACCATTTTTGCTCATCGTTAATCCTCCAATTTACGTTTATAACGGCGTTGTAATAGACGGTTGAAATTCACGATGATCAGCATGTTCGCCAGTAATAATATCAAGGCTAATGCCGCGCCTGTTGGCCAGTTAAGCTCCCGCAAATACTGGTCGTATATCAGGGTGGCAACGACTTTAAACCTACGACCACCTAAGATGCCTGGGATAACAAATGAACTTGCACTTAATGCAAATACAATCAGAGATCCGGAGAGAATGCCTGGAGTCATTTGGGGCAATAGTACTTTATAGAAGGTGCTCCAGCGGCTGGCGTTCAAAGAGAGCGCTGCGTTTTCAACTTCGGGATCCATTTTTTGAATGGTGGTCCAAAGCGGAATTAACATGAACGGCATCATCACGTGTACAAGTGCAATAATGACAGCGGTTTGTTGATAGAGCATGGTGACGGCAGGAATGCCAAAAAATTCTAAACAGCGGTTAATCAAGCCATTGTCTGCTAATAATAAACTCCAGCCAAATGAGCGGATGACCACCGAAATCAGCAGTGGAGAAAGGATCACCACTAACATGATTGAGCGCCATCCTCTTGCCATACGGTTAAGAATCATCGCTTCAGGAATCGCTATCATGGCGCACAACAGAGTCACTAAAAAGCTAACCCAAATGGTGCGACCAAAGATTTCCCAATACCATGGGTCTGTAAAAATGCCAGTAAAGTTATCGAGGGTAAATGTTCCTGCAATAGCACCAAGGTCTGGGTCATAACTGTTAAAAGACAGCATGATGGTGATAGCAAGCGGCGTAATGATCATGATGAGAAAAATCATGGTACCAATGCTACACATAAACCAAGGTGCAATGTGGGGGGATTTGGGACGTATTGAGCGCTGTGTTTCTGGAGCTAAAACATCATCTGCCATCATGCTGCGACCTCTTCATGATTGCGCTCTGAAGTGGGTAGCAGGCGACAATCATTATCGGCCCAATTGAGGTCTATCGGGGCGCCTATCTTGAGTGCATTTGGTGTATTGTGTGATGACATCACCTCTAAGCGACCGACTGGAGTATCGATGAGGTATACCCAGTGACTGCCCATGAAAAATTGTTCAGTTAGCACTCCACCAAGTCGTCCTTGACCTTGGGGCACAATAACAAGAGATTCGGGGCGTAAACTCAGAATCACCATTGAATTGGCGACAAAATGAAATTTTCTCTGTAATTCAATCTTAAACTGATTGGCTAGTGTGAGAGTCGTACAGGTTGGCGTTACTTGAGTAATGGTGCTTTTTATAAGATTCGAATGACCCACGAACGAAGACACAAAAGTATTTTTCGGATATTGATACAGCTGTTGTGGTGTATCTGTTTGCACGATGACGCCATCTTGCATCACCACGACCCGATCACTAATAGACATGGCCTCGTTTTGGTCGTGAGTCACCATTAGCGTGGTGGTACCAAACGATGATTGGATGCGACGCAGTTCATACTGCATCTCTTCGCGCAGTTTAGCATCGAGGTTTGAGAGCGGTTCATCAAGCAGCAAAATATCTGGGTTAATAACCAGAGCACGCGCTAACGCAACTCGCTGTCTTTGACCCCCTGAAAGGTGGCGTGGGTAGCGGTCTTTGTATTGGTCAAGATGGACGTGTTTAAGAATTTTTTCGGTGCGTTGAATTTTTTCGGTGGATTCTACTTTGCGCATTTGCAAACCGAACATCACATTTTCCGCCACCGTCATATGTGGAAATAGCGCATAGGATTGAAATACTATGCCTAAGCCTCGTTCATTCGGTGGAACTTGAGTGATATTGCGATCTTTCAGCATGATGGCGCCATGAGTAACGTCCACAAAACCCGCAATCATTTGTAATGTTGTGGTTTTCCCACACCCAGAAGGGCCGAGCAGTGAAATGAATTCGCCTTGTTCAATCGACAGATTGATATTTTTTATTACTTGTCGACCGCCGTAATTCTTACACAGATTGGATAGTGACAAAAAAGCCATAACAGAGCCTCCATTCAGGAACATGTATCGTTGTTGAGCATGTTCGTATACGTTTCCTTGTTATCAGAAAGTTGCACTATCTATGCCACACACTGTCATTTATTCCACTGAAAGGAATTATTTATTTATTTTTTCCGATATACGGAATTATTTTATAAATATTATTATTTATATTTCGTTGTGCAGTTTTGCACCACTTATGGTTCAGGCTAGAATGTACAGGAATGCACAAATATGAAATGAAATGCACCAATGCTGAACAATAAGTGTTCAATGCTATGAGACGTGTTGGTGTTACAAGGAGGTCGTTTGGAATCGTTAAGTAGTACTGCACGTTTATTTAAAGTGATCCGTTTACTCGCGAATCACAATGAAACAGGGATGAGAATTACTGATATTGTGGCTGAAACAGAGATGACACCCGCTTCAGTGCATCGAATCTTAAAATCATTGGTTGATGAAAGGGTGGTGATTCAAGAAGCGGATAAACGCTATTCACTGGGCTTGGAGTTTTTTTCTATAGCGGCAAATGCTGGGCTGTCCGGGGGATTAAGAGAGTTGGCTAAACCCGTATTACTAAGGTTAGGTGCAAGGCTTAATGACACGATATTTCTTTTGGTACGCAATGGATATGATGCCATTTGCCTTGATCGATTTGAAGGTCCTTTCCCTATTCAAACCTTTACTGGCGATGTTGGAGGCCGAGTCGCATTAGGTGTTGGTCAAGGTTCTATGGCTATCTTGGCTTTCTTGGATCACTCTGAGCAGGAAGAAATATTGCAGCACAACTTAGGACGCTACAAAGACTATAACGCGTATGATGAAGTAGAGATTCGTTCGGAAATACAAAAAGTAAAAGCCCAAGGGTTTTGTGCAAAAAACAGCGGATTAATTGAAGGTATGGCAGGGATAGCGGTCCCCGTATTTGATTGTAACGGTCGAATTGTTGCCGCCCTGAGTATTGGTACCTTAGCTGCACGTCTTAAAGCGGATCGATTACCTATTATTGTTGAATTAATGAAGCAAGAAGCACAAAAGCTTAGCGCTACGATCAATCCGTTTGATCCCGCTTTAACTCGCCCGCGCTTGTAGGGGCAAAATAAGATTCGGCGTGATGGAGCGCCGAATCTTATTCGGGTATATCAAAATACATTATTCGAAAACAATGCCCTGAGCCAGCGGTAGTTCTCCACCATAATTGATGGTATTGGTTGAGCGACGCATATAATTTTTCCAAGCATCAGATCCTGACTCTCTGCCACCACCGGTTTCTTTTTCGCCACCGAATGCACCGCCGATTTCTGCACCTGAAGTACCAATGTTGACATTGGCTAAACCGCAATCTGAACCTGAGGGTGATAGAAATAACTCGGCTTCTTTTAGGTTTTCGGTAAAGATGGCAGAGGAGAGTCCTTGGGGGACATCATTTTGTATATCAATGGCTTGTTCGATATTTTCGTAACTCATCACATACAGAATAGGGGCAAAGGTTTCTTGCTGCACGATAGCTGCATTGGCCGCGATGTCGACAATACTTGGTGTGACATAAAATCCGCCTTCAGGAACCTTTTCAGTCACTCGCTCACCACCAATTAAGACGGTACCGCCTTGCTGTTTGGCGTCTGTTAATGCGGCTTGCATGGTGGCGTAACTCATTTCATCAATAAGTGGGCCTACTAAAATATGCTCGCTACGAGGATCGCCAATACGCAAAGATTGATACGCTTGAACTAACTTTTCACAGAGTGCTTGTTTCACAGAGTGATGCACGATGACGCGACGTAAGGAAGTACAACGTTGACCTGCGGTGCCTACGGCAGCAAAGACGATAGCGCGTAATGCGAGATCCAGATCGGCGTGTTCAGATACGATCATGGCATTGTTTCCACCAAGCTCAAGAAGCGAACGACCTAATCGAGCGCCAACCGCTTCACCAACACTCTTACCCATGCGAGTTGAACCGGTTGCTGAGACTAAAGGATAGCGTTGGTCTTGGCTCATTGCTTTGCCTATTTCCCCACCTCCAATAATGACACTGACAATGTCTTTTGGAACATCTGGCATTTCATCAAGGGCGCGATTAACAATGGTTTGAATTGCGAGGGCGCAAAGTGGCGACTTTTCCGAGGGTTTCCATACTATGGCATCACCGCAGACGAGCCCTAGCATAGCATTCCATGACCACACTGCCATTGGAAAGTTATAAGCAGAGATAACGGCGACAGGACCAAGTGGATGCCACTGTTCCATCATACGATGCCCTGGACGTTCGCTGGCAATAGTTAAACCGTGTAATTGACGTGATAGGCCGACGGCAAAATCACAGACGTCGATCCATTCTTGTACTTCGCCCAGTGCTTCGGGAAGAATCTTCCCTGCTTCTAAGGTAATGACCTGAGCTAGTTGAGTTTTGTATTGGCGCGCTAATTCTCCAATGCGGCGTACAAATTGACCACGAACTGGTGCTGGCGTGTTGCGCCATATTTTGAATGCAGCGCAAGCACGTTCGGTTTGAGCATTTAACTGCTCCGGTGTCGCAAGCTGAAATCGAGCCGTTTTGGTTCCATCTATTGGGCTGGTGCAGTCATGCTGAGCTCCCTGACCAAGTAGCGTTTTCGCTCCGCTGACTATTGAGGGATAATATTCTCCACAAATAAATGCACTTAATCCAAGTTCATCCATAAATTCCATGGTCATAACAACATCCTTATTTAATCTGTAGTAATCATAAATTCATCCTAAGGCTCAGCTAGATATAGGTAAAATATGGAATATCTAGAACGGGTATAGCTTTTGTCTATATCAACTTTTCAGGTATGGTAGAAACTTCTGTCATCAACAGTTATTTATGGAGCACGGATGTTCCGATCATTAAAATATTTTGTTGCGGTGTTTGAAGAGTTAAGTTTTAGTGCGGCTTCGAAACGTTGCTTTATTTCCCAACCCTCTATTTCGTCTGCTGTCGCTCAGTTGGAGAGCGAATTAGGTTGCCAGCTATTCGTGCGACATACGAAAGGCGTGAGTCCTACCCCTGAAGGGATGCAGCTCTACCCCAAAGCAAAAGAGCTACTTTTTGGGGTGGGGGAGTTAAAATCACTGTTTAGTTTAGCTGCGCCAAAGCGCCAGTTAAGGCTGGCACTGAGCCCGTTTCTTGGTAGTGAGCGTGTCAGTGAATTGGTAAAGATGTTGCTTGAGTCAGTGAATGACCTCGATCTAACGCTGGTGGATATCGATGAACCTGCAGATGCGCGTATTATTCCTAAAACACAATGTGCCGACAGTGAAATCTTCCAGCATTTATGGACCGATAGTTATGTACTGGCATTACCGCTTAATCACCCATTAACTCGATTAGAGACTATTCCTCTAGCCGCACTCAACCAAGTCCCATTTATTAGTCGCCAACCTTGTGACATTGATGATGCATGGCGTTATGCCATTCAAAATCAGGGGATGGGGCTCAATATTCGTGCGACAGTAAAAACCGAAGAGTATGCGTTGGATCTAGTCGCAGCTGGTTTAGGGGTTTCTGTTGTTCCGTCTCACTCGGTACAAAAGCGCGATGATGTGGTCACCCGAGGTCTGAGAAATATTGAATTGAAGCGAGTGATTGGCCTTGCAACTCCAAGGGGAAGAGCATTATCGGAGGATATTATTCAACTCCTCACGTTCAAGCGATAATGTGCTGGTTGTACTCGTTATTTATAAGAACTAGAGAATATCAAAGCAGTTTTTGTTCTTTAAACTTGTCAGGTATTCAAAGATATCAACTGGTTTTTAACGTCACTGCAGGTGTTTTCGACAAACCTTAAATAGTAATTAAATTATTTTTGATTCATCTAAACTTTTTTTGATATAACACCTTGAGTATGAGTACTATCAGCGTATTTTGATATATTCAACCCATCTTAATTAGAACCTAATGCTATGAATAAACGTTTTGTTTCTCTTTTCTGCGCAGCATTGTTGTGCGCTGCTAGCTCTTCGGTGTTTGCTAGCCGTACTATCGTTGATCAAATTGGTCGTACTGTGACTGTTCCTGACCAAGTAAACCGTGTTGTGGTATTGCAACATCAAACTTTAGATTTACTCATGCAGTTAGATGCTAAAGATAAAATTGTGGGTGTTCTTTCGAGCTGGAAGAAACATTTAGGGGCAGATGTGGTGCGCCTTGATCCACAATTACCTTTATTACCAATGCCAGGTGATTTAACGCAAGTGAATATTGAAAGCTTGTTGAAAATCCACCCCCAAGTTGTGTTTGTGACTAACTACGCTCCGCCTGCGATGATTCAACAGATCACGGATGCCGGTATCCCGGTAGTGGCCATTTCATTACGTAAAGATGCTAAAAATCAGGCAAACAAAATGAATGCATCAATGACGAATGAAGAGCAAGTGTATAACGAGGGGTTAAAGCAAGGTATTCGTTTAATTGGGAACATTGTTAATAAAGACCAGCAGGCAGAAGAGCTGATCAAAACAGCCTTTGCTGACCGAGCAAAAGTATCCGAGCACTTAAAAGCGATTCCTGATGACAAACGTATTCGTGTGTATATGGCGAACCCCAATCTGACTACATATGGTTCGGGCAAATATACCGGCTTAATGATGCAACATGCTAGAGCAGAAAATGTGGCAGCCAAAACCATCAAAGGTTATCAGCAGGTATCGATTGAAAATGTGATGAAATGGAATCCTGAGGTGATTTTTGTTCAAAGTCGTTATCCTCATGTTGTCGACGAAATCAATCATGATCCGCGTTGGCAAGCCATCGATGCAGTAAAAGAACATCACGTATATCTTATGCCTGAATACGCCAAAGCTTGGGGCTATCCAACACCTGAAGCGATGGCTCTTGGTGAGATGTGGATGGCGAAAAAACTCTATCCGACCAAGTTTAAAGATATCGATATGTCTAAAATGGCGAACGCTTATTACCTGCATTTTTATCACACTCGTTTTGATAAAGAGCCACGAGCGGTTACTCAATAATGGTGCGATCAACGCTACTATCACAAAGTGCCCTTATTGTGGGCGCTTTTGTTATAGCCCTTTTCTCATTGGGAGTAGGTACTTACTCAATGAGTGTTTCTTCAATTGTTGAGGCATTAACTCAACCTCTATTTCATTTTTCCCATGCGCCTAGCGCCATAGAACATCAGATTATCTGGAATGTACGCTTGCCGAGGGTATTAATGGCGCTTGGGGCTGGCGCTGGATTGTCGCTCTGCGGCGCAACACTACAAGGGGTGTTTCGTAATCCATTAGTTAGCCCGCATATTATTGGGGTTTCATCTGGGGCTGCATTTGGTGGAACGTTAGCGATTCTGCTAGGCCTTGGGCAAATGGGATTGTTATGTTCGACATTCAGTTTTGGCTTGCTCGCTTTAGCTTTGGTGTTTTTGATCGCTAAATTATTTGGTCAACAAAATCGCCTTGTGCTGATTCTGGCGGGCGTGATCTTAAGCGGTTTGTTTAGTGCGTTAGTTAGCTTAGTGCAGTTTCTGGCTGATACAGAGGAAGTACTACCGAATATTGTATTCTGGTTATTGGGCAGCGTTGCCACCGCGAATTGGCAAAGTTTAGTGACCATGTTTGTTCCACTAAGTATTGCTAGCATGATGCTGTTAGGCATGCGATGGCGTATTAATGTGTTATCGATGGGGGAAGAAGATGCCAATACGCTAGATCCCCGCTCGAATCGTACTCGTTGGATTGTGTTGATCTTATGTGCGCTTATCATCGCTAGCCAAGTGGCTGTGAGTGGTAATATCGGTTGGGTTGGTTTAGTTGTCCCTCATATTGGCCGAATGCTTGTCGGCCCAGATCATCGACGATTGTTACCCGCTTCAATGGCGATTGGCGCCGCACTGATGGTGGTTGTGGATGATCTTGCTCGTACTCTCACTGATGGGGAAGTTCCGTTAGGTATCTTAACCGCATTGATTGGTACTGTGTTGATCATGTTCCTTATCTATTTCAATCGCCGTGAGGTTTTACGATGAATGACATCACGCTAAAAACAGAAGATTTGGTGTGTGGTTATCAACCTAATTGTCCGTTATTTGACCCCGTTAGTTTGGAATTACGCAGGGGGGAAATTACAGCAATATTGGGCGGAAACGGCCAGGGTAAAACCACGTTAATGAAGACCTTGCTCGGTCACCATCAACCGTTACAAGGGCAAGTTGCACATGCTGGGGAGATTAACTTTGTTCCCCAACGGTTTGATAGCGCATTTTCTTATTCGGTTATTGATATGGTGCTGATGGGGAGGGCAAACAATATCGGTCTTTTTTCTTCGCCGAGCCACCTCGATTTTCAAATGGCGCATCAAGCTCTGGATATGTTATCGATAGGATATCTTGCCGAGCATGAGTTTGACCGTTTATCGGGCGGTCAGCAGCAACTGGTTTTGATTGCCCGAGCTTTGGCGACTAAATGCGACGTGCTTATTCTTGATGAGCCTACAACTGCTCTCGACCTTGCTTTTCAATCGACAGTGATAGAGTTGCTCTATTCACTAGCCAAAGAGCGTAATATTAGTGTGTTATTTTCAACTCATGAACCTGCTCAGGCACAGCTCATCGCCGATAATATTTTATTAATTATGAAAGATAAACGCTGTTTGACAGGAAATAAGCGTGACATTCTAACAGAGCAGAATCTTACAGAACTGTATGGTGTGCCAATCCAAAAGTGTCAGATTCGACGTGATAACGGATGTTACACCACTTTTTTACCTTACTTTGGCGGCTTTCTGGGAGAATAACAAATTCCACTGTGATCTTTATTCAAAGAGCACTCCTAAACGCAAAGAGTCTCTCTTATGTTTTGCTAGAATCTCGTCCGATAACAATGCTGACTTTAACAAATAAATCAACATGATATACCCAATTAATCTCAAGGTGCTGTTGCAGCGCGAATGTATTCGTTCTTAACCCCGCATTTTGAGGGTTTAGGGGATCACTTCATTGCTATCATCTGCGATTGTCTAATAACGATATTTAAATTCGTTGTCGACCTTCTTATTTCTTATTGGTTTAAATGACTGATACAGAATATTAATGAAGAAGGGGCTTATTCGATCTTATCGATAAAATGAGATTAGATTTTTGCGTCTAATATCACCGCATAGCGGTTGGCTAGAGTAATTTTGGAGTATAACAATAATGATTATTTTTGGTACCCGCGGTAAAACCGTGTCAGGGCCTGTGATAGAAAGTCATATGTGTGAACATTGTGGACACAACGAATATGTTACGTTTGGACTTTTAAGATATTTTCATTTGTACTGGATTCCATCACTTGTCACTTCAAAGAAAATTGGTATGGAATGCACTCATTGTCGTAAAAGTTATATGGAAAGTGAGCTTTCCCAAGAGCAAATTCAAGGAATAAAGCCGCATGTATTTAATTACCAAAATACATTGCCTTATTTCTCAGGAGCTATTTTATTTGGTTGCTTTATTTTGCTCCTACTTTGCATGATGTGATTGGATTAATTGTTTAAAGGATTGCTGTCATTTGAATAAAGCCATGCACCTGCATGGCTTTTAAGTAGGTTGCTTGGGGATATTACATATTTAGAGTGTTTTAATTTTAAAACCAAGTTCAGTTGCTTTGGCGAGGCGAGCATCGACACTGCCAAAATCTTGGGTGCCATTTACCCATAATGTCGAGCAACGGGTACCGGTGCGACAAAATGCCAGAATAGGTTTCTGAGCTTCGTTAATGAGTTTAGCGAAGGTTTGATAATCTTCATCGATTAGAGCACCAGCAATGACCGGTTGCTGAATAAAATCAAGACCCAAGCGGTTAGCCAGCATTTCTAATTCACCATTGAGCGGTTGCTCTTCAGCTTCACCATCTGGACGATTGCAAATGATGGTTTTAAAGCCTTTATCTGCAATCGTTTTTAAATCCATTTTATCGATTTGAGCACAAACAGAAAGGTCATTGGTTAAGGTTTTTATATCGAGCATAATGTATCCATACCTATTAGTTAATGGAGGCGATGTAAGTAAGGGCAGTGTACTCCTAACTTTAGCAGACTGCATTCGCTATGAAACTTATCAGTAGCAAGTGGGGACAAGTTAAGCACAAATTTGATTTTGGAAACCATTTAACACTTCATTTGGTTCTAGTGAGTGAAAACTTTTTTGAACGTTGGAAAGGTGATAAACACATTACGCAGAAATACGACTTATCTAAACCTAAGCTATCGCACTTAATTTTAGATTTTTAAAAATACAACAATTGGTTATACCCAAATGAGCTTACGAAGGGAGAATATATTCTCGCTGAAACCGCATCTTTAGGTTACTTGGGTATATTGGCTAGATGAAAGGAACTTTTATGTACTGTCCAAAATGTAAAGATACAACATTAGATCCAACCAAGTTGGAGGATGGTTTACCCGTGCTCGGTTGCCCTCAATGCGCAGGGAGCTTGTTATCTCTATTGCACTATCGTGATTGGGTTGAACGTTTTGCTTTAGAAGATGAAATTGAATCTACTGCAAGCTTAGAAGCTGAATCAGATACTAAAACGGCTTTACGTTGCCCCAAATGTGGCAAAATAATGACTAAATATTCTGTCACTGGAGAGTCTACTCATCGTATAGATCTGTGTGGCAGCTGTGATGAGGCTTGGTTAGATGGCGGAGAATGGCAACTGCTAAAGTCATTAGCGTTAGGTGACCAATTGCCAAAGATTTTCACCCAACAATGGCAAACTCGCGTTAGAACTGAAAAAGCTGAATTGGGGCGTATTGAACGGCTGACGCAAATGGTTGGTGAAGACGATGCAACCCAAGCTGTAAAAACGAAACAATGGCTTAAATCTAATCCTAATCGAGCCTCCCTTCTACGCTATCTCGCGTCGGATTAAACGGTATTGGTTATGCCCAATAATGTTGAAAGGGTATAAGCATTCTACTGTTATTGGGTTTGATCTGAACTCGTAGATGAATCTTTGAATCTTGTCTCTTCAGGTCCTTAGAATACAGAGTTTTATATTTATAAAGACCGATTTATTTATAAATTTATTATTAAACCATTTCATAAAAAAATGAGAAGTTGTCCCAAAATAGTATATTGGAAACTACGTGGCACATACACTCTGTTGTAACCTACTGCCATTGCTAGGTTACTTCTCATTATTCTGGCATTAAGTTACTGAATCGATATTAAATTATTTGGCTTATAACGTGTATCTATTCATGGAATAGCTTTCGATGTTCAAAAGAATATAAGCTGCATGAAAGCAGCCTTTTGTAGCAACGACTATTTCAACTTTTTGTTAATTGAGAAGAATAGGTTTGAATTCATAAAGAAACGCATAGACGTGTCTCGTATTCGTATACCTAATAATAAATTTTAAGCGCTTGTGTAATCAAGCGTAATTATTAATAAACGTCAATTGGTAACTTATGGAAATACAAGACTTTGTATCTCTATTACTGGGTTTTCCTACCAGTATATTCTTCATTCCGTTAACGGTTCTTTTTGTCATCATGTTGGTTGATATGGTGTGCAATGTGTTTGAAACCTTTACGGCAGATTTAGACCTGTTTGATTTAGATGATATTCCTGGTTCAGGAATTCTTCTTCCTCCGGTTTTATCAAAAGTTCCTTTGGCTGTTGCCTTATTTGTTAGCTTTTTTTTCGCCACCATTCTCTCTTTTTATTACCAAGAGTGGAGTGCGCGATTCTCCGATTTAACCGTATGGTTTGTGGTAGATATTATCAGTATTCCTGTTACTGCATATCTCGCCCTATTTATTTCTGCTTGGGTTCTAAAGCCCCTGACTCCGCTATTTAGCAAACACAATTTTGCCGAGGTGAATTACATCGGCTTAAAAGCACGCGTGCATAGCAGCACTATTAATCAAGATATTGGAGAGATTATGGTTAAACATCGAGGCAATGAATTTTTGCTCGATGCCATTATCGACCAGAACACTCCAGTTTATTACGGCGATGAGGTCATCATCGTTTCTAAAGACAAAGCCTCGAACCGTTATATCGTGGCAGTAAGCAGCTGATAATTGAGGAATTAGCATGGTACTTTCCCCCAGTATGATATTTGTAATCTCAGGAATAGTCGTTTTCCTGTTGATCCTATTTTTCCTAACATCACGGTATAAAAAGGTACGCGGTGAAGGGGATGCTTTGATCGTCAATGGATTAGAGCGAACCCGAGCGTCTTTAACTGGTACGTTTGTCTGGCCAGTTATCAACCAATACGAATATATGGATATTACTCGTAAGAAGATCTCCGTTGTTCGTAGCGGTAAAAAGGACAAAGACGGTGAAGAATATGAAGGTCTGCACTGTCGCGATAATATTCGAGCCGATTTAAAAGTGGATTTTTATATTGGTGTAAACCACGAAGAAGAAGATATTGTTCGTGTTGCTAAATTGTTCACTGCCAAAGAAGCTTCAAATATTGAACGTTTGAAAGAGCACTTTCAGCCTAAATTCTCTGAAGCCTTAAAAACAGCCGTTAAACAGTTTGAGTTTGAAGAGCTGCTGACTAATCGCCGTGCGTTTAGAGATGCGGTTGTTACAGTGATTGGCAGTGAAATGGATGGGTTTAAAATTTATGACGTGGTGATTGATAAGATCGACCAAACGTCTCTTGATGCTCATAGCCCAGATAACATTCTCGATGTGGAAGGTATCCGCAAGATCTCGATGATCACTGCGCAAAAAAATACCGAAACCAACGCGATTCGCCAAGATGAACAAACCACCATCAAGAAGAAAAACGTTGAAGCAGAAGCTAACCGTCTGCAGTTAGATAAACAAGAGAAAGAAAGCATCGCGAGAACTCAGCGTGAGATTGAAATCATCAAAGCGCAAGAGGAAGCGTTAGCGTCTGAAAAGCGTGAAGAATACAATCGATTAACTCGACTTGCTGAATTGGAAACAGAGGAAGAAATCTCTAAAAGACGTGAAAGCGTTGAGATGGAAGTCGAAATGACGCGTATTGCAAACCAGCGTCAAGTAGCGATTCAACAAGAAGAGCTTACACGTTCTGTTGAAACGGAAAAGGTACGTACTGCCGCAGAAGTGGCGGAAAAAGAGATGCATAAAGAAACCACAGTCGAAGAAGCTCGTAAGTCTGTGGCTGAAATGCGCTCTCAACGTGTGGAAATTGAACGTAAGATCGCCAAAGAAGAAGAAGAGACCGAAAACCTTCGCGTTAACGAGCAAGTCAACCGTGATAAACGTGTGAAAATGGTTGAAGCAGAAGCTCAAGCCGAAGCAAAACAGTTAGAACTGTTGGTTGCGGCGCGCGCCGAAAAAGATGCTGCTCGTGAAAAAGCAGAACGTCTGTTGATCGAAAATGAAGCGGACATGCAAGTGAAAACTCGCACTGCCGAAAACGATTTGGCCGTTCGCACTCGTGAAGCAGAAGCCGAGCAAGTCGTTGTCGCGAAACGAGCTGAAGCAGAACAAATCGCTGCTGAGAAACGTGCTCAAGCTGAATATGTGGCGAAAGAGCGTGAAGCAGCTGCGAAAGAACGTATGGCCCAAGCTGAGAAAGAATTCATTAGTGCTACTGGTTTGGCTGAAATTACGGTTGAACGCGAACGAGCACAAGCGATTCGTGAAACCGGGGAAGCACAAGCGTACACCTTGCAAACGACAGGCCAAGCTGAAGCTGAAGCTCTGCGCGCGAAAGGTATTGCAGAAGCTGAAGCGCAAACAGCACGCTTTGAAGCTACTCAGAAATACGATGATCACACTCGTGAACATGACAAGTGGGTGATGCAGCTACAACAAGCGAAAGAGCTTGAACTAGCACGTATTGACGCACAGAAAGCGGTTGTAGGTGAGAACGCAAAAGCATTGTCACAAGCACTGTCACAAGCCGATATCAAGCTGTTTGGTGGTGAAGGTATGGAACAATTACGCCGTACGATTCTTGATGCCGCAGCGATGGATACCAAATTTACTGAATCTGAAGTGATGAAACCGCTAGTTGCGGAATATATGAATGGTAGTCGCAGTTTACCGCAAGATCTCAAAGATATTTTAGAGAACAGCGAACTGAAAAGCAGCGATTTAAGTAATGTTGCGTTAGCGGGTTTATTGAATTCGCAAGGTGGCGCAACAGAAGTACTTAATAAGCTAAAAGCGACACTGGGAACTTCTGGGCATAACGATAACGCCTAACGTTCATTTCTTCTAATTTGTCCCGCCTCTTTCTGAGGCGGGATTTAAAGGGTTTAGTATGTCAGAAAAGACACAGCAAGCAGTCACAGAAGGTGGTGCATACGAGGTTCTAAAATCCCGTTTAGCACAACAAGGTGAGCAGCTTAAATCGCTCGCCAAATCATTTAATCAAGAGCGTCAACAAATTTTCGGTGGTCAGGAAATGACTTTGGTTGGGAAGGCTAATGTGCAAACCGAAGCACGTTGTATTCCCATCGATATGGCGCAAGTTAGTAACCAACTGCTGTTTGGTTATCAGGTAAAAGTTGGTTTAAAAGCCGTGCCTGAACTTAACGATGTCTTTGGTTTATATCAACTGCACGAAAATGATGGCATTTTCCGTGTTGAACCTTTATCGGTACATGAGAGCTTCTTGGCAGATGACCGATTCCACCATGAATTCACCGAGCTATTTACCTATTACAGTGACGCGAAGTTACAGCAAATCTCTCGTCAAGAAAGTACGCTTTATGTGGTCTTTCAAATCGGGATGCGACCTGATGACCGTAAGGTGTTTCGCTTTCAAGTTAATGGAGAATCGGTTACCTACCTGGACGCTCTTGGTCACACGACATTAGAGAGTGTGCCGCAATTTGATTTTGATTGGATTGCGACCACACGCGACAACCATATTCTTGGTACTCACCCCCATGTTTCGATACAAGATAAGCTCTTTGTTGAATGTGTGGGAGGTGATTTAACTATTAAGGTCGAAGATAACACCGAAGATGGGAAAGGGATTTATAGCGAAGAAGTGGAAGATCCGCATCAAAGTGTTGCCGATGCGAGCATTGATTATGCCTTCGTGGGTGAGTTAATTGTACTGCGGATTAAGCCTCACCGTGAGAAAAAGCATCGTTACTTTATTTATAACCCAATGAATCAATCGGTCGTTCGGGCTGATTCGTTAGGACGAAGCGCGAAAGTTCTGCCGGAAAACCATGGCATTTTACTTGCCCATGGCTACGTGTTAGCCAATGGCGATTACAAGCTGTTTGATATTCCTTGGAAGGATCTAGAATTCTTCCAAAAAATAGCGTCGCCAAATGGCGAAGATGTTATCTATTACTTTTTTAATAAAGCGAAGGGTGCCTACGTTTCTTTTTCTTATAACATGATTGAGAAACGTTTTTCTGCTCCACTCGATAGCTATGGATTTAGCCTCTATTCGGATGGACGAATGCTCGTTTTTCAGGCAGCAGAAAATCCAGAAGCTTCGACTATTCATCCGCTGCAAATTTGGAATACACCGTATTGTACTCCTGAATTTTATACGCAAGAAAATGCGAAGGCGGACGGTTCAAGTCCTCTCTTCAATTTGGGTAATGCTGAATTGGTTCGCGCGTTATCATCAATACTGTCTATATGTCAGCTTACGCTCAATGAAGAGGTCACCCAAGCTGCGTATGAAATGTTACTTAAGCAGTGTCATACCACCCTCGATCATTACCACTGGCTTAAGCACCACTATGCATTAGGAATTGGCGACTCAATTCATGAGATTGTCGAAACCTCGGATAATATCATTGATGAGTTTGCCAAGGTTCAGCAACTCCAGATCGCAGCAGCACAAAGTTTAGAGCAGCAACAGCAGCATGTAGCAGAGTTAATCGGTAAGATTAAATTAACACCTAAAGAGCAGGCTAATGCATTACTTGCGCTTTTAGCCGAGGTGAAAACGGAAGTCGGATCGGTGATGTCATTGCGCCAGCAACACTATATGGATACGGTAAGTGTCGATGAGATGTTGGAGCAACTGCAGTTACAGCGTGATGAACTGAATCATCGTTTATTACTCCTGTTGCAAGAAGAGAAAGCTTACCAACCGTATAAACACACCATTGCGGACATTGAAACTAGGCTCGAAACCACAGAAAAAACCGCTGAGTTAAATGATTTGCAGCAGGAAGTGGATGAGCTGCGTTCGCAGTTGCAGTTAGTCACAGAGGAAGTGACGGATATCGAAACTGAAGATCCAACGCAATCTACCCGGATCTTGGATCTGACGACGGAAGTGTCGTCACTATTGAATGCGTTATCCGCTAAGTTACGCGCCAAAGGTCAGTCATTACAAAGCGAAGAAGCTCAAGCAGAATTCAGTGCCCAATTTAAATTGCTCGGACAGGCGGTGAGTACTGCCATGGAGCAGGCAACCACGCCAGACGAGTGCGACAATCAGTTAGCTCGTTTGATTGGTCAGTTAGATAAGTTGGAGTCTCGTTTCGCTGACTTTGACCAATTCCTCGCGGAAATCTACACCAAGCGCGATGAAATTCAGTCGACATTAGATAATCACAAGCAGCAATTAGTCGCTGCGCAGCAACGTCGAGTTCAGAACTTACAACAAGCTGCGAACGTCACGTTAAATAGCATTGAAAAACGTATCGATCGCTTTGATGATGTTGCTGGACTTAATAGTTATTTTGCAACCGATGCTATGGTGATGAAACTGCACCAACTTTCTGAATCAATCAGGGAACTAGGTGATAGTGTAAAAGCGGATAGTATCGACGCTAAATTGAAGTCACTGCAAGATCAGTCACTACGCTCGATGCGTGATAATCAAGATATATTTGAACAAGGTGGTAAAGTTTTACGCCTTGGTAAGCACCGTTTTAGTGTGAACCAACAGGGGTTAGATTTAAGTTTAATTGAACAAAGTGAGCAACTATGCACCCATATTTCAGGTACTGATTTTTATCAGCCGATAGAAGATCAAGAGTTTCTGCAACTCCAAGACATCGCTAAACTGGATGTCACATCAGAAAGTGAGCATGTGTATCGTGGTGAATACCTAGCTTATTTGATATTGCATGCTGCGCAACATCACCAGAATGATCTTTCACTCGACCGCTTGTATCAAGCTCTCCAAGAGCAATCGTTAAAAGATCTGATCCAGCGTTTTGCTGCTCCTCGTTATAAAGAGGGATATGTGAAAGGTATCCATGACCATGATGCCGCGCAGATACTGTCGACCATGTTGCCCATTTATCAACGTGCTGGGTTGTTACGTTATAGTCAAGGTGCCCGCGCCGCAGCACTTATTTGGTTACTAGAGCAAGAGGATACATCTCAGTGGCATGAGCAAGCGGTCAACGCTGTTTTACTGAGAGATCATTTACAATCTGCTGATGCATACTCTGCGCTGCAAGAGGTATTACTCCCTCAATTAGAGGTCAAATATGCCCATGAAGCTGCCGATTACTTGATTCAAATCTTAGCCGATAAAGTGCCAAGAATTGAAGTAAGCCAAGATGCATTTCAATTAAGCGAAGATTATCTTCAGTTTCGACGTAGCTTGGGTTGGAATGCGAAAGAGATGCCAATGGCCGCTGCATTTACCGATCATGTGCAATGGCTAACTCCTTACACTAAACAAAATAAGACTGGCGAAGCGTTTGTGTTGGAAGCGGCAGCCATCGCGATGTGTAAAACCTTGTCACAACAACTATTGAGTAGCGTGTCTTTTTCTTTAACCGGTAAAGTCGCCGATTTACTCGGTGAGCATAAGCGGATTAAACAAGGGGCTTTACCGTTAGTATTGGATGATTTTATTCGTCGCTGCGAACACCATCGTAGTGTGATTGTGCCACGCTTTAATGCTTATCTAGAAAAACGTTCAGCGCTATTAAGCCAAGCAAAACAACAGTTTCGCTTGCAGGAATTTAAGCCGCGTCCATTAACTTCATTTGTACGTAATAAACTGATTAGTGATAGTTATTTACCGTTAATTGGCGATAACTTAGCGAAACAGATGGGAACGTTGGGCGATAAAAAACGCACCGACTTAATGGGGATGCTACTGCTCATCTCTCCTCCAGGTTACGGTAAAACTACCTTGATTGAATACGTTGCCTCTAAATTGGGTTTGGTATTCATGAAAGTTAACGGTCCTTCGATTGGCCACCAAGTAACATCGTTGGATCCTGCCCTAGCTCCGGATCAAAACGCCGCTCGCGAGATTGAAAAAATCAACTTGGCATTTGAAATGGGTAATAACGTGTTGCTTTATCTCGATGATATTCAGCACACCAACCCAGAATTGCTCCAAAAATTCATCTCCTTGTGTGACGGAACACGTCGGGTCGATGGAACTTGGCAAGGTAAAACCAAAACTTACGATATGCGCGGTAAAAAGTTTGCCGTGGTAATGGCGGGTAACCCGTATACAGAAACGGGTGAGGCGTTCCGTATTCCCGATATGTTAGCCAACCGTGCTGATATTTATAACTTGGGCGATATGTTGTCTGATCAGGGGAATGCGTTTGCTTTGAGTTTCATTGAAAACTCTCTAACTTCAAATTCAGTATTAGCTCCGCTCGCGACTCGCGATCTGAATGATTTGTACCGTTTTGTTCGTATGGCACAAGGGGAGAGTATTGCATTGAGTGAGATGACACACTCTTATTCAGCGACGCAAGCTAATGAAGTGGTCACGACGTTGCAAAAATTAATGCGTGTGCAGCAGACCGTTCTTAAGGTGAACCAACAATATATTCAATCCGCTGCAACTGCAGATGATTACCGGGTTGAGCCTGCATTTAAGCTGCAAGGATCTTATCGAAATATGAATAAGTTGGCAGAGAAAATTTCATCAGTCATGACCGATGAAGAACTGGATACCCTTATTCAAGATCACTACCAAGGCGAAGCTCAAACCCTTGCTAATGGCACAGAGGAAAACTTGCTTAAACTCGCTGAACTGCGCGGCAATATGACTAAAGCACAACGAGCACGCTGGGACGAGATCAAACAGAGTTATCAGCGTCAGCAAATGATGGGAGATTCTGAGGATCGCGCGGGTCAAGTGGTACAGCAATTAGCAATGCTAAACCAATACGTGTCTGGTGTGTCGGCCCGCTTTTCAGGAAGTGATACCTCAAGAGATAAAGTTTCAGGAGATACGGGCGCATGAATCAGCAACAGTGGGAACAGTGGTTAAAGGCGTCGATTGCCGATGTTCGATTGGATGATCAAGAGCGTAAAGATCTCAAACAGAAATTGGCGCACCTAAACTGTTCTGATGAAGAGCGTGCGTATTTACGCAATCAGTCATTTCGTTTAGCGCATGAAGCCGTTGAATCGGGTGAAGATGCTTGCCAAGTTATTCGGTGGTTAGAGCGTGTTGTGAAAATTTTAGATACAGCACGTGAAACCCAAGTCAATGAGATCGCTGGCAGTTGGTTTTCACCGGGAAAAGACTGTTTCAACGGTATTGTTGAACAGCTTAAGTTAGCTCGGAATCATATTGATATCTGTGTCTTTACGATTGCAGATGATGATTTGACTAAACACATTATTAAAGCTCATGAACGAGGCGTTGAAGTCCGAGTGATTACTGATCGCAACAAGCGGTTTGATGCTGGAAGTGACGTGGATTATCTCGCTCGTAAAGGAGTGCAAGTGAAGATAGATACATCGGATTATCACATGCACCACAAATTTGCGATCTTTGATGGTATACGCATGATTAATGGCAGTTTTAACTGGACTCGAAGTGCTTCTAGATACAACCAAGAAGACATTACCTTAACCGATGATCAGCGCTTTATTACTGCTTTCCAGCAACAGTTTGAAAAACTGTGGAAGCAATTTCCCAGGCATCGCTCAAACGAGCATTAAGGAGAATACCACCATGACTGAATCTACACCTGAATCAAAACCAGCAGTTGATGCTCCTAACTTGAATGAGCCTGATTTAACGTCTCATGTTGACGCACAACCTACACTTGCTGATTCAAAAAATGACGTGTCAGTTCACGCCAACCAAATTCAAGAAGATCCGGTTCCTAAAGTAGAGATGGCTGTGTCTCCAGAAGCGGCTGAGGTAGCGCAAAAGTTTGATCCGTTTGATACGGTTGCCACTATCACATTTGGTAAAGAAGCCTTGGAAACTATTACTTCGTTTTCGGATGAGATTCTTGATCAAATTCGCATTAGAGATTCCGGAGAAGCTGGGGAAGTGCTACAGGCGATGATTTCATCAATGGATTCCACTGATTTTGATGGGTTAGGCAGAGACAGTTTTCTCGCGAAATTGCCTTTGATCGGGGAGCTTTTTGATTCGTTTAAAAAGTTCTCGGCTAGCTTTGATTCAGTTAAAGATCACATTGATTCTCTCGCTGAAAAACTAGAAGGGCAAGAAGCAAAACTGGCTCATGATATTAATCAGTTGGATGGATTGTATAACCACAACTTAGAGTTATTAAAAGGGCTCGAAACCTACATAGAAGCAGGTAAGTTTAAGTTATCTGAACTGAATCAAGTCGTGTTACCTCAGTTACTCGCTCAATCTCAAGCCAGTGGTGATGCGTTAGATACCCAAAAATACCGCGATGCTACTCAAGCGGTGGCACGTTTAGAAAAGCGTGTGCATAACTTGGCGCTCACTCGATTAGCGGCCATTCAAACGGCACCTCAGATTCGTTTGTCTCAAGAGGGCAATAAAATGCTCATGGAAGATATACAGGATATCGTGTACAACACCTTCCCTCTATGGAAACGTCAATTTTTGATCGCGATTTCTAACTATGAAAAAGAAAAAGCGCTCAAGGTGACTCGAGCTGTGAAAGATTATACCAATGCGCAATATCAGCAGAATGCACAAAAGTTGAAAGTCTTGGAAGAGCAAATTGCGGAAAACTATCAGCGCGGCATTTTGGATATTGAATCTTTACAAGTTGTTAACCAACTGACTATTGATACGTTGAATAATACCTTAGCGCGAGTAAAAGAAGGCCGAGCACAGCGGGAACAAGCACAGTTATTGATTGAACAAGCAGAGCAAGAACTAAAAACAGCACTGGCTCAAACGTTGGAATAAATCTGAATGTTTTGAATAAGGAAATTTGATGCGGTTAATCACATCAAAATTAGAAACAGTGATAAAGAGGGCAGTCAATGGCCCTCTTTTTGTGTTTCTGATCCCATTTCATAACCTGAATATAAAACATTCACATCTTCACTTTACAATCGAACAGTGTTCGATTAATGTTGGTCCTAAATTAATTGAACGGTGTTCGATTGGGAAATGACAATGAGCAGATTATTTAAAAACAAAGGCTTTATCGCTTATTTACTAGTGGCATTTATTAATGCGTTTGTCGATTTTGGCCATAAAATCGTCATCCAGAATACACTTTTTAAAAGTTACGATGGCAATCAACAAATGCTTCTGATGGCAATTGTAAATGCACTCATCTTATTACCATTTGTTATGCTATTTACGCCATCTGGGTATTTAGCGGATCGGTTTCCCAAGGCCAAAGTGATGCGCTGTAGCGCGATGCTGGCCATTGTAGTGACATTACTCATTACTTATTGTTACTACACTGGGCATTTTTATGCAGCGTTCGCCTTAACCTTTATTCTAGCGATGCAGAGTGCTTCATATTCTCCCGCTAAATACGGTTATATACGCGAATTACTTGGCGCTGAGTATTTAAGTGCTGGTAATGGTTGGGTGCAAGCAGTCTCTATGATTGCGGTGCTAGCAGGGAGTGCTGCATTTTCTGCTCTGTTTGAATTTGATTTAAATTCGGCAACGCCGCTTGTGCCATCGGCAATACTTCAAGATGTCGCTAATATTGGCTGGTTGTTGGTATTAGGTTCCATTATTGAGTGTGTGCTAGCATTTCGTTTACCTAACTGCCAATCAAAAACCACTGTGACAGGTTTCCCATGGCGTCAGTATGCTACGGGCAAAACATTAACCAGCAATATTCGATTACTTTTTAAAGAGAAAGCGATTTGGCAATCCGTATTGGGTCTCACTTGCTTTCTTTCAATTAGCCAAGTACTAATCGCCGCGTTTCCTTCCTATGCGAAATCAACACTTGGAATTGGTAATACCTTTGCCATTCAATGCGTGATTGCTATGGCCATTATTGGTTTGATGCTCGGTTCCGCTTTCGTGGCTAAACATTCAGTGCGACATATCAACATTTCTCTCATCCCTGCAGGGGCTGTTGTGGTGTGCATCAGCCTATTTTTCTTGGCTCAAGTAACCACATTAACCTTGATGGCCGTGTTATTCCTGTTGGTTGGGTTTGGTGGTGCACTAATGCTGGTACCGTTAAATGCACTGATTCAGTTTCATGCCAATGAATCTCAAATAGGGCGCGTGCTGGCGGGCAATAACTTCATTCAAAACATTGGTATGTTATTGTTTCTAGGGCTGACCGTACTCTTTGCTACCACTTCTTTAGATGCTCAATACCTACTGTGGGGGGTGTTTGGTCTAAGTGTATTGGTGGCGCTGTTTGCGATTGTCATATTACCTCAAGCTTTAGTGCGTGGTTTAATGAATCGTTTACTGGGACATAAATACCGGTTGAAAGTGGTGGGCTTTGATAATCTGCCTGAATCCGGTACGGGGACTTTGTTATTGGGTAACCATATTAGCTGGATGGATTGGGCGATTATTCAAATGGCAGTACCAAAACAGGTTTATTTTGTTATGGACCGTAGCATTTACCAGCAATGGTATCTGAAATGGTTTTTTGACTTGTTTGGTGTTATCCCTATTTCTGCAGGACAAAGTAAGCAAGCTCTGGCTAAAGTCACGGAGCTACTGAATGCCGGTGAAACCGTTTGTCTGTTCCCTGAAGGTCGTATTAGTCACTTGGGCCAATTAGGTGAATTCAAAAAAGGGTTTGAACGTGCTTGCAAAGACGCAAATGGTGTCATTGTGCCATTCTATCTGCGCGGCATGTGGGGCAGTGCGTTTTCTCGTTCAACCAAGAAACTTGGCAAAATGCGTAAAAACGGTATCAAGCGTGACATCATCGCTGCGTTTGGCGAGCCAATGGACATTCATTCTGATGCCGCTCAAGTTAAACAAAAAGTGTTTGAAATGTCGGTAGCAAGTTGGAATGAATATGCAGAAACGTTAGATACCTTACCGCAAACTTGGATTGAAACTGCGAAATCAAAACCGAGTGATTGGGCTGTAGTCGATAGCTCGGGGACGCCAATGTCACACTTCAAATTTTTAGTCGGTAGCTTACTTGTTAAGCAGAAACTACAAGCGTTACCGGGCCAGAACTTAGGTTTATTGGTTCCAACCTCTGCGCCTGGGTTAATGACTAACATTGGTGCCCTCATGGCGGGTAAAACGGTGGTGAATATTAACTACACGTCATCTATTGAGGCGATCAGCAATGCTAAACAGAGTGCTGCAATTAAGAGTATCGTGACCTCACGCCGTTTTATTAGCAAGCTTGAGAAACGAGGTATTGATTGTGAAACCATTTTAAGTGGCTGTGAACGGTTTTACTTGGAAGACCTAAAAACGGGCATCAGCCCGTTACGTAAATGGTTGACCACCGCGGCAGCGCTTTGTTTGCCTGCAGCATGGATTCATGCGTTCTTTTGTAAGCCAACGGATCTGGAAGATAACGCTGCGATTTTGTTCTCTTCTGGTAGCGAAGGAGCACCGAAAGGTGTGATGCTTACTCATAAAAATATCATGGCTAACTTACGTCAGGTATCAGATGTACTCAATGTGCGGGAAGAAGATCGTATTATGGCAACACTTCCTTTATTCCATGCTTTCGGTTTAACCGTAACAGGTATGTTGCCATTGATGGAGGGGATCCCTGTGATTTGTCATCCTGATCCTACTGATGGCCACAATATTGCAAAAGCGGTTGCGAAATACGAAGCCACACTGATGTGTGCGACGTCGACATTCTTAGGTATGTATCAGCGCAATCGCAGGATTAAGCCAATGATGTTTAATTCGCTGCGCGCTGTAGTATCAGGGGCTGAAAAACTAGATAAAACGGTAAAAGAGGCGTTTCAGCAGAAATTTATGGTGCCGGTCTTAGAAGGATATGGCACGACGGAAACTACACCAGTCGCCAGTGTTAACTTGCCAGGGCATATGATTCGTGAGCAGGCCTATATTCAAGAAGCGGCAAAAGATGGCACGGTAGGGCTTGCTCTACCAGGAACCACTTTCCGTATTGTTGACCCGGTTAGCCTTGAAACCTTGCCGGTAGGGGAAGATGGTTTGATTTTGATTGGTGGTGCCCAGATCATGAAAGGATACTTAAATGATCCGGAGAAAACTGATTCTGTGATCGTCAATCTTGATGGCATGCGTTGGTATAAAACGGGCGATAAAGGCCATTTAGATGAAGATGGATACTTAACCATTGTTGACCGTTACTCTCGTTTTGCGAAGTTGGCAGGGGAGATGGTCAGTCTTGGTGCGGTTGAGCAAACCATTAAAGAGCTGCTTGGTGAGCCAGAGATGAATTTGGTGGCAGTTAATTTACCAGATGAGAAAAAAGGTGAACAGATAGTGCTACTTACAGAAAGTGAACAAGCGCCCGCGGAGATTAAGAAAACGTTGAATCAAAAAGGCATGTCAGCACTTATGATTCCGAGCGCTATTTTTCAAGTAGAGCAGGTTCCTGTATTAGGAACAGGGAAACTGGATTTTGCAGGTGCAAAATCTCTTGCTAAAGAAAAACTTAGTGCATAGGTATTCCCTTAAGCCTCAGTGTGCCAATACTGAGGCTTTTCTACAGAAATTTGTGGATCTTGATCCAGTAATAACGTCAGTCAGTGGACTAAATTGATAAACTTTTTGTTCTAATAAGAGTCTCAAAATTATCACAATAAAGGTAACGTCAATGGTCACTTTAATTAAATTTTTGATAGGAATGGCTTCAACCATTCAAGTATTGATAGGTTTGGCTGGCCTATTTTTATCCGGTCTCTTTGCTTCAGGTATACCTGCTGAATTAGGGGCTTTAATCTCCGTGCTTCCTATTATTTTGGTCTGTTTGGCAGGGTTAGGATATTGGTCCATTTTTAAAAATAATCGGGCGGGACAATACAGTTATTCGATTGTGCTGTTATTAGCATGGCCTGCTGGAACCATTATTGGAGCTATCTTGATTGGGTTGTTATTGGCAACTAGCGGTTCTGCTTCTAAAACTCCGGCCGCATCAAACTAATCAGTTATCACCTAAAAACAACACGCCTACTCATCATGGTGAGTGGGCGTTTTTTTATTGTTTGAATTAATGATGGCAGTTAGCCATGTTATTTATAGGGTTTATTGGATGTTTCCTTACAGAGAGTAGTAGAATAGCCGGCCCTTAGTTGAAGTAAAAAGTGTGGTTAGAGCGTGAGTGAGAGTCAGTTTGAGTTATTAGCCCCAGGTGGTGACATCGAATCCATTAAAGCGGCAATCGCAGCTGGAGCTGATGCCGTATATTGTGGGCTGGAACGTTTTAATGCGCGAAATAGAGCGTCCAATCTTAATTTAGATGACTTAAAAGCAATATTGGTGATTGCTCATGAACACCACTGCAAAATATTTCTGACACTGAATATTATTTTATTGGAAAGCGAGATTCGCTCAGTCGTTCGCTTGTTAAATCAACTGATTCACACCGACATTGATGGCGTAATTATTCAGGACCTTGGTCTTGGTTATATTTTGAAGCATTACTTCCCAATGCTGGATGTGCATGGTTCAACCCAGCTCAATTCTCATAACGAAGGTCAAATTCGATTTTTGTCTAAGCTGGGGACTAGCCGAGTGAATTTATCCCGTGAATTGGACTCAACAGAAATTCGTCATCTAACGCAATATGGTAGACAGCATAATGTATTGATGGAAGTGTTTGTTCACGGTTCCTACTGCATTGGTTTTTCTGGGCTATGTTATATCAGCTCAGCAAGAAATGGGGCTTCGGGTAACCGAGGGCGTTGCAGTCAGCCTTGCCGTGATAAATATCAGACCACAGATATGGGGATCAGTCACCCATTAAACATGAAGGATAATACGGCATTTGAAGATTTTGCCGAGCTTGCTGAACTCGGCGTGTATTCGTTGAAAGTCGAAGGGAGAATGAAACAGCCGCACTATGTGTTTAATGTGGTCGATCAGTGGCGGCAACAAATTGACCGTTATGAAAATAACCAACCTTTGTTGTCTGATACCTCTGAGCTTTATAAGGTCTTCAATCGTGATTTTTCTGCGGGCTATTTAAAAGGCACTATCTCAAAAGAAATGTACATTGATAATCCGCGTAATCATTCCGCTGATCATTTCATCCAGCAAGCGGGAGTCTCGGAAGGTGAACAAACTCGCCAGATTAAACAGCAAGTCTATGATGAAAATACCCGAATTATCGCGCGGGTGAATGAGCGTTTAGTTCAGCTTGATCATGAGCAGCATAAAAATCAAACGACAGAAAAAAAATACGCGGATATCCAAGTGCCTGCGATAAATACGGATTTAGATGAGCCGATTAAACCTCATTTAAATGTATTGGTTTCCACCCTTGAAGAAGTGCAGCAGCTGCATGCTGACAACATCAGTGTTTACTATCAAATGCCTTCGTCTCTAGCTCGGCAAAAAACACAAGTACTGGATGTTTTCTCACAATACCCGCACCTTATCCCGTGGTTTCCTGCGGTATTGATAGGTGATAATTATTTGGCTGCGCAACAGTTTTTGGAAGCTGTTAAGCCAAGTTGGATTGTGACCAATAATACTGGGATCGGAATGTTGGCTGGGGAAATGGATATAGCATGGTTAGCTGGGCCGCAGTTAAACCTCACCAACTCATATGCACTGCAATGTTTGCAACAAGAGTATGGCTGTAGTGGTGCTTTTATTTCCAATGAAATTTCGCATAAGCAGATGAAACGTATTGTAAGACCAAAAGGATTCCGTTTATGTCACAGTATTTATCATCCGATGAATTTGTTAACCAGTCGTCAATGCTTGTTCCAACAAACCGTTGGGTGTAAGAAAAAGCGTGTGACTCGAGGATGTTTGCCTAACTGTAAAAAGTCGGCCTCAATACTGAACTTAAATGGGTCTGCTTATGTGATTGATAAGCAGTTGGGCGAGCACAACAGTTTATATAATCAGCATCATTTTATGAACTTAGAGGTGATTCAGGATCTTCCAGAACTTTTTACTGATTGGTTTATAGATGTAAGAGATATTCACACTGAAACGCGAAGCCCTTGGCGCTTAAATGAATTGGTTGAGCAATTTCGCCAACTTTGTGAAAAGGAGCAGCGTCAAGCTGCGATATTGAGTTTGCAAAACGCTATTTTACCGACAACACATGCTCAATACCATAAAGGGCTATAGGTGATTAAGCCCCCATTTTAGGGGGCTTAATCGATCAGGAGCTAATCGAATAGAGGGTTATAAGACACAGTGCTTAGCGTAAGAAGTTGCTTGATTTGCTGTCCAATCACCTTTCGGTTTTTCGTCCATGTCTTTACACCATTGCTCACTGCCTACTTCATTATTGAGTAAACAGTTTTTTGCATAATCAACCGCGTTTTGGCTGCTCCACTCGGTTTTCGGCTTTTCACGCATATCTTGACACCAAGATTGACTACCAACTTCATCTTGGCAAGCAGACAGAGCAAGAACAGAAAGAAGAACGAAAGCTGAACGTTTAAGCATGAAGATGCTCCATTTTATTAAAATTCAATAAATTATATAAAGTTAAGTGTGTTATCGGCAGTTAGAAGCCCGTATCTGTTTGATTTATTGCCACTTAAACTTTTCTTTAGTTTAGCCTTATTCATATCACTTATGTTAAATCTGGGAAAAATATCCGGATTACTATACCTAAATAACCTCAAGATGCTGTTTCAGCGAGAATGTGTTTTTACGGCTAATTAATCACCATCAGTGATCATTCTCACTAATTTGGGGCACTAATTCCCTGTTGTAACGATCACAATCACACTCTGATTTCAATCGTGATGCAAATTCATTGCTATCTCATTACTATCTCATCGAAACGTTTCGATAAGGTTTCTAAAAAATAATCGAAACCTAGATTAAATACGGATTATTCAATAATTATCTTAATTAATAGTTAATTATATTAATTTAAATATCATTAACTATTGCTTTAAGTCTAATTAAACTGAATGAGTGGTGAAGGTCTTAGCCAGTACGTAAGAGAACGAAAAAGGAATAATAATGAAAAAAACAGCCCTTATTAATGCAGAGCTATCTCATCTTGTCGCAACATTAGGTCATACGGATGAATACACAATTTGTGATGCGGGATTACCGATTCCTTCGGCAACACAACGCATTGATTTAGCGCTAACGTACGGTGTGCCCGGATTTCTTGAAACAGTGAAAACTGTGCTGTCAGAATCACAAATTGAAGGGGTTATCTTGGCTGAAGAGTTCCCTAAAACCAGCCCTGAATGTTTTGAGCAGTTCATGGTATTACTTAATGCAGAAGAACAAAGTAGTGGGAAACCCATCACCATTACTTATTTACCTCACGAAGCTTTTAAAGCACGCACTCACCAGAGCCGAGCGGTGATTCGCACTGGTGAATGTACCGCTTATGCCAACGTTATTTTTCAAGCTGGCGTTGTATTTTAATCCCAAATTCACCGACCTAGAAATGATTGAGGAGAGTGTATGACCCAGCCGATTTTATCCCTAAAAAATATTGAAAAGGGGTTCCCTGGAGTTAAAGCCTTAGATGGTGCCAGCCTAAATGTTTATCCCGGTAAGGTGATGGCTTTGATGGGAGAGAATGGCGCGGGTAAATCCACCTTGATGAAAGTGCTGACTGGTATTTATCGTCGTGATGCTGGGGAGATTGAATATCATGGTGTACCCGTACAATTCAAAGGTCCGCGTGATTCTCAAATAGCCGGCATCAGTATTATTCACCAAGAGCTCAACCTGATTCCAGAACTGACGATTGCTGAAAATATATTTCTGGGCCGAGAAATTGTTAGTGTATTTGGCCGCATTCAATGGAAAGAGATGTACCAGAAAGCCGATGCGTTGCTTGAGCGTTTAAACGTGGCCCATCGCTCGAATACCTTATTAGGTGATTTGAGCTTGAGTGAGCAACAAATGGTTGAGATTGCGAAGGCGCTTTCGTTTGAATCTAAAGTGATCATCATGGATGAACCAACAGATGCGCTGACTGATACAGAAACAGCCTCGTTATTTAAAGTGATTAATGAACTTCGAGAACAAGGTTGTGGCATCGTTTATATCTCGCATCGTTTGAAAGAAATTTTTGAAATTTGTGATGACATTACTGTCTTGCGTGATGGGAAATTTATTGGTCAGTGTGCAGTGGCGGATACCGATGAAGATGGTTTGATCGAAAAAATGGTTGGACGTCGACTCGATGAACAGTACCCGCGCGTCAGTGTCCCTCAAGGTGATGTTTGCCTTGCTGTTGAGCAAGTGTCTGGCGCTGGTGTTGAAGAAATTAGTTTTAATGTTCGCCACGGTGAAATTTTGGGTATTTCGGGCCTGATGGGAGCCGGACGTACGGAACTGATGAAAGTGATTTATGGTGCCTTGCCTAAATCTGCTGGTCAGGTGTGGATTGATGGCCAGAAAATCGATGCGCATAGTCCCCAAGATGGCTTGAAAGCGGGTATTGCCTATATCTCTGAAGACCGTAAAGGTGATGGGTTAATACTTGGGTTATCGGTTAAAGACAACATGAGTCTATGTGCGTTAAAGCAACTTAGCCATGGTATGCAAATCAAGCACAGTGAAGAAAAATTGGCAGTGGATGATTTTATTCAACTGTTCAATATCAAAACACCAAAACGCGAACAGATTATCGGTAACTTATCCGGTGGTAACCAACAGAAAGTCGCGATCGCAAAAGGATTAATGACTCGTCCTAAGTTATTGATTCTTGACGAACCTACTCGTGGTGTAGATGTTGGTGCTAAAAAAGAAATCTATCAACTTATTAATGAATTTAAAGCGGACGGTATGAGTATCATTTTAGTGTCCTCGGAAATGCCTGAAGTTTTGGGCATGAGTGACCGTATCCTAGTGATGCATGAGGGCCGTATTAGTGGCGAATTTAGCGCTAAAGAAGCAAATCAAGAAAATTTATTGGCATGCGCAGTTGGTAAACAGCCAGCTCAATCATTGCAGCCTACAGATAACGTGTTGAACGAGGAAACCGCATGAACTCTGAAACCATCAAGAAAACAGCACCTAGTCAGAAAAAATGGCTGAGTAAAGAGTGGCTTATCGAACAAAAGTCATTGATTGCTCTTCTATTTCTTGTGGTTGTCGTGTCTTTTCTCAATCCACATTTCTTTACCTTTGGTAATTTAATGAACATTCTGCGCCAAACGTCAGTCAATGCGATCATTGCAGTGGGTATGACATTGGTTATTTTAACCGCAGGAATCGATTTGAGCGTAGGTTCAGTATTGGCATTATCTGGTGCCTTTGCCGCAAGCCTAATCGCACTTGAAGTCCCTGTGATTGTGGCTGTTCCTGTCGCGCTACTTGCTGGTGCGGCATTAGGTGCGGTAAGCGGTATCATTATTGCCAAGGGTAAAGTGCAAGCCTTTATTGCAACATTAGTCACAATGACTCTGCTACGTGGTGTCACCATGGTGTACACCGATGGCCGACCAATTTCTACAGGATTTACCGATACTGCGGACGCTTTCGCATGGTTTGGTACTGGGTATTTATTAGGTATTCCTGTGCCGGTTTGGCTCATGGTTTTGGTCTTTGCTGTGGCTTGGTACCTGTTAAATCATACTCGCTTTGGCCGTTACGTGTATGCGCTTGGCGGTAATGAATCCGCGACACGTTTGTCTGGTATTAACGTAGACCGCGTGAAAATCGGTGTTTATGCTATCTGTGGCCTATTGGCGGCACTAGCTGGAATCATTGTTACCTCACGCTTGTCATCCGCTCAACCTACTGCGGGTATGGGATATGAATTAGATGCCATTGCTGCTGTTGTACTAGGTGGAACAAGCCTGATGGGCGGCAAAGGTAAAATTATGGGCACGCTGATTGGTGCGTTAATCATCGGATTTTTGAATAACGCGTTGAATTTACTGGATGTGTCTTCTTACTACCAAATGATTGCTAAAGCGGTCGTGATCTTACTTGCCGTTTTGGTAGACAACAAAAACAAATAATAAGGCCTGGCAAGACCAGCCACTGTACCCTACAAAAAGGAACCAAATTATGAAAAAAGTCGTCTCGCTGATTACTGCTGCTGTGTTGGGCTCGACCTTATCTGTGTCTGCTCAAGCTCAGGATACACTTGCTATTGTACTGTCTACGTTAAATAACCCATTCTTCGTTT
This sequence comes from Vibrio nitrifigilis, assembly GCF_015686695.1. NCBI lineage: Bacteria > Pseudomonadati > Pseudomonadota > Gammaproteobacteria > Vibrionales > Vibrionaceae > Vibrio > Vibrio nitrifigilis. The sequence continues at coordinate 1,384,297 of NZ_JADPMR010000004.1, read as the reverse complement.
CAATGAAAGAAGGAGCGGAAGCTAAGGCGCAAGATTTGGGTTATAAGTTGATTGTCCTAGATTCACAAAATGACCCAAGTAAAGAGCTATCAAATGTTGAAGATCTTACTATTCGTGGCGTGAAGGCTATTTTGATCAATCCAACCGACTCTGATGCGGTTTCAAATGCCATTCGTTTAGCGAATCGCTCTAATATCCCAGTACTGACGCTAGATCGCGGTGCTAGTCACGGCAAAGTTGTTTCACATATTGCTTCTGATAACGTCGCTGGTGGTGAAATGGCAGGAAAATTCATCATGGAGAAAATGGGTCAAAAAGCCAAAGTCATCCAACTTGAAGGTATTGCAGGAACATCTGCTGCTCGCGAACGTGGCAAAGGGTTTATGCAGTCAGTTAAAAACAGTTCGATGCAACTACTCGCAAGTCAACCTGCTGATTTTGACCGCACCAAAGGATTGAATGTGATGGAAAACCTGATCGCAGCTCATCCAGACGTCCAAGCTGTTTTCGCACAGAATGATGAAATGGCATTAGGTGCATTACGCGCTGTACAGGCATCGGGCAAGAAAGTCTTAATTGTGGGTTTTGATGGTACCAAAGACGGCATTGCGGCGGTAAAACGTGGCAAATTGGGCGCAACGATCGCTCAGCAGCCTGATCTAATTGGTGCGCTAGGTATCGAAACGGCAGATAAGGTATTAAAAGGTCAAAAAGTGCCGACTTCTATCCCTGTACCACTAAAAATTGTGACTAAGTAAAGGGATATTCTCTTCCAGCTTGGCTGGCACCGATTTCTCTTGAAATGGGTGTCTACCAAGCTGGAATGAAAGCTGTGAACTTTGACTGGTACATAGAGACTGATTCAGAGTTTAGAGCTTTCATTGAGCTACATACGAAGGATAAATTTATGAGCCAATTGGTCGTACTCGGTAGTGTCAATGCCGATCATGTCTTACAAATTCCCCGTTTTCCTAAACCAGGCGAAACTTTGCATGGCAAGATGTATCAAGTGATTCCGGGTGGTAAGGGAGCGAACCAAGCGGTTGCTGCTGCGCGTCTCAATGCTGATATTTCGTTTATTGCTTGTGTTGGTGATGATGCTTTTGGTCAACATATTCGTCAGCAATTTAACCAAGATGGGATGTCAATTGATGCGGTTCGTGTCGAACAAAATACGCCAACTGGGGTTGCGCTGATTCAAGTGTCTGCGCAAGGGGAAAATACGATTTGTATTTCACCAGAAGCCAACGCACATCTTACCGAGCAAGTGGTGGAAGAATACACCGCAACCATTCAACAAGCTCAGTATCTGCTAATGCAACTTGAAACACCGTTGGAAGGGGTGATTAAGGCGGCACACATTGCCAAACAAGCTGGCACTCAAGTGATTCTAAATCCTGCTCCAGCCCGCGCTCTGCCCGAAGAGTTATTAGCGAATATCGATATCATTACTCCTAATGAAACGGAAGCGCAGGAACTGACCGGAATTGCGGTTATTGATGAAGCAAGTGCAGCCGAAGCATCTGCAGCGTTACATGCAAAAGGCATTCAAACGGTTATGATCACTCTGGGCGCAAAAGGCGTGTGGGTGAGCCAGCAAGGTGAAATGGGATTCATTGTGCCCGGGTTTTCGGTCAGAGCAACGGATACGACTGCTGCTGGTGATACATTTAATGGTGCTTTTGTTACTGGTTTACTGGAACAAATGCCTTTAGAATCAGCGATCAAATTTGCGCATGCCGCCGCAGCAATCTCAGTAACTCGTTTCGGTGCGCAAACGTCGATCCCTTCAAGAGATGACGTTGAGGTGTTTCTCGCAGAACAGAAATAACAAGGAGTACGATCTGTGGCGACCATGAAAGATATCGCGAAGCTCGCTGGGGTTTCTACCTCAACAGTAAGCCATGTGATCAATAAAACTCGCTTTGTCAGTGAAGATATTTCAGCTCGGGTTAATGCAGCGGCTAAAGAGCTCAATTATGCGCCTTCTGCTTTAGCTCGTAGCTTAAAAATGAATCGGACTAAAACTATCGGTATGTTAGTGACCACCTCTACTAACCCATTCTTTGGTGAGGTAGTAAAAGGAGTTGAACGCAGCTGTTATCACCAAGGTTACAGTTTGATTTTATGTAATACGGAAGGGGATACGGAACGTATGCGAGCATCCATTGATACGTTATTACAAAAGCGTGTGGATGGTTTGATGTTAATGTGTACGACGATGGAAGGCGAACCGCTGACGGAATTTGAACGTTATCCCGATATACCTGTTGTCGTGATGGATTGGGGGCCGACTGTCAATGCGAGCGATAAAATCTTAGATAACTCTTATCAAGGTGGGTACATGGCAACCAAGCACCTGATTGATTTGGGACATACCGAGATTGGTTGTATCACAGGTCCACTCCATCAACATCAAGCGCAAAATCGATTCTCCGCCTTTAAACAAGCACTGGCAGACCACAAGATACCGTTGAATGACCAATGGGTGATTGAATCTAACTTCGAGTGTGAAGGTGGCTTTTCTGCGATGACACAGCTCATTGAAGCGAAGACAATGCCGAGTGCTTTATTCATCTGTAATGACATGATGGCTATGGGGGCGATTAATGCGGCGACAGAGCATGGCATCGGTGTACCTAACGATCTCTCAATCGTTGGCTACGATGATATTCGTATCGCTCAGTTTATGTCACCAGCACTGACGACAATCCATCAACCTAAGTATCGTTTAGGTAAGGCAGCTGTAGAAGCTCTGCTTGCTAAACTGCAAGGTTTAAATAATACACCACAAGTTATTCAGTTAGAGCCCACTTTAATGGCAAGAAAAAGCACTAAAGCCAAGCATTAGCCGACTAGGTTATTGATGAAGCTCTGGGTTCTGCATATTGAGGCCATTTGGGTATATTTAATTCAATATTTCTTAGGCAGCTAATATATTGCAATCATAATCATTAAATTTAGACTAATTAGTCTAAATTTAATGATTGTGTTGGTTGAGTAGGGCTAAAACTTGATCTTTTTTAACGGGTTTACTGAACAAGTAGCCTTGATATAAATCGATGTTGCTTTCTTTGAGTAAAGCAAGTTGATCGGGATATTCAACGCCTTCAACAATTACCTTACTATCGATAGAGTGTGCCATTTTTACTACAGCCGAAACAATACTGTGATCCTTTTCGTTGCTACAAATATTATCTACATATGATTTGTCGACTTTGATGTAATCGATACGAAGGTTTTTAAGCACCAAAATAGATGAGAATCCAGTTCCAAAGTCATCAACTGATATCATGACACCTATTTCTTTCACTTGTTTAATAATACGCGTCAATTTATCAAGATTGGTAATCATTGCTGTTTCTGTAATTTCTAAATGGATATTAGCCGGCTGAACAGCATATTGTGCAATAAGAAATTGTAAGTATTCGAGGAAGTTTTCATCTTCGAATTGAATTGCTGACACATTAATAGACATGGATACTCTAGGATTATCAACATTGATATCATGTAGGGTTTCAATGGCCATTTTAAGTACTAACTTGCCGATATCGATAATGAAACCATGCTCTTCGGCGATAGAGATAAACTCTTCTGGAGACACAAGTTCACCGTTAAGGTTCCAGCGTATAAGCGCTTCAAAAGAATGAACTTTATCTAGTTCACTATCGACAATAGGTTGGTAATTCATAAAGAAATCTTGCATTTCGAGCGCTTCTACCATCGCATGGCGTAGGTAAGATTTTCGTTCGTTACTTGCTTGTATTTTTTGGTCAAAGCAGCAAATATGTTGATTACTTCGTTTTCCCTCACTGACTGCTAAGTAGGAATTTTTAATGGCTTTATCTATTGGGTAATAGTTGTCTGTACAGTAGTAATAACCAATATGGTAAGACGGTGTTACTCGAATATTTTTTGATTGAATAGGCCGCGATAAATTACCAATAACTTGATTGATAAAATCATTAATCGCTCGTTCGGAGTGACAGCTTATATAGATGATAAATTCATCGCTTCCCCATCTAGAAGATACAGAGTTAAAAAATGTATCTATTTTAGATAATCTCTGACCGATTTCGTTTAACATATAATCGCCATACTCATGACCGTAAGTATTATTAATTATATGGAACTTCTCGATATCAATATGAATAAAGCTATCTATTGATTCTGATTTATTATTTTTTTCTTGGCGTAATATCTCAACTTTGGAAAAGAAACTATTTCGGTTAAATAAACCTGTCAGCATATCTTTCTGTTCTAATTTTAATATACGTTTAGTTCTTTTTTCTACTTCTGATTCTAAATTAATGACAAGTCTTTTTACTTTTGCCTGACTTGCGATTGAAGTAATAATAAATTTTGAACTACGAGTAGCACTTAAACATAGCGCAACAGCGTACCCGAGCCCCATGATTCCTATCGACCGTTCATCACCACCTCCACGAGTGATCATGACATAACAATACGGAATAACGGTAATCAAAGTAAATGCAAATGCAGAGCGCAGATCGGCAGAGAGCAGAGTAATGCTACCTCCAGACATACCACAGAAGATGATCAAACAAATCATCTCCTCTTTGATACTAAAGGTTTGCTGGAATAAGTATGGGTAACATGCCCATCCTATGCCCGCAAGAACGACGCCCCAAAAATGATAATCGAGCTTTCGAGGATTCTCTTCATTGATACAATAGTGGACAAGTAATCGAATACATGAAATAGCGTAGATGGTTAGTAGCCAAATTATTTTATTTGTATTTACTTTATCGTAGATACCACTGGCAACTAATATGGTTGAAATTCCAATATTAACACTAACCAAAAAGGGTAGGTTTGATGAAAAAACTTTTAGGCGCTCGGACTTGTACACGTAAAAACCTATAAGAATCAAATAGACCAAAGAGTCAATCAGAAACAAAAGAACAAGAAACTAGATTTAAGTGACTATATTATTTATTAATAATATATAAATGTCACTCACATTTTTTCACAAGGTAAACTAAGTGTAAGTAAAAACGGGTAAAGATAATCAGAATATGCTGATGATTGCATCAGTTGAAAAAGTAATCTCAAAAATAAAACAGTTATATATGCAAACGGTTCTACAGATAAGCCATTATCTCAAATTAGGGACTAAATGTTCTCATTTGCCCTTGACTATGTGTATCTCATAGCTACGAAATATATCAAATTGAGATAGATAACAGCATATTGAATACGCGATACGATATATCACAGGGTGTTCATGTAAACGAGCGTTTTAAATGTTGTAGACACTGATTTATCAATGGGGTTTCTGCTTGATAAGTAAGAACACAAATATCCGCGGGAATTTGCTCTTGCAGCGGGATAAAATGTACATGCGGCCATGCCATCGCCGCATAACTTTTAGGTACGATAGAAAGAACTTTTCGTGTAGAAATGACAGCGAGTAGAGTATTCGGTTCTATCACTTGTTGTACGATGTCAGGATAAAATCCTGCTTGTTGACAATGTTCGATTATCCATTGAGTTGAGGCTGAATTGTCTTTACTTAACATCACAAACCGCTCTTTTTGGAGTGTTGCCAAACTGATCGCCGATTGCTTGGCGAGTACATGCTCAAAAGGAACGGCAACCACCATTTCTTCGGCAAATAATGGAACGGTAATTAACGAATCCGTATTGATGGTGTCGGCGTAGCGAACTAATCCCAACTCGATTTTCCCATCAATTAATGCTTGTTTCTGCTGGTGTGGCGACATCTCGATGAGATTGAACTGCGCCGCGGGGAAATCAGTTTGTAGTGAGTGCAGAGCATCACCAAAGCCCGCCCAGAATATAGAAATCATCAAGCCAATATTTAAAGTTTGACTGTCGTCGCGATGCTGTTGTTGTACACGGTCAAGTGCGTGACTCACTACATCAAATATCGTTTGGCATTCATTAGCGAGCTGTTTTCCAGCGATCGTTAATTCAACATGACGTGTATTACGGACAAACAGCTCTACACCGAGTAATTGTTCTAGTTCTTTAATTTGTGTGCTCAATGGAGATTTTGTGATGTTCAATTGCTCAGCAGCGCGACTAAAATTTTGTGTTTTAGAAACCTGATAGAAGTAGCGCAACATCTTTAAGGTCACTTTTTGATGATCGATATTCATTGTTTACGCACTTCTTTGTTTTCGTTTTCGGAACAATTGTCATCAATATACTGATTTTACCGATATAGTAAATCCGTTAGAGTGATAGTTATACCCAAATGACTTGACGAATCAGGCTTGTTGATGAGATCCCAAAGAGCGAATACATTCTCGCTAACGCAGCATCTTGAGGTGACTTGGGTATACACCAATATAGGAAGAGTAATTATATGAGTGATCCAGTTAATAAAGCATTAGAGACGATTTACGCGCATAAACCCGATTTTAAACCTAAAGCTGGGTTTATTCTTGGATCTGGCCTTGGCGTGATTGCTGATGCTTTAGAAGAAAAAGTAGTGATTCCTTACCAAGATCTTGCAGGTTTTCCTGTCAGTACTGTAGAAGGACATTCAGGCGAACTTGTTTTAGGTAAACTATTTGGCATTGAAGTCGCATGCATGAAAGGACGTGGGCATTATTACGAACATCAAACGATGAAAGTAATGACCAACCCTGTACGCACTTTTAAACGTTTAGGCTGTGAATTTATGTTGGTGACTAATGCTGCAGGTTCATTGCGTCCTGACCGCATTGATGTTGGTTCTCTGGTGGTATTTAATGATCATATTAATACGATGCCAGAATCACCAATGACGGGGCCGAATGATGAAGCATATGGTCCACGTTTCTTTAGTTTGGCTAATGCTTACGATAAGACGTTACGAACCGAAATATTATCTGTTGCAAACAATGAGAACATTCACCTCAATCAAGGGGTCTTTGTTTCTTACACCGGGCCTAATTTTGAAACAGCTGCGGAAATTAGAATGATGCAGGTGATTGGTGGTGATGTGGTCGGTATGTCGGTGGTGCCTGAGGTGATTTCTGCTGCCCATTGCGGCTTACCTGTTGTTGCTGTTTGTGCCATTACGAACATGGCCGAAGGTCTAAGTGATGTTGTGCTGTCTCATGAACAAACGCTCAAGTGTGCCAAATTGGCAGAGAAAGATTTCATCGCATTAATTAATGCCTTTATCCGCCATCATTTTGCTGTGTAACGTTAATCTCAATATACCCCCCAATGACCTCAAGGTGTAGGATTAATCAACTAGCTTAAGGTCAAGCTTAATCATGGAAGGAATGGTCATATTCTTCAACGTGCATTGTCTTTCAACGTAAGTGATCGCTACAGCAGCATCTTGAGGTTACTGGGAATAGACCCTTTATAAAAGGGTCTATTCAATCGATTCTTGCTGGAATGACTCATTAAGGTCTGCAATATCCCATGTGGGCTCAATATTATACCCACCTTTTCCATGACGTTTTACCTTATACATCGCACTGTCTGCGATTGCCAACCAACGCTCTTCATCAAAGCCTATGTGAGTATCAATAATGGTTGCGCCGATACTACAGCTACAAGGAATATCAAAGCCTTCAATATTCATCGTTGCTGGCAATGCACCTTGGATGCGCTGGCATACCTCTTCTAAATCATGAGTGGGATTTGATAAATTCGCTATTAGGATGGTGAATTCGTCACCAGCTAAGCGTGACACAATATCTTGTGGTCTTAATGTGTGTTTCAGAATGTCCGCAAAGCGTTTTAGAAGTTCATCACCACTATCGTGACCATAATTATCGTTAGCGATTTTTAATCCATCTAAGTCTATGAACAGTAAGCCTGTATTTTGCTGGTTACGACTTAAAATACCGTTGAGCGATTTAATAAAGAAAGTTCGGTTAGTCAGGCCGGTTAAGGAGTCATGGTAAGCTTGAAACTCTAATTTTTTTTGAAACGAACGTAATTCTGTCACGTCTTGTGCAAAGATATAGTAATCTTCCTGTCCGCTTTCTCCCGGTACGAGTTTTAGTTGCAGTTGACGAATATCGTCATCAACGAAAAAAGTATGATCAAAGATGACACTGTGACCTTGCTTTACGCGCTGTATATACGTTTTGCGTTCAGCGTAAGCATCGCTACCAATCAAATTTTCTACACTGTTATCAATGACGTTTTCTAGCGGACAATTAAAAAATGTTTCATAAGTACGATTGGCAAAAAGGTAACGATCTTGTTGATCTACGTGAGCAATCAATACCGGTAAATGATCAACAATAGTTTCTAATTTAATATTGACTCTTAAATGATTGATGATCGTTGACGTTAAACTCTCAACCAGAAACAACAACATTATCTCATCGTTATAAACAATTTTGCTCACCCTCAAAATGATCCAATCTGATTGATCTGAGCTTTTTGTTTCTACGAGATGTAGCGAAGTTTCAGTATCAACTCGATCTAAAATATCGTCGATAGAGATGTCATTAAAAGTGTTAATAAAAAATTGTTGCACATAACTTTCGGGCGACAAATTGTAACGGGTTTTAAATTGTTGATTACCATAAATGATTTTCCCATTAACATCACAGACACTTATTCCAGATGAGCATTGATTGACTATTTCGGCTAATAATAAAGGCGCTAAATTGGGTAAGGAATCTCTTGTATCCTCCTTTGTGGGCATTGCTGAATTGGCTTCTTTATGTCGCTTTATTCTTTTTGTCATGATTACCTTGTACTAACAGAGTGTTAACTGAGAGACTTAACACTAAATGTTCATTCCAGTTTTTCAGCATCAGATGATAAAAAAGTATATTGTTTGTGTATTTTTAATAAATTGAACAGATTTCCATTCTCTAATTGAGAGAAAAACAATTCTTTTAAAGACTAAAACGCTTTATTTTTAACGAGTGTACTGAATTCATTATGATGATCTTCTGATAAGATAGTTACACTGATATTCATTATGTTTCAAGCAGATTATGCAATTAGTTTTAATGCTCTAGTGTGCTTTATATTGCAAGAAAGTTGTAAATGGTTTTGATTAGTGTCAATAATGTGACTTCAGTCCCATGATATTAATTGCGTTTACATCGAACTCTTCGATTTCCTAATTGAGCTTTTGGCTATTTATGAAAACAACAAATAAGAGCTATTCGGATAATATCAGTTTTATATCCACGACAGATTGCGCTAGTCATATCACATATGCGAATGATGTATTTTGTGATATTGCTGAATATTCCGCGCAAGAATTACAGGGTAAACCACATAATGTGGTTCGCCATCCTGATATGCCTAAAGCGGCATTTGCCCAAATGTGGAGTTACCTAAAACAGGGTAATAGCTGGATGGGTATTGTTAAAAACCGGTGTAAAGGACCCCGTCATTATTGGGTCTCTGCATTTGTTACGCCGATCAAAAATGAGCAGGGAGAAACCATTGAATACCAGTCGGTTCGCACTAAGCCAACGGAAGAGCAAATTCATCGTGCGGAACTTTTGTACAAAAAGCTCAACGATCGGCCGACAGCAAAACAGCGTAGAATTTCTGGTGTTTTTTTACTGCAAAGTCTATTGGCGATCTCGACTGCTCTTGGGATTGCATCGGCGGTGACGTCAGAGTCTTGGTATTTAGGTGCTGCAATGACCGCATGCTCTCTATTAGCGTGCGTTGTTGGAAGCATCAATCGTTCACGAGTAAAACGTATTAATCAACTTGCTAAAGAAGCCTACGACAATATTTTGATGGAGAAAGTGTACACCGGCTATAACGATGATTTCTCAGCAATAGAATTAGCATTAATGATGAGAAAAGCAGAGTTAAGAGCCGTGGTCGCCCGCAGTGCTGAAACGTCACAAAGAATTCTCGCTGATGCGAATACTGAACTAGCCAACATGCAAAGAGCAGAACAAAGGCTAAATGCTCAGCAAATGGAAACTGAAAAAGTAGCCACTGCAGTTGAAGAATTGACTTATGCGATAAAAGACATTGCAGATAATGCGGCTGCAAGTTCTCAGTTAACCGAAATCGCCCAGCAGGACTCGGTTGAGGGCTTAACTAAGCTTGATGATACCATTGCCCATATCGCTGATTTAGATAACGCATTACAGCAAGCTAAACAAGTGCTCTCTGATTTGGCAAAACAAGCCAAAAGTGTCGAAACCGTATTGGATGTCATTAACACCATTTCTGAACAAACCAATTTATTGGCATTAAATGCGGCCATTGAGGCTGCGAGAGCGGGAGAATCTGGGAGAGGCTTTGCTGTGGTTGCAGATGAAGTTCGCCAGCTCGCAGCTAAGACGGCATCGTCGACGCATGAGGTACAAGAAACGATTATTCAGTTACAGTCACTCGCAAGTGGCGCAGCGAACAGTATGGAAAATGGTTCAGAGCTGTCTTCATTGTGTCGAGCAAAAGCGGATGAAACGGGGAGTGTCATTCGTGATATTTCTAATAGACTAGCCAACATCACTGATAAGAGTCAGCAAACCGCTGTGGCCGTTGAACAACAGGCGATTGCTACGAAAGAAATATCAGCCAATACAAATTCGATCAAAATGCTGACGGATAAAACATCCACCTCGGCAGCGGATACCGTTGTACGAACTCAAGATCTCGTTAATCATATAGGTGAGTTGTCACGTTTAATTCAGCAGTTTAGAGCATAGAGTTTCTATTTTTGGAGAGGGTGGTATGTATCATGGCATTCCTTTGCCATGTTTATATCATTCCTGTGGGGCGGTAGCAGTGGATTATCGCCACCCCCTACAGGTTAGCCATTTTTAGTTTCATGGACTTTGTAGTGGTAATTGACGTCAACTAATGAACGGTACTGAGTTTTACCTTGTTCATTCTTAAATGGTTCAACGGTTACTTCCATATCACGCAGACGCATACTGTTGTAAACCATACCTGGATTATAAACTGTCAGTTCGCTTTTGAGTTTGCGGCCCGGCAGTTGTTGTAGGTCATGAATTTTATCTAAGCCTGCTTGATAGGCTTGTTGACGTGACTGGTAAACGCCAGAGTTCACCACTTTTTCTCCGACATTTAAGTGGCTGTGCGTAGCGGCAAAAGCACCAGTGCTTGCTGTTAATGTAGCGGCTAGGATAAAGATCGTCTTTTTCATGCGATGTCTCCTCGTGGTCGTCATTATCGTTTTCTTAATGTTTTTTGAATATGTATTTATCCTATCAATGCCAATGTTAGGAGTCTGTCAGGCACTGTAAGTCTTAGGATAGAAAACATTTGGGATTTATCGTTTTTTGGACGTTATTGATGGTTTTTCTGACAAAGTAAGTGTGCGGTTAAGATTCTTTATCGGGTGTTCATTTGGTATTCATATTATCAATGTGTTAGGGAGGCTGTTGTATCAGAATACAGGCCCCCGTTCTGTCGAGATACGTGCATCACATTTCTTCCGTTTTCGGGCTTAATGTGTACTTGTTAAGGATGCTCTTAATCGAGCATATTGAGGTTGGTTGGGTATGGTATTTATAAAATCAATAATAAGACTTAACGCAGAGTTTACAGCGACGATGTAAAAATATGTTGGGGGAAATAAAAAGAGTCCGCCAAAAAAGCGGACTCCCTAACAACATAATGAAGTTTATGCAGCTGCGTCGTCATCCACATCAAACGATGCGGCAATCAATTTCTTGGTGTAATCATTTTGTGGCCGATGGAAGATGTCGTTGGCTGTGCCTTCTTCCATTACCACCCCTTTTTGCATAACGAGTACGCGATCCGACAGTGCCTTGACTACGCTTAAGTCGTGACTGATAAACAAGAAACCGATATTACGGCGTTTCTGGATATCTTTTAGCAGATCAATCACCGTCAGTTGTACTGAGCGATCTAATGCCGACGTTGGTTCATCGAGTAGTATAAATGAAGGCTCTAAGATTAACGCTCGTGCAATGGCGATACGTTGCCTTTGGCCGCCAGAGAATTCATGTGGGTAACGGTTGAGTGCATTTGCTTCTAGACGAACTTCTTCTAACGCTTGGCGTGCTCGATGCATCCGCTCCATTTTAGTCATTTCTGGTCGATGGACGGTTAACCCCTCGGTGATGATTTCCCCTACTGTCATGCGGGGGGATAAAGAACCATATGGGTCTTGGAAGACCATCTGAATATCTTTCTTCAGATCTAACTTCTGTCTCGTAGAAAGTGCACGATAATCTTGCCCTTTGAATTCGATAGAGCCCGTTGAGGGGAGTAAGCCAATTAGAGCTCGCCCCAATGTTGATTTACCGCTTCCTGACTCTCCAACAATACCTAACGTTTCCCCTTGTTTAAGTTCAAGCGAGATGCCTTTAACGGCTTCAAAATATTGGTTTTTGCTGGCAATAAAATGCGATTTAACGAGAAACTTAACCCGAATATCTTGCGCTTTTAGAAGCGATTCGGCATTGTCGGTGATAGGATCTTTTTGGCCACGCGGGATCGCATTGATCAACATTCGTGTGTAATCATTTTGTGGGTTATCGAAAATAGTCTCCGTTGGACCTTCTTCAATCACATCACCGGTACACATGACGAGAACGCGATCTGCGACATGTTTGACGACACCGAGGTCATGGGTAATAAATAGTATCGCCATACCCATTTTGTTTTGGATATCTTTGATGAGGTTTAACACTTCTGCTTGAACGGTGACGTCTAGCGCTGTTGTTGGTTCGTCAGCGATTAAGATATCAGGTTCATTAATCAGGGCCATGGCGATCATAATGCGTTGTAACTGACCGCCAGAAAATTCGTGAGGATATTTTGTGTAAGCTTGATTTGGGTTAGGCAACTGAACGAGCTCGAATAGTTCAATAACGCGCTGTTTAGCCTGTGAACGACTGATAGATTGATGACACATTACCGCTTCAGCGACTTGAATTCCCACACGCATGTAGGGATTCAATGACGTCATGGGTTCCTGAAAGATCATGCCGATGCGATTGCCACGAATGCGGCGCATGTCTGAATCTGATTGATTAAGCAGTGAACGGCTTTCAAACAGAATCTGTGCATCAGAGTTCACGATGGCATTTTTGGGAAGAAGCTGCATAACGGCATTGGTGGATACTGATTTACCGCTGCCTGATTCGCCCACAATAGCGAGTGTTTCGCCTTTATAAAGGTCAAAGTTAACATTATGCACGGCATCAACAATACCGTCGTTGGTGGTGAAACTCACCGACAAGTTACGTACCTGTAAAAGTGGTGTCTGTGACATTAAGACTTCCTAATTAATTCATTACAACCGCATTAGGCTGTAAATCATTTAAACGTTTCAATTGTGAAAAATGGTGATGCGCCTTTTCAACTTGTTCATATTCTAATTGCCATTGCGCGTTTCTTTGCGCGTGACAGAACGCACCCATGTGATGCAAAAGATCTTCACTGTGCTTTTCTAGCACTTTAGAGACACTTCTGATCAAGTCTGAATCTTCAATAGAGAGAAATTGCAGTAAAGCATAGGACTGGTTTAATGCTTCAAAAGCACGTTGTTGTTGCCCCATGTTGTTGAGGATTTCTGATTGATAAACAGTGGTATCTCTCAACCCCGCGATCAAGCATGAAAACTGACATGGCTTGGTATGATCATCGGTTGCTGCTTGGTTAATATGGCCAGGCAGGTCATGTAATATATCCTCAAGTAAATAATGAGCTTGTGGCCAGTGGCCATCTTGCAGTAATTGTTCAGCTTTAAGGAAGCTCGACCAGCATTGTTGTAGATCCATATTCAGTACTCCACGAAATCAGACTGTCTTTATTTAAATGCAATTAGTTCTCAATTGCAAATGATAGTTATTGTTATAAGGAGTCGAATTGGTTAAACATTGTCCGTTTGAACAAGCGTAGGGGGTAAGTCACTAAATAATCGATGCTTTTGTCCTAAAATTAGACTACAACAATAATCATAACAACATAAGGAGGGGGTGCGATGGCTATTCGGGCTCTGCAAGCTGAGCAGCTCTATCAGGTCGCTGACCTAGAAATGCTGCCGTGTAAATCAACCAAAGAATTGCCGCCAATCGATGAAATCGTTGGCCAAGAACGTGCGCAAAAAGCGGTTGAATTTGCCATGTCTATCCGTGAAAAAGGCTACAACATTTATGCGATAGGGCGTAACGGTTTAGGTAAACGTACCATGATTTTACGTTACTTAAATCGTAATAAGCACAACAGTGAAGCGTTGTATGATTGGTGTTATGTCGCCAACTTTGATGACATTCGTATTCCGAAAGTATTGCGCTTGCCTTGTGGTGTTGGCACCAAGCTGCGTCAAGATATTGAGAAACTGATAACACGCCTAGTGAAAGCGATCCCTCTCGCTTTTGATAATGAAATTTACTATAGCCGTTCGGAAAAACTGAAAAATCAGTTAGCTGAAAAACAAGAAAGCGAATTAGCTGCTGTGACTCAACTGGCTAAAGAAAAAGGAGTGAGCCTGACGATTACACCGCAAGGAGACTATCAATTTGTCGCCATGAACGGTGAGGAAATGCACACTGAAGAAACCTTTAACGCCTTGAGTGAAAAAGAGCAGCTGTACTTCAGTGATACGATTGATGGTTTGGAAGTCGAATTGCGTAATGTGGTGCGTAAACTGACCGAATGGGAAGAAGACTTTAGTGAAAAGAACAAAAAACTGAATGATGAAGTCACTCAAGGTGTGATCGGGCATTTTATTAAAGAGCTCAAAAAAGAGTACAGCAAACATACGGAAATAAAGACGTACCTTAGCGACTTACAAAAAGACATCATCGAAAATGTCGATATCTTTTTGGAAGAAAGTAATGAACAATCTGAACTCTCATCCGCGTCGTTAGATAAGCGTATGCCGCGTCGTTACAAAGTTAACGTATTGGTAAGCCGTCATTCTGATGATTTCCCTATTGTTGTAGAAGAGAACCCAAACTACCACTCGCTATTTGGCTATATTGAAACAGCAACATATAAAGGAACGGTCTTTACCGATTTTTCATTGATACGAGCCGGCAGTTTGCACAAAGCCAACGGTGGTGTGTTATTGATGGATGCGGTGAAAGTGCTTGAGCAGCCTTATGTGTGGGATGGCCTTAAACGTGCGTTGCGTGCCCGACAGCTCAGTTTCACCTCATTGGAAAAAGAGGTGACGTTAACAGGCGCCGTGTCATTAGATCCCGAACCCATCCCTCTGAACGTTAAAATCATCTTGTTTGGTGACTATCGTACCTATGAACTGCTCACCCATTACGACCCAGAGTTCGGTGAACTGTTCCGTGTTACGGCGGACTTTGAAGATGAAATGAAACGTACCTCAGATTCAGAACTGCACTACGCTCGTTTAATTTCAAGCATGGTGCACGATAACAGTTTGTTGCATTGCGACCGTAAAGCGATTGGTCGCATCATTGAACACAGTTCTCGTATTACGGGGAGCCAGAATAAACTCTCATTGCATGCGGCGCACATTGCGAATTTGTTGCGAGAAGCGAACTATGTCGCCAAACAGGCAAACTCGAATATGATTCGGCAAAGCCATGTTGATGAAGCGTTGCATAATCAAGAGCTGCGGGTAAATCGCATTCAAGAAGAAGTGATGGAGACCTTCCTTAACGGTACTACATTGATACAAACCGAAGGGGAAGCGGTCGGCCAAGTCAATGCACTATCGGTATTAGCGACTAGCGATTATGCGTTTGGTGCGCCAAACCGCATTACGGCAACGACCTCTTATGGAGATGGGGACATTATCGATATTGAACGCAGTGTCGATCTCGGTGGTAGTTTGCACTCGAAAGGGGTGATGATTCTATCTGCTTACCTTAATTCCGTATTTGGCCGTACAGCCCGCGTTCCATTAACCACAACCATTACGTTTGAACAGTCTTACGGTGGTGTGGATGGTGATAGTGCAACCATGGCTGAGTTTTGTGCCATAGTGTCGGCGTTCTCCAAACATCCTAATCGTCAGGATATTGCCGTCACTGGCTCTATGAATCAGTTTGGTGAGTCACAGCCAATTGGTGGCGTGAATGAAAAAATTGAAGGTTTCTTCAACGTCTGTACTATTAAAGGTCGCCATGATAAACAAGGCGTGATCATTCCCCGTGCGAACCAGCATAACCTCATGTTGCGTGCTGACATTGTCAAAGCCGTAGAAAAAGGTGAATTTCACATTTGGGCTGTGGATCATGTTATTGAAGCGATCGAAATTTTCACGGGCAAAGAAGCTGGCGTGGCGACTCAAGATGGCAGTTATCCAGTGGATACTATCTTTGGTTTAGCCCAAGCAAAATTGAATGCTTTGAGAAAATAAGCTTACTTAATCACTCATTCCTAAGCATATTATCTATACCCAGCAGTGCCGCTGCTGGGTTTTTTACGCCCAAGTGGTTACTGGGCAGTTAGCGGAGAAGTCATGTCAGTCGGTTCAGAGTCACTATTTAAGTGGCATAGGGTACAACGATTTTCAAAACCAGTATGGGCAGTATTAGTAGGAACACTACTAACTCGAACAACCTTTTTTATGTCTTGGCCTTTTTTAATTGTCATTCTCTATCAAGACTTTCATGCCAGTGAAATTACAATTGGTATTATGCTCGCTGCAAGTACCATTACTGGTACGTTATGGGGATTGTATATCGGATACCTTTCGGACTGCTTTGGTCGAAAATGGGTAATGGTGGCTGGCTCAGTATGTGCCATGCTGTCTTATGGCGGCATTGGTATTGCCACAGAACTATGGCAGTTTGGGTTATTAATCGTGGGGGTTGGGATTGCGCGTCCCATGATTGAATCACCTGCTAAATCGGTGATTAGTGACCATCTCGAGAATAAAAAAGACTGTGAACTCGGGTTAAATCTCAGATATTTCTTGATAAACGCTGGCGGAGCGATTGGCCCATTAATTGGCATTACTGCTGCTCTATCGCATCCGCAGGGCTTGTTTTTACTGACCAGCATCACGTATCTGGGATATGGGGCTGTGTTATTTTTGACTCTGCCTTCTCAACGTCATTCAAGTGCGTTTATTGATGAACAGCTTCCTAATTTCAAAGCAACGTTATCCGTTATTTCACGTGATGGACTGTTTGTGAAGATGATGGTGGCGAACTTTTTTTTGATGTTTGTCTATGGGCAGGTCGACAGTTCACTGCAACAGGTCATCGTACGTTCTGGCCTTCCTGATGCAGCCAAGTTGGTGGCGGGCTTGGTGATGGTTAATACCATTACCGTTATTGTCTTTCAGTTTCCATTACTGAAATTAATGGAGCGTGTCCCACTTTTTGCTCGCACTCGATTAGGCATGGTGCTGGTGGCAGTATCTCAAATAGGATTTCTATTTTCGTCTGCTGAGTGGCCGATGGGGTGGTATTTGTCAGCCTTTATTTTGGCGCTGGGTGAAGTCATTACCTTCCCAACATTAAGTGTACAAATTGATAGATTAGCGCCAGCACATTTACGTGGTTCCTACTTTGGCGCAGCGGCTTTATATTCACTCGGATTTGCGGCCGCACCGCTTGTCGGAGGGTTTTTGATTCATCTGGGAAGTGCTCAAGCCTTGTATGGTTTGTGTTTCGTCTTTTGCTTAATGATGATTGGTTTGTATTGGATTGCGGAACATCAACCGGATCCACGTAACCGAAATGAAGTGGATGATGAATGGGCTTTGGACGAATAATCCATCTTGAGGTTACTTGGGTATACTACTAAAAAGAGGCCATTTACTGGCCTCTTTGCGTTTTAGATACAGGTAAACATTATGATTGACGAATGTAGTGGGGTTGGCTTAAACATTCGTGTGTCAGAACAAACTGCCAAACATTGATGTTTCTAGAGCGAAACGCACCCGCGCAGCTTAATAAATAGTAACGCCACATTCTCTTGAAGCGTTCACCATATTTTTCAGCAAGTTGGGGCCAGCCTTTCTCAAAGTTTTCGCACCAAGCCACCAGTGTTTTGTCGTAGCTTTCACCAATGTTATGTACATCTTCAACAACAAACTTATTTTCGACGGCTTGTGCTAATTGAGCGAAGGAAGGGCATACGCCGTTAGGGAAAATATACTTATCAATCCAAGGGTCAGTTTTATCAGAAGATTCTTTACCACCAATGGTATGTAAAACAAAAATACCATCGTCTTTCATCACGCGTTTGGCACAGGTAAAGTATTCGTCATAGTTACTTGGACCCACGTGTTCGATCATCCCGACAGAGACAATTCGATCGTATTTTTCTTTTGGATGGTATTCACGGTAATCTTGGAGAAGAAAGTTCACCGCTAAGCCTTTTTCGTCGGCAATTTGCTGGCCTAATTCGGCTTGCTCGTGCGATAAAGTTAAGCCATCACAAATGACGCCATACTTTTCTGCAGCATAGTTCATAAAACTGCCCCAACCGCAGCCGATATCAAGAACACGCATACCTGGTTTTAGGCCGGCTTTACGGCAAATGAGGTCAAGTTTAGCTTCTTGTGCTTCATCGAGGTTTTCTGCGTGGTTCCAATACCCACAGGTATAGGTCATTCGCTTATCGAGCATTAATTTAAACAGATCATTACCCAAATCGTAATGTGATGATACGTCATGTTTAGCTCGAGAAATACTTTGAGGATTTACCAGATCTTTCAATTTGCTCCCTGCGACGTTCAAACCGATTTTAAATTTCGCTTTGTTGTCGAGGTGGGCTTCTAGGTCGTGGCGTAACACGCGATTAATCATTTCATCGATTTGTTCGCATTCCCACATACCATCCATATAACTTTCGCCTAAGCCAAGTGAGCCTTGACTAAATACTAGGGAATAAAAGCGATCATCGAGAACTTTTACATCCCAAGGGCGAGAGCCATTGATTTTTATGTCAGCATCAACAAGTAGTGATTCGAACAAAGACTGCAAGTTATGCTGTTCAATGGGGTTAGATAGTATCATCTGTGATCTCTCCATTTTCGTACAGAATTTTCTGTGATTCAGCGAGCAGAAAGCATGTCACTTTAGACTCGTAAGCCGATTCACAACTTACTTAACGAAGATAGGTCGGATTCAGAGGCAAAGTTTGTACTTGTACGAACTATTCGTACAGACATTCTTTTTGAGAGTGGCGTTCATATGACGGAACTACTTGACATAAGAGCAGGGAAAAGGGCTGAAGCTTTTCCCTGAGAATTCTGAGGGTAATGCCCATCATAATCATTTGAATGTCGAATGATTATGATTGGTATTACTTAATAAAACGCTTATCTACACGTTTGGTTAACTTAATCATCAGCTCATATGGGATGGTACCAATATGTGCTGCGACTTCCTCAACCGGTAGATTATTACCCCAAAATTCTACGTCATCTCCCACTTTGTCCTGAGAGTTAGGACCTAAGTCAACGGTTATCATATCCATGGATACACGTCCTGATATAGGAACTTTGCGTCCATTTATATACACAGGTGTTCCCTGTGGTGCGGTGCGGGGGAACCCGTCACCATAGCCCATCGCGATAACACCCATGATGGTATCACGAGGTGAAGTCCAAGTTTGGCTATAACCAACGGGTTGATTCGCTTGATGATGGCGAACCGCTATCAACTTAGACTTCAGGCTCATTACAGGTTTTAAGCCGTATTTTGCGCCTGTTTCTCCTTCACATGGAGAGACGCCATAAATGGCGATACCGCCGCGGCAAACCTGAAAATATGCGTCTTGCCAGAGGAGTATTCCAGCTGAGTTTGCTAATGTTTTCGGACCAGCATACTGCTTTGTGGCTTTTTTGAACAGTTCTATTTGCTGTTTTGTTGCAGGTGAGTTGAGATCATCAGCACAGCTAAAGTGACTCATAAAGCCAACATGACCAGCAATTTTACCGGTTCGTTCGATTTTGCTTACGTAGTCTGAAACTTCGTGAGGTTGTACGCCAATACGGTGCATGCCCGTATCTACTTTTAGCCAGACAGAAATAGGCTTGGAAAGTTCGGCACTCTCAAGATCGCGGAGTGTTTCCTGACAATGGATGGCAGTATGTAACTCCAATTCTGCCGCAGTTTCAAGATCTTCTTTGCAGAAACATCCTTCTAAAAGCAAAATTGGCTGTGGAATACCAGCATTGCGCAGCTCTACGGCTTCTTCGATACGAGATACGGCGAACATATCTGCTTGAGGAAGTGCTTTGGCAACTTCTATGGCGTTATGTCCATAGGCATCACCTTTTACAACAGCAACCAATTTCTGGTTGTCTAACCGACCTTTTAGGTTGGCATAATTGTGTTGTAGAGCGCCTAAATCAATGATGGCTTGTGCTGTAATCATAATCTTTCCTGATTCTTCTCGATGACTTCCCTACCAACCTGATAGGGAAGGATCCTTGGGTATATGCTAATTTTCTAGTTATTCGTTGACAGTGGCTCTTCAGCTTTCTCGTCTCTATCAGCAGTAAAGTAACCTCTGGTTAGCTTAATCACGACGGGGCTTAAAACAGCCAAAGCAATTAAGTTCGGAATGGCCATCATGGCGTTCAGAGTGTCTCCAAGTAACCAAACGAAATCGAGAGACATGGTGGCGCCAACAGGCAGAGCCAAAACGAAGATAATACGGAATGGCAAAATCGCTTTGTGACCAAATAAATAAGTGGCGCAACGTTCGCCATAAACAGACCAACCGACAATAGTGGTAAAGGCAAAAATAGCGAGAGCAATTGCGACGAGATATCCGCCAATGCCAGGTAAAATTTGATTGAATGCTGCAGAGGTTAATGCTGCTCCTGATTCACCAGAAGTCCATTGACCTGAAATAATGATAACCAAGCCAGTGATTGAACAAATCAAAATTGTGTCAATAAAGGTGCCAAGCATTGCAATCAGGCCTTGACGGACTGGGTCGTCAGTGTGTGCGCTAGCATGTGCTATTGGCGCAGAGCCTAAGCCTGCCTCATTTGAAAATACGCCCCGTGCAACCCCATAGCGAATAGCCATCCAAACGGTTGCGCCGGCAAAACCGCCTTGAGCTGAACTAGGAGTAAACGCTTCACTGATCACGGTGCCAATAGCGGGTAAGATCATATCAACATGTGATAACAAGATAACAATACCACCGGTGACATAAGCGACAGCCATAAATGGTACTAAAGCACCTGCGAAAGCTCCAATGCGTTTAATGCCACCTAATAATACGGCGCCAGCTAAAATCATAACAACGATGCCAACAATCAGTGGTGAGGCGTCAAAATTGGTATTTAGAACTTGAGCGATGGAGTTTATTTGTACGCCATTACCAATGCCAAAGCAGGCGACGGTGCCAAAAATGGCAAATAGCGTTCCGAGCCACTTCCATTTTTCGCCCATGCCGTTTTTGATGTAATACATCGGCCCGCCAACGTATGAACCATTTTTATCTTTTTCTCGAAAATGCACAGCTAGAACGGCTTCAGAAAATTTGGTCGCCATGCCGAGAAGGGCTGTCATCCACATCCAAAATAGAGCACCAGGACCGCCAATAAAGACAGCTGTTGCAACCCCAGCGATGTTGCCTGTCCCTACGGTTGCTGACATTGCGGTCATTAATGCTTGGAACGGGGGAATTTCACCTTTACCGTTAGCGGACTTTGTACGACCACCCCACATTAATTTGAACGCTCGTCCAATATTAAATATCGGCATGAATTTTAAGCCGAAATTGAGATAAATACCTACACCCAGAATCATGACGAGCATAGGCACGCCCCAAACTATTCCATCAATCGTTCCTACGAACGCTGTTATCGTTTCCATCCCTGTCCCTCTTTAGGAGTTATTGTATTCATCGTTTAGAAGTAAGCCGTTGCAGAATGTTGCCAACACATAGTGAACGGCTCACTTGAACATGTTGGAACAGTTGGACTGTATTCTGCATGGTTAACGATGAGATTTGCATTTCTGCTCCTTAGAAACTGCAATTTATAGACCAAAAGGATGTGGTCTGTATCTGTATATATAGTTGAGCGATCTAATACTGCTCTTTATGCAACTGTGGTGCGAGATATTCTATTAGAGAGACCTAATAACAGTGAAATGATTTTTATAAAATTCCATATAAATTTATTATTGCAGTGTTTTAAACTGTTATTTTGTTCGGTTGTAAATTACTTAATAATGATTCATGTTACTTTTCGTGTTAATGATGCTTTTAGTCAGTTTGGTAATTAAACTTGCATAAATGCACCATATTGGTGATTAATTTTGCATAAAATGTCATTTTTGGTGCGAAATTAGAATATCACTATAATCGTTAAATATGTTGGGTTATTTAATAAATGTGATTAATGTCTAAGTTTTAATAATAATAAAGGTGTTGGAGAAATGGCGTATTTAACTATTTAAGTGCTTTAGTTACAAAATTATATAAATTGGCTAAAAAATGGA
This sequence comes from Vibrio nitrifigilis, assembly GCF_015686695.1. NCBI lineage: Bacteria > Pseudomonadati > Pseudomonadota > Gammaproteobacteria > Vibrionales > Vibrionaceae > Vibrio > Vibrio nitrifigilis. The sequence goes on along the minus strand of NZ_JADPMR010000004.1, from coordinate 1,361,954 downwards.
TATCAACCATTAATTCTAAATTTTTAACACTGTTCTTTTTTAATAATCTATAAAATATCTAATATTTAGAATAAAACACCTTTCTATTGTTTAGGGTTTAAGTGAATATTTATGCAGTTAATTATGCAAATAAAGAGTATATATGCATTAAATTGCTTTTTTGGCTATTAATTAATGCTATTTACACATTTTAATTGTCATGTATTTTGCACTGTATGTAATCGAGATTAACAACATTAATCACCAGTAATTTCTTTGCGGAGATAAAAAGATGGAACTTAAACAACCTTATTTGCTTTTTCTTGGCGACGCTGCAGATCAACTAGCTGCAAAAGTAGCTCAGGGTATTAAAACTTGGCGTCCCGAGGCATGCCTTGGTCAATTTCGTTTAGAAAACTGTCACGCCGATATTGGCTTGGACGATGTGACTATCGCCGAAGCGGCAAAAGCTGGCGCAAAAACATTGGTTATTGGCGTTGCCAACCGCGGTGGTATTATCTCTAAAGAGTGGGTCAGTGTTTTGGTTGAAGCAATTGAATCAGGTATGGACATTGCTGCTGGCCTGCATAATCGACTAAACGATATCCCTGAGCTTGTCGCGGCAGCGGAAAAACATGGCTGTAAGCTATTTGATGTTCGCTTCCCAACTCAAACCTACCCTGTAGCAAGTGGTAAAAAACGTGCAGGTAAACGCGTACTCACAGTAGGTACAGACTGCTCAGTAGGTAAAATGTACACCTCGCTTGCTATTGAAAAAGAACTTAAAGAACGTAGTGTTGATGCTGATTTTAGAGCAACAGGTCAAACGGGTATTCTAATTTCTGGCGCTGGTGTTAGTGCTGATGCTGTCGTTGCCGATTTTATCTCTGGGGCAATTGAAACAATTTCACCTGAAAACAGTGATGGCCACTGGGATGTGATTGAAGGCCAAGGCTCTCTATTCCATGCATCATTTGCCGGTGTAACGACTGGTCTTATTCACGGTTCTCAACCTGATGCACTTGTTCTATGTCACGAACCTACTCGTAAACACATGCGTGGCCTTCCAGGTTATGCATTACCTGGTTTGAAAGAATGCATGGAACGTAACCTAGCAACGGCAAGCTTAACCAATCCAAAAGTTCAATTCGTTGGTGTTTCTGTTAACACGTCTGCTTTAGATGAGAAAGAAGCGCTTGCTTACATGGATAAAGTAGAATCTGAACTTGGCCTACCAGTGGTAGACCCATTCCGCCAAGGTGTTGCTCGCATCGTTGATCGTTTATTGGAGCTGTAATGAAGGTCTCTGTTGATACTGAAACCTGGCCAATACGTGGTAGTTTTACGATCTCTCGCGGTTCAAAAACTCAAGCGGAAACCATCATTGTAACCTTGGAACAAGATGGTGTTATCGGACGGGGAGAATGTGTTCCATATGCTCGTTATGATGAGTCGCGCGAAAGCGTCATGGCTGAAATTCAAGGGGTTGTGCCTGCTCTGGAAGCAGGGATGACCCGCGAAGAATTGCAACAGGCATTGCATTCAGGTGCTGCACGAAATGCTGTCGATTGTGCGATGTGGGATCTGGAATGTAAGTTAGCGGGCCAGACTATTTGGCAACGTGTTGATGTCACTCCTGAAGCTTTGATTACGGCCTTTACATTATCGCTTGATACGCCTGAAAAAATGGAGCAAGCCGCAGTAGATAACGCTTTTCGTCCACTGTTGAAACTGAAATTAGGTGGCCCAGAAGATCTGGATAGAGTAAAAGCGGTACGCCGTGGTGCACCTAATGCCAAGATTGTATTAGATGCTAATGAAGCATGGACACCTGATGTGTATCAAGCCTTGATACCTGAATTGATTAAATTGGATGTGGCAATGATTGAACAGCCTTTCCATGCGGATCAAGATGCCGTGCTTGATGAGTTAGAGCGACCTATTCCTATTTGTGCTGATGAATCATGTCATGACCGAGCTAGCTTGGCGAAAGTGATTGGTCGCTACGATATGATCAATATTAAAACCGACAAAACGGGTGGGTTGACTGAAGCTCTTGCCTTGAAACAGGCGGCACTCGATGCGGGTCTTGAAGTGATGGTGGGATGCATGCTGTCTTCCTCATTAAGCATGGCGCCAGCGTTTGTCGTGGCACAAGGCGCAGAGGTTGTTGACCTTGATGGACCCTTATTATTGAGTGAAGACATCGATAACGGGTTTGAATTTGAACAGAACACAATGAAGCCTTTTACAACCGTGTTGTGGGGCTAAGGGGAAAACGATGGAACGTACAGTTTATTTAAACGGCGAATATGTTGCCGAATCTAAAGCCCACATCTCGATTTTTGACCGTGGCTTTTTGTTTGCTGATGCAGTCTATGAAGTGACTGCGGTATTAAACGGCAAATTGATTGACAATGCTGGCCACTTAGCTCGTTTGGAACGCTCTTGCAAAGAATTAGGTCTTAAGCTTCCTGTTACTGGCGAAGAACTAACCGGTATTCAAAAAGCGTTAATAGAGAAAAACAACCTTGTTGAAGGGGGGATTTATCTTCAGTTAACTCGTGGAGATGAAGGCGATCGTGATTTCTCTTACAGCGAAGACATTAAGCCAACGTTAGTCTTGTTTACTCAGTCTCGTTCGTTGATCGACAGTCCGAAGAAAGACACAGGTATCCGCGTTATCTCTATTGATGATATTCGCTGGCGTCGTCGCGATATTAAAACAACTCAGTTGCTACCTGCGTGTTTAGCTAAACATATGGCACATGCAGCCAATGCTGATGATGTTTGGTTGATTGAAAATGGCTTAGTGACCGAAGGTGGTTCAAGTAACGCGTATATTGTGACCGATGACAATACGATTGTTACAAGGCCACTTAGCAATGATATTTTGCATGGTATAACACGTGCATCTTTGATGAAATTGACGGATGATTTTGATTTCAAAATTGAAGAACGCCACTTCACCATTGAAGAAGCCTATGCAGCAAAAGAAGCGTTTATTAGCTCAGCGACGACGTTTGTATGGCCGGTTGTCGCTATTGATGACAAGCCAATCGGAAATGGTAAACCTGGTGAAGTCGCACTTAAATTGCGCGAAGTTTACATAAATACAGCCCTAGAAATGGCTGAGTAACGACGTTATTCCTTAACGCTGCCAAGCAAAAAATAGCCCTTCATCTGTGAAGGGCTATTTTTATTATTGCTGTTGTACTGGTGGTTGATTAGCTATATCTGCTTGCGAGTTAGGCTCAACAAATAGCGTACGAGTCGGAAAAGCAATATCAGCATCGTTTTCTTTGATGATATTGATCACTTGTAATAGTACGTCTTGTTTGATTTCGTGATAGCGAATCCAGTTCACTGTTTTGGTAAATGTGTAGATAAAGAAATCCAACGACGATGGACCAAACGAGCTGAAGTTAACAATCATCGTTTGATGTGCATCGATCTCGGGGTGATTTTCTAGCATCAACTTAATTTGATCGATGATATTAGGAATTTTATCGCTGTCTTGATAACGCAAACCAATAGTTTCATAAATACGACGATTGAGCATACGCGATGGATTTTCAACCACGATATTACTGAATACTGAGTTAGGTATATAAAGAGGACGTTTGTCGAATGTACGGATGATGGTCATGCGCCCGCCAATTCTTTCGACGGTCCCTTCTATTTCGCGATCTGGTGATCGAATCCACTCGCCAACTTTAAATGGGCGATCAAAGTAAATCATCATGCCGCCAAAAAAGTTCGATAGTAAGTCTTTAGCCGCAAGACCGACAATTAAACCGCCGACGCCACCAAAAGTTAATAACCCAGATAAACTCAGCCCAAAAGCCTGCATAAATGAGAGCAGTCCGATCACCACGAAACATAAGCGGGCGACTTTCGCAATCGCCTGCACTGTGGTTTCATCCCGTTTTTTATCCCTAAGAAACTGCTGTTCGACTTCATTAATCAGTCGGATGAAAATCCAGACGAAGATCGTAATTAGCATCAAGTGCTTTAAAGTTGTTAGCCAATTGAATTCTGCTTTTATTTGGTCTTCCAAAATTAGACCAAGTGAAATTGTCGCCGGCCAACACCAAATGAGTGTACTGATGGGGGTTTTTAATGCGTGTAGAAGTAAATCATCCCAGTGGAATGCTGTTCGTTCTGATAGGTTGAGTAAACGACTATATACAAAGCGCCAAACGCCCCAAGTAATTAAGCTCGCCAACGTGATGAAAAGGACGCTATTGTCCAAGTTTTTTAAATAGTCTGACTTTTGTAATATTTGTAATAATTCGTTCATACTGCTTAATTAGGCTCCACAAAATAACGCATTCAAACCTATCAGAAAATGGGGGAGTTCTCTACATACGGGGAGTAAGAATTTATACTCATGTAGCCTCAAGGTGCTCTTTCTGTGTGAATGAATTTGTTCTTAGGCAAAGCACTAATCATTATTGAGTAGACAATCCATCTGGCTGCCGAGTAGCGAATTGCACTCGCCTTTTGGGGATATTGAAATTTGAATGTCATACAGTATTGCCATGTGCTGGCAATTTAGGCATAAATACTGCGGTTAAAATAACAAATATAAGGCGAATTATGAATTTTGAGGATAAGCAATTTGCAGTTGTTGGTCTGGGAAGATTTGGTTTAGCAGTCTGTCAAGAGTTAGTCGATTCAGGTGCTCAAGTGCTAGCTGTTGATGTAGATGAAGAGTTGGTAAAAATGGCTGCCAATATTGCTACGCAAGCGATTGTAGCGAATTGTACTCATGAAGAAACGGTGAAAGAGCTTAAGCTCAACGAATATGACATGGTGATGGTATCGATTGGCGAAAACGTCAATGCTTCTATGTTAGCTACTCTGGTAATTAAAGATTCAGGGGCCAAATCTGTGTGGGTTAAAGCTAACGACAAAGCGCACATTAGAATTTTGCAGAAGATTGGAGCCGACCATATCATTATGCCTGAACGTGATATGGGTGCTAGAGTCGCGAGAAAGATGCTCGATAAAAGAGTACTGGAGTTTCAAGAATTGGGTAGTGGTTTAGCCATGACAGAAATCGTTATTGGCTCCCGTTGGATGGGATCACAAATTGGTCAACTGCCATTTAGCCAAGACAAAGAAATTATGATTTTGGGCTTTAAGCGCGGTGCTCAAATTACCCCGACACCGGCATCTGATATTCAATTGGAAATTGGTGATTTATTGATCGTTGTAGGGCCACAAAAAGAGCTGACTAAAAGGTTAAAAGCGCTATGATGCCGAAGTCATACGGCGGCCATTTCTATTCTTTTAAAAATAATAAGAAATCGAAAAAGGCTAACGAACCACGCATTATATTTTTGAGTTTTCTGGCGGTTCTTATCCCAGCTGCATTACTTCTCATGTTGCCGGTATTTTCTATTCAAGGACTAGGATTTCTAGATGCTCTGTTTACCGCAACTTCTGCCATCAGTGTTACTGGTCTAGGTGTGGTGGATACCGGAACTCACTTTACGCGGGCTGGTCAAGTACTGTTATTGTTGCTGATGCAAATTGGCGGCTTGGGGCAGATGACATTATCAGCCGTATTACTTTATCTTTTTGGCGTTCGTCTGAGTTTGAAACAGCAGTCCTTAGCGAAAGAGGCATTAGGACAAGAAGGGGGGGTAAATTTACGTTCTCTAGTTAAGAAGATTATTATCTTCTCGCATATCAGTGAGTTGATTGGCATGGCTTTTCTCGCCTATCGTTGGGTGCCTGAAATGGGCTGGAAAGAGGGGCTTTTTTATTCCCTATTTCATGCCGTTTCAGCCTTTAATAATGCGGGTTTTTCTCTTTTTTCTAATAGTCTAACCAGTTATGTCGATGACCCTGTCGTTATTTTTACTCTTGCCGCTTTATTTATTCTAGGCGGATTAGGTTTCACCGTGATTGGTGACATTTGGTCAAATGGATTTCGGGGATGGAATCGCTTACGTTTACATAGCAAAATTATGTTAACGGCGACTCCTGCGCTATTGTTTTTCGGTATGGTGATGTTTTGGTTGTTAGAGCATCATAACCCAAATACGATGGCCAACCTTCCTATTGGAGCTCAATGGTTAGCCGCATTTTTCCAATCAGCAAGTGCTCGCACCGCGGGCTTTAACAGTGTGGATATCGCGTCGTTCACCGAACCGGCCTTGCTGGTTATGCTCTTGCTGATGTTAATTGGGGCAGGGGCGACCTCCACTGGGGGAGGTATTAAAGTATCAACCTTCATTGTTGCCTTTATGGCTACTTGGGCTTTTCTGCGTCAGAAGCACGATGTAGTGATGTTTCGTCGTAGTGTGAGTTGGCCAACGGTCACTAAAGCGTTAGCGATTATTGTGGTGAGTGGCGCTTTGCTGACTATCGCAATGTTTTTGTTAATGGTGACAGAAAAAGCTACGTTTGTGCAGGTGGTGTTTGAAACGATCTCCGCTTTTGCAACCGTAGGGCTAACGGCAGGGTTGACCGAACATCTCTCTGAGCCAGGCAAATGCATCTTAATTATCGTTATGATTATTGGCCGCTTGGGGCCTTTGACTCTTGCTTATATGTTGGCTCGTCCAGAACCAACACTTCTTCGATATCCTGAAGATAATGTTCTCACGGGTTAAGTACGAAATAAAAAAGCTCGAAGATGAATTCGAGCTTTTGGTTTTATGACCTGTTTATTTTCTCATAATGCCACGTTTAGCTTGCCATTATTTCCCTTCTTTAAAATGTTCAGAGAGGATTAAGCGTCGCTCTTGAGAGCCACTTTGCTGCTTGTGTTTCAGTTCTGCTTCATAACCATGTTTAACGAACGCTTGAGTTGGCGATCCGGGTTTGATTCGTTTTAATTGTGGCGCATCTTCAGAGCCATCCAATTCGTATTTTGTTGTACCACCCCCGGTACGGACTGTGACAGTGCTTCCGCTGAACTGAAATGAAGTGCTGATCAGGTGGTTGTTTTTATACACCCCTTTTTCAGACAAAGTTAATATTTCTTTATTATAGTTTGGGCCACCAATCTCTACCCATTTGCCGTATACGTGTTCTGGATTTATGTAAGCTTTGTATGCGTCATAACCCAAAATACTGCAACTAACGACGATTACGATGGAGAATGCCATAAATATTAATTTAAATGCTTTCTCATTTAGTAACAGATTGCTCATTTTAAATGGTCTCTGTGTTTGACTCCGGTTGGTTGATACTGACATCGTAATTCCTCGCCTAGCCATTATATTTTAGTCAACGAAAACCTAAATGGTCATTATTATATTTTGTTTGAGGCAAGATTGAAGAAAGGTTATTTTTTAATCAATTTGTTTTTTAAGAAAATTTGACCGTTCGCTCAATTTTAACTAACTAATGTTCTAATAGGTTCATATGATAATGCGTCATAAATACTTATTTAGAGTTAGTGACCACAACTGGTTTGAGCAGATCGTAACTGATTATAAAAAATAAAGAAATAGCTCGTAAGTAGTAGGTATTTGTACTATTCCGTTTTAGTTTTTATTAACTTTTCGCGGCATAGTTTCACATTTTTTTGTGTTTTTGGATAGCAATTTACTATTAAAAAATAGTAATAAGAAAGGAGATATTAGAGTATTTATTTAATAAGTATAGATCGAATTGTTGATTATTAAATAGAAATAAACTTTCGACCAAAGTTATTAAAAATAAAAAAACCACACAGAGTAGAGCCTACTGTGTGGTCGAAAAACAAACAAATTGGCATGGATATTTGTTGATGTTTTCTAAACTTTACATTCGAACGCAAGTGCTAATCTGCGTGCGAAATCAATCAATATGTTTCAAATACGCCTGAGTTATAGTCGTTGACTGCTTGATGTATTTCTTCAACAGTGTTCATCACAAATGGTCCGTAATGGACAACCGGTTCATTGATTGGTTGCCCTACAAAAATCAAAGCGCCACCACCATTTGGGGCTGATAACTCAATGTTTTCGCCTTGCGACAAAATCGCCATTTGTCCCTGTTTAACCGTACGTTCACCGATGGTTAAGTCATTTTTATAGGCGTATATCATTACGTTGTGTGAATCGTTGGTGGTAAGAGTCATCTGTGAGCCTGCTGTAGCTCGCCAATCCGCAACGGTTGCTGGTGTTCCAGTCGCAGTGAGTGGGCCAGTTAACGTTTCGCCATCGACAACGATTTGTCCTGCCATCACACGCATTAATCCAACAGACTCTGTTTGATATTCTGTGATGGTTTCTGGTTGATAATCGTGATAACGAGCGGGAGACATTTTGTCTTTCGCTGGTTGATTGATCCAAATTTGGAAGCCGTGTAATTGACCACCTTGCATGATTGGCATTTCGCTATGGATCACTCCGCGACCAGCTGCCATCCACTGCGCTCCACCCGTGCGTAGTTCACCTACATTACCCATATGATCGCGATGCTGAAAATGACCTTCCAACATATAAGTTAGGGTTTCGATTCCACGGTGTGGATGTGGAGGGAAGCCACCGACGTAATCTTTACGATCGTCAGATTTCAATTCATCGACCATCAAAAATGGAGACAGATTTGCATTATTGAAACCAGCGATTCGGCGAATCTTAACTCCGTCACCATCAGATGTATCTTGTGCGGGAATAATTTGACGAATTTCTCTGTATTGGCTCATAACTGCCTCCTATTTGATTACCCTGATATTTTAGAGTGCTCTGAAACAAATGAAGAGCCACTGTTTTTGAGAAACATGTTCGAAAATTTTGAATATGTTTTGGTGAGGTATATTATGATTTCTATCAAAAGTAAGACTTAGGTGGAACTGTCGATGCTTATTGGGATCTAAAATAATGGAGAGTGTTGTTCGGGAGGTGATTTATGCCCAATATTAAAAACCGTGCCCCAAAACCGCATGTGTATAATCCGGACGAGGATCTAACCAATGAACAGCTCCATCGGTTTATGGAAACCGCAAAAAAGGCGGAGAAAAGACATGAACTTGAGCATATGGTTCATGAACAAGAAGAAAGACTATCTTCTCTAGAGCAAGCCGAACATCATCCTATGGCGCCGATTTCTCCACAAGAGGTGGAAAGGAGAACTCGCTCTTATCTCTGGCGGTTCGTGGGCTGGTTTGTGGTTTTTTGTGTGCTCTGCGTTGTTTTCGTTACTATGTAATATTAATGATTGAATTCGTGCCGCAACCAGCTTCTTAAAGTAAGCACACTTTCTAGTTTTAACTTTTCCGGCAAGCAGGTGAAATAAAATCCTTGTGTTGGATGTTTGACCGCACTCCCTAAGGATATAAGTCCTCCTTGTTCTAAATCTTCTTGAACAAATATTTTGTGGGTTACAAACATACCTAATTGACGGTAGGTCGCTTGTATTGCCTGTGCAGACGTAACAAAACTGAGGTTATTTTTCTGTTTTGGTGGGGGGACGTCATTGGCTTTACACCAGTTGGGCCAGTCATTAATCCTTCTTTTACCGGTGACAACAATGGTTGGATATTTAGCTAATAACTGACTTACCTCAAGTTCTGTATCCTCACTAATTAAATCAGGGTTGCATACTAGGACTAATTGGTCATCACTGAGTTTTTCACAATAATAATCCTGCCAATCATCTAATACTCCATGAATAATGGCGGCATCCACGCCTTCTGCTTCCAAAGAAAATTGCCCAGGTAAGTTTGACATACGAATATCGATTGTTGGGGCAAACTGTTGAAATTTTGGAACTCGTGGAATCCACCAGTGCAATGCTAATGAATTAATCATGTTGACTGTCAGTCGATTGGTATTCGGTTGAATCAACATCGCTTCGGTCGCATCCACAATTTGCTCTAAAGCGGGCGCTATTTTTTTGTAATAGCGGTAGCCAGCATTGTTCAGTTCAACGTTGCGCCCGACTCGACTAAATAAGGTTTGATTAAGTTGCGACTCTATCGACTTAATAGCCTGACTGACCGCTGAGTGGCTAACATTCAATACCTCTGCTGCCTTAGACATACTGCCTGTTTCGGCTACTGCAACGAAGGTATAGAGTGATTTTAACGGAAGTAATTTTCTCATAGTTAAGTTTTTCTTACAGGTTTGTTCACTATTACTCGTTATTTATTTACCGTTGGGATTCTTATAATAGCTCCAGTTTTACGAGGAGTTATTATGCAAAGTACGCCATTGGCTGTGAGCTTTATGCTTGTTTCAACATTAAGTTTATCTTTATCTGGCTTAATTACGAAATATTTGTCAGTCGATATTTCTGCACAATGGCTAACATTTTTACGATTTTTTCTTCCCGGTTTAATGTTGTTTATCGTTATGGCGGTAACTCAATGTCGTTTACCCGTGGCAAGTATGCGAAAACCGCTAGTATTACGAGCATTTTGCATGGCGGGTTGCCAGCTATGTTTTATTTTTTCGCTACAAACACTCTCTTTAGTTGAAAGTGTGGTTCTGTTTAGTACCGGTCCACTATTTATTCCTCTGTTAGAGAAGCTCTTTTTTAGAGTGAAGTTACAGGGGCTGACTCTGGTTGGACTCGCTATGACGTTTCTCGGAGTGCTGTTGCTAGCTGGCGACGTATCAGGGATTCGTTGGAGACCTGAACTACTCATTGGAGTATTAGCCGGACTTTTTAATGCGGGTTCTCAATTATGTTTGTACCGTGCGACTAAAAGTGACATGCGTACAATAGAAATAAATGCATGGAGTTTTGGGATGGCTTCACTAGTGCTGTTACCACTGTTAATCACTTCACCAATTTCGTTCTCCCCAGCAGGTGACAAAACGGGTTATGGTGCATTAATAGTCGGCGCTGTGTTAGCCATCGCTTTTTTAGTCATCAACACCCAAGTATTTCGCGCCAAAGCCTACCGGATTGCTAATTCTGGATCCCAGTTGGCACCGTTAATTTTTACCAACTTGATGTACTCCGCGATATGGCAAATGTTGTTTTTTGATGTGTCGTACAGCAGTAAGCAAATAATTGGTTTGGCACTGATTGTTGTGGCAACAGTCATCACTGGTTTACTGCCTAAGATGCTTGCGACTTGGCATCACGCAAAATTAAAATCCGCATAAGGCGATTGATGATAGCAAGGGCTTGATAGGGTATATCAAGCCCTCTGTCTGTTTATACCCAAATGACATCAAGATGCAGGGGGCAGAGCTTCATCAACGGGACTAGATCAAGCTCAATCACGGCAGGAATGGTCATTCCCTTTCAACGTATAGATTAATATACAGTGCGGAACGTCAAGTTGATTCGTCCGTGCTTTGCTCGCTTAGTTTTCGGTATGCCATGTTGCCAAAAATGTTGAGTTGTCCCCGCCATGATGAGTAAGGAGCCAGAGGTAAGTTCCAGTTCATATTTAGATTTACAATGTAAATGTTTGAGCACAAAACGGCGGGTTTCTCCAAGTGAGATAGAGGCGATTATCGGGTTTAATCCGAGTTCTGTTTCATTATCCTGATGCCACCCCATTGAATCGTTGCCATCTCGATAGTAATTGGCTAATACCGAGTTAAACGAGGTTTGAGCAACGAGTTCACAACGTTGCTTTAAGTCGAGCAGAGGGGAAATCCAAGGTTCAGGTGACATCGTCAAACCTGAATAGGAGTAGGTTTTATCACCATACCAAGCTTGTAGCCTTGGTTGTAAGACGGTGCGACCAAACATACTTATAGGCTCTTGCCGCCAAGGAACAGCGGCTGAAAGCTGATTATAAAAGCGTTGTGACTCATCAGCCGTCAAAAATTCAGGTAACCATAATAGCTGCCCATCCTGAATAGGTATCCATTCAGGTTCATTAAACAAAGACCTGGTCATTATCGGCACCGACTTTTTTATATTGAATGAAAACTCTACCTGATTACTTGATGGGACTTCAAGTAAATACGTAATCAGGCGCACGGTAAACTTATCCAAATACTTTGCTGTTTAAATGGAAAGCAAATGTGATTCACTCTATACATTAAAAAGAGATCTTTTACGCAATGTGCCATTGCATTTTGCGACGATATTTGCAAAATGCAATGGCGATATGAAATAGATGGATTACTCTGATGTTGTAAATAGACCATTATTTGCCCCTTTAGGGGTAAAAATCAGGTTTTTTAATCGCTTTAAAAAGTTGGCACGCTAACTGCATATGTTTAAGCGACCCTTATTAAGCCGAGGGTCACCTAGCCAACTGACGTTGTTAGTGAACCAAATTGTTCACACATATCTACAGCCAACCGCAAGTATTGCGATTGGCTTTTTTTTTTGCCTGTGGTAATGCCCAACGTCATCACTTTAGTTGTGTAGTGTCGTCATCAACAACCGCGTTATAACTGGGGCACCTAGTGTCAGCAAAATCAGCCTGTTCCGTTTCCCTGTTGGCAGTCATGTTGCGTGGTCTTCTACTGAGAATCACATTTGCCATAGCAGCTTGGATTTCTTGGACAAACTGCCCCGCGTGAACAGATCAATCGAGCATCACTTTCTATTCCTCGCTCAATCCAATTAATGTTAAGGATTTTTGCAATGGTGCGGAGATCTTTTTTAATCAGTGCCGGAATGGGGGTTGTCCCGCCTTTTGTTACACAAGACGCTTGCAGCTCTGCTGCAACAGTCAATGCATCGCCACCTTGAGCGTTGATCGCTGGATTTAAATCGATGCCCGCACAGAGAACGCGATTATTGCCTGCTGCGTCGGTAATATTAATCGATTCACAACAATAGATACGCGGTTCGTTGGCGACGTTTAAGATTGAAATTTGAGCTGAACTTTGAGCTTGCGGTGCACTAAGGCGACGAAATACTGCCCAATGTTGACATGGATCGTTAACGGTTCTCATGTTTCCCCAGGGAAGTGGTATCCCATTGCCGCGGTAAACGGCTTTTAATTTACCTTCTCCATAGGCATCAAAATAATGCCAATGTGGATATGGCGAGACAACCGTCATCCGACGCATGGCAACAGATGGGGAAACCCCTGCTTTTTCGTGCGCCCTAATTTCATAACCGTTGCGATCAAGCAATTGTCGAAAAGGAACTTTGGGACAAAGTAATGCTCCAGCGAAAAAACTTGATTCAAAATCACGCCATGCTTGCAAAATATCCTGAGAATTAAGCTCTGTCGAACTTGGGGCGTGAGGCGTTTCTTCCCAACTGTTGGTATGTCCAATCGTTAACACACTTTTCAGGCCATCTTTGCTGTGTAATACGATATTGCCAATATAGACCGCCAGATCGTACTTAAGGCGGGTAGGATATGCCCTTAGCATTTCGTTAAGGTATACGTGGCCTGGTGGTTCAAAGAAAGATGTCACAAGCTGTTTGGCACTGATGCCTAATTCATCGACCACTTGTTGTGGAGGACGTTTCATCCAGTGAATGGTCAACCCGACATGCTGCGCTAGATCGAGCAGATCATCGACATCGAGATTAAGTCGTTTTGTACCAAGGTCCTCGGCTGCGCGTTCTAAATCAGGAAAATGGTTCTGTAAACTTTCTTGATGGGCTCGAATCAGCAAGTGGGCAAACTGTCTTCCTGTAATACCTGTTTGTGAAAGCATTTCTGGAATAGCAATTTGCAGAATGTCATTGGAAAACAAAAAGCTGGGTTCTAACGCCATGCCATTGATACCACCACGATTTCCTTTATTTGGTGTGATATCAGCATATGCGGGTTCATCGTCAAGAAACCAAGAGATCGGCTTTTGAAAAACTTCTGCGATGACTTCGAGCATTTCTGCGCTCGGTACTCGTTTACCTCTCTCGATCATCGAGAGGTAAGAAACCGAAGGGGCGTATTCTGGATTGATTCTCACGCAGCGAGCTGAGAGATCTTCCATTGTTAAGTGATTACGTTTCCGCAAGTTACGCACTTTTGTCCCTAAAAAGTGCGATTGTCTAATCAAACTTTTTGACACGGCCATTTTGTAAAATTCACATTGTAAAATTTTTGTTGTGAAATTGTAGTGATAAATCTATTACTCTTCCATGTAGGCGCAAAAAAAAGAGCCAAGCATTATCACAAATGCCACTGTAATTGAGGATGAAAAACGACCTCACCGTGGTGTAACAGAACAGCAAAAGCCGCCACAGGCGGAACATGAAACATAACGAGGAAACAAGGATGAACATGCTGACTTTGGATAATCAAGAGAGCGAACAATATCAACATGACTTTATCGTTGAGCAAGTTGTAGCAGTAGAAACAACGAAGCAGAGTCAGCAAGAAGAAATACAAGTGAAAGCAAAACAGTTACTTGATAGGTTATTCCCATTAGAGATGGGATCACATCAAGACGTAACGAGCTATCAAATTGATTATCACCATTTGTTAGCGTATTTCGCCGATGGAAGCCATAGCGGTTTACGCAACAATCGCCAATTCGTTGCATTTATTGGGCAACCAGAGAGTCCAGACTCCATTTTATTTCGCGATGGTACGGGAAGTCATATTGAATTGTTTATCGCGCGTAGCCAAGGTGACGGTACAGTGACGCTTTCTGCTATCAAAGATATACAAATTGAAACGCATACCATGTTTACGCAAAAGTCGGGAATGCGTCACTGGATTAGTCTTGTTCAAGGTGATGAGCAGGGCAGACCTCATGCGAGTAGCGAAGATAAAGAGTATCGTAGTAAGTGTGGTGGAGACTACCTATTGACATACCAACTTAAGTTGTAGCCTATTGCTCTTTGTAAAAACGATGAATTTGATGGTGCTTGCTGCCCCTGTGTGCGGCAAGCGTCTTTATTATTGCCTGCTCGTGCTGCACTCAAAGAGGCATGACACGGTTTCGACCTAATTTCTTCGCATCGTAAAGCATTTTGTCCGCACGTTCTAACAGTGATACTGCCGTGTCAGATTCTACCCGTTCAGCGACACCAAAGGAGACGGTTACATTACTGACTTGCTGGCCTGAGCGACGATCTTTGATGGATAATTTTTCGATTGAGCGGCGTAGGCTTTCTGCAAACTGACGGCCAATTCTCAATGATTTTTGTGGCACTAAAAGAACAAACTCTTCCCCGCCAAACCGGTAGGCAGTGATGCCTTCTCGGCAGCCATTTTGCATACGCTTTGAAATAGATCTGATGACAGCATCGCCAAATAAATGCCCATAGGTGTCGTTGAGCGACTTAAAGTGGTCAATATCAGCCACAATGAGGCTAAATGGCTGTTCTACACTAAATAAGGCGTGTATATCTCGGTCAAAGGCGCGCCGATTGTAAAGAGACGTGAGACTATCAAATAAGGCATCTTTTTGTACTTCTGCCAGCTGATTTTTTAAGCGGGTTATCTCATTTGTTGCGGTATTTAATTGATTGTGTAAAAACGTCGTTGAATGACGAATTTCCCGAGAGTCGGCAATCAGCTTACGGATAATCGACATGACTTCATCAAGCGATAAGCTATCTCTTTCTACGCGTTCCAAATCGGAAAAGCTTTTATCAATCAGTGATGAAAATAGGCTGGTATCGGTCAATGTGTCCGTCATGGAGCTACTTATCTCACCAACCAAAACTTCTAAGTTGGTCTTTAAATCATTAATGCTTGTTTCAGCCTTTGATGCGATAAATTGCTGATAAAGTTGATCGTTAGTTGATGGTGGACAAAGGCCGTTTTGTTGCACGATATCATCTATCTGCTGGTTCATTTCGGGAAATGTATTATCGACATACGTATACCAAAGCGCGTAATTAGCGGGAGTCGTCGCTACTTGGTTTTTCATCATCAGCGGAACCGCTTTTTTGAGGTTATCTGTCGATTTTTTAAATTCGTCAGTCATAAGTCACTTAGAGCAGGGTTGTGCGGCATCAATGGGGCACAACAATCAAATTGAGTTACCCTTTACTGGGTAAGCATAAGTAGCAAGCACCGAGCGCTGGCTATCTGATAATTATAACAGTCTTGGTTACAGTATCCTCCTCCCTAAGTGATCTTTAACCGAAGGAGTAACGTATTTGAGACAGTTAAAATAGGAGATTGTATATGCAATACAGGGCTATAAGATTGGTTTTAGGGGATCAATTGAATATAAATCATGCATGGTTTCAACGTGTTGAGCCTGATGTCTTGTATGTGATAGCCGAGCTCCATCAAGAAACTCGTTATGTTAAGCACCATATTCAAAAAGTGTGTGCATTTTTCATGGCAATGGAATCATTTGCGCATCAGTTAAGTGAAGAGGGTCATCAGGTATTGCATCTAACGTTAGATGATACTGCACAATTCCAAGATTTACCTGATCTGCTAGAAGACCTATGGCGACGCTACCAATGTGAAGAGTTTCATTATCAACGGCCTGATGAACATCGTTTGCTAACACAATTACGGGCTCTTGATCCCTTAGAAGTACAAATCATCGAATACGATACCGGCCATTTTTTCCTACCATTTGACGAAATTTCTGACTATTTTACCGCGGGTAAACATGTGCTGATGGAAAATTTCTATCGCAAAATGCGCAAAAGGTTCAACGTACTAATGACCGATTCAAGTCAGCCTATGGGCGGACAATGGAATTATGATAGTGATAATCGTCATTCCTTAAAGAAGTCAGACCTTGATGCTGTGCCCTCACCACTCTGTTTTGATAATAATGTTAGCGAGGTGATCGAGCGATTGAATCGACATAATGTGGTGACATTTGGTCATGTTGGAACACACTTACTATGGAGTATTAATCGAGCTCAAACACTTAATCTGTTGGCTTTTTTTTGCGAGTATTGCCTCGTGAATTTTGGCCGATTTCAAGATGCGATGACCGATCAAATAACCTCTAAATGGTCGCTCTATCATAGTCGAATCTCCTTCGCACTGAATACTAAACTACTCTCACCTCGTGAAGTAGTGACTACTGTTATTGACTATTACGAGCAGAATAAAAAGACCATCACCTTGGCACAAGTTGAAGGGTTTGTGAGACAGATTTTGGGTTGGCGCGAATATGTAAGGGGCGTTTACTGGGCCAATATGCCCAATTATCAGCAATATAACCAACTTAATGCCAAGCGTTCGTTGCCTCATTATTTTTGGAGTGGGGATACAAAAATGAATTGTGTGGCACAAGCGATATCTCAATCACTGACACAGGCTTATGCTCACCATATTCAACGTTTGATGGTAACAGGAAACTTTGCGTTATTAGCGGGTATCTCGCCTGATGAAGTCGATGCTTGGTATTTGGGAATATATATTGATGCCATTGAATGGGTTGAGATGCCTAATACAAGGGGAATGGCTCTATTTGCTGATGGCGGTATTGTTGCGACAAAACCCTATATCGCCAGCGGAGCTTATATCAATAAAATGAGTGACTATTGCCGAACATGCCATTACCAAGTGAAAGAAAAGTTGGGTGCAAAGGCTTGCCCATTTAACTCCTTGTATTGGGCTTTTCTCTCTTTGCATCGAGGACATTTGGCGAATAATCACCGTTTAAAAATGATGTACAGCGTGTGGGACAAAATGGCTGCTGAGCAGCAGCAAGCGATATTAGATACTGCTCAAAACCATCTGATTCATATTGAATCTCTTTAATGACTCGTTGCCGCATGATGGGGTAGATTGCTATGTTTTTGTTTTCGTAGCTCTAACCATTGCGGCAACAAAGACAAGATAATCATCGCACCCATCAGTAAATACTGATAAGGGGCGTACACTTCATGCATTAATCCATATCCACACAAGATGCCTGCAATGGGATTAGCGATGCCGCCAAATGTAAAATCGACCACTGACATGCGCTGCAGTAACCAGACATATAATCCGTAAGCAAATGCTGTGTTTAGGATACAAATCCAAAGTAATCCCAACATATTCATCGAACTCATATTGTGAATGGCCGAGAGATAAGATTGTGGTTGGTGTAAGGCTTGCCAAAAGATTATAGGAATCAAGACCGTTCCACCTAATATCAATTGCCAGCTAAGAACACTCCACCAGTCAAGGGATGTGCCAAGCTTTTTAGTTAATAGCGATCCGCTAATCATGCATGCAATCGCTGTCACCATAGCAATCAGCCCCGTATGACTTAACGCAAGTGAACTTGGGGAAAATAGCTGCCACGCACAAGCAATCAGTAATAAACCGCATAGTAATTTAGATGCAGTGGGGTGTTGTTTATACATGACCCATTGAATCAACATTGCGATCACCGGAACTGACATCATACCAACCCCAGAAATTGTTGCAGGTAAAGTGTGTGCCATGACAAAAATTAAGCAAAAGAAAGCTCCTATATTGATGGTTCCAAGCAGCAATAAACGAGGGATATAGTCTTTGCTCGGTAAGCTTGGTTTTACGATCCATAGCAAAATACCAGCAGGTAATGCTCGAAGCAGACCAAGCAGCAATGGCGGCCAATCAGGCAATGTATATTGAGTTACGGCATAAGTGGTTCCCCAAAAGAAAGCGGGAATCATAGCAAGTAGTATATTCATATAAAGTATCTTTACATTAAAATAGTTTGTGTAAAGATAACGAACGGATTGTCATTTGTAAAGAATGTTAATGTTAAAGTAATATGGCTTTATAAACGTTAAGTGATGGATTTTTAATGGCAGCAATTGATAGCATCAGACAGCAATGGGCAGAGGAATGCCCGAATCTTAATACTTTACCCATGGGGATCTTGGGTCGCATGCGTCGGCTAACTAAGTATTTAGAAACACAGGTCGCACAGTGGTTAAAAGAGCAGGGATTATTAATGGGCGAATTTGATGTATTGATGACATTAAAACGTTCAGGTGCGCCTTACCGGCTGACTCCATCCTTACTGTTGGAGTCTATGATGCTCACTTCAGGGGCGATGACAAATCGGCTCGATAAGTTAGAACAGAAAGCGTTGATTTCTCGAGAGCACAGCGTTGAAGATAGAAGAAGTGTTGAAGTTCAACTCACAGAGAAAGGATTGGCTTTAGTCAGTGGAATCTTGGATGAATATGTTCATCAGCAGGAACAATTAATCTCAAGTTTGGATAGTAATCAACAGCAGCAGTTAGACTTGCTATTGTCACATTGGTTAACTGAATTTGAATAGCTAATGGACACTAATATAGGAAACGCTTTACTCCAGGAGTAAAGCGTTGGTTAAAAGCTTTAAAAGCCGTAAGGTTACGCCAATGTTTTGGTCTTTTGACGATTATAATCGTCGAGCTTCTTCGCCCCTCGCAGCATGGCTTCGATAAGCTCTGTCGCATTGAATTTTTCTAACGCTTCATGGGCACCGACTTGATGAGCTCGATCAACACATATTTCACTCGATAAAGAGGTATGAAGAATAATATAAGCGTGGTTTAGGTTATTTTCATTTTGCACTTCAAATGCCAATTCATAACCATCAAGACCTGGCATCTCTATATCGCTGACTAACAAATCAATCGCGCGGCCTTGTTCTGCTTCTTGGCGCATCAACTCAATGGCTTCGATGCCGTTTTTACAGACTTGATAGGAAATATTAATTCTATCTAATGCATCAGCTAATTGTTTACGAGCGATGGATGAATCGTCGACTAGCAGAATGTTAAGTGCGCGTAGCCGCTCTCGCTCAATATCTGTTAGCATTGGCACTTTGACTGACTCATATTGCGGATAAATTTTGGATAACAAAAGTTCCACGTCAAGAAGCTGAACAATATTCTTTTCATGGCGAGTAATGCCGGTTACAAAGACATTTTTCCCTGCAGTTTGTGGTGCGGGCTCTATTTCTCGCCAGTTACATTCGATGATCTTTTCAATACTTCTTACCATGAATGCCACAACTGTTCTTAGGCAATCTGTAACAATAAGGTAGCAATTATTATATTCGCTAGGGTCAATACGACGAAAGCCTACAGCCGCTGCCATATCGATGACGGGCACTGTCATATTTCGAAAATTCACTGTTCCCACTACATCGTGATGTGAATAAGGAATTTGCGTCATTGGCATGTAAGGAATAATTTCTCTTACTTTTAGCGTACCAATCGCAAACAATTGTTTTTGCATGTTAAGAGTGAACATTAACATCCCTTGCGACTGATTTGCTTTACTGATCGTTTTGGCCATAGCTACTTTCATTGTCTAATGATTACACGTATTGACATCTATATTAACGAAATTCCATATTACGGCAATGGTCATAGTGGACTTTTTCGTTATTTAGTCAGTTATTCTTTGTTTTACATGACTAAAAGGCATCAATATAACTCGATTTTATATACCTAAGTGATTTCAAGCTGTTGTTTTAGCGAGAATGTATTTACGCTTAGTCAAGGCGCTGACCCCTGCATCTTGCAGTCATTTGGGCATAACCATTATGTATATTGCTCAATAATGTGTGCGAGTACAACATGTCCTAGTTACAGTCTAGCTGTCTTCATAAATTTTGGTGGATTGAATTTACAGAAAGAGGATGACGAAAAGATGCATTTCAGGTTTGGTTTGGTTAGACTAGCGCGCTTTTAAAAACCGAGACCATCAATAGGGGGGGATATGGCATCAACAGCGGCAGCACTGCATATTTTGGTGAAACATAAAAACCAAGCGGAAGATATTATTCTGCAGTTGAAAAAAGGCGCTAAATTTCAAACTCTCGCGCGAAAATATTCCTTATGTCCTTCAGGTAAAAAAGGAGGAGATTTAGGGGAGTTTCGTCGTGGTCAGATGGTGCCCCAATTTGATAAAGCGTGTTTTAACGGGGAAGTATTAAAGCCACAACTCGTAAAAACTAAATTTGGTTGGCATGTGGTGAAGGTATTGTACCGAACTTAATCATTGACACGGTTTGGATAAAAAGCGCCCTTAGTCGGGTCACTAAGGGCGAAAAGATAGACTGAACAGTACTATCGGAGTTCTTGTGGTACCTCTGCAATATAAAGCGCAGGGACACCTTCAAAATCACTAGTAAATAACACACCGCAGTCATCGGGGGTAAATGAAGGGTGAGGGTGAGTGATTTGTCTGTCACCATCTAATACTTCCCAAGAGGTATTATGTTTGGCAAGTTTTGCATAGTGCTTAGTTTTGGTATTGAGCACATATAAAAATGGGTCATTTTCGATGCTGTAAGCATCGTTATCTGCCACATCAACAGGCGTATCACAGCCATCTCCAACCATCAGTGAACCATCGTAATTACTCATTAGATGAGAACATGGTGGCATTTCCATCACTTCTTCATTTTCTAAAGTATCAGGGTTTACTTTATAAATGACTCGGCTTGCTTGGCCTTTGAAATAAGAAACATAAGCCATTGCACTGCCGTCTGGAATCCAAAATTCATGTGTGCAAGATTCACCTGGTGCGTGGGTTTTAACTTTACGCACATTGTTACCTTGCTCGTCAGTTAACCACATTCTCGCATCGACTAAATCGTGCGGGCCTTCGTGGCAAAAACCAATCGTAGAGTCGTCAAATGGGCGATAAATAGGGTGACCCAGCCAAGCATCCTCTTGGTGAACAACATCAAGTTTTCCGGTATTAATATCTACTTTAATCAATCGACATGTTGGGTTGGTAAAGTAAAATTCATGGAATTTTTTCCAATCAGAGAGTGGCTGCCAGCACGTTTTTAGTATTTCAATTCCCACTAATTTTGTGCAGTCAGTATTCGCAACCCAAGTACCGTAACCCTTCCATTCTGGGTCTACTGTATAGATTACTGTCTCTTCAAGGTTCTCTAGATCAACCTTCATAAGGTTAAGGCCATTTTTGACATAGAAAAGATATTGTTCATTGGTTGAAAGAAATCCACCAAAGGTATTATCACCTTCCCCTTCCGTTAGTTGGCGTGCCTTGTGAGTCTCTAAGTTCAATAAGTAATAGTTACGATTACCATCAAAATCGCCAGCAAAAAGAAGTTGCTTGCCATCTTGAGTGAAACATTTTTGATAAAAATAGTTACGGTGACAAATGACATCTTTAGGGGTTAAGCGAGTCACTTTTACTTGTGTGTCGCTGTCGATAAAGGTCTCAAAATGTAACTGTACAACGTCACCCTTGGCCATAATTTGTCTCCTCATCAAAGCGCTGCTGGTGGCAACGCATAGGTAGTGTTCAGTATTAATAGCGGTTTAAAGAGAGTTTGAATAAGTCACCGCTTAAAGTAGCCCAAACCCTTTGGAGGTTTGGGCAATGGTTTTTATCAGTTTGTTGCAATATGTTTTTGTTCAACCGTTCCTGCAGTCGCGCTGCGTTTTAACGCATAGCCGACAATGAAGACTGCGGCTGAGCAGGCTAAGAAGAGTAAACGTCCCCATAATGGGTTTGGAATCAATATCATCAATACCAAACCAGCAGCCATACACATTACCAAAGTACCCAGTTTATGACGTTGTTGGCGGTCAACCACATCTTGTCCTTCTTCTTCAATACATTTAGTGTCGACATCTTTGAAGAATTCCAAGGTTTGCTCTTTGTAGATATCTTTTTCTTCTTTGTAGAAGAAGGTGGTGCATAAGAAGAACCCAATAGTTAACACTAAGTGAGCACAGATAGTGGTCATGATTTTCAAATCGCTAGACTCACGACCTGTCAGGTTTTCCATACCAAACCAACCACCAACAACATCAGGAGTCCAAACTTTCACAACCATTAGAGATACACATAGACCAAAGATGACGGTTGCCCATGGTGCCCATTTTGGTGTTTTGCGAATCAAAATAGCTAAGAATAGAGGAACTAAGATTGGTGATTGCAGTAGTGTTGCAACTTGCATCATTAAATCAAACAAGCTTAAACCGCGTAGAGAGACGTAGAACTGAGCACATAGGATAACTAAGATACCGTTTACGATGCTGGCAATCATACCCATGCGTAGCTGTTCTTTGTCGGTAGCTTTACCACGGCGCATGATAGGCGCGTAGAAGCTACGTACAAAAATACCAGAGTTACGGTTTAATGCTGAGTCCATTGATGACATGGTTGCGGCAAATAAACCAGCCATTAATAGACCGACAGTACCTGTAGGCATGTAGTCACGAGCGAACACTAGATAAACCGCATCGCCTGCTTTTTTACCTAAGTTGGAATAAGCCATAGCTGCATTTGGATCTAGAATGCGTAGTGCCCATGGTGGGATAAACCAAATCATCGCACCGATAAACATCATACCTAAAGCTAGCAACGCTGCACGAGACGCATTTTTGGAATCTTTAGCGTTTAGGAAACGGTAAGACTCCTGCATGTTGTTGATACTTTGCAATTGCTTAACGATGAAGAACAAGAATGAACCAACAATTAATAGTGGGTAATTCATGTCTGGGCCGACAAGGAAGCCGCCAGGGAATTTATCAATGATTTCCACGGGGCCGCCAATCACAAACAAGGCAACACAAGCACAAGCAATCGAAATAACGGCGACAACCAGTGATTGAATAAAGTCAGACGCTACTACACCCCATGCACCACTAATTAAAGAAACAAGCAGTACTGCGGCACCTGTTACCCAAATAGTGAGGTTGATGTCGGTGTTAAATACCGCAGAGGCAAACACACCAAGACCGTTTAGCCAAACCCCGGCATTCAATACACTGAGCGGGATAATCACCCATGTGAAGAACTGTTCATTACCATTACCAAAGCGACGACGAACAGCTTCAGTTGGTGTGTCTACACGCATTTGACGGAAGCGACGAGAGAAGTAGAAGAAAGCGAACGCATACGCCACCATGTTGCCGACAAATACACCTAAGATTTCAAAACCTGAACTGAACGCTTTACCTGCGGCACCGGTAAATGTCCAAGCAGAAAATTGGGTCATAAAGGCTGTTGCACCCACCATCCACCAAAGCATTTTACCGCCCCCACGAAAGTAATCGCTGGTGCTTTTGCTCGCCATCTTTTTGAATAGAAGGCTAATCCCAACCATTAGGATGAAATAGCCAACAATGACTAGATAATCATATTCCATATCTGAACCTCAAAACACTGTTTTAATTTATTTGAATCGAAGTATATTTTTATGGCTCTGTTTTGAATGTGACGAAAATCGAAACAACGGTTCATTTTTTAAATTTTATATAATATTGTGATTGCTTTCACGGATTAGTCCCTAATGAAACGAAGGTGAGTAAATAGAATGTTTTATTTCTAACAGATAGGTAATAACTTTATAAAAGTGAAATTAAAGATTGCTTGTCTGTATACCCAAGTGACCTCAAGGTGCTGAATCCTTTAGTTTGAGGTCATTTGGGTATAATCATTCTGCCTTATCAGTTCGGAGAATACATAAAGGAAGGGAATTAGCGTGATTGTTCTAACACTTTATTTTTTCGATAAATATCGAGCCATTTATCATTAATCATACGATAAAAATAGAGTCCAGCTCGAATCCACCAATCGGCGAACATTCCTAGCCAGATACCGTAAACACTCATATTCAATAGAATACCTAAGGAGTAACCGATCACTACACGACATCCCCACATGCTTGCTATGGCGGTCCACATGCTAAAACGGACATCTTTAGCGCCTTTAAATGCAGCCGGTAACACAAATGAAGATGCCCATACTGGCATCATGAGAGCGTTGAGATAGATAAGGTTGACGACCACGTTAACCACTTGTGGGTCACTAGTGTAAATGTGCGCAATGTGGTGCGCTAAAGGTACAGAGATAATGCCCATGGTGACTAACAGCACCGTAGCACTGGTTAAAATTAAACGCATCTCTAAACGAGCGAGACGAGTTTGATCTTGGCCTAAACGTTTACCGATTAATACCGTTGCGGCCATTCCTAGCGAATTACCTGGTATATTTACGAACAAGAGCACAGAAAAAGTGATCACGTTGCCCGCCATGACAACTGTCCCCATGCCAGCTACCATGATTTGAGTAATAAGCTTACCGACATTAAACATTAATTGTTCTACGCTGGCTGGAACGCCGATCCCCATAATCTCCAGCATAATGCTCCGTTGAAAACGCTGTTTAAACGAGCCAAGACTAAGGCGTAGCGTACTGTTATGGGTGAGTATCGCGAGAATAAATCCTGCGCCAACCCAGCGAGCTGCAGTGACACCGATCCCCGCACCTAACAAGCCAAAGCCATCCCATCCGAACCATGAGCAACCATATATCAGTGGGTAACTAAATACGATATTTAGAATGTTCATCAAAATGTTACTGATGGCGGGAGCGCGAGAATTACCAATGGCACGTAATACTCCGCTACCCGCGAAAATAATCGCCAGTGCGGGATAGCTAAAAGCGATCGTTTTCAAGTACAGCTCAGAAAGCTCGATCACATGTCGCTGTGCGCCCATTGCTATCACATTAAGAATTCGCTCAATAAATAGGTAAATGAGGACGTTGGTAACAATACTGACGAGAATATTTAGGTTAATAGCTTGAACTGCCGCCGTTTTGGCTTTATCACGTAATCTCCGGCCAAAGGCTTGAGCAATGACGACGGAACCGCCTAGCTCCGTTGCTGTGAGCAATGAAATAATTAAAAAAGTAATACTATCACTGATACCTACCGCCGCTGTTTCTGCACTGCCAATATGGCTCACTAAGATTGTGCTCACAATGCCCATCAGCACAACGCAGGTTAGTTCGACAACGATAGGCCAAGTAAAAGGGATAATACTGCGCTTTAAAAGTACTTTAGAGCGGTAATTGAGTTTTAAATTTTGCCGGCTAAATAACCTATTTTGAATGACTTTGGAAAATAAATGGTGAGGAAGCAGGGGTTTCAAGAGGTTTCTCCAAAGGCACACAAAAGGAAAGTCGATAACATGTTAATCAGTATTAATAAGCGGCCTAAATCATATGAAAAAATTTCTTTGTGATTCAGATCTTATATCGACCAAAATAATTTAAATATTCAATATGGATAACGATAGTTATCGAACTATCTCATTGTTATTTTTACTCTCTTTTAGTTATTTAATAAAGACGGTTTTGAGCTACTAATAGGTGTTTATATATATAAATACCATTAGATAGCCAGCATTATTACCGATCACATAAACTAATATACATAAATGAAACATCGTTTCATAGATCACAAAACGTTAGATTTAGGGTTTTTTATACTTTTCGTTAGCAGTAATTTAGCGCTAATGAAAAAAATAAAACAAAACGGTGTTTCAAAATGAAATTTAGAATCTTAACTGCTGCTATCGCTGTAGCCTTGACCAGCCTTGCTGCTCAAGCTACAACCATTAATATTCGGCATGAAATGGTTCCTCGCTATGACGGCCAATCCGCTGCCCATAAAGATCGTCTTTCTGTAGGAAATCGCTTTGCCAATGGTGTCGGGTTTGAAGTTGAAGCAAAATGGAAGAGCCAAAATGAAGATGCTTACGGTACCGAGACAGGGAATGGTCAACAGGCCAATATCAGCTATCTGTATCACATTAACGATCAATGGAGTCTAAAGCCGCAATATAAGTGGGAGTCATCATCGAGTAAAGTTGGGCATCAATTTAACTTAACCTTGGGCTATAAAGTGAACGACGATTGGAGTGTGGCTTTCCGTCATCGTTATCACTATTCAAACTTACAAAAGACAAGTAATAATACAAATTCATCTAATCATCATTACAATCGCTGGACCTTTTCTACCAGTTATGGCGGTATCCAAGATTGGAAGTTTGGCGCAAGCGTTGACTACACCTTTAACCAAGAATCTCAAGGTCCTCGTTGGAAATCTCACCAAGATTGGTTCTCTGAAGTGAACTTTACCGGTGAATACAAAGGCTTTGATAGTGGTTGGCACCCCTTCACTGAAATTGGCTTTATTCCTTACAAATCTGGACACGCAACTTATGACGGCAGTGATGCCTATGACAGATGGCGTCCACGTGTGCGTGTCGGCGTGAAATATAGCTTCTAATTCCCCCATTTATACCAAGTTCCCATTTGGTATCGGTTCGTCCACAAAGGCTTATTGGTTGTGCTGTCGATATAAGCCTTTTTTCAAGGATTAAGAAAAATGAAAAAGAATCGTTTAGCGTTAAGTATTGCTGCCGTTTTGGCCGTTGGTGGCTGTGCATCTCAATCTGCAGATATGATGAGTGATAGCCAAAACCTGACTTGGCAGGCCATCACTTTTGGTCAATCGACAGACCTTAATTTTGGTTCGACTATTTTGCCAAATAAGGTTGGCACTAACCAAGTAACCGTAGATGGTAAATTGGTGCAACCTGGACCGGTGGCTAAGAAATTTACCGTTGAAAGCCGAGGCGGTAAGCTAGCCAACTCCCACGAAGGCGGCACCTTTTACTACACGAAACTCCCTACCAACGTGAATTTCATCTTGTCTGCTGATGTGCAGTTAGATCAGCTAGGTCCTGAAACAGGGTCGACACCAAACCGCCAAGAAGGTGCTGGGATTATGGTGCGCGATATCATCGGTAAAGCGCGGATGAATCCACAGCCTGAAGGGCAGGAAGAATTCCCTGCGGCATCAAATATGGTGATGAACATTTTCCGTGCGCATAAAAAAGGTGTGAAAGGGCTGATTAATGTGGATGCGAACTTCCGTGAAGGTATTTACAAACCTTGGGGTACCGCAGGTAACCGCATGAGTCGTGATGAATATGTTAAAGGGATCACCTATGGCCCTGATAAAACTTATCACATGACATTAACGCGTAATGATAAAGGTTATGTTGTCAGTTATAGCAATGGGACGATGACAAAAACTGTTCCACTGGCTGGAGCACATGCCAATATTGTTGAGATGCAAGACCCTGATCATCAATATGTCGGATTTTTTGCATCACGTAATGCCAAAATGACAGTCAGTAATGTTCAGTTGACGCTTTCCCCTGCTCATACTGAAAATGCGCCACGCTATCATGCCAAATTGGTCGCGCCAGTTTTGCAACAGGCTTCCCCTGATATGACGCCTGTTGATGACTACACCGTGCAAGCTAGAGCTAACTACACCGGTAAATTTGGTGTGCAACAAAATGGCAAATGGTTAGTGAAAGACCAACTGGTTTCTGCGGGCGAAATGTTTGATTACAACACCTCATTGACAGCAGCTAAAGCCAAATTCGATGTGAGTTTTACTCCAATTGAAGGGCCAGATCTCAAAACCATGAGTTATCACTATACCGTGACTAAGAAACCATTGTCTGGTCCACATACGCTGGTGGTGAATCCTAAAGGCACTCATGGACACTTAACGTTGCAACAAGCGGTGAATATTCTGCCTCCTGGTGGAACGATTTTATTAGAGGATGGGGATTACCCAGCTCTGACTATTCCTGTCTCTGCTAGCGGTACGCCAGAACATGTGAAGACCTTGAAAGCAAAAGGTAATCACGTCCGTTTTGTTGGCACTTACTTACATGATGCTAACTACTGGAAAGTCTCGCACATTGAAGTAGCAGGCGCTCGTACGATTGTGAGCGGCAGCCATAATGAGTTTGAATACATGCGTACTCATAATGCCCCAGATTCAGGCTTCCAGATCTCTTCACCGAGTGATGTCGGCCGAGCATTATGGGCAAGTTACAACACAGTGACAGACAGCGAAAGTTATAACAACATGGATAAATCGCAAATTAACGCTGATGGATTTGCTGTGAAAATGCGAGTTGGTGATGGTAACACTCTGATTCGTTGCGTTTCTCACCATAATATCGACGATGGTTTCGACTTATTCAATAAAGTGGAAGATGGCCCTGATGGTGCTGTGACTATTTTGGATTCTGTTGCTTACATGAATGGCGAAACAACGACAGTAAAAGCCAAAGGGGGAACTCGCGGTAATGGATTCAAATTGGGTGGTGAAGGTTTGCCTGTGGCCCATATCGTGAAAAACAGCTTAGCGTTCCACAACAATATGGATGGGTTTACCGATAACTTTAACCCAGGTTCATTAGTGGTTGAAAATAATGTGTCTATCGATAACAAACGTTTCAACTATCTGTTCCGCAAGAGTCCATACACCAGCAGTGTCAAACAAGGGACGTTTGAACATGATCAGTCCTATCGCTTTTATGTACCAAGTAAATACAGCGATGTGGTCAATGGTGAACATTTTGCTGACAACCGCTTCGTCAAAGGAGGGGTGACTTTAGATGCACAAGGTCATCCAGTGACTGGCGCTTGGGTACAACGACTGAAAAAAGCAGCGCGTGTGAATCCGAAAGCCGCTGTCCCTGGTCAACAAGCTGTTCAAGATATTCGTGAATTTATTTATCACGATTAACATCTAAAGGTGGCAGAGTAACTGCTTTGCCACCTTGTCGATTTTTATTCTTGTATCTGATGATGGTGAGGTCTATGGCTCACCATCTCTTTGATTATAGGAAGTGAAAGATGAAATTAAATCGAGTCACCTTGGCATGTTGCAGCTCAGCTTTATTTTACTTTTCTTCTGCAAACGCCCTCCCTCTTTACAATGTGTCTGTCGCTGCCGATGGCAGTGCTGACTATTCTTCAATTCAAGCCGCATTAGATAACGCACCAAACGATCAATCAGACTATGTGGTTTATATTCACGATGGTGTTTATCACGAGAAGCTTAATATCACGCGTCCTAATACGTATTTGATCGGACAAAATCGAGATAAAACCATTATTACCGCGACGACGGCCAACGGAATGCTTCAGCCTAATGGCAAAAAGTTTGGCACGTTTGGTAGTCGAACGGTTGCCATTGATGCTGATGGAGTGAAAATTCGTTCGCTAACAATAGCAAATGGATTTGATTTTAATGCTAACCAAGCTAAATCTGACCAAGACCAGAGCAAAGTAAAGAATACCCAAGCGGTTGCGCTTTTGGTCTCTAACCATGCTGATAAAGCAGAATTGAAAGACGTTAATCTTGTTGGTTATCAGGATACGCTCTATCTGCGTGCCGGGCGTAGTTTTATCGATCAATCGCAAATCTCAGGCAATATTGATTTTATCTTTGGTTTAGGGACCGCTCTCATTAAAGACAGCAACATTGTGGCGCGTAATCGTAATGATGTCGCTGCTGGAGAGCCGTATGGGTATATTACGGCGCCTGCGACCAACATTAATGATCCGTTTGGTATTGTGTTTAAACATTGTCGATTAACCAAAGAGTCAGGTGTGCCAGCGAACAGTTATGGGCTAGGACGGCCTTGGCACCCAACTACGACCTTTAAAGACGGTCGTTATGCAGATCCTAATGCGGTAGGTAATACGACCTTTATCAATTGTGATATGGATGATCATATCTACGGTTGGGATAAGATGAGTGGGCATGATAAAAATAATCACACCATTTGGTTTTATCCGCAGCAATCGCGTTTTTGGGAATTTGGTAATCGCGGCCCAGGGGCTAAAGTGGCCACTGCTCGCCCACAATTGACCACGCGGCAAGCTAAAGCATACTCTGACGAACAAGTATTATCGGGTTGGCAACCTGACATTTCTTTGGCTCGTCATAGCCTGTTGCAAGGTGAAGTGCTGCATCGTTCAATGGTCTTTCCGGCTCAAGTAACAGTGAAAGATTCACTAGGTAAAACCATCACCACGACAACAGATCAAAAAGGGCATTATCGAGTTTCAGTGAAGGGCATGACGGCGCCACTTTTGGTGAATGTTGATGATCATAGTGGTGAATCATGTTTAACCAGTGTCAAACGTCGTTCGATGTGTGTGGCTGCTTTAGTGGTTAAGGCAAAAAATGGCGGGACAACGACTGGTAACGTGAATCCATTTTCTGATTTGATTGTATCGGTGATGGCTCACCAAGCGGGATTACTTGGTCCACAGGAACTGGTCGCAGCAAAAACAATTCCCGCTATGGCAAAAAACACGTGGGTAACGGCCAATCAACATTTTGATCATGCGTTTGCAAATATACTCGGACATTATGGACTCGATGCAAAAGAGGAATGGGATCCAGTTAGCTACTCAAGCCTTTATCATCCGCTAATGGCGGATCTCGCATCGCAAGTGCTACATAACCGAGGCTATGATACCAAAACGGGACTAGCGAAAGGGACCACACTGACTGATTTAGCGTTTAAGCCGATCATCAGTTTGGATTCAAATCCGATTTATTACCTTAGTTATAATCAACTTAGCGATACTCAGCAAGCGGTTAAGAGTAAGGATACTCGAGTGTTTATTGTGGGGGATTCTACCGCTTCATATTATGAGCCAGATGCGTTTCCTCGTACGGGGTGGGGGCAGGCTTTTCACGCTTTAGTTGGCGATAATGGCAAAGTAATGGTGGTTAATGCTGCTCGTTCAGGGCGTAGCTCTAAAGATTATATCAACGGACGCTGGCTGAGTTTGCTCGAACCGCTGGTCAAACCGGGAGATTACCTCTTTATTCAATTCAGCCATAACGATGAAAAATGCGATGGCTCTAAACCGGGGCGTGGGCCACTTGATGTCGCAAACTTGTGTACTTACCCGAACAATGCACGAGGAGAGCCGCAATTTCCTGTTGGACATCCCGAAATGTCATTGCAGCACGAGTTAGAGCAATACATTGCCTTTGCTCGTCAACATAAAATGCATCCTGTCTTTTTGACGTCGTTACCACGTGCCAAAATGGCTAATGGCCATAATGGATTACCATTAAATCCTATTCAGCATGTGACAAAGCAAAATACTCGCCATGGTTATGCGTTCGTTGGTAGTTATACGGATACCGTAAAACAAACGGCACAACGGTATGACGTCCCTTTGATTGATATTCAAAAACAAATGATTGCTATCGCCAATAA
Organism: Vibrio nitrifigilis; assembly: GCF_015686695.1. NCBI lineage: Bacteria > Pseudomonadati > Pseudomonadota > Gammaproteobacteria > Vibrionales > Vibrionaceae > Vibrio > Vibrio nitrifigilis. Next base: position 1,330,331 of record NZ_JADPMR010000004.1, on the reverse strand, counting down.
AGAAGGCAACTGGAAATCGATGTGGCTTGCGGTGAATACGGATAAATATCCTTATTACGTGGGGCGTACAGGTCGGTTCGATAAACCGGATACGACGCATTTTCAGTTACGCGGAGCGACGATGGCGGCTGAGCAAGTACTAAAAGATATTAAGCAACAACCTGAGTTGAAAGCACTAGCGATGAAGTTATAGGCGTTATGTTTATCGAATGCTGACACTAAGCGCGTTTGATTGTCTTACGGAAACTGCTACCTGATGAGGTGGCAGTTTTTTTATAACGTGTCATTGATGATTTAACAGGCAACAATGACCAACTCATTGATTACGTGTCGTAACGAGCCGATAGGGAAGTAGTGCAAGTAGAAAAGAGCCAAAAAAAAGCCCATATTTCGCGGAATATATGGGCTAATAATAACACTCATGTCGAAGTGCTAATTAAAAACAAAAGATCTTCGTTTCGATTTTCGATGACTCTATGGCTTATGCCACAACGTCAGCGACTTGTTTGACAAGTGTGGCCAATTCATCCCACTTCTCATTGTCAATTAGGTCGTTTGGTACCATCCAAGTACCGCCACAAGCAAGTACAGTTGGAAGCGCTAAGTAATCTTTTACGTTGCTCGGTTTTACACCACCAGTTGGCATAAATTTAATTGGGTATACGGCACTCATCGCTTTTAGCATGCCAACACCGCCTGATGGTTCTGCTGGAAAGAATTTCAAAGTACGTAAGCCCATTTCCATTGCCTGTTCTACCAAACTTGGGTTATTAACACCTGGAATGATGGTGACATTACGTTGTTGGCAATATTTTACAATCGTAGGATTAAAACCAGGGCTAACAATAAAATCGGCGCCCGCTTCAATTGCATTGTCGACTTGTTGTGGAGTCAACACTGTACCAGCACCGATTAACATGTCAGGAAAGGCTTCACGGATATGGCGAATAGCTTCTGCCGCCGCTTCAGTTCTGAATGTGACTTCAGCACATGGTAGGCCGTTTTCAACTAACACTTTTGCCAGTTTGACTGCTTTGTTTGCATCTTTAATGGCAATAACAGGTACGACTTTAATGTCGTTTAATTGTTCGTTAAGACTTTTCATTTCTCGTATCCTTTAAATCTGCGGCATTGCATCTTTGGGAATGATGGCGCCACGATATTGAATGACAGTACCGGCAACACGGTGAGCTAATTGTGCTGATGCTTCTGGGTCAGCGCCCAATAGACGTTTTGCTAAATAGCCTGCGCTAAATGAGTCTCCAGCGGCAGTGGTGTCGACAACATTGGCTACTTTAGTGGCAGGAATTTCAAAACGGTCTCCTGCTTTAATCGCAATGCAAGGCTCAGACCCACGTTTAATGACGATTTCCTTGATGCCCAAGCGTTCAGCTCGTTCAATCGCTTGACTCTCTTTGCTGTCACCATAAAGCATGACTTCATCATCGAAGGTCAAAAATGCGATATCAGTGATATGCATAAATTGCAGATAGGTTTTCTTTGCAATGTCTGACGATTCCCACAACGCTGGACGATAGTTGTTATCAAACGCGATTTTCACACCATCTTCGTGACATAAAAGTAGGGCATCATACAGTTTTTCTCGGCAATCAGGAGTCAAAATGGCTAAACTGATCCCGCTAAGATAAACCAATTGATATTGGGAGAGTTCTTGAGCAAGCTCTACAATAGAGCTGTCGCGGATCCAATATTTAGCAGCCGCATCATTACGCCAATAATAGAAGCTTCGTTCTCCATCTGGTGCGGTTTCTATCGCATACATTCCGGGCAATTTATCTTGCGAAATTCTGACACCAGTCGTATCAATACCCTCTTCATTCCAAGCATTGATCATGCTGTGACTAAAAGGATCTTTGCCCAAGCCAGTCAAATATGAAATTTGGATGCCGCTATTTTTTGTTAATCTAGACAAGTAGATAGCAGTATTAAGCGTATCACCACCAAAGGTCTGTTTATAGAGATCTCCAGATTTTTGTAATTCAACCATGCATTCGCCAATAATAGCGACTCGATTAGGTTTCATCATCTTCTCTCCTGTATTTTTCTAAACCGATTATGCGCCAATAAAAAGAATAAACAAATAAAATAAAACATTGGTTCATTTATTTTGTGACTTAGATCTTCAGAACCAAACAAACGGTGTTGTGACGAAAAAACTATGGTTAAAAAGGGAAGATTATTTGGAGGATAAGAAAAAGAGACTTGTTATTGCCCAAGGTTTGAGCGACATTAGGTGGGCGCATATTCGCGCTCATTTTGAATTTGTCTTCTCTCGCTTAATTAGGTTGTTTCATGAAAAGTCAGACGACGGTACTCTTTTGTACCAATGGTCTTACCGCCTTAGCTTTTGCTTTGATTTTACCTGTCATGAGTTTGTATTTGGTCAATGGTCTTCACGTTGAACCAGGACTTATTGGTGTGTATACCGTGATTACCTCGGGGATGACGGTGCTATTTAGCCAAAAAATCACCGGATTGATCGACAAAGGGGTTTCCGCGAAAAGGTTAGTGATTTTTTCGCTGTTGGGAATCGTTGGTGCTTCGGCAGGTTTTGCTCTTTCAAAAAACTTTTGGCACGTCCTAATTGTCGGATGTTTAATCATGCCTTTGGCATCGTCTTCTATCCCTGTCATCTTAACCATCATTCGTCGTTATGCGGATTCAACCGGTAAAAGTAGTACTAAATTGAATTCACAAATGCGCTCATCGGTTTCGTTGTTGTGGGTTGTTGGGCCACCGATTGCTTTCTTTTCCGTTGACCGTTTAGGGTTTCGATCTAATTTTTATCTATCGGCCGTCGTCGCGTTGGCGGTTATTGGTTTGGTTGCATTGCAATTAAAAGAACCTAAAGCACCAGACATCGATCCTTTAGATAAAGACAAGAAACTGGCTCCACCCTTACCGAGAGAAGTCTGGTTTCTAGGTGCAATCATGATGTTGGCGAATATGGCAAACAGTACTTATGTCGGTTCGATGCCTCTGTTTTTAACCCGTAATATGGGCTTATCAACGGCATATCCGGGGATATTACTGGGTATGACTGCTGCGGTAGAAATTCCAGTCATGCTGCTTGCGGCGAGCTGGTCTCAGCGTTATGGAAAACTACCGATGATGAGACTGGGGTATGTGTTTGGTATGCTTTTTTATGTCGGGATGTACTTTACCGATCACTTGGCTGTCTGTATTGCTCTTCAGCTATTGAATGGTTTGTTTTTTGGAATTTTTGTGGGCCTTGGTGTCACCATTGTGCAAGATTACGCCCCTAAAACGATTGGTAAAGCATCTGCGTTTTATACCAACTCAATGTTGTTAGGTACAATGTTGGGAACCAGTGCGATGGGAGTGATTGCGCAATATTTCGGTTTTAAAGCCCCGCTATTTTTGAGCTTATTTATGCTATTTTTATCCATGCTCGGCTTATGGTTTTTTGAGAAAAAAGTCGAACATCGCCGTCCGACTTTTGCTGAGCGACATGGCTAACTCTCTATCTCAATGGAGTTAGTTTAAGCCTAAACGCTGTTCTAGCCATTGATGCAGCCACGTTGGCCAAGCTTCAATGGTGAGACCTTTGGTATGACGAAAACCAAAACCGTGACCACCTTGTTGGACGATATGTAAATCAACGTCCACATGGTGGTTTTTTAATGCTTGCCACATCAAAATACTGTTTTCAGACGGTACTGATGGATCATCATTGGCATGTAAGATAAAACATGGCGGTGTTGCCGCTGTCACCATTGTTTCTATGGAAAATTCAGGATGCAACGGCTTGTCGGCCAAACTGCCTAATAACTGTTTGCGAGAACCCAGATGGGTGACACGCTCATCCATACTGATGACCGGATAAATGAGTGCGGTAAGATCGGGCTGAGCTGGATAGTTATCAACGGTATCTTGTAGTGGATACGCGGGCAGATCAAAACGAGTTGAAAGCCAACCTGCGAGATGCCCACCAGCAGAGAAACCGATAACAGCAACATGTTCAATTCCTTGCTTAGCAGCTTGACTACGAATTAAACGCATTGCTCGCTGAGCATCGGCGAGAGCGGTATTGGATGACCAAACATGCCCATCTCCTGGCATGCGGTAACTCAGTACATAACAAGTAAAACCCAGATGGGCTAGATATTCTGCAGTATCCATACCTTCTTTATCAAAGGCAACTTTAGTGTATCCTCCGCCGGGAATAATCAAAACTGCGATGCCATTGGCTGATGGTGGTGGCACCACCACCATTTCGGGGTGAGTAATATGGGTTAAAATTCGGTCATGACGTTTATGATTGCCCCTTTCGATAAAGTGCTGATTTAGATGAAGGGGAGCAAGTTTATCTTGTTGCCAAAGTGCCATCACCTCATAGTTTGGCGTCAGCTCTTTTAAAGATTGGTAGGGTGTTTGAGAGTCTTGATTCATGCCTGTCCTCTGACGTCAAAAGTGAACGCGTCATTTAACTTTACTGCGATACCCCAATGACCTCAATGAGTTTGGGCTCAGTATCCATCACGAAAAAAGGGGGATTGCCTTTCAACGTCGCATGTCAATAAAAAAGCCAGTAAGGATACTGGCTTAAAAGGCAATAACGGATTAAGGGTTAGATAAGAGATTGTACATACTCTGCGATTTCTGGCACTTGGCAACCGCTAAAGAAGCATTCTTGGAAACGAGGACCACCAACGGCTGTTTTCACCAGTTCTTGATCCATCGCTTTTAATGTATCTAAGTAGTTGTCTTTTACAACGGCTTGTTTTACTTCGTTTAAAATGCCTGCATTACGTTTTTGTGGTTCAGCACGTTCTTTTGGATAACCTTCGCCACGTTCACCCGTAAAGGCTTTTTCGAAGATGTAACGCACGTTAAGTTCTGCACCCCAACCATAACCTTTAGCAAATGCGAGTGATAGTGCATTACCATTGTTGATTTGATTGAATAGGAATGCGTCGGATGGATCTAGACAGTAACCACAAACCACACCTGGGTGGATATTTAATGACATCATAGCGCCTTGGCCTGTACCACAACCTGCAACCACAAAATCAACCGCTTTAGAGTTAAGCAGTAGGCTCGCCATAATCCCAAGGTGGATGTAAGTTAGATGGTGATCTTGTTCATCACTCATCCCTACGTTATACACGGAATGACCGAGAGGTTCTGTCACTGTAGTCAGTTCGTTTAAGACAGTCGCGTTTTTAGCCGCTTGGCTGTTTTCCATCATCAGTGCGATTTTCATAAGGAATTCTCCTGCGGATCACTCCGCAACTAATAAATTAAAATCAAATATGGGTTAGCCAAACACCACTTCATCGGGTATTTGGCAGAAAATTACTCAATAAAGTCTTTGCGCATTGGGGTAAAGTTATCCAACAGCACCCCTTTTTCTAAACAGACGCAGCCGTGCATTTCATTCGGTTTTTTGTATAAGACGTCGCCAGTGCGAACGACTTTCTTTTCATCACCGATGGTGAACTCAAACGAACCGGATAACACATAGGTCAATTGTTCATGTGGGTGGTTGTGCATGGCGCCAATCGCCCCTTTTTCAAAATGCACTTCAACCGACATGATGTTGTCACTGTAGGCAAGAATTTTGCGGGAAACGCCATCGCCTAGGTCTTGAAGTTCTACGTCTTCGTTAAATACAAACATGGTGTGTGTCCTCTTAAGCTTAGGGTATTTTCCCTTGTCAAATTACCGGAAAAATGTACTTAAGCTTTTGTTTAAGCTCACAATGCTTGGCTTGCTATAGTTCGTTTCTTATCGCGAACTATGCGAAAAATGGTCAAGCAATTAACTGAAATAAGTGTGGCTTCTAATAGGGTGCCCCCGATCGAACCCACCAAAATATTATTAATCAGCCAGCATATTGCCCCGACAACGAAGGCGATGCGCATCGCTACGCCTTCGAGAGTGAATATGGCTACCGTGCCAATCGTCATACCGACTATTGGCCATAAATCCCACCAGTTATCGGCAATGGCGATGCCAAATACGATACCAATAATAGCAAAAACAGCAGCGATTCGTTTCGACGAAGTATAGATAGAGCTGGCTGTTCTCAGTGCGGATAAACCAGTACTGAGTGTTGAAACCATTGAGCCAAGTAAGAAAAAATGGACTAAATGATTGAGATTAAAGATCAGCATGATGATCTTTAACCGTCGATCATTTTTCTGGTAAAACGTAGAAATTCCTAGCGCAAAGCTCACAAAACCGAGCAGTTGTGCAATTTCATACACAGTCACAATCTTTTCCTAACAGCTCAATGAGCTTCAAATTAACGTGCTAACCAACCACCATCGACAGCAATGGTATAACCATTGATGTAGTCGGACGCGGCTGATGCTAAGAAAACACAAGGGCCAGCAAGGTCAGAAGGTAATCCCCAGCGAGCAGCAGGAATACGTTCCACGATCTCCTGGTTACGTTCTGTGTCAGCGCGGAGTGCTGCGGTGTTGTTGGTTGCCATATATCCAGGCGCGATGGCGTTCACATTGATGTTATTTTTTGCCCATTCATTAGCCATTAAGCGGGTAATGCCCATGACACCACTTTTCGCAGCTGTGTACGATGGAACACGAATCCCACCTTGGAATGACAGCATAGACGCAATATTAATGATTTTGCCGCCTGTGCCCTGAGTGATGAACTGCTTGGCTACCGCCTGAGACATGAAAAAGACAGATTTGACGTTAATGTCCATGACATCGTCCCAATCTTTTTCACTAAATTCGATGGCGTCGTTACGACGAATGATACCAGCATTGTTGACTAGAATATCGATGTGACCGAACTGAGTAATCGCACGATCGATAATAGAAGGAACATCATCAAGGGTAATGAGATTCGCGCGAACATCTAAGAATTCACGACCTAAAGCCGTAATTTGTTCCTTTGTTTCAGTAGGTTCTGCGATGTTTACGCCAACGATGTTACAACCGGCCTTTGCGAGACCTAGTGCCATACCTTGACCTAGGCCTGTATCACACCCGGTCACTATCGCGACTTTGCCTTCAAGATTAAATGATTCAAGAACCATAGTGTTTTCCTTAATGTAGCTAACTGATAAAGAGACAAGCTCGTCTCATTGCTGATGTGGTTATCATGTTCCAAAAAAAAACAGTTGGCAAATATTTTTGAAAAGCTGTTTTAAAAATCTTGATTGGGATCTGTTTTTTCAGGGTAGTGTTTGAAGGGTTTCATATTTATGAAAAGCCTTTTTAAAAATAGTGGTACGAATATCTTGAGAGGCTATAATGACTTAAGTTAGAAAAGGGGACAGCGAATGGAAAAATCAACACAGCCGGAAGCCGTGTCGTCGGTACTAAAAGTATTTAGTATCTTACAGGCTCTAGGTGAACAGAAAGAAATTGGTGTGTCGGAACTCTCGCAACGTTTGATGATGTCTAAAGCGACCACATATCGATTTTTGCAAACAATGAAGACCTTAGGTTATGTGTCTCAAGAAGGCGAAGCAGATAAATATTCTCTGACCCTAAAGTTGTTTGAGCTTGGCTCTAAGTCACTGGAATACGTAGACTTAGTTGGCTTAGCAAACAAAGAAATGCAGCAGATTGCTGATAAAACGAATGAAGCATTGCACCTTGGTGCTCTTGATGAAAATGCTATCATTTATATTCATAAAATTGATTCGGGTTACAACCTGCGCATGTATTCGCGTATTGGACGTCGTAATCCACTTTATAGTACTGCGATTGGTAAAGTGTTACTGGCTGAACGTGATGAAAGCTATGTACGTCACTTATTAGAAGATGTGGACTTTATTCCCCACACCGAACGTACCCACCAAAATACCGATCAGCTACTTAATGAATTACATTTGGTGCGTGAACAACATTTTGCTGAAGATAACGAAGAGCAGGAACCCGGGTTACGCTGTATTGCCGCGCCTATCTATGATCGTTTTGGTATGGTTATCGCAGCAATTTCAATTTCTTTCCCAACCATTCGTTTTGCTGAAGAACGAAAAGGGGAATACGTTGAAATGCTACATACAGCGTGCCGAAATGTATCGGAAAATCTTGGGTATACCCAGTATCCGGTTTAATTACCTAGTCTATCAAAACGACTTCAAGATGTAAGATTCAGAGGTTCATCAACGAGCATAGATTAAGTTCAATCACGGTAGGGATGACTATTCCTTTCAACGTGATTGGTATATCGTTCTCAATCAATGAGCGCTAGATCAAAAATGTGAAATGAAAAGCAGCATGAAGGCTGCTTTTTTTTGTACTATAAAATTAATTGAAACGCTGTTTTGATCTGGAGATAAAGGTGGGATCATCATTAACCCCTAATATTTATGACTTTTTAATTCGTTTGGACCCGTTTGATAAATTGCCGCAAGAGATTGTGTTAGCGGTCGCGGGCCAAGTAAAAGTCCGTTACTTAGCGCAAGGTGAACATATTACTTTTAGCGCTTTATGTTCTGATCGTTACCTCTATATCATTCGTACAGGGGCGATAGAGCAGCGTCGTCCTGATGGACAATTGCGAGCGCGATTAGGCGAAGAAGATCAGTTTGGTTTCACGTTTTTGGAGCCGCTTAATGAAGCAGAAGATGGCTACCAAGCAACAGCTATTGAAGACTCATTACTGTATTTGATTCCGCACCAACAGTTACAAGCTATTTGCCAACAACACCCTGAATTTGCCAATTACTTCGCTTCTCAAGCTCAGTTACGTTTAACCTCGGCAGTCGATTACGCCTATCGCGAAGAAGAAAATGGGCTGTTTTATCGTCGGGTGGAAGAGGTGGCGAGTAAGAATATTGCAATTGTAAATGTTGGCACGCCAATTCGCGTGGTTGCGGAGTTGATGTGTGGCAATGATTCACTGAGTTACAGTTCCTGTGCTGCAATCATGCAAAACGATGAATTAGTTGGAATTGTAACTGATAGGGATATGACTCGCTCTGTTGTGGCGCGGGGGGTAGATACGGCGAGCCCGATTGAGACAGTGATGACACGTAATCCTCAGCTTATTCATGCTGATGACAAAGTGGTGCAAGCGATTTCAGTTATGTTGCAATACAACATTCGTTGTTTGCCTGTTATGAAAGAGAACCAAGTCGTTGGTCTATTAACGACGTCTCATCTGGTACATAACCACAAAACGCAGGCGTTATTTTTGATCGAAAAAATCAAATACGCAGGCAATATCCAAGCATTAGCGGATTTAAAAGAAGAGCGGCTGACAATTTTTCAATCTTTAGTCGAAAGCGGTATTAGTGCAGAAATACAAGGTCGTGTTATGTCGATGATCATGGATGCCTTTACACGTCGTTTACTGCAAATGACCGAAGAATTACTTGGCCCTGCTCCTTGTGATTATGCTTGGGTGGTTGCAGGTTCGCATGCGCGAAATGAAGTGCATGTGCTATCGGATCAAGACAGCGCTTTGGTATTGTCTGATGATATGAAGCCAGAACATGAGCTCTATTTTCGTCATTTGGCTATGCGAGTGTGTAATGGTCTACAAGCTTGTGGCTATCCATTGTGTGATGGCAAATACATGGCCGCATCTCCAAAGTGGTGCCAACCGCTTACGGTATGGAAAGAGTATTATCGTAAATGGGTATCGAGTCCTGAATACAACAAGCTTCTCAGTATTAGTGTGTTTCTCGAAACGCGTGCCATCTATGGTAATACCGAGTTGGTTGATCAAATGCAGCAGTATTTGCATGAATGTTTACAAAAAAGCACTAACTTTTTGCCCGCCTTGGTGAAAGATGCCATTGATACACAACCCCCGTTGGGTATTTTTAATAATTTGGTGTTGGAAAAAGGTGGTGATAATAGCAAGACGCTAAATATTAAAAAATTCGCGCTAAATTTGATCATCGATCTTGCGCGGATCTTTTCATTATCCGCGGGCGGTTCGATGACGGGCACCGAAGAACGTTTTCTGTTTGCTGCAGAACAAGGCGCAATGTCACAAGACAGTTGCCAAAATATTATTGGCGCTTATAAGTTCATCACCCAAGTCCGTTTTCAACATCAATTGGAAGCACTAAAGCAGGGTAAAACACCTGATAATCATATTTCACCAGATAGTTTCAGTAGCTTCGAGCGTAAGCACTTGAAAGATGCATTTAAAATTATCAGTGAACTACAAGACGTCGCTAAACTGCGTTTTGTGAAAGGATAATCACTATGTTACAAGCGATAAAACGCCATTTTAATGCCTCGCGTCATGTCTATCAGCAGCACTTTACCTGCCGTGAACGTCATGATTGGCTGCCTGGCCTCGCGTATTATTTCGCGACGCCATTACCTGATTTGAAAGAATTTGTCGGCGAAATTTCGTTACTGTCATTTGATTTTGAAACCTCAGGGATTGATGCCCAACGCGATCAAATTTTAAGTGTGGGTTGGGTACCAATGACGATTCAATCGATAGATACGGGGGCCAGTGAGGAGCGCTATGTTTGCCACCGCCAATATGTGAATGCCCGCTCGGCCGAGATTCATCAGCTTACACCGTCGGCTTTATCTAAAGGCATTGAATTAGATAGAGCGATGGACGAATTATTTGCAGCGCTTGCTGGTAAGGTTGCCTTAGTGCATGGCAGTAGTATTGAAAGGACGTTTATTAATCAGTATGTCTCTGACCGCTATGGGTTGGATGTGTTTCCATGTATTTGGATTGATACATTAAAAATTGAAAAGCAGCTTACGTTTGATGGGAAAACCCATTGTCGTAGTAGCCTACAGTTAAATGATCTAAGGCAATGTTATCGCTTGCCTAACTACACGGCTCACTCAGCTGCGATTGACGCGCTGTCCACTGCTGAACTATTTGTTGCTCAGTTGAAATCCATCTTTAAAGGTCATTCGCCACGATTAGAAAAAATCGCGTGTATTTGAGAACACAAAGATTAATCCCGGATTTATGAAAGTATTTTGTTAGAAAAATTCGATTAGTATTTTTTATCCAAAAGATTAAAACTTAGATTTGTGGGGAGGCTCAACTCTCGCTATATATCTGCTTTTGGTTTTTGGGGTTACGTTTTTGTCTTTAGATAATCTAATCGATGCGATTGCAGATCAAGGTTGGTACATTTGGGATGATTTTTTATCTGTCGAACAAGTAAGAGATTTATGCCAAGAAATGCCAGAAAATTGGAGGACCGCCAAGATCGGCCGCTCCGATTCAAAGCATCAAAACCAGCGTCGCCGCAGCGATAAAATTCAGTGGCTTCAGCCTACGATGGGCTTTGCTATTCACGATTATTTGGAGCGTATGGAGCATATTCGTCACAACGTCAATCGAGCATTATTTTTAGGCTTGTTTGAGTATGAGGCACATTTTGCAAAATACGACATTGGGGATGCCTATGAAAAGCATTACGATGCATTTCAAGGAAGAACGAATCGACGCTTAACTACGGTAATGTACTTGAATGAGCACTGGACCGAAGCTGATGGTGGCAAATTAAAACTATATAGCGATCAGGATGAACTGATCGAAACCGTTGCGCCTTATGCAGGACGGCTAGTGGTATTTCTTTCTGAGCGTTTTCCTCATGAAGTTTGTATTAGCCATGCAGAGCGATTTAGCATCGCTGGATGGTTTAGAACGAATGGAGTCAGCGAGCAGTGTTTTGATATATCTCGCTAGAAGAGAACGTATATTGAAATATTGGCTCATCAGCGCTGAAGGTTAGGAAAGCGGTAAGAAAGAAAAATGACGCCGCATTTATGATAACTATAGTGATGATACGACAACACTCCGGTGTTATTTCTTCGATGTTTTACCGCGCACTCCACCTCAGAGGTGCGCGGTTTTTTTATACCTTGCTGCTACTGGGGCTTAAATTGCTCTTTATGTTTGCTTAAATAAGCACTTTGCAAAATGTACATGCGTTTCACATCTTGGTAGCTACCATTAATAAAAAACTCTTCGACCAGATGGCCTTCTTCAATAAATCCTGCTTTGTCATATAAGTGCACCGCTTTTTCATTCTCTACAGCAACATGCAAATAAATTTTATGAAGATTCAGAATCGTGAACGAGTAATCGAGCGCTTTGTTGATCAAAATTTCGGCAAAGCCGTTGCCCTGATGTTCTGGGGTAATAATGATCTGAAACTCAGCGCTGCGGTGAATATAGTTAATTTCAATTAACTCGACTAACCCCACTAATTCTTTATCTTCATTTTCGACGACGAAACGTCGCTCCGCATTATCATGAATATGTTTGTTGTATAACTCTTCAAGTTCGTCAAAAGATTCATACGGTTCCTCAAACCAATAAGTCATGATATTACGGTTGTTATTTAAATTATGGATAAATCTCAAATCGCCTCGTTCTAAGGCACGTAAGCTTAATTTAGGAGTCATAAAGGTACTCGTTATTCCTTATCAAAACTGTCGACGACAATCGCGCCCATTGAAGCAGGCATCGTAATTACAATAATACGTTTTAAAGAGACAAAGGGATGTTCCAATAATGGGAGCTTATCTAAAGAGAGTAGTACTAACGCAACGACAACGGCTGCAATAAAATAAGCAATCACAATGCGAAATAGAAACACGCTAAACCGAGCGCGAATATTACTTTGGAACACACTGTGGTAGGCAAAAACACCAAGAAAGCTAATAGACAGAGCCATCAATAATAATAAGTTAGGAATTGGCAACGTGTTACCTAATTGCCAAGCTTCCTCAGAAAAAGAGATAGGAACGGCAAGCGCAAATGCACCAACGCAAACTTGAATCGCATCTTCGGCATTAAAACTAAACCTCATGTAACAACCTTATATCTGAGTGAATGCTTTTTAATGTAAGCATTACGACCTTGGAGTGCAAGAACAATAAAGTGATGTTCGTGGTTCCTTTTGCTTAAAGGTCGTTATGCCCAAATAACCTCAAGATGTAGGACACAGGAACTTGTGATTACTTGGGTATATAAATTAGCTCAGTGGTTAGAATAAAGAGGGTAAGGACTTAGAAAAGGGTTCTAAGGTGGGTGATAAGTACGGCAATATTTTCTTCATAGAGTGCCACCTTACGAAACAGATCAGCAAATTGCGCATCACCGCCAAAACAGGCTTGGATGTAATGATTGATCTGTTTCGGTTGATAACCTTCCACATACAGAGCCCGTACCCATTGATATTCTGTGGCCTTAGGATCCATTAATGATGACTCTCCGAGAGTCACAACGTATTTCTTTGTCATTCCGTGTCTTGTGAGAAGATAGTCGTAGCATGATTAAATCAAACAAGCATGACGTTTACATGACAGCGTATGCCGATGGTTTATTTCGGTTTTTTAACATGAGCTTCCATCTCTTCACCAATCTCTTTACGCATATTCATTAAACGAATCGCGGAGTCATGTAAAAACTGGTCATGAGGTGTTTTGGGAATCCATTGAGGAACTGGCGTTGGTTTGCCCTCTTCATCCACTGCTACCATAATTACGATGCAGTGCGTCGTCAGCTGCTGATCGACATTTTTAGGATCGCTCGCTTGCACATCTAGTCCAATGTGCATTGAGGTATTGCCGGTATAAATGATTTTGGCGTTGACCTCGACCAAACTCCCAACCAGGATAGGGGCCACAAAACGGATACCACCAGCATAAGCGGTAATACAATATTTTTTACTCCAGCCAGCAGCGCAGGCATACGCCGCTAAATCAATCCATTTCATCACCGCGCCGCCATGCACTTTACCACCAAAGTTGACATCACTTGGCTCGGCCAAAAATCGTAAGGTTATATCCCGACTTCCATGTTCCATATGCAGTTTCCTTGTTAATGTCTCTTAATATAACCATACATTGCGATTATCCAATCATACCTTGAAAAATATACAACCATACCTTTAAAAAGTACAAAATGTGTACCATGCTTTTGAAATTTTACTACAATGTGGATTTTTGTTTTGGATAATGCTTAGAAACGTAATCTTGAAAACTCGAAAGTAAAAAATATATCTCGTTTCGTTAGTTTAAAAACTGATTCAGTATGGGCGACAGAATCAGATCTTGAATTTGACGCTTGTTTCCATTTTGAATTTGCGCCGCAGATAACGACATTCGAAACTCTGCCATTAGGCTTCAAATACCGGATAAACGGAAGTTTACGTCGATATCCCCCTGATATGCTTTGTTCGTTCTGACAGAAGATGATATTCAAATTTCCCCTTTATTGGACAATCTAAAGATCATTCATCGCTACGCTTGCTCTGATAATATTGATTAGGTGTTCTATTTGATATTTTGTTTGAGTTTCTTCATAAATTGACCAAAATGTGGGCTGAATTCATGAAATAGCGGGTGTTTTCTGTGTTCCAGCATAATTTCACCGAGCATTTTTAAGCCTATGGCAAAACTGTGAGTCTGCTTTTTATCTAGTCCTTCAATGATTCCTACCTTGGACAGAATTTGTTTTAAATCATCGTGAGATTCAAAATCAAAAGCAATATGCTCCTCTGATGATATGTCTGATCCATCTTTGTTTTTTAGTGGAGCTATATCAATGTGGTATAAGTTCTTTTTCATGTTATAAAGCCTTTTTAATTTTGATGATCTTCATCTCTTAGAGGTTTATTTCCATAGCCTCTTTTAGGGCTGTGGCCTTTTTGTTCGCCGTGTCTTCTTTCCCCACATCGCCCACCGTGCCTGTGGCTACGACTTCTAAGATGACCTAGTTCATCGTCATCTTTAATTTTTGCTTTTACTCTTTTAACGGTTGATATACTTGCACCAGTCTCGTCAGCAACGGTCTGTAGGGTTTTGCCTTCAAACAGAGCTTGTGCAATTACCTCATGCATTTCTTTATTTATCTTGCGACCACGGAATTTTGCTTTCCAACCTTCACTGTCTTTTTTAAGAGAGCGGCGTCCAAGCTCTGCGGCAAATAGGCGTTTATGTTTTTCAGACTCAGCAAAACCTTGCATCATTTTTACTAGGGCATCTGTAATTTGATCATCCTGTTTGAATTCCAAATTTTGAACAATGGTCTTAATTGTTATGCCTCGCCCAATAAGTAGTTTGATGTTATTCAGGCATTTTGAAAACTCTTTACCCAGCTCGTCAATCCACCAAACGACCAGTTCGTCACCTTTTATAAGCTTTGTATCTAATTCAGTAAATACTGATCTTTCTGATAGTGGGACACCACCGCGAACCCCAGTCTCTTTAAATAGTTCAATATCGTTTTGGTATGCTGAAAAAGCTTCAATACGGTTGTCAATATCGTTGATTTTAGGTGATATACGGATGTACCCATAACATTTAGTCATAATGACACCTTTGGTTTTTTTGATGTTATGGTTCATATTAAATTATAATAATGGACCAGTCAACCAAATGAGCTATTAAAATGATTTGTGTGGATCAGTAAGATATAGGTAATTAAGCAGGAAAAGTGTTCATAGCTAAGTTATTTGAATTTGGTTTCAAAGTGTTAACGCCCTAAACAGCAATTGTCCAAACAGCTTGGGGAACAAGGGGAAGAATGGATTCAGTCTATTTGTGGTATGAGTTATCGCTTTGATGATAATAGCTAATCGGTGTTTAAGGGCTATAAGAATAATATAAACATTATATCTATAACCCTTATTGTCTTTATACCTGACCACATCTGAAGCAATTCGGTCCATGGCGGTAGTTAAATGGTTTAATTGAGTTTCAGTTACGCCTTCTAAAGGATAAAAAGCTATTTAAGAAAGTCGTTGATGCCAATGTTTCGGTCTAGTTTCTTGCATTCGATTAACTAAAGTTTGAACTTTTACTTGATGCTTATCGCGCGGGGTATAACAAATAATAGGTCTAGGATCACTATGCCAATCTGGTAAACAAGGGACTAACTTACCATGATGCATTTCATTAAATTTATGATAAATACTCACAGGAAGAAGGCCAATCCCTCTCCCAGCTGTAATACCATCAAGCTGTAAAGAAATATTATCGCTATGAAAACGGCTAGGTAAGTGTTCTACTTGAAAAGTTTCACCATCAGAATTAGAAAGTTCAATATTTTCTAGCTCTGCGGCTGCGTAATGTAGCCATCGATGTTCTCTAATATCATTCGGATGATTTAACTTATTGTTTTTCTCCATATAGGCTTGTGAAGCAAAGACCGAATAACACCAGTAACCGATAGTTTCTTGGCGCCAGCTAATATCAGATAATTCTCCAAGCCATAGGATCAAATCAGGGTCTACATCTTGGTAGGCTGCTTGGTATTGGCTGATGATATTTATATTGAGATTAGGGTTATCATCCAAATAGTTATTTATTAGTTTATTAAACCAACCACGTACCAAGTTAGTATGTACAATTATAGTCAGTTCACCACTGATTTCATTACTAACTTTCTGCATAGCATCAATGCTTTCTTCGGTTAAATCCAATATTTTTTTGCAGTAACTATGGAATACTTCACCTGCTTGTGTAATGGCAAGGCGGTTACCTCTACGAATCATTAAAGATTGACCAACTTCATTCTCTAATGTGGTTAAACGACGACTAACGGTAGACTTAGGCTGATGTAGATACTTGGCTGCTGCCGTAAGACTTTTTTTCTCACAGAGGGCATAAAAAGCTCTAATTGATGCGAAATCTTGCACGGTTTCCCCCCTTATAGAACCAGCTACGTTCCACTAATGGAACAAAGATTCCATGAAATGAACCTTATGTAGGACATTGTAAATCTAGATAATACTAATGCAACTAATAATTATTATCATTTAAAGGAAAAGATTTATGTTTGTTCCTTCCAAGTTTGTACTTTCAGCAGTGGCCCTTGGTGTTCTTGGTTCTATACCAAGCGTATTTGCTCAGGATTCTACTAACACTGACAATACGAATGAAACTATGGTCATTACAGCTGCTGGATATGATCAAAAAGTTCAAAATGCATCGGCTAGCGTAACCGTTATTACCCGTGAAGAGCTAGAGTCTCGTTACTATCGTGATATTGCGGATGCTTTATCTAGTGTGCCTGGAGTCGTAGTAACAGGCGGTGGTGATGCTAAAGATATTTCCATTCGCGGCATGGGTTCATCTTATACATTGATATTGGTTGATGGCAAACGAGTGTCTACTCGTCAAACTCGCCCAAACAGTGATGGACCGGGAGTTGAAGATGGTTGGTTACCACCGTTAGAAGCTATTCAACGTATAGAAGTAATTAAAGGGCCCATGTCTACACTTTATGGTTCCGATGCAATTGGTGGTGTGATCAACGTGATTACGCGTAAAGATCAGCAACATTGGACTGGCAAAATATCACTGAGTACATTGTTACAAGAGGATCGTGATTCTGGTGATGAGCAAAATGGTAATTTCTTTGTTACGGGACCTTTGACAGATTCTCTTTCTTTACAAGTTTATGGTCAAAATCAACACCGTGATGAAGATAATATTATAAATGGTTACGCACAAAATGATATGCGTAGTCTTAATACGAAGCTAACTTATCAATTAAATGTGAATCATCAATTTAGTTTGGAAGCCGGCATTAATGAGCAAGATAGTCGTTCAAATGCAGATAAATCCTATGAATCAAATAGCTATTATGCATTATCATCTGATTACACCGAGGCAAAATATAGCCGTAAGACTGCTGCGTTGTCTCATCAAGGGACTTGGGGAGATAATGTAAAGGAAAACTCGTATCTGCAGTATGAGCGCTCATACAGCTATTCACGTGATATAACGTTGAATAATACCGAATACAAAACAACCGTCGTATTACCGTTTACCACGAATACATTATCGATGGGGTTGCAAGCTCAACATGAAAGTATGGACGATACTTCGACAAATACAGGCGGTACGATTACTCACCTATCCAATACGGACTTCGCTCTATTTGTTGAAGATGAATGGCGTGTGATTGATCCGCTTGCTTTAACTGGTGGTATTCGTTATCAGCATGATCAACGGTACGGTTCTCACTTTAGTCCGCGAGTTTATTCAGTATGGAATATAGATGATGCTTGGACATTAAAAGGGGGTGTTTCTACCGGTTTCCGTGCACCAGATCTCCGTCAATCTAGTCCTGGTTGGGTACAGGCTAGTCGTGGGGGGAATCGTTATGGTAGTGCTAACTTGAAACCGGAAAAATCTGTTACCGAGGAAATCAACTTAGCTTATCGTAGCGAAGAAGGATTACATGCTGAAGTTGGCCTGTTTAACAACGATTTTAAAGATATGATCACAACTACAAGTTGTACAGCATCGACGTGTGACACGTTAACGAACTCTTGGGGGAATACCAATAAACGTAACGTGAATGTGGACAAGGCTGTCACTCGAGGCATTGAAGCATCTGTTGATACACCACTGACAGACTCAATCGACTTTA
This sequence comes from Vibrio nitrifigilis, assembly GCF_015686695.1. NCBI lineage: Bacteria > Pseudomonadati > Pseudomonadota > Gammaproteobacteria > Vibrionales > Vibrionaceae > Vibrio > Vibrio nitrifigilis. Next base: position 1,311,968 of record NZ_JADPMR010000004.1, on the reverse strand, counting down.
AAACAAGTTATACCTACACTTATTCACGTCAGAAAACAGGCGATAATAAAGGGAATCCTTTAGAAAACCTACCTAAACATTTAGTTTCAGCTGACATGACTTGGCGTGCATCAGAAAAATTGGATAGCTGGCTTAAATACACTTATCACGGTGAGGAACGCGCTGATAGTGGTGTGACACCTGTTCCTTCTTATACTTTCTTTGATGCTGGAGTCACTTACCAACTAGCTGATAATGTAAAAGTAAAAGGGGCAGTTTATAACTTGTTTGATAAAACCGTTGACTACGACACTTATGGATATACCGAGGATGGTCGTCGTTATTGGCTAGCGATGGACGTTTCTTTTTAACATTATTCTAGCTTAAATATTGCTTTGATATTGAGGTATTCAGGGTCAAGTATTTCTTGGCCCTTTTAGTTTTACAAAAGAAAGTGCCATACAAGTCAGCGGATGATGTCACCAAAGCAATAATAGATCTGCTCATTCTATATAAAGAACATGTACATACCCTAATGACTGATAACGGTCTTTTAATACAATATGTGAAAAAGGGAGCCGAGCTAACAACGGTAATATTGAATTCACTTTTAAGTACGGCTTTAATGAGTTTTCACTCTTTAGTCATGCTTTGCGCAAAGCATTTTCTATCTCTACAAGCGAGTTACTGTAGTCAGATAAAAAGTCTTATCAGAAAGATGCTGTTTTCAGTCTATCTATAACGGTATAATTGATAAAGCTTGAGCATTCCCGAGGATATTTATAGCGACCAAGCTTGGTGAAGTGGATAATAAAGTCTGACCAATATCTAGCTCAGTTTGGACAGAAATGTTGTAGGGCCGTATATTAAAGTGCATAAAAGTATGTCTAATCTAAACGGTTGTATGCCTGTATTCACGGCAAGTTTCTTAACTTTTTAGCTGGGTTTCCTGCATAGATCCCTTTCTCGGTAATGTTCTTAGTTACAATACTACCCGCACCAATAACTGCGCCTTCGCATATGCTAACCGGAAACACTGGTGATCGTCAGCTGTGATTTGATGGGCAGGAGATTCTCACTTGAAGTGAGTCATTATTCCAATGTTTATCGATCTACTACCTGATAAAACGCCCATCCTGGCTAATCCAATGGTCGACATAATCAAAAAGTGTTTTCATCGTGTCACCGAATTCTCCCTGTGTTTTTTCAGCCTGTTTGTTGGGAGTAAACATGTGAGTGGCACCTTCAACAAAAGCTAACGTTTTATCCTTGCTATTATTTGCGTGCTGGTAAATGGCCTCTGAAGCGAGATATTCCCAGCTACCAGTCATCCCCATTAGCAATAATGGACGATGAACACCTTCAATATTACCAATTGGACTAGTGATATTTGATCTCCAATCAATCCCAGTTACACCATCTTCCGTAATATTGTAATCAGGCGTTACTCGAATTCCGACTCTACTTAAGAAATTTTTTGCTGTAGTTACAAGTACACCATTAATTGAACTTGTATTGGATTTTAGGTTAAGAGGCAAACGTACTGAATGTATAACTTGGGTTGTTTCAGAGCCGTCGGCATGGAGTAAAGTCCATTTCTCTTTTGTATGCGAAAGTAGGGATACGTCTTGAGGATATAATTTGTTATTAAACAACATTTGCGCTCCTGCGGTCACGATAAAAGGCTCGTCATCGACATAATTTCCCTTGCCTTTCTCTATCGCTTGAACCCGATTTTCTGCATCTGTAACCAACTTGTTATAGCGTTCGCGTTGGGCAGTCAGATATTGCTGTTTAAACTCTTTTGAATAATGAGCGCCGTTTGTGGTGAAACCATTTTTGGAGCTGTAAAGATCGTATCTAGAGTCGAGATTAACTCCATTTCCTTCGGTTTTTACTGCTGGATCTAGACTGAATAATGTCATGGGGCCATTGCCCCAGTTAGCATCCAATAATATGACACCATCAGCAGCAGGCATATTATTAACGGCATCAGATATATGGATCATCTTGTCAGTTCCTTGAACGGACTTGACGCCATTTTCAGCAATAGTTTGGTAGGCCGTCATCAACGTGGCACCGCCACTATGCCCTAACAGAAGGATTTTCTTTATGTCAGAGCGGTTTTGCAAATACTCAATAGCAGATTTTACATTAAGCATCTTTTGTTCCATCGAGCTCTGAGATTTCGCTACGTTGGCACACAGAACAGAGTAACCGCGTTTGGATAGTTCAGTACAGGCTGGAAAATTAAGATAATTTTCATCGGAGTGCATGACTAGAACTGCTACTTGAGCTTTGGCACTTATGGTTTTGGGTTGGTAAAAAACTCCGGGAACATTGCGGCTGATAGGAATATAAGTATTTTTTATGTTCACTTCTTGTGCTTGAGTGGGGAAAGCTGTGCATAAAAGAGAAAACATTGTGGCTGAAAGAAAAGTTATTGTCATTCTATGTTGCATTAGGTCGTCCTTTGCTGTTTTGGAAGAAGCCAAATAGGTGAATTATCGTCGTTGGCTTCTTCCGTTATATACCGATTAAGACTTAGTTTTGGCTAATACTATCAATCCAGGAAAACAGGGCATCCAGATTGTAGTCACCACTATGAGGGCGATCCCAGGTAAGATGATAATTGACATCATAATCTGAGTTTTCAAGACGAGTCGCTAAGATTGCTGAAATGGCTAAAGAAGTGTCTCGGTCATTGGTACCGACACGAATTCTCCAGTGTGGTGCAATGCCTTGCTGGTCTGGTTGAATAAAACTCAGAGGATTCATCATATAAACGACATTGGCTGCGGCTGTCGCTGAGTTATCAGTTGAGCTATTTTTAGAGGAATACGCGGTAAAATGCATAGCATTAGTCGATGCATTACCAAACAGTTCATTTTCTCCTGCACTAAGATCTAGCGCATCAAAGGCCGGAGGAAGTTTGGCACGGATAGCGTAAGTGCGATATTTGTCGAAATCGATGTTCGTTACTTTGCCATCGGTGATTGTCAGCCATTTGAATTGGCTTAAATCTCTATTGTTGTCTAATGCTGACTGAGCCGAGTCCTGAATTAAAGAGATGACATACTTCTTGAAACTACCATTACCATTCTTATCCAGAGTCAAAGGGTTGCCATTTGAGTCATGTAGCTTTAGCCCATTCAGGTAGCCTGGAAATTGACTGGCTAGGGCGTCCGATACGATTTGCTGATCTTTGGTCAGTGTACCCTTGGTTTCTTTGCGTTGGATATGATAATCCAACATTGAAATATCCATTTTTTTATAATCATTGTAACCGTTGAACTGCCATTCATAGGCGGCATCGGCATGGTCAAGGTCGGTAATCGGGCAAAATGCAGAGACGGCGTAAATCTTATCTGAAGCGGGGGCGGCTCCTAGTTGTTCTAAGTATGTGTCATAGATGTCTTGGTCGCCACTTGCTCCCAATAAAGCAGATAGAGCACCACCGGCACTAGTACCGTTAGATATAATTTTATTGGCATCTCCTGGGATAGATTTATCGTTGAAATGCAGATAACGAACGGCGGCTTTTAAATCAACGATGGCAGCAGGAGCTTTTCCTGTGTACACACCCTTGGAATTTTGGCTAGTTCGTCCACGTGCCCCAGGTGACGCCACCACATAGCCGTGCTGCAGTGCAAGTAGTAAAGCATTCGCAGAGTGGGAATGCTCATCGATCTTCGGGGTTAGTGGTCTACTTGGCATATAACCACCGACACCGTTCGGTAAGAAGATTGGTGCGGTTTGTATGGTATAACCTGAAATAGTGTGGTTTTTGAAATAACCTTCTGGAACATAAATATTGAGTGTCTGAAACTTACTATCAACAGGGTTTTTGACATATGGAATGCCTTCATAAGCACGAAATTCAACCGTTTGACCATTAACTTTGGCAGAGTTTTCAGTGTAGATATTTTGGTTAAATGTTAAATCATTTTGGGCACTGACAGAGAGAGAGACCGCGATAGCAGATAGTGTAACTAACGTATTTATTTTCATATGAATTCTTCTGTTTAAAGCTGGGCTTGTATGAGCGTTTGATGGCTAGATAGATTAAAGTATAGTGTAGCTTTAGGGGTAATATTTTTGACCAACTTTATCAGAGAAAGTTGCAAGTTTAGGTAGAGATAGAGCCAGAGATTCTGGCTCTATCTAAATAAGCTTTTAAGATTGATATAATTTGATAACCGCAGTCATGTTTTCGTCTCCAATCCCAGTGTCGATTCCTTTTCTGAATACATCACGCGCGGCTTCAATGACAGGCGATGTGTGTCCAGTTGCTTCCAGCATGTAAGAGAAATCTTTTTCAATCAGTTCAACAGGGAACATCGGAGCAAATATCTGTTTCAGCATCAAGGTCGATATGCTGTTTGCAGAAGCACTCCACGTGGCGGTTGATGAGAGTGCTGAAATGATCTTTTCAACGTCCGAATCTTGCTGACGTTGTAAGGTAGAAATCAGCTCGGCTAACGTGGCGACTTGCATACCCAGAAGCGTATTAGTACATAGTTTTGCTAATGCACCGTTACCCATTTCACCAGTATAATTGATGACAGAACCCATAGTTTCCAGTAATTCTTTACTGCTTTCATAAGCTTCTTGTGTACCGCCGACAAGATAAATCAATTGTCCGGATTCGGCTTGTGGTCTGGTGCCTGAAACTGGTGCTTCAATAAAAGGAATATTTCGCTCGGAAGCGTGCTGATGGAGTTCTTTTACCCACTTAACAGAGAGTGTTGAACTATCGATCGCGGTTGCACCTTGTTTCATGCTGTTAAACGCACCGGTATCAGGATCTAACCAAACTTCTTTTGATGCATGATCATCACGTACCATTGCGATAACAACGTCCGCATTTTGAGCGGCTTGACGTGGAGTTTCAGCCAGCTTAGCTCCGTTAATCACAAGTTGTTCTGCTTTAGAAGGGGTTCTGTTCCAAACTGTCACTTGATAGCCAGCTTTGAGAATATTAGCAGCCATGCGAACGCCCATTGCACCTAAACCTAGAAAAGCAACGTTTTTCATATTTCAAATCCTATCATGTCGGTAGAAAAAATATCAAAATGATGTTTATTGTTTTGAATCATGAACGATCGAATATTATAACTCTAATCGCATTTTGTTATTGTCATCATCACCGATTTGAATATCTGAAGATATTTAAAGTTCATTACACAGTTTAACAATCGAATCACGGATCCATCGATGGGCATCGCTGTCATGTGTTCTTTCATGCCACGCCATGATTTTTGTGAATCCGGGAACTTCAAATGGAAGGTTTACCGTAGTAAGTCCCTGTATATTTGTTATGAGTCGTCTCGGTACAACAGCACAGAGATCACTGTTTTTTAAAATGTTGACCAGTGATAAGAAGCTCGGGACGGATAGCACGACACGACGCTGTTTGCCCAGAGAGTGGAGTACTTGATCTGTCATTCCCTCAAACGCCCCACCAACGTAAGAGACAATCGCATGATCGATACTACAAAATTGCTCAAGTGTTAAAGTGTTATCTTCAAGTAGAGGGTGATCGTCTCTTAGAACACAGATATAGGTTTCATCAAATAAGGTTTTGGCGCGTAAATCTACAGGAGACGCTTCAGGAGTGGTTAACGCAATGTCAATGATCCCACGTTCCATCTGTTCGAATAGCTCATGTTCATTAATCCAGCGAACCGAGACTTTTATGTTGGGAGCTTGTTGCTTGAATGTAAGCAAAAATGGCTCAACAATGGCTCTCAAAGAGTAGTCTGTGGCCGCGATAGAGAGTGTTAGTTCAGCTGTTCTCGGGTCAAATAGTGTCGGTTCTAAAACAGCATCTAGTTCTCTAAGCAGCTTTTTTATTGGTCCTGATAGCTCTTGGGCACGAACGGTTGGCACAATGCCATGTTGACTGCGAATAAATAGCTGATCGCCTAAGCTGTGTCGCAGGCGGGTCATCATACCACTAACTGCTGGCTGGCTGACCGAGAGTTTTTCGGCCGCTCTGGAGACATTTTTCTCATCCATCAGAGTGTCGAAGACACGAAGAAGATTTAGGTCGAGGTTTTTAATATTTGCCATAATTAGAGCTTATTGTTTTATATAGTTAATTATAGAGCAAAAAGCCGCTCTCAATACCTTTGAGAGCGGCTTTCGAATTTAGTGGTGTCAATTCATTGCTATTTTGCTTTACGGGCAGCTTTAACCAAACCATCTAGCCATTCCTGATGGCCATTGATCATTGGGTTTGGCGTAGTCACTGCTAATTCTTTAGCTGGATTACCGTTTTGGGTTTCCTGGGTCAGAATGCGGACTCGATTGCCAGACAGATCTTCGATTAACCAGGCATGGTGTACATCTAAACGAGTCTCACCTTCACCTGACCAGCCATGCCAGGCAATACGTGCAGGTTGACCTTCTACTGGTGCAATATGTTCAACACACTGAGACTCAACCGGGAAGCCGAAAGTTTCGAAATAGAATAGAACGTTATTTTCTAATTCTGGGCCTTTATCGTCATAAAAACGAGGGTTAGCTGAGTTAGCATAGTAAGTTGGCCATAGTGCTGGTGTGTTAAGTAGAGGCCAGATATCTTTTGTTGAAAGACCTGCGACAATCACTTCATTAGAACAGAAGTTGTCAGTAAAACCAGGTACAAAGCCTTCGGGCCAGATGATGTCACTCATAATGAATTCCTCACGTTTGAATAGTGAAACATGTTGTTTCGTTGATGGTGATATCATCCGGTTTTTGAGTTTATCACTCCAATCACAAAAAAAATATGGGGTATAAGGATGACTTATATCTAAGGTTTAGCGACGTATTTTCCTAGGGAATGTCCTTGCCTGATTTCTTTAAGGACTTCTGGGATATCGCTTAAAGTAATGGTGTTAGTTTTCGGAGAAGTAATGATGTTCATTTCAAGCAGGTTATTCATGGCAATACCCGCTTGAGTGAGCGATCTCATTCCTATTTCGCCATTAACGTGACCAGCTCCGAGACTTAATTGGTGCAAGGTTAATCCGCGGTCAAATGCCTTATGATGTTGTGTTGACTCAATGGTGCTCACCAGCTCGACTAATTGCCCGTCAAAGCCAAGCATCGAGGAAGTCAGAGCTTGTGCGGGGCCTCCGATACAATCCAGTGCACATTCAATCCCTTGATTTTCGACGATAGCGTTCACTTTGTTGAGAAGTTGTTGGTCTCGATAATCGAGGCAGTGTGTTGCACCTAATGATGTAGCGTAATCGAAATTATGTTCGGAACAGACAGCAATGATGGTATCAAGCTGATAATAACGGCTAAGTTGGAGTGCATAGCTTCCCACGCCGCCACTTGCTCCATAGATAACAATACTGTTTTTCCCCGCAAGATGAAGTTTATCGTTCAGTGCGCGATAGGCTGTCCACCCTGCACAAGGTGATGCGGCAGCTTCAATATCGGATAGGTTAGGATGTTTGGTTAAAGTGCGGGAGTCATGAACGGAAAATGAAGCAAAGCCACCCTGACGACGGCGCATGTTGCCATGGTAGAGAACACGATCGCCGATATTCCAACCGCTGACCTTATTACCTTTAGCCACAATCACACCAGAGACGTCGAGCCCACCCACCATGTCACGATTACTTGCTTCAGTAATACCGAACCAGTAATTAATTTTCGCATCGACCGGATTAAGACCAATAGCATGAACTTCGACGATAACGTCGAAGGGGGTTTCTAATTCTGGCTCGGCGATATTCTTGAGCGTAAAGTGGTCCGATTCGGGATGATAGGTGATAGCTCTCATTTTCCGTTCCTTCTCGTTAGGTGGGCTTAATTATATGCGCCGCTTGAATAAGTTAATTCGTAGCTATGGCTGTAGATCTCCAGAATATTGCCGAATGGGTCTTCCATGTAGATCATGCGGTATGGTTTCTCATCTGGGTAGTAAAAACGAGGTGCTTTCATACGTTTTTTACCACCAGCAGCAACAATCTTTTCAGCCAATTCTTCTACGTTTGGATCTTGTACGCAGAAGTGGAAAACGCCGGTTTTCCAGTATTCGAAGTTGTTTTCTGGATTCTGTGCATTTTCAAATTCGAAAATTTCAACACCAATTCGATCTCCAGTAGAAAGGTGCGCAATCTTAAAACTTGACCAACCCTGACCAAAAACATCAGTACACATTTCACCGATAGGACTGTCGTCTTCTGTAATGGTTGTTGGCTCCATGATTAGATACCAACCAAGCACTTCGGTATAAAATTTAACAGCCTTTTCCAGATCTGGTACTGAGATACCGATATGAGAGAAGGTTCTTGGGTATGTGCTCATGTCTGACATAAGAGTATTCCTCGTAGAAATTAAATTACGTCAGAAAATTCTAATACTTGCATTTATAAATGAAAAATTATTAAATATTCTCACAATGATAATAAGAGGTTATTATTTATGCTGAATCCTATTTGGTTGAACACATTCAAAACTCTTGTTGAATTGGGGCATTTTACCCGTACTGCTGAAGCATTGAATATGACCCAACCAGGGGTTAGCCAGCATATAAATAAATTAGAATCGGCATGTGGTTATCCATTATTAACAAGGTTTAACAAGCAATTTGAGTTAACAATCCACGGGCGAAAAGTATATCAATATGCACTTGAGCTAATTGAAAAAGAGTCAGAATTATTGATTGACTTAGGAAAGGATGAGCCCTTCCTAGGCAGTTGCAGGATTGGTTGTTCCGGTACCTTTGCTTGGTTGATATACCCCGAATTACTTTCGTTACAAGCACAGCACTCCCAATTATCTATTGAATTAGAAGCGTCACCCAATGACCGTATTTTTGAACAGATACTAAGTGGGGGACTTGATGTGGGGTTAGTGACCAAGCCACCTAATCCCCATTATTTTGATAGTAGAGTGATTGGCTCTGAGTCTTTGGTTTTCGTTGTTCCTACTTCAGTAAACACAACAATACCATTTGAAAAACTATTACCAGAAATAGGTGTTATACGTCATCCTGACTTAGATCACTATTTCCAAACTTATGTCGATCAGTCGGGCTCACCACAACTGTCAAAGTTAAATCTTGATACTATTTCAACGAAAGGTTACATCAATCAAATTCACCAAATTTTAGTACCAATTGCCAAAGGCATTGGCTTTACAGTTATTCCTAGATGTTGTGTGAATTTGTTTCTCGAAAGGGATAAGTTACAGGTATTGGACATTGCTGAAAACGTGAAAGATCCTGTTTACTTAGTAAGTAAACGCCATTCAGAGCTTGCACGGCGTTACGACCGAGTAGTAAAAGTTATCGAAGAAACATTGGTACAGTGTTAATGAAATTGATGAATAAAATTAAGGCATTACAGTTATTTGGTAAAGTTGATGACTTTTGGGGAATGTGACTAACGTGAATAATGATATCCGAAATTTAGATTTAAATTTGCTTAAGGCATTCAATGCTTTAATAAATGAAGGGAGCGTAACTCGTGCTGCTCAACGCTTGGCCCTGACTCAACCTGCGGTCAGTGCGATGTTAACTCGCTTACGCGACTATTTTGATGATCCTCTTTTTGTTCGGTCTCAGCGTGGCATGATACCAACAGAGCGAGCACTAGTTTTGGCGGACCCAATAAAACAGATTCTGGCTGATATTAACCGGATATTACAACCGATTAATTTTGAGCCTGAAACAGCTCAAATGACTTTCACTATAGCGGCTACGGATTACGCGTTGAAAGCTGTTATCGTCCCTCTGATGGCGGAACTTAAGCAGAAAGCTCCAGGGATAAAAGTTGCTGTGATAGCTGTAAACTATGACACTCTTTCTAAGCAGATGGAACAGGGGATAGTTGATCTTGCATTAGTCACACCAGAGACGACACCTGAAGAATTGCATGGTCGAGCTTTATATGAAGAGCAATATGTTTGTATGATGCGAGCAGATCATCCATCAGCTGCTTCCGGTAATATAACTCTGGAACAATTTTGTTGTTTAGAGCATATTCTAGTATCTAATCGAGGTAGCTTTTGGGGGCCGACTGATGAGGCTCTCGCAGAAATGAAACTCAACCGTCATATTGGTCTATCCGTAAATAGTTTTTTAGTGCTTCCAGAAGTGTTAAGGATTACCGATATGATTGCCGTTGTTCCTAGACGCTTAGCTTGTCGTCACGATAACTTGGTTATTATGGAAACTCCCCTAAAGGTACTTGGGTTTACTAAAAGTATGGCTTGGCATGAACGTTCGCATCGTGATCCTGCTCATCGTTGGATTCGTGCTCTATTGCTCGAAGTTAGTAAATTAGAACATTTATGATATAAATTTCATTTATATTAATAATAAATAAATTGATATGCCATAAATAGCTCCTGTCCTGTAATATCATGATTTTATTTATGTTAGTGCTTTATTTTGTTGACTAACAAACTGTAGTTAAAGTCAGTCATTAATCAAAAGATGGACAAAATCACAGACAAGATTTTTAGGTTACACTAGAAAGTAATCTTGAGTGCCTAATCTTTTCTTTAGATAAATTCATTGGACAGAGCCCTATGATTCTGCTTTTCCAATTAAAGCTAAAGTTCTTACCTTAACTATTCACCATGAAGATGTTAGGGCTGATTCTTAAAGCATTCCTTATAGATCTTTTATTACCGAGTAAATCTAATGTAGTTGCGATGAAGTATATAACCTATTGATAAAAAACTTAATTTAGAAGGGTGTTCTATGTAAAGGAGCCAAAAGAGCCTTGAAAACAACAGATATAAAGATTTCTGATAAACCATTGGGAAATGGGACTGAAAAATTACCTCTAAAGGCGTTACTCCCAATATTTGCTGGGCTAATGCTAGCAATGTCTCTCGGCTCCTTAGATCAGAGTATTGTTAATACGGCTCTACCGGCTATGGCCAGTGAACTTGGAGGGTTGGCTCATCTGTCTTGGGTAGTAACTGCTTTCATGCTCAGTTCTACGGTTGCAACACCAATCTTCGGCAAATTTAGTGATATGTATGGTCGAAGAGGGTTACTTTTATTGGCTATCACTTTATTTATGATGATGTCGATTTTGTGTGGTGTTGCTCAGTCGATGACGCAACTGATTATTTTTCGTTTGTTCCAAGGTATAGGTGCTGGAGGAGTCATGACTCTATGTCAGACGACGATCAGCGATGTAGTTACACCAAAGGAACGTATACGTTATCAGGGCTTATTTACTAGTACTTTTGCAATATCTGCAGTTGCTGGACCTATTCTTGGTGGAGCATTGACAACAGCACTGTCGTGGCGGTGGATTTTTTATATTAATGTTCCTATCGCTCTTATTGCGATATTTATCCTTTGGAACTCATTACCTACGCTAACAGCACGCAAGAAGCATGTTATTGATGTCTATGGAGCTGTTACTATGGCGTGTGGAGCGTCTAGTATTCTGTTGCTGTTCAGCCTAGGGGGGACACTGTTTCCATGGCAATCTTATACGGCGGGGGTGGTCGCAACGATTGCATTCATTTCTATCGCGTTGTTTATACATGTCGAGAGTAAAGCTGTCGAGCCGATCGTTACATTAAGTTTATTCCACATACGTAATTTTACTATCGGTTCTGTTACCACTAGTTGTATGGGATTTGCGATGATGAGTGCGATGGTTTTTCTGCCACTCTATTTCCAATTAGTGTTGGGACTGACTGCCGCACAGTCTGGAACAATGTTACTCGCACAAATTGTAGCAATGCTTTTAACTTCAGTCTTCGGAGGCCAAATATCTTCAAAACTGAATCGACCTAAGCTCTTTATGATTGCCGGAATTGCTTTAGAAGCGTTGGGGTTAAGTGTTTTCGCTGTTTTAGCCTACATGCAAAAAGACATTTACTGGTTTCTAATGGGACTGGCAATCCTTGGTTTGGGAATGGGGATCGCTATGCAGCATGCTACTGTGATCGTTCAGAATGCTGCGCCCAAAAACGCTTTGGGTGAAGCAACAGCAAGTATGGCGTTTATCCGTTCGCTTGGGGGGGCATTAGGGGTCGCTGTATCTGGAGGTGTCATGACTACCAAGCTTCATGATGGATTGAGTCAAATCAGTACAGATATTGATGTCCAGGGAATCATAAATGGAGGGATGGAAGCAGTGGCAGCGTTACCGACAGGCCTTAGGCCTAGTATTGAACTTGCTTTCAGTCATGCAATTACTGCGTCTTTCGTGATTGGTGGTAGTGTCATGCTTCTTGCGCTATTGCTGTCATTTTTATTAGAAAATAAACAGTTAAAAAATTAAAAAGTTATTCTGTTTCTGATATAAATTTTATTTATATTCTTAATAAACAAATCACTATTCCATTCATACTATCCGTTCTCTAGCATGGCACTGTTATCTACTCTTTTGCAATTTAAGGAGAAAAACTGAATGACAGTGCTTTTTGATGATTATAAATTAAATGGCAAAACCTTAAAAAATCGTGCCGTTGTTGCTCCTATGACTAGGGCTAGAGCACCAGGCAATATACCTAATGAGAGCACTGTTCGATACTATGGTCAGCGCTCGGATGCCGGACTCATTGTGACTGAAGGTACGCCGATCAGTCAGCAAGGCTCTGGTTTCGTCGACTGTCCTGGGATCTGGAATCAGGCTCAAATAGATGCCTGGAGCAAGGTAACGAACCGAGTACATGATCTTGGAAGCCTTATTTTTACTCAGATATGGCATGTGGGCCGTATTAGCCATACTTCATTGCAGAAAGATGGGGAGCTTCCTGTAAGTTCAACGAGTCAGCAAGCGGTGAACAGCAGTGCATTCGGTTATGACTCCAATGGAGTTCCGAGTTTTGTTCCTGCAAGTAAGCCACACTGTTTGACAACGGCGGAAGTTCAGCATGTGATTGCTGATTTTGCTCAGGCTGCTGTAAATGCCGTTGCCGCTGGTTTTGATGGTGTAGAAATTCACGGTGCAAATGGTTATCTCGTTGAGCAATTTATTAATGGTGCGGTTAATGATCGTCAAGATCAGTATGGCAGTGAAACGATTGAAAACCGTGTGCGTTTTGCTCTCGAGGTTGTAGATGCATGTGTTGAACGTATTGGCGTTGAACGTGTGGGTATCCGCCTTTCTCCATTTGGTCGCTTACATGACCTGGGGGATTTTGAAGGTGAAGAGGACACTTTCCTTCATTTGGCTCGTGAACTGAATAATCGTGGTATTGCCTATGTTCACATTATGGACCAGGCTAGCCGAGGAGCTCCGGCTATGCCGGATGGATTCTTACAAAAATTCCGAGAAGCTTATAAGGGAACATTGATTCTCGCTGGCGGTATGAATTTAGAGAAAGCAAATCAGTTACTTTCTGATGGAATTATTGATCTCGCGGCGTTCGGAGCAAAATATATTTCTAATCCTGACTTAGTTGAACGTTATCGCCATGGCTGGCCGATTCAGGAGCCCGATCAGTCTCTTTATTATGGCGGCAATGAACACGGCTATACGGATTATCTGCCATATAGCGGTGTACCTCTCTAACTTATTCCAATAGCTTACCTTGCCCTAATGCATGAAGGGTAAGGTAATCACTCTATTTAACTTTTAAGGTTATTTATGTCTTCTTCATTATCAAATTCAATCAAACCTGTTCTTTTTGTTCTGACTAGTCATAAAGACTTAGGAGCAGGGCATGAAGACTCCGGTTTTTATTTACCAGAATTAACTCATCCACTGCATGTTTTGGACGAGGCCAGCATCTTTACTGAATTTGCATCTATTCAAGGGGGGCTTCCTCCGGTTTATGGTGTGGATTTCTCCGATGATTTAAATGCTAAATATTGGATGGACCGTACATTTCAGCAGAAGTTAACCAATAGTGCTGCTTTATCTAACGTTAAGGCTGAGGACTATAGTGCAATTATGTTCGTCGGTGGACATGGAACTATGTGGGATTTTCCACAAAATTCTTACGTCCAAGACATCACACGAGAAATGTACGAGCAGGGAAAAGTTGTTGCTGCGGTATGTCATGGTCCTGCGGCACTAGTTAATGTCAAACTTAGTGATGGTTCATATTTGGTCGCTGATAAGAAAGTGGCCGCATTTACCGACTCTGAAGAGAATGTGGTAGGTATGGTTGATGCTGTGCCATTTCTCTTGGAGAGTAAACTGAAGAAACGTGGTGCCTTGCATCAGCATGCCTCAGACTGGACAAGTAATGTTGTTGTTGATGGCACTTTAATTACCGGACAAAACCCACAATCAGCGACAGGTGTCGGTGAAGCAATACGAGATGCGTTACTTAGTTAATAAATGGAGATATCTCGAAATGAGTAACTTAAGAAAAGTCGTCGTCGCAATCACGTTTATTACCTTTAGCTCATGGGTAAATGCGGCGAATGTATTGGTCGTATTATCTGATAGCAATTCGCTTGAGCTAAAAGGGGGAAAGCTTTTTTCAACAGGTTTTTATCTGAATGAATTAATGCAGCCGGTCAAATTGCTGATGGATGCGGGTGATGAAGTTACATTTGCGACACCACTTGGTAATGCTCCCACTATGGATAAGCATTCTGCTAGCGTAAAAGATTTTGGTGGCGACCAACGAGCTTTTGATGAACATTTAAAGTTATTACAACAGCTTAAACTTACTGAGCCAGAGCAGTCTCCGGTGATCAGCTTATCCAGAGTCGAACAAATTGGTTACGACAAATTTGACGCGGTATTTGTTCCAGGCGGTCATGCTCCGATGCAGGATCTGTCAGTTAGTCCAGAAATGGGGAAACTATTGAGAGCATTTCATGCAGAGGGGAAGCCTACTGCTTTACTTTGTCACGGACCTATTGCGCTGATATCGTCATTGCCAGATGCCAAAGCTTATACCTCTAAGTTGGAAAGGAACCCTAAGGTAACTGATTCTGGGTGGATTTATTCTGGTTATAAAATGGTGTCATTTACTAATAAGGAAGAGCAGGCTGCTAAAGGAATGTTTAACGATGGTCAGATGAAATTTACGCCAGAAACGGCGTTGACTAATGCAGGGGCGAAGTTCCAAGCCGGTGCGAAATGGGCGAGCCATGTTGTTGTTGATCGTGAATTAATCACAGGCCAGAATCCGTCTTCTGCTTTAGAGCTTGGGAGAATACTGGTTAAGCGATTATCACGTTAATCTTCGATATAGAAGAGAAGTATAGAAACTAAACTCTTTTCAATCTGTTGTAGGTTGGTTTAACAAATGCATATTTTATATTTTTTGATGGCACTAGCTGGTGGGGCCGGGTTATCTGTTCAAGCGGCAGTAAATAGTCGTTTAAGTTCAGGAGTCGGTGGACAACCGCTAATTGCTGCGTTTATATCATTTGCTGTTGGCGCATTATGCCTCGGTGTAGCATCTGCTGTATATGCGGACTGGCATGGTTTCTCTACGAATATCATTCAACAATCTCCTTGGAAATGGCTTGGTGGAGTGATTGGAGCTGCTTTCGTTTTCACAACGATATTTCTTGCCCCTAAAATTGGTATTACCAATGTGATGTTCTTATTTATTATTGGCCAATTAGCGACTGGTCTGTGTATCGATAGTTTTGGTTTAATTGAGATGCCGATAAGACCGGTTCAATGGTGGCATTTTACCGGACTCGGTATCATGTTGATTGGACTCATCTGTTACATGTATGGTAATCGTATTTTTTTCAAGTCATAGTATTCTTAATACTGAGCCTTGAAGAATATGACTATTTTGTCCCGATAATGGCTATAAGTGTCCTTATAGCCACTTTTGTGGCTATATCATCATCCATAAAATAGCTCCACAAAATCAATTCTGGAGCAATATTATGAACATCACTCAAATTCGTAACGCAACGCAAATTATCGACTTTGCAGGAAAGAAGTTTCTTGTTGATCCTATGTTGGCACCAAAAGGTACTTACCCAGGCTTTGGTGGTACGGTAAATGCTGACGTACGCAATCCAACTGTTGAGCTACCGCTATCAATTGAAGAGATTATCGATGTTGATGCGGTGTTGTTGACTCACACTCACCCAGATCACTGGGATGAAATCGCTGTTAATGTAATCCCTAAAGACAAGCTAATTTTTGTGCAGCACGAAGGTGATGTACAAATACTACAATCACAAGGTTTTACTAATGTAGAGATTTTCTCTGAAGATACCGACTACGGCGGTATTTCCTTTATTCGTACTGCTTGTCAACATGGTTCTGATGCAGCCTATGAAAATAAAGAGCTGGGAGAAATGTTGGCTGAAGTAACCGGCGTTATATTTTCTCATGCTGATGAACAAAAGCTCTATCTAGCTGGAGACACTATTTGGACGCAGACTGTCGAAGAAACAATGAAACGGGAACTCCCTGACGTAGTCATTCTGAACACCGGTTGGGCTCACGTGATTGGTTATGGTCCTATTATTATGGGTAAAGAAGATGTATTAAAAACGCATGTTGTTCTTCCCCAGGCAAAGATTATCGCTACTCATATGGACTCAGTAAACCACGCACTTGTTACAAGACAGGAGCTGCGCGACTATGTTGCGATTAATTTACTGACTGATTTTGTTTATATCCCAGAAGATGGTGATACTGTCACACTATAGCTTTCAAATTTAATAGTTAGAGCTACCATAACTGGTAGCTCCACAAACAGGTTTAATTGAATGTCTTACAGAATTTCATCTCACCAAACTCTATCGGCTGAAACAATGCCACGTGTACCTAATGTTTCTGTTGTTGTCTTTAATAAGTTCAGCCCATTTCACCTTTCTATTCCAAGTATTGTGTTTGGCAATGACAGTTTGCATGAAAGCTTCTTTAACCTGCAGTTTGTTGCTGGGGAGGAGGGTCCTATTTTATCTGATATTGGAATGGAAATTCATACAAAAACAACCCTAGAGTCACTGGCAAAAGCTGATATCATCATCGTTCCTTATTGGCGAACAATTGATGAAAGACCAAATGCGCAGCTTATCGAGGCATTGCGTCTAGCTAATAAGAGAGGCGCACTAATGGTCGGTTTGTGTCTTGGGGGGTATGTTCTAGCCTATTCTGGATTGCTAGCAGGAAAACGTGCGGCGACTCATTGGGAATTGGAGGAAGATTTTACTAGACGTTTTCCAGAAACGTCACTCGATACCAATGCGTTGTATGTAGAAGATAATGGAGTTATCACATCTGCAGGCACAGCTGCGGGTATAGATTGCTGTTTGTATATTTTTCGTAAATACTACAGCAGCAAAATTGCTAATCGTATTGCTAGAAGGATGGTGGTACCTCCTTATAGAGATGGCGGGCAGGCGCAATTTATTGAACAACCCATACCTATAACCACATCGGATTCTCGTATCAATGAATTGATGGAAAAAATCAGAAGCGATATTGGTCGTAAATATACCCTTGATGAGCTTGCAAATTCAGTGATGATGACTCGCCGTACCTTTACCCGTAAGTTTCATAAGGCAACAGGGATGGCATTTGGGGAATGGTTAGCGTCCGAACGACTTAATTTTGCTCAGGATTTGCTTGAGTCTACCGAGCTAAATATTGACCAGATAGTGGCTAAAACAGGTTTCAGCTCAGTCTTTCTCTTCCGTGACAAGTTCAAGCAACGTTACGCCGTTACTCCAAATCGTTGGAGAAAAACCTTTCATGGGCGTAACTGTTGTGGAATAAGGAATTTGACCACTTGAATGGATGCTTGCAATACCTGAAATTATCTGTGAGATATTAATTTAATAAGGCCACTGACAAGGTTTGTCCACATTTTTCAATGTGATCTGGCTGAAACGTGTGAGTACCAAGCGATTTTGTCATATGTTAACCAGCGGATGAATTTGTCGATAGAGTGAAGGGCATACAGGACTAGCTTTCTGTAAGAAACTATCCTACACAAAATCTTAGTCCTAATTCGAAGTATCACAAAAATACCAACTTATGGTTGTATCAACAATGTCGATAGAACTAAGACTATGTAAGTTATGATAAATTCAGGGGAAAGTGACGACTATGTTGGGTGCTACTTTACGGAGGATTGTGTTCTTTAAAGAGCTCAAAGATGTAGTAGGGTAAACGCTAATTTTTTATCCTAACGGATTATTTAGCAAATCATCATTTAGATCCATCATTTGTTATGTTATAACATTTAACGTAAAGTTAACAGACAGCAGTCTATCCTCTCGATGAGTTTTATTTTATGAAAGATGTAAAAGGTGTGTTCCGTAACCTTGAGAAAATGCTTCGCCAAGCAAGCTGGTTTAATGACGATTGGGAAATTTATAATCGTGGTAATTATATGCAACTCTACAAACAGAGTTGGTTTAACCACAATCAAGGTGGGGTGCATTTTGAAACATTTATTGAATCGCCCCAGATTAAACAGAAATCATTCCCTGTTTGTGTGCATGCTGAAGAAGATTGTCCTGCTCAGGCTGAGTTCATTGAGCGAGTAGTCAAACTCGAAGCCGAGCGAATTAATAGTTGGAAGGGATATAAAATGCTCGATAACAGCTATGGTATTTGCCAGAGAACGCTTCCTCTTAACTTTAAGAATTTGGAGCAGCGATTATTTGAAGAGTTTAATCGTCTGCGAACCCTTGAAGCCAGTATTGAACAAATATTGCACGAGCTTGATCGTTAAGGCGAATGAAAGAACTTATGAAGAAAGCAAAGAGTCCTTGTATCGATATTTGTGATTTCTCTGCCCCTAATGGTTGGTGTGTAGGGTGCGGCAGAACTCGTGAAGAATGCAGTAATTGGAAGAAAATGAAGCCTTACGCCCTGAATATTTTGCGTAAAGAGTTACCCAAAAGAATGTCACAAATAAAGGCTAGAGCGGATAATTATAACTAATCCACCTATCTTTACAGCGATCATCATTATGATCGCTGTTTTGTTAGCAATATTAAAAATTAACTGCTCTGAAAGCAAAAATCCCCTTCAGAGGTTCTGAAAGGGATTTTAAGCCTGCGAATGTTTTATACCTCGTTATCCAAACAATGATGAGACGACATTGGATACGGGTTGTTTTATTTGGACATTCTTTTTTTTTAAGCCAACTGATTGCTAGCAATTCAGTGCCAAAGATAATACCGGAATTAGAGTAATTACGTAATTATTAAATAACGACTTAGTGTGATTTTATGCGCAAAAATATAAACACTTTGCTTTTGTAACCCTTATGCATGGCGTACGGAATGGACTGGGCCCATAGGTGGTCGACGTTTAACTTTTATCTGCGACAAAATTACACCTGAAATAACCAATAATCCCCCAATCAGATGAAATAGATGTAAGGTCTCACCTAGCAGAGTGGCAGCGAGCGTCACGGCCACAACGGGAAGCAAATTCATGAACATTGCGGTGGCATCGGCACCTAAATGATTAATCGCTTTAACCCACATCCACGGGGCGACAATCGATGCTGCAAAACCTGCGTAAGCAATAAGTGGTAAGGATGCTTGTGAAGGAAGTAAGTGGTCACTACTTAACCATACTGGCGTCAACATGACGACTGAAAAAGCACCTTGTAAGTAAATGAGTGTCCAGTTGCCAAAAGGCATGGTCCATTTTTTTAGCAATACGCAGTAGAAGGCATAAAGTAGCGAGGCGATAAGCATAAAGAGGTCGCCTTGCGCCATTGGGTGACGAAAGAAGAAAAGCATGTCTCCTTGACCGAGCATGTAAGCTAAACCTAACAAAGAAATGGCGGCACCGATGAGACTTACCATCGATAAACGTTTTTTCAATAAAGGGACACTGGCAAATAGGCTAAATAAAGGGACTAACGAGGAAATTAGTGACATATTTGAGGCGCTAGTGGTTAAGCCTGCGTAGTAGCCAAGAGATTGGTTGATGACCATACCGAGTAATGCCAACACGGTCAGTTGGCGAGCATGTTGTTTTACCGCTGTCCATTGGCGGAGAACATGAGGTAAGCAAAATGGGGTCATAACCGCGATAGCAAGTACCCAACGGTAAAAGCTCATTGCACTCGGTTCAATCACGGTGGAGGACATTTTATTAACGATAGTGTTGCCACTCCAGATTAAGACGGTAAAAAAAGGGAGAAGATAAATCATGGCAACCTCACAACAATATTTGATGGCGGAATTGTGACAGGTCTGTATGATAATATGTATCTCTAAAAAGACATTGCAAGCGATAGGAAGACAAGTTTGAAGAAAATACCTCGCCATCTCCACCCTTCCCTAGGTATCGAGCAACCACCTTCTGATTTTTTTATGAATTTTGAAGCATTTCTATCGAATACAGAAACGCGGGTGCACAGCCATAGTTGGGGACAGATCCAATTAATTTCGGGAGGTATTTTGGAAATGGAAGCAGAAGATACCCGTTTTTTAGCGCCGCCTCATTTAGCGATCTGGGTGCCTGCAGAAATTCGGCACAAGAGTTATAACCGTAAGCCATTGGAATACTGTTCTATTAATATAGCGACTGAAATGGCGAGAGCATTTCCAAGTAAAACCAGTTTGATTAAAGTGACTCCGATTGTTTCCGCTATTGTTGATGATTTTCGTCAACGAGGGATCAGCATTACTACAACCGACCAAGATAAACGGCTCATGCAAGTGTTACTTGATCAGCTGGCCACCCAAGAAGCAGAGCATCACTTTTTGCCCACCAGTAATCATAAGTATCTAGAACCGATTTTATTGGCCGTAGAAGATAACCCAACGGACAATACCACCTTGGCCGAGTGGGCGGAAAAAGTTCATACTACTGAGCGTACGTTGGCTCGTTATTGCCAATCTGAATTGGGCATGAGTTTTACTGAGTGGCGTTTGCGCGTGCGATATTTATTATCCATGGAGCTACTGCGTAGTGGTCACTCAGTCAAAGAGGTCGCATTGACTCTTGGTTATAACCAAGCCAGTCCATTTATCTCCATGTTCAAAAAATACTCCGGCCAGACACCGGAGCAATATAAGAATCGCTTGCTAGCTTAACGGGTCTTTAACTGGTGTTCGATAAGGTAATTTAACGCGCCAGTGACTGCGGCAACTTGAGCATTGTTACACTCTTGGGCGGTTACGGTTGGACTATCAGGATACACTTCTGTGGTCGTACCAAACTCACAATCGGTTATTCCGCCACACAAACCAAGAGCTTTCATGTTGTATAAGATGACGCCTTCTGCGACGACGGGTGAGCCAATAATTTCATTATTATCATCTGCAGGTGCAATGTGAGTCACTTGTTTTACTGCATCGATCACGGCTGTTTGGAAATCAAGTTGCGGATTTTGCGTATCACCGACAGTATAAAACCCATCTGGGATCTCTCCTGGCTGATAGGCAATACCATCACGAGCCGCTAGAGCAGGGCGAAATTCACTTTCATCGGTATCCGTTGTTTCATGCAAATCGATATGCATCAGTACCTTTCCAGGAATCGATTCGACCAGCTTTAATAAATAAGCGGATTCTTCGGCTGGTGTATTCGCGTAGAAACTGCGATTTGGATCTAAGGCGTTTGGATTCCAGCGGTTGATGGTTTCATACCCCCAAGGACTGACACAAGGCGCGGCAATAAAATTAAAGTACTGTTGATAGTGAGAGGCGTGCTCGGCTAAAAATTGTAATGCACCATGGACGCCACTGGTTTCATAACCATGTACGCCGCCAGTGATCAGAATGGTCGGCTTGCTGTTATCCCAATCTTGACTCTTGATTGAGAACAGTGGGTAGCGTGTTGCATCGTAAGAGAGGGCGCCATACTGCTCAACAATAAACTGATTGGCGAGTTTCTGGATTTTTGGGACGACTTCTTCCTGATATGAACGTTTTATTGTTGTGCTTTTACGCCATGCAAGGCGTTCAGACTCACCCCACGGTGTATTAGGTTTGCCTATTGGATAGTGCGATTGAGTAGACATATTTTCTCTCGGCAAGGAAATCATAGGCAGAGAGTAATGAGACATGTGCCGAAGTGCAAATAGATGTTAGGTAGATCTTGTGTCAAATTTTCTCCATATAACTGACTTAAACGGTCGGTTAATGCTAAATTAGCGTCATTCTAATAAAGCCAACCAAGTCCATCGTTCTTGTTGTGCATTCATCAACTACCATTGATTTACATTTTAATGATTCCCATTTATCTAAACACATCAGATTGTGGCAGTTTGATGATATCTGCACCGGGTAGAACAACGATACACGGTAAGGTAAAAAGTATATCTATGGCCCTATAATGCCAATTGATTCATCAAATAGGCATTGTCAGCCCATAGCTCAACAACGACAGCATGACTAAAAAGAGAGAAAGTAAAATATGGCGGGTGCGAGTTTATTAACCCTATTAGATGATATAGCTACCGTTCTCGATGACGTAGCGGTAATGTCAAAAGTGGCAGCAAAAAAAACAGCGGGTGTATTAGGAGATGATCTTGCTCTCAATGCACAGCAAGTAACTGGTGTGGGCGCTGAGCGTGAAATTCCGGTGGTCGTTGCAGTGGCGAAAGGTTCACTGCGTAATAAATGTATTTTGGTCCCAGCTGCTCTAGTTATTAGTGCTTTTGCCCCTTGGTTAATCATGCCGTTACTGATGTTAGGTGGTTTGTACTTGAGTTATGAAGGGGCTGAAAAGGTTATAGAGAAGCTTTTTCATAGCCATGAAGATAAGCCAAGTGCTGAGCAAAAAGCCAAAGAGCTCGCTAACGTTGATATGGTTCAGTACGAAAAAGATAAAGTCAAAGGTGCGATACGTACCGATTTTATCCTTTCAGCCGAGATTATTGTGATTGCATTAGGTACGGTACAAGGTGATGGTAATATTATAGATCAACTTATCGTCGTAAGTTTTGTCGCGTTTATTATGACTATCGGCGTATACGGTATTGTGGCAGGTATTGTCAAGCTAGATGATTTAGGCTTTTATCTAAACCGTCAATCAGGTGGTAAAGGGGTCAAATCTGTTATTGGTGAAGGTTTAATTCACTTTGCACCTAAGCTAATGAAGTTTCTTACTTTTGTTGGAACATTAGCGATGTTTTTAGTTGGTGGCGGTATTGTTGTTCACAACATTCCAATGATTCATCACGGTGTCGAATCGTTACTTAACAACATGCACCATATTCCCGCAGCAGTTGCTGTTGGGGGGCCAATACTCAACGGTGTGATTGGTTTGATTGCGGGTTGTATTATCGCTGGAGTGATGACAGTGATTCACCAAGTTCGCGGTAAAGGGCATTAACGGTGTGACCAAATAATAAGGAGAACGTGATGTTCTCCTTTTTTATATCTTATCTCAAGATGCTGCTTCAACGAGAGTGCATACGCTCTTAGGCAAAGCTCTGAATCCCGCACCTTGGGGGGATTTGGATATATATCCGCTTATTTCACTTTCCATTGAATGGTTTCACCACCGCGAATTGGCACGACTACTTTTTTGCCGAAAGGCATGGTTTCTGGTGCGATCCAGCTCTCTTTCGTCAAAGTTACAGTATCGGTATTACGTGGTAGGCCATAGAAATCTGGACCGTTGTGACTAGCGAATGCTTCAAGGTTTTCCAATTTACCCGCTTTATCAAATACTTCAGCATAAAGCTCAAGGGCCGCATGGGCAGTGTATGAACCGGCACAACCGCAGGCTGATTCTTTATCACCTTTAGCATGAGGTGCAGAATCTGTACCCAAGAAAAACTTCTTATTTCCTGATGTTGCTGCAACGACAAGAGCATCTTGGTGAAGCGCACGTTTCAAAATTGGTAGGCAGTAGAAATGAGGTTTGATACCACCGACTAACATATGGTTACGGTTAAACAACAGATGGTGAGCGGTAATAGTGGCCGCCAAGTTTTCATTACCGCTCTTCACAAAATTAACCGCTTCTGCAGTGGTGATGTGCTCGAGTACCACTTTCAAATCGGGAAACGCCGCTACAATTGGAGCGAGAACGGTTTCGAGGAATTTCTTCTCACGATCAAAAATATCGATATCGCTGGTGGTGACTTCGCCGTGAACTAACAGTAATAGCCCTTCCTCTTGCATGGCGCGAAACACCGGGTAGATGTTTTTGATATCAGTAACACCAGAATCAGAGTTAGTCGTTGCGCCCGCTGGGTAGAGTTTACAACCAACAACAAAACCAGAGGCTTTCGCTTCACGGATATCATCTGGAGTGGTGTTATCTGTAAGGTAGAGCGTCATTTGTGGCTGGAATTGAGGGGAAGGTTCTTGGGCCATGATCCGATCGCGGTAGGCTTTAGCGTGTTCAGTATTGGTAACGGGAGGTACGATATTTGGCATGATTAACGCGCGTCCGTTGTAGCGACTAATATCGCGTACCGTATTGACGAGTACCTCTCCATCGCGAAGATGAACGTGCCAGTCGTCTGGACGAGTGATCGTTAAAGTTGTCATAGATTGCTCCCACCTGAAAATAATTTGAATACGAGAGCCTAGAATAAACATTGTGCAGAAACACAAATGCTTATGCTTAGGCGACAGGATGATAGAGGAAAAGGAAAACGATTGCACTCATTTCTTTTGCAATGAGTTAACATATGCACTTATTTTAATTTACTCATGAAAATGCGTTCATCGCTCTGATATCATCTTGGCGCGATGTGATGGTTCATCGTACTGTTATCGTGGAAATCTAATTAGAAGAATAAGGGAAGGTAATGTCGTTAGCTACACTTGCACAAATCAATGTTTATCCTGTTAAATCACTTGGTGGTGTGTCTTTATCTCAAGCTTGGGTAGAATTTCAAGGATTAACATTTGACCGGCGTTTTATGGTCGCTACACCCAGTGGTGAGATGATCACCGCGCGAAAATATCCCCAAATGGTTAAAGTGACTTCCGTACTTACCCCCGAAGGTTTAATTTTTTCTGCACCAGATCAGGCACCGCTTACTTTACGTTATCGAGATATGGTTCGTGAGGAAGTTGCCGCGACTGTGTGGAAAGACTCGTTCTCGGCTTACACAACCACTTCAGAAGCTGATCAATGGTTTAGCGATTTATTAGGAATAACCGTTACGCTCTTGTTTACTGGTGAGCAATCCAATCGTCATCGCGAAAAAGTAGGCCATAATGTCAGTTTTGCTGATGGTTACCCGGTGCTGGTTATCAGCCAGGAGTCTCTTGACGAACTTAATAAGCGCAGTTCTGAATCTCACGTGATGGATCAATTTCGAACAAACTTGGTCGTCAGCGGGGCAGAGCCTTTTGTTGAAGATACTTGGAAACGAATTCGTATTGGCGAGGTAGAGTTTGAATCTGTTAAGCCTTGCCAGCGCTGTATTTTAACGACTGTTGATGTGGCTACTGGCGATTTCCGTACGAGCAAAGAACCATTAAAAACGTTGGCAAAATTTCGTGCTGATGAAACTGGCGGTGTCTATTTTGGGCAAAACCTTGTCGCAAAAAATGAAGGTATTATTTCCGTTGATGACCCTATCGAAGTACTCGAGTATAAAACAGAGCCGGAGTATTACGCTGATAATGGGCAAGTGAATTTCCGTTTAACATGTGTTGATCGCGAAGAGATGGCGCGTGACTTTGTGACCTTGTGGTTTGAAATTGGTGGTGAATTTGCGCCAGATTATCTGCCTGAGCAGTACTTGCCGATTGAAGTGCAAATTGATGGTCAATCGTTAGTGCGGTACTACACGTTATCATCAAGCCCATCGCGCCCAGGGCGTTTAGCCATATCGGTGAAACGAGTCGGAGGCGGCAAGGTATCGAATTGGTTAGTTGATCATGTTCATGTCGGTGATCGTTTAATAGGTCAGGCTCCAGATGGGCAGTTTCATTTAAAAATCGAGCAAAGTCATGAGCCGATGTTATTGCTTTCGGCAGGAAGTGGTGTCACGCCAATGTTGTCTATTTTGCGCTTTTTAGCGGATAACAACCAACTCAGCGATGTGGTATTTTACCATCAGTGTCGCAGTGAAGAAGACATTCCATGCCGAGAAGAGCTAGAGCAACTCAATCATCAATTTCCTGGATTATCTGTACGGTTATGTTTAACCCAGCCTCCCGTTGATTGGTTTGGATTAAAAGGGCGTCTTTCCTTATCTCATATCAAACAAATTCCAGAGATTACACGTCGCCAAGTTTTTGTTTGTGGGCCGGATGGCTTCATGCAAAAAGCGAAAAATTTAATTTTAAAACAAGGGGTTCCGGAAGAGTCTTATCATCAAGAATCATTTGGTATCCAGATAGAAGCGGATGAGCCATTAGCGGAAATATCACTTGAAGTGAACGGTACTGTTTTTAAAGGAAACAACCAAGACACCTTATTAGAACAAGCCGAAAAAGAAGGGGTTGCTATTGCACATAGTTGCCGTGCAGGTTTTTGTGGTGCGTGCCGTGTTAAGGTGAAAAGTGGTGACGTTTCCCAACCCGATGTGCCTGCTTTAACGGCTAAAGAGCGAGAGCAAGGGTTTGCATTAGCGTGCTGTTGTATCCCTAAAACGAATATCACGATAGAGAGTGAATAAATCCTGAAGCTTGGATGAAAAAGCCCTTTGAATCATCAAAAGGGCTTATGTCTCAATGACTTCACTAAACAGGATTCAGCGAGTCATCAACGAGTACAGGTTAAACTCAATTGCGGCATATCTTTTCACCGTAATTGGACTGGTGATAGAGGGCTGGTTATAACGGTCTAGAATTTAGCGGTATAGTTTAAGGCAAAGCTGTTACCACTTGCTGAAAGAGACAAGCCTCGCATTACAAAGCGAGATAGAAGCGTACCTGTGATACAACCTACAGCGTCGTAACCTAAATCACTTTTGCTAAAGCCATGATAGGCTATTTGATCGCGCACTTCTTTCGCAAGCCCTACCGTCATACAAGTCGCGTTACTGTATATTAAATTATCAAAATAAACTTCAGACGCTGCACCAATAACAAAAGATGCACCAGTATGTTGTTTATCGTCATTCTGTGAGTACCAATCGTTAGCGTTAGCTATTGTGGAGAAAAAGCCACAATAAATAACTAACATAATAGAACATGGTGAAAATAGCTTTTTAATGATCATTACTGACATCTTTTCGTTTAGCTGAATCATGAATTAACAATTCTAGTAATAGAATTAAAAAAACGCTAGTTATCAATGGGATAAAAAATATATAAGCGGTTTTCTATGGCGCTTAAAAAAGAAGTTGGCTGAATTATTATTTTGTTAACACTCTGATTTTCAATATAGGAATCTACTATAAGTTAAAAATAGGTAATAAAAAAGAAGATATGAATGGTATTTTGAATCTTTAACAAATAAGTATTATTTGGATGAAGGTATCAGTTTTTAATTTTTAATTAATAGGTATTAATGTATTGTTTTTATGAATATATCGCAGGCATAAAAATAATGTTAATGGTGATAGATGAAGCCGAGTTATTTGACTAACTCGGCAAAAAATGAGCTTATTTTTGACAATCAAATTAATTGACGGTGGGCGGCTGAGACCATTTGTTCTTGCTTAGTCGTTAGCGCTGCTATTTGGTTAATTTGTTGGCAGACGCCTGCCAAGCGTTGACTAATACCATTCATCGATTCTTTTTCCGCGTTGGTATAGATGACGGCTTGATCAACATGTGAACTGATACGCTCTACTGCTTTTGCTGAAGTATTTGCGTGTTCAATCACCATCTCTATGCTCTGCTCAATCTTGGAGCTAGAAGTGCGAGCCCGTGTTGCTAGGTTACGAACTTCATCTGCTACAACGGCAAAGCCTCGGCCTTTTTCGCCTGCTCTTGCTGCCTCGATTGCAGCATTTAATGCCAGCAAATTCGTTTGATCTGAAATTTCGTTTATCTCTAACGCTAAGGCATTAATCGTGGAGACACTTTGTGCGAGCTCAGCTAACTGACCTTTGAATTGATTGATAAAATCCGCATCATCTTTGGTTGCTTTTGCTGATGCTTCTAAGTTTGCACAAGCGCCAAGAATATCATTATGTACGACGCTTGAATGCTCTTGTGTAGTTTGTACGATGTCGAAAAGTGACCCCATGTCTTGTTGAAGGTGTTCGAATGTTTGAAGTGTATTACTTAACGACGTGCTCGTTTGCTCAGAGAGTTTCTCATGATGGTTTTTAGTTTGAGCAATAGCCTCTTGCCACTGGCGCTTTTCTTCTGTTAATAGATTAATTTGCTGGGCTTGTTGTGCTTGTCTCTCAATTAATTGTTCAAGTTTTGTAAATAAACGGCTAGGGGAAACCGCATCAGAATACTGACTGCGCTGGTTGGGTAGAGATTGTTGCAACTTTAACTGTACTTGCTGCAACACGGAAGCCACTGAATGATAAAGAGTAAAACCACTGATAGCGATAAATACAAATAGGCAGGCAAAATAGGTTGAAATTGAAAATGGGGTGTCTGCCAACCCGTAATGAGCCAAAAGAGCAATGATGGCCATCGCATCGATAGCGACAATCTTGCGAAAAATAGGCAACTCGAACAACATAATAATCCTTATGACCGAATGACGTTTTATAAGGAAGAGATTAAACCAGATATATTGATGAATTGGTAATATTTTATCGACAAACCATATAGTTATAATATCGTTATTTGGGTATATTTGTTTGGTAGATGTTTTTTCAAACGTTAGATGGCCAGCGATGCTTTAAATATCGACACATGTCATTGGCGTGGGGCGTTTGTTGAGCGCCCAGAGCTGTCAGCACTGCAGCTTGGTCCCTTTCGCTACGATGTTGTCCTAACTGTTCTTTTCCTTCTAAATGCTCAATGTGAATTCTTATCCCTACTATGGCGTCCATTAGCCTATGTTTTAACTCGTCTGTGATGCAGTCATTCGTTTTCAGTAATTGCGGATCGTGTTGTTCAATGAGACAGTTTAAATCTTCCAGCATTAGTGTGGGTTCAACAATCTCTACTTTTCCGTAGGCATGCACCGTGACGTAATTCCAGGTGGGAACACTGGGTCTGGTGTGGTACCACGTAGGAGATATATAGCTGTCAGGTCCGTTAAAAATCGTTAACACGCGTTGGTTATTTAATTTTTTCCAGTGTGGATTTGCTTTAGCTAGATGACCTGTTAAGAGGCCCAATTGATTTTGGGCGGTGAACGACAAAGGAAGGTGGGTCGCTTGGAGATCGGTAGAAACTAACGTCGCAAAGTTTCTTTGTTTTAATAACTGATGAATTTGCTCCAATGGCATTTGCGTATTGGAAGTGTTGTACATATTGATATCCTCACATTGTTAGTGATGCTAATTTAGACTTAAATTGGTATGGTGTTAAGATCCAATTTAGGGAAAAAATAAGATCCAGTTATGATGTTGATAGATTCGGGAGATATCGATTTATCGGTAGGAGAGGGAAGTCGTAGTGAGCGATTATTTCATGCCATCCGCAGTAAGATTGTCGCTAATCTTTGGAAGAAAAATAATCAATTACCTTCAACACGAAAACTTGCCTTAGAGTTGGGAGTCAGTAGAAATACGGTCATCCATGCTTATGAGCAGTTGGTCGCAGAGGGATACATAGAAAGTCGCCGCGGATCTGGATATTACGTGGCTGTAAAACTTCCGGAGCACTATTTCCCAGCCCAGAGTGTCGCTCCCT
The DNA here is from genome assembly GCF_015686695.1 of Vibrio nitrifigilis. NCBI lineage: Bacteria > Pseudomonadati > Pseudomonadota > Gammaproteobacteria > Vibrionales > Vibrionaceae > Vibrio > Vibrio nitrifigilis. The sequence goes on along the minus strand of NZ_JADPMR010000004.1, from coordinate 1,282,450 downwards.
CGGGTACGTCAGATTATGACCCGAAAAATGTATCGGCTAATATTACCAACCAAGCTTTTTCTCCTGGTGTAGCTGATTTTTCGACGTTTCCCTATCGACAATGGCAAGCGATTGTTAATTGTCATCTTCCACGTCCAACATTAATGGGATTTCATGATGAGCAGGGATGGTTAGAGCTGAGGGAGGCGTTAACTCAGTATTTGGCGAGCAGCCGCTCAGTGTGTTGTGATGCCAGTAGGATTATTATTACCTCAGGGGCACAACAAGCGCTCTCAATTGCGCTGTTGGCAACGCAAGATAAAGGCGACCAGATTGCGATGGAATGTCCAGGGTATGCACGTATGAAAGGGGTTATCGATGTATTAGGGTATCAGTATCAACCTGTAAATGTTGCCCCTTTTACTGGATTAGATATTGAATCCATTCAATCAATGTCAGCTAAGCTACTGTATATCACGCCAAGTAATCAATATCCGATGGGCACCAGTTTGAACACAGAGCAGCGGTTAGAATTGATCAATTGGGCGGTGACAAATAATCGTTACATCATTGAAGATGATTATGACAGCGAGTTTCAGTTTGCTCATCGGCCTTATACCAGTATGCAAGGCTTGGCGGGTAAAATGGGGCAAGATAGCCAGATCATTTACGTCGGCTCATTTAGTAAAGTGATGTTCAATGGATTGCGTTTGGGCTATATGGTCGTCCCTAATCAGTTAGTGTCGTCTTGCGTCGCGTTTAAAGCCGCTTTAAGCGGAGATTCCCCCACACATTTACAAGCAGCATTAGCTGATTTTATCCGTGATGGTTCTCTGGTAAGACATATTCGACGTATGCGCCGTCTATATGAGCAAAAATACCAATTAATGGTACAGAACATCAAAGAGCTCTGGGGCAATGACGTTGAAATATGTAGTCAGGCGGCGGGATTACATATTACTTTGCGCTGGTGGCAAGGTATTGATGAACATCATTGGGCTCAATTAGCTGAAAACGAGGGCATCATAATACGTCCTATGTCATATTATGATTCGCTATCTTCGAAACAACGAGGTTGGAAAGGTGCAGTGCTGGGTTTTGGTAATGTTGCACTGGAAGATATTCCGAATAAGATGAAAACGTTAAGGACGATATTTGAACCTGTCTATTAAGGTGACTTGGGGATATGTAACGGCATCGACATCATGGCGTTACATATTATAAAAGTCATTCCGCCCTTACCAAGTCATATCTGCAATCACTTTTGACCACTGAGAAAATCGATCCTTATCGCCTTGAAATAAATCAGAAATGATAGAATTAATTGAGGTTCCGCTTTGATGGCGTTTGATTGCTTCTCTCACAAGTAATACCATGTGCTGTTCTTGGCTCAAATCGCTAGGGTGATTTGGCTTCCAAGATGTGATTTGCTGGGTTAGTTCGCTAACTGGACAGTTAGGAACGAGATCAAGCACTTCAGCTTTTAATATCTGTGAGAGATGAGAATAAATCGTGTTGTCTCGCTCAGTCGTTTTTAAGCGCTGAAGTACGGCAGCAGCGAGAGCGGTTAGAGTGACAAATCCTGCTTGACGAGGAAAGCACTCTTGTAGTCGAACAGAAAAATCGATTCGGATAATCTGGGTATTGGGAAAGAATGTCAGTGCATTAAGACATTCGATTGGAATCCAAAAGGTTTGGCCCGGTTCAATGGCATACTCGATTTTTCCCAAACGACAAAGAGCCAACCCTTGCTCTACGTGAATCAAGCTGTGTTTGATGGCTCGTTTACGAGCTGTAGTCTCAAGTGATGAGATGTGGCGTGCGTCGGATGAAATCGCGTAGTTCATAGAGTACCTCATGGATGTAAGGGCGCTAAGATTACCGTTTCTGCTGATAAAAGCCAACTTTGTCGGATACTGATGTATTATCTGGTCTGACCTGATGAATTATGTGCTTATGATAGCTGCGAGAAATAGCGAGTATGCGTAGAATAAGCCTGCTTTTTATTTGATGTACAATACAATGACAACGACAACAGATCCTTTTTTAGAGATTCGTCCCTACCATGACGATGAAATTCCTGCAGCAATTAGCAGGTTGATTAACGATGAAGAGTTTATCTCTGCAATATTACAACATCGTTTCGAACACCAACCCGGTTGGGTTAAATCTTTAATGAGTCCATTCATTAAAGCATATCTTAAATTTAAATGGGCGAAATTGACTACCGTTGAAGCGATTCAAATGGAAGTCAAAAAGTACATGGATCTCAGCCTGGCGAAGACTTCAAAAGGTGTGACATACAGTGGTTTAGATAAATTAGACAAAAATTGCGCTTATTTGTTTATCTCTAACCATCGTGATATTGCTATGGATCCTGCGTTGGTCAACTATGGGTTGTACATCCACGGTCATCGTACTGTCCGTATCGCGATTGGTGATAACCTGTTACGTAAGCCATGTGCAACGGAGTTAATGAAACTGAACAAAAGCTTTATTGTTAAGCGCTCGGCAAAAGGTCCGCGTGAAATGATGAAGGCTCTCGGGACGCTATCTGCCTACATCAAGCACTCGTTAGAGACGAATAATTCCATTTGGATCGCTCAGCGCGAGGGGAGAGCGAAAGATGGTAATGATTATACTGATCCCGCTATTCTGAAAATGTTTCATGTGGAAGGTCGTAAGCAAAAGGTGGAGTTTTCAGATTATATTCGTTTGCTAAAAATTGTCCCTGTATCGATCTCCTATGAGAACGATCCATGCGACATTGCTAAAGCACGTGAACTGTATGAAAAAGCCACGAAAGGCGAATACGAAAAAAGTGAATTTGAAGATATCGAAAGTATTATTCAAGGTATTATTGGTAATAAAGGCCGTATCCATGTGTCATTCGGCGATGTGATTGAGCAGCCGTTTAGCACACCAGATGAATTAGCCGAAGAGATAGACCGTCAAATTCACGATCACTACAAATTGTATCCGATCAATAAGTTAGCGGCTGGTGTTGAGAGTGACGATATTACACCGGAGATCAAAGCAACGTTAGCGAATAAATTGGCACAATTGCCTCCAGATGCCCACCAGTTTTTACTCGATAGTTACGCCAATCCGGTACGTAACCACAGTTAATTAGTCAACATCTGATGATATACACAACAAAAAAAGAGGCATTGCCTCTTTTTTGTTGCTGGTGGTATGGACTATTAAGGTGCGACCGCTCCGCCTAACGTTAGATTTTTGGGCCAATGAGTCACACGATTACCACCTAAATAGATATTGCCTTTGACTGTCATAGTATCAGGGAATTTAGTGATTTTTGAACCGCCAATGTAAAGGTTTCCCTCAACGATTAATCCTTCTGGTAATTCTGCCAGTGGGGTTCTTACTACGCTCAGATCCCCTTTAACTCGAAATCGAGGTGGTAATTTTACGAGAGGAGTATCTGCTAAGTTGATGTATCCACCAACTTGAATCCCACGCGGCCAATTAGTGATTTTACTCGCCATCAAATTCGCGTAACCCCGAATGTAAGTGCCGCGAGGAATTTTGACTAAGTTGCTATGAGAAGCATCAAGGCTGCCATTAATTTTCATACCATTAGGTAAGCTCTTGATATTGGTCTTACTAATATTGACATTCCCTTTCACATCTAAGCTATCTGGTAAGCTTGTGTAGGGCTTATTACGCAGATCCAAATTACCGTAATTATCGAGAAAGTTGAGTATGTGATAGATATCCAGCGGCACAGCAGAGGCGTGAGTACTGAATATTAGAACGGCACTAATAAGAAACGCTTTAAGCATACTTAAACTCATCAATAACTAAATAAACAGACTCATACTAGCGTGCTTGATGAAATGAGCAAAGAAAAACGGTAGATCGATATCGATAAGCGAGTCAACGACTCGCTTATTTAAAACAGAGAAATAAGGGACATTCTCCGGGTGCGGTGATTGAGTATACCGCAGCAACTGTCATCTTATTTGGTAAGAGAGCGTGTTTTTAATTCAAAGATGATTTTTTCAGCACTCACTTCAAACTGAAACCGAGCGTGTAATTCAGTTGCATCTTCTGCTAGTGGCGATACTTCGTATTTAACGTTTTCATTGACTTGCTTGGCAAGAACAACATATTTATCCAGTTCTGCATGTAAGGCGGCAAATTCGTTAGCGAAAATAGACACTTCAGCGATTTCATCACCTTCACCAATGACATAGCCCATTTCACCCGCGCAACCACACGCTTCACATACTTCTTCTTCTACGTAGCTTTCGTTACTCATCTCTTAATCCTCTTATAAATAACAGGGTTATTTTACCGCTCTTGAGTTCACTTGCCAAACATAATACTAACAACGATTTTCTTCATTGAATGAGTATTTCATTTAAGCGTAAAAATGCATAACCGGTCATAATTGGTATGGGGTGCGGACATTGATTGACCGATTACTTTTATTCAACATTCCGTTCAAATTCAATGCTAATGTGATTTTGAGATGTTGCTGCAATCAACATCCCTTAATCTTGCGGTATAAGGCAAAAAGTTGCCTAATATAGGCCACTAGTTTCTTATAATGTGAGATTTATCAATGTATTGATACACTTGAAACCGATATATTTGCACCAGTTACATGTGTAACAAATTGCATGTGCTACTCCTGCACAATAATAATCTAGTTAAATGGTTCAATTATCGAGTGAGCTAACAAAGTACGCAGTTAACTTCGCTAAAAATGCGAATGAATCAAGCACATTTATTGATATTTTTGTAACACTTATTAGAAAAATGGGCTGTTGTGTGTAACTGAGCGCATAATCGATATCTCCATATTGACTACAAATATGCATAGGAGTTAAGTGTTTATCATATTTTTGAATGGTAATGTTTTAGAGATATTTAAGTAGAGCCCTTAAGATGCCAAAGCGTAGTAAAGAAGATACTGAAGTGACAATTCAGAAGATCATGGATGCCGTCGTAGATCAGCTTATTCGACTGGGGTATGACAAAATGTCATATACCACGTTGAGTCAACAGACTGGCGTGTCGCGCACTGGTATTAGCCACCATTTCCCTAAAAAAACAGACTTCGCGTCTGCTCTCGATGGTCGCATTTTTAAAATGATGATTACTCATTTGGATTTCGATCATGATCTAGAGAAATTTGCAGTGAGCTGGAACAATGCGTTAAAGAACTCAGAGTTTACCGCTATTTTACGATTGTTATTTCATCATATTGTTACCGCGGAACGAGCCAATGATTTTGCTCATAATGAGCTGGAACGTTTGTATAAATTATCAGAACAACATTTTGGCGATGGTTGTGACAAACGTGTTGAGCAACTGATCGGTAAATCGTTAGTTGAGATGAGTTGTTCGTAAAGTAAGTACAATGTATGAGGGGATAAGCCTAACGGTTTATCCCTTTTTTTATATTTTTAATTGCCTAAGAGGTGGTAATTGATGACTTCATTACTAATATATTAACTATACCCAGATGTCGTCTAATGTAGGATTCAGAGCGTCATCAATGAGTACTGGTCAAGCTTAATCAGGGCTTTAATGGCCATCTATCATCGTGGGTATCTATTATAAAAAGAATAGTTCATGTCTGGCCAGGTCAATATTGATGACACAATAAGGATATCGTTGACATGTTAAAAGCACTCACGATTCGAGCTCGGATAGGTCTGGCGATTTTTATGCTGACTGCGTTGTTACTCGTGGTCAGTATCATTAATTTTTTAGCGGTTAAGCACTTAAACGAGAATGTTGACTTGTTCGCGACTCGTTTGTTAGTTGCCCAAAGCGCTGTGATTAATGCGGATCGCGATCTATATCAAGCGCTTAAAGCACAGCAAGACTCAATTATTTTCGGTAGCGAAGTCATTAAAGATGCAAAAATATCATTTGATGAAAATGCTCAGCAAGCGCTCGAACGAATGAATCAATACTTGAGTTTAATGGCACTGTATCCCGATATCACCAACAAATTGAATGGGTTCAAATCTCAGTACGATCGATGGCACTCTTCTGCATTACTAGTGTTTGAACAAGTCGATACAGAAGGGCGGCAGGTAGTCCGTGAAAGGTTTAAAAACTCAGAAATACAGTTCGATGCTTTACGTGATATGTATGATATTGCGGGTGAAATGTTGGGTGAGCGCGCCAAACAGATTCATACTCAATCTGTGATGTTGGCCAGTCAAAAAGAGATGTGGACGATGATCATTTCGGTCGCCTCCGTTGTGCTGGGTTTGGTTCTACTGTTTATTATTCCTAATTCTATTTCTTCTGCGATTGGAGCGATTCAAAAGCTGGTCGACGATATTGTTAAGGGCAAAGGTGACTTAGTCACCCGATTACCTGTCGAAAGCCAAAATGAACTAGGAATGCTCAGTCAAAGTATGAACCAATTACTAGATCAATTGCAGGGGCTGATTCGTCATGTTGTTCATGATGTCGAAGAGTTACACAGAGATAGTGAAACACTGCAAAGTGTGTCGCGACAGACGCTAGAAATAGGGCGTAATCAGGAAGAACACTTAGGGTTACTATTTAGTTCATTCGAGCAAATCAACGTGTCCGTACAAGAAATCTCATCGAATGCCCAAAATACCTCGGCAGAAAGTGAAGATGCCAGACAAGCTGCGCTTGATGGGAAGACACTGATTGATTCAAACCGCTCACTTAACAATAAGTTGTCTACGAGCGTAAATTCAGCAACTGATCGTATCGCTTCGCTAGCTTCGGATACCGATAAGATAACCGCGGTACTCGATATTATTAGTGGTATTGCTGATCAAACCAACCTTCTTGCGCTTAACGCTGCCATTGAAGCGGCTCGGGCAGGAGAGCAAGGGCGTGGCTTTGCTGTTGTTGCCGATGAAGTAAGAACGCTCGCCCAGCGAACTCAGGCATCGACAGAAGATATTCAATCTATGGTGGGTGGCTTGATCGATGGGGTGAAAGAAACGCAGCAAGCCATGACACAAGGCAGTGAATTGATGGCCGAATCCGTTGATATGACAGATAAAGTCAGCGAAGCTTTTTCTCGCATTCAACATTTAGTCGGGCGGGTGCAAGAGATGAATTTGCAGGTAGCGACAGCCACAGAAGAGCAGGCATCAGTAGTTCAAGCCGTTCATACTAGTGTTGATGATTTACGTCAGTTAATTGACCAATCACGCAGTGCCGCGACATCAGTGTCCGATTCGGGCAATTTAGTGACCAATATTGCGAGAAATATGCTGCAGCGCGTTACTCAATTTAAAGTTTAGTTAAGCGTGTGGCTGGTTTAATCGACCAACAATTTGTCTCTTGATGGAATTGAGCTCGTCAATAAATAACGAGAACACAATCCTGTGTTCTCGTTTGGCTTTTTGTAGTTAATGGAAATAATCCATTTGTGCTTTTAGATGTATTGCTTGCTCAGAAAGCTCTGAGGCACTGCGTTTTGTCTGAGCACTTACCTCACGAGTTTGGCTGTTGAGTTCACTGATTTCTGCAGCACTGGATGCGACTTGGTGAGAAACTTGTGCTTGCTCTTCTGCCGTCGCTGCAATGGTATCCGATTGACTGGCAATATCGCGCACTTGACCCGCGATAGATTCTAATGATGAACCTGCCTCTTGAGCACGTTGCAACACTCGATTGGAATTCGCTTGGCTTTGATGCATGAGCTCAACGGCGTTACTCGTCGAATGCTTTAGTTTCTCTATAATATCGACCACATCTTTAACGGAAACTTGAGTACGATGTGCTAAGGTTCTCACCTCATCAGCGACGACGGCAAACCCTCGGCCTTGCTCTCCTGCCCGAGCCGCTTCAATGGCAGCATTTAAGGCTAGTAGGTTGGTTTGTTCTGCAATTTCATCAATCATTTTGGTTACGGTTTGGATGCTCGCACTGTCGGTACTGACTTGCTGGATGGCTTGTGCTGATTGATCTAATTGATCGTTAAGCTGAGCAACATCGACACACACTTCCTCAACCATTGATAAGCCAGATTGGGTGCTTATGTCAGCTTCACGTACGTTACTTGCGATGGCTTCCACTTGCTGTGCCACTGATTGAGCCGATGTGGCCATCTCTTCAATGGCCGTAACGACTTGCTCAATCTGACTTTGTTGCAAATCTGCTTGGGCCAGATTATTGGTCGCATCACTCATCACGCTATCAGAATGGGCTTGCACCTGATTACTGGAAGATTGAATGTCTGAAACCAATTCACTTAAGCGGTTTGCCATTGAAGCAACACTGTTATGTAAGCGAACCATTTCATTCGCTGAGCGTGTGTCGCCACTGCGTATATCTAGGCTTACTTCGCCATTTCCTAAGCGTTCCATGTAGCTAGATACTTTATGTAATGGTTTGGTCGTTTTGGCGATAAATAGTGAAATAATGACAAGCGTAACAGCACCCACAATCAGAGATGCGATGACAATTTGAGTCAGTAAATCACGACTGGCTTGGGTGACCTCGTCAATAAAAGTGCCACCTAATAATTTCCAGTTCCAACCTGGAACTGTTGCATATACAAGGTATTTATCACCGGAATACTGTTCATTTTTGAACTTGTAAATGATGGTACCTTTATCATGTTCAAAAATAGTCTTGTATGGATGTCCCCCTACGGCATCTGCTTGTGAAATTATCGAAGGGTCTTTTTCTGTATAGGTTGGGTGCAGTAAGTAATGACCAAGGTTATGAGCATCGTTGTCAACCACAATACTATAACCAGTTTTACCCCATTTCACTTGGCTTAATGCTTCAAAGGTATCTTGAGCCGCTTTTTCAACGGGCACCCCAACAAATGAAATCGCGATAATTCGGCCACGTCGGTTCGTAATTGGCGCATAGTAAGTGATGTAACGTACGCCAAATAAGTCAACGGCAGCATAGTAAGGCTGCCCTTGCATCAATTTTTGATAGCCTGGGTGGTTTGTACCTAAAAAGGTGCCTACTGCTCGTTCACCACTGTTTTTCTTCAATGAGGTTGAAACGCGTAGCCAATCGTTACCTACCGGCGCAAATAATGTGGCTACTGCTCCGGTGTCATGAGAGAAACGATCGACGAGTGAAAATTGGCCAATTAAACTTTGTCCATCCACAGTAAGATCACGAATATCGTGCCCTGCAAAATGAACAGTAGAATTAGCGCGAGTGAGTCCATGCAAATAGCCATTACGAAAAGTAGATTCCAGTGTGCGGCTATTTGATAAATATGCGTCGAATTGACTAGAGATACTCTTTGCAAGAGCTTCCACTCGAGATTGTTGTTCTTTCAAGGTCGAGTTCAGCAATACATCGGATGCATTTTGGTAAACCAAAGCTGCAATAGCTGAAAAGGCGATTAACAAGCACGCAGTCATGATGACTCGCAATTGAAAACCGACCGTTTTGTTCTTGTATAAAAGAAGCATGGTTGTTCCTATCAGGTGGCTCTATAGACTTATAATTAATATGGCGAGCAAGCTACATGAAACACTGCATCTCAACTTTGATTTTGGTTAATAATATTTTTAATTTTTAATAACTCATTGATTTTGTTTTTAGTAAATAATGATAAATGTATGTTTATAACAACATATTTATCTAAATATACATCACTTAATATGCTACTTTATTATCCATTTCATGGTGTTTGTCAGTTTATACTCTGTTCATATTGTGTTTAGGGAATAACCAGAATTTGCGATAAATTACGTGACATAAGTTGATGATTTACTATTGGTCTGTATTAATTTTGCATTATAAAAACTAATGACAGGCTAATATTGCAACATGCAAGGGATGGTGTGATTTAGATTTGGTTTGTTGTCTGTTTGTACAAGATAAGGCTAAAAAATAGGCGGTATTATTGAGATAAGTACTGATGCTATTTATCGGGTAATTCGGTAATTTTATAGTTAATTCAATAACAATAAGCCTCTGCCTATGAAAACTGAATCCCCCAAATATATAAAAGTTCACCCAGATGACAACGTTGCTATTGTTGTGACTGATGGTGGGTTACCCAAAGGAACAGAACTATACCCAGGCCTCATTCTTGAGGAAGATATTCCAGAAGGGCATAAAGTGGCGTTGGAGCCCATTGAGCAAGGAGAAGCGATACGTCGTTACGGCGAAGTGATTGGTTATGCTAATCAACCATTAAAGACGGGTCATTGGATCAGCCAATTTGTCGTGGATTTACCGGAAGCGCCTCCTTTGACATCCATCCCTATAGCAACGAAGGTTCCGGAACCATTGCCTGAACTGGTTGGGTACACTTTCATGGGGTACCGAAATCCTGATGGCAGCGCCGGAACCAAAAACCTGCTTGGCATTACCACCAGTGTGCACTGTGTTGCGGGCGTCGTTGATTACATGGTCGATATGATTCGACGTGAACTGTTACCTCATTATCCGAATGTGGATGGGGTGGTGGGGTTGAATCACTTATATGGTTGTGGAGTCGCGATTAATGCGCCAGCTTCTGTGGTGCCAATACGGACCATTCATAACCTAGCGATGAACCCGAATTTTGGTGGTGAAGTACTCGTTGTCGGGCTCGGTTGTGAAAAACTGACACCGGATAAGCTACTGCTCGGCACTGACTCTGATCAACGCATCAATATTGATGATGCCAGTATCATTACTTTACAAAGTGAAGAACATGTCGGGTTTCAATCGATGGTTCATGACATTCTCGAAACGGCACGAACCCACTTAGATAAGCTCAATCAACGTTGCCGCGAACCTTGTCCGGTTTCTGATTTGGTCGTCGGCGTGCAATGCGGCGGTAGTGATGCCTTTTCGGGAGTGACCGCAAACCCATCAGTTGGGTATGCGAGTGATCTACTGGTTCGCTGTGGTGCGACAGTCATGTTTTCCGAAGTTACTGAAGTACGTGATGCTGTGCATCTATTAGGGCCTCGTTGTCGTGACCAGCAGGTCGGAGAACGACTGAAAGAGGAGATGAAATGGTACGATGATTACCTCAGTCTTGGGCAAACTGATCGCCGGGAAAATCCTTCACCAGGGAATAAACGGGGCGGTTTAGCGAACGTGGTTGAGAAGGCTCTGGGTTCTATCGCAAAATCTGGCAGTAGTGCGATTGTGGAGGTTCTTTCCCCGGGTCAGCGCCCCACCCAAAAAGGGTTGATCTTTGCGGCAACACCCGCGAGTGATTTTGTCTGTGGTACTCAGCAACTTTCTTCTGGAATTACGGTGCAAGTGTTTACCACAGGACGTGGTACACCGTATGGGTTAGATGCCGTACCCGTTATCAAAGTGGCAACGCGAAATTCGTTAGCGCGCCGTTGGTTTGATTTAATGGATATCAATGCAGGTACCGTCGCGACAGGTGAACATAGTATTGAAGAAAAAGGCTGGGAGATCTTCCATACCATTTTGAAAGTCGCGAGCGGTCGGCAATTAACCTATTCAGATAAGTGGGGATTGCACAATGCGCTAGCTGTATTTAACCCCGCTCCTGTTACTTGATTAGCCATGAGCAGAGCCGCGTACTTGCGCGGCTTGGTTTTCAAACCGAATTCATGCTTACATACCCCCAAGTCACCTTGAAATGATGTTGGCGCAAGACAGTATTCTCTTTGAGGCTAGGTTCTGATTTGTAACTATAGTTATCTACGTTAAAAATCTGTATATTTTGCCTACAAAATTAAACTGAAGTAGAGCCGACAAACATCTTTATAGTGATGCAAATTAATATCACAGATATCTTCCACTCGCTTCAGTCTATAGCGGAGGGTGTTGGGATGGATATAAAGATGTTCTGAGGTCTGTTTTACATCACAATCGTGCTCGAACCAAATGAGTAACGTGTGAATTAAGGTTGGATCCGCTAATTCTAACTGACCGGCTTGGGCGATGAGCTTGTCTTTTTGCCACGCGGAGAATGTGCCTTCGAATAACGACGGTATTTCATAATCGTTGTACTGATAAAAGCGCTCATCTGGATTGAGACGCATCCCTGATTTTAACACTGCCATCGCACTTTCAAATGCGAAGGGAATTTCGTACGGATGATCGTAAATATTTCCTAATGCACAGTGGTATGGAATACGTAGTTCATCTTTTAAATGCATTTGCAAACTCTGCCAATCATCAACAGTATTTTGCTCAGGTTTAATATCACATGCTTTAAATAGCACTAATGTCGTTTTATGAGAATATTCTGCTTTAAGCCGTTGCCGCGACCAAGTGTTTAACACTCGAGCAATATGTTTTTGATGTTCACTGTTGTTTGCTTCAATAATGCAGACTGCGTGTTTGTTAAAAATATCGACTTTTAGCTGGGCGGCCATATCAATAAGATGATCTTGAGAAACCGTTTGATCGATACATTCGAGCAAAAACTCTTCACGTCTTCGTTCGCTCCAGCGAGTCATTTCGACCATTGATGTATATTCCACCACCATTTCTGCTGACATTTTTACCAATTCCCCAAAGGGTCGAACCTCCTTTAGAGGTCCGGATATGCCAATAACACCGATGGCTTCATTTTTAAACATAATAGGGAGGTTAACCCCTGGTTGGGCGTTGGTAAATTCAGGAAGCATGGAGTCGCCAATTTCTATGGCTTTAAGTTCACTTAACGCGAGAACCGCGCCGCCATGTTTTTGATATTTTCTTGCGTGATTTGTCGAGGCGATAATAATGCCAGTTTCATCCATAACATTGAGTGGATATTTGATGATCTTTTGCGCTCGCTCAACAATACGCTCCGCTAGTTGTTCTCTTAATTGCATAAATACACTTATAGGTTAGAGGTTGTTTACGTTATATAAGTAATTGTTTTATTAGTATTTATAATAAATATATAAACCACTGCTGAGCATTAAATCGTGTGTTATAACTGACTTAACCGAATCATATTAACGCAACCAAATAAGCATGAATGAGATCACTATCTCAGCTCATTTAACGGTTTGTGTTTTATTAAATGATTGATAAATATGAATTTTGTGTGATTTTTCATATGGTGTGGTTAATAATTATGCAATCGATCACATTTTATGCTGGCGGATATTAAAGAGTCACTAAATAGTTTAACTGATGATTTCTAGCTTAGTAAAAAAGGCGCTCCTCAAGAATGAGAAGCGCCTTTTTTGTAAAGGAAAGGAGGTTCTATCGGTTATTTTGAGAAGTGGCGGCTAAGCTCTGCAATGTGTTCCGTTCCAATACCGCAACAGCCACCAATAAGGCTTGCCCCTACCTTTTGCCACTTTTCCGCCCACTGCACGTAAGCAGGTGGTGTGAGATCGTCTCGCACCTCATCGAGTTCTTCATTGGCCGCGGCGTCTTTAGATTGTGGCGCAAAGGCATTTGCATAGGCACCTAAAGGAATATCAGCTTTGCCGAGCTCGACGAGTGTTTGTTTCGCGACGACTAATGCTGCTTCAATCACTTCTGGTTGACAGCAGTTAAATAAAATCGCGTCGACGCCAACCTCGACCATTGCTTTAATAGCCTCAGCGACTGATTCTCCAGAACGGAGCGCTGGCACTTCTGCAACCAGTTCATCTTCTAGAGTAAAAGAAACCCAAAACGGTTTATCAGCGTGACCTAGTTTTTTTAGTAGATTTTTTATGGCAGTGGGTTCGGCAATCAGGCTTTGCGTTTCATTGAGCCATAAATCAACATGCGGTGCCAAACCTTCTATGATGGGGGTAGCGATCTCTTCAACATGTTCTGCATCAAATAGGTCGGCACGGTATGAACCAAATAGAGGAGGCAAAGAACCAGCAACTTGCGCTTGATTACCAGTAAGTTGTACTGCTTGGCGAGCCATGTCACCAGCACGGTAAGCGAGCAATTGCCCTTCTTGATGAAAGCGCTCTTCCCCAATATGAAAGGGAACCAGTGCGTAACTGTTTGTTGTCACAATCTGAGCTCCACTCGTAATAAAGGCTTGGTGAACATCGCGGACAATTTCTGGGGTTTCGATTAGCGCTAGCGCTGACCATTCCGGTTGACGGAAAGGCGCTCCGCGCTTTTCGATTTCACGACTCATCCCACCGTCGAGAATGTTCACAGCTTGATTTAACATAGTAGACCTCTTCAAATTAATCTATGCATAAACGTAAAGACGTTCAGACGGCTATAACCTAAAGTGAATTTTATAAGGTTGCAATAGCCAATGGCAACCTTGCCACAAATTTAGGTTTGTTCGACCACTTAATATGCAAACTTGTCTAGCAAATAACAATAAAAATTACATCGTGGTTTGGACTCTATAAAAGTAATGTCGCTAAATCAAAACAAATATTAGTGTGAGTTGTCAGTACGGCAACGACTCGATTGCAAACATTTTGCATCTTGAGGTCATTTTGAGGTCATTTGGGTATACGAAGAAGTCTATGCGTTTTTGTTCTATTTAAATCGATTACTTAATAGCAACACGATGCATATTTTATTGTCGTTTTAAGCATTAGTTAGCGTAGTTACGCGGCGATTTTCTCTATTTTGTCGGATAAATAGGCCAAAATAGGTAGAATAATACTCTTTTAGGATTGCAACAGAGTGCAAGCTCGAATAGCATGTATTTTATAAATAAAAATAATATGCCAATCGTTAGTCATTAGAAGCACTGCATGAATGCCCATAATTTGTAAATAGCTTGGCGGTAGGTCAGTTTTTGCACATATTTCATTGTCGTTATGGATGTGTGTAGTGTACCTATTGTCGGTAGATTTTATGGTTCTGGTAGTGAATAAAACAGTCAATCACTTTGAAGGATATAAGGTGTTATGCGAAGTTTTTCGTTTAAGAACAAGATAATTCTTGTCATTGTCGCCATTATTACTGTAACGATCTTCGTTTCGTATTTAAGTGTTAATTATTTCATTAGCAATTATATAAAACAGACCGATACACAAAATATTAAACACAACATTGAATTAGTTAACCAAAAACTAGAGAGTGAACTGAAGACGAAAGTCAATCTCGCTAAAAGTTTGAACTTTAGTATGATGGACATCGCTGATACAAAAAAAACCACCGGTTTCTTTCGTATTGTCAAAGTCGTGAATGGTTACGCGTTTGATTCAACCGGTAATATGGATGACGATAAGGCTCAGCCTTATGTGACGGCTGCCGACAAGCAAACGAATAAAGCTAAAGTAAGCCAAGTGATGATGGAAGGTGAACATCCAACCATCACAATCTCTCAACGCCGCCCTGATGATTCTGTTGATTTCTTTGTTATTGATTTAAGTGCCCTTCAAAATGTGCTGAAACAGTACGCGTTAGATGGCAGTTATTTAGAGCTTATTTCCAAGAATGGCACCACTATCTTTAGTAATAAGCAAGGCGATAACCTAACTAAGATTAGTCAAACGATCAATGTTGCTAATAATGAGTGGGAATTGAATGGCTACATCGATAACGCCCGTATCCAACAAAATACCTCCTCTTTAAACTGGAAAATCACGTTAGCGCTTTTGATTTGCGCGGCTGTGGTGATTTCATTAAGTATCGCATTACTTCATTTAGCATTTAAGCCTCTGATGCGCTTAAAAGCACTAGTGGCTGGTTTATCTCAAGGTAATGGCGATTTAACCCAACGGTTGGATGTCGCATCTAACGATGAAATAGGCCAAATTAGCCAATCAATTAACCGTTTTATCGAGCAACTACAAGGCATGTTTATTCAAGTGTCTGATTCGGCATCGCATATTGATGGTGCGGTAGTAAAATTGAGCAATCAATCTAAATCGAACGTGCAAGTATTAAGTGCGCATACAGTTGAAACAGAACAGGTTATTACTGCCATTGAAGAGATGAATGCGACGGCAGGTTCGATTGCACAGAGTGCCTCTGATGCCGCTAAAATGACGGAAACGACCAGTAGTTATGCTGGCGAATCCAAAGTTGTTATCAATGAAGCGGTAGGCAGTGTCCATAATTTGGAAACGGACGTGACAGATATGGCTTCTACCATTTCGGCCATGAGCGACGATACCAAACGCATCGAAGGCGTACTGCAAGTGATAGGTGAAATTGCTGAGCAAACCAATTTGCTTGCGTTGAATGCAGCCATTGAAGCAGCACGTGCCGGAGAGCAAGGGCGTGGTTTTGCGGTGGTAGCTGATGAAGTGCGCGCGCTAGCAAGCCGTACTCAGCAAAGCACTGGTACAATTAACGAAATGTTAAGTAAGTTGCGTCAAACAACAGATAGTGTTGTCACTAAAATGGAATCAACTCGTCGCAGTTGTGAAGCCACCGCGGATAATACGAATAAGGTCATGGAGTCACTTAACACGATGACAGCATCTGTCATTGAGATTAATGACCTTAACACGCTAATGGCAACCTCAGCAGAGGAACAAAGCCATGTAACGTCAGAAATCAGCCGTAATATGGCTGAAATTCAGCAGTTAATTAGCCAATTGAATCAGAATGCGGATGATACTGACCGTATTAGTCAGAACCTTGGAGAAACCTCAAACGGTCTATCCAATGTAGTCGGGCAATTCAAAGTTCAGTAGTTATCCATGATGATCCGCATGAATTAAAAAAAGAGCACGCAAGTGCTCTTTTTTGATCAGTATAAAAGGTGGATTATAACCCACCTTCTTCCTGTGCCTGTTTCACCCATTGTTGGCGAAGAGTTTCCGTCTCGTGTGGCGTTTGTTCTTGTTGCTCATACGTTGGCAATTCCGTTGCAAGTACTTCAGGAGCTAAAGAATAGAAATGATTAAACGTCATGGACATCTCCTCTATGCGATACCGTATAGAAAATAGAGGATGCCAACAAAGTTGACATCCTCCTTTCGATGTATTTTTAAGGCGTAGTGCTAAGGTGGAAACCTTTACACTTTAATTATACGTCGTAAGTAGTAGACGCTGTATCGCCGCCTGTACCAGTCCAGTTAGTGTGGAAGAACTCACCACGTGGACGATCTAGACGTTCATAAGTGTGTGCGCCGAAGTAATCACGTTGAGCTTGAAGCAAGTTTGCTGGAAGACGAGCGGTTGTGTAACCGTCTAGGAAGCTCAATGCAGAAGTAGTACAAGGCATTGGAATGCCTACTTCTAGTGATTTCGCTGCTACTTTACGCCATGCTGCTTGACAGTTGTCTAGGATACCTTTGAAGTATTCATCAGAACCTAGGAATGCAAGATCTGGGTTGTTCGCAAATGCATCACGAATGTTGCCTAGGAATGCGCTGCGGATGATACAGCCACCACGCCACATTAGGGCTACGTTACCGTAGTTTAGGTCCCAGTTGTTTTCGTTTGATGCTTCACGCATTAGCATAAAGCCTTGCGCGTAAGAGATGATTTTTGATGCAAGTAGTGCTTGACGAAGTGCATCAACCCACTCTTGTTTGTCGCCTGATACTTTAGTGTCTTTAGTGCCAAATAGTTTTTCAGCTTCAACACGTTGGTCTTTCAGAGCAGATAGACAACGAGAGAATACAGACTCAGAGATCAACGTTAGTGGGATACCCATGTCTAGTGCGTTGATGCCTGTCCATTTACCGGTACCTTTTTGACCAGCAGTATCTAGGATGCTGTCTACAAGAGGTTGGCCTGCTTCATCTTTGTAACCAAGAATGTCTGCAGTGATTTCAACTAGGTAGCTGTCTAGTTCAGTTTTGTTCCAGTCAGCAAAAACAGCTTGCATCTCATCTGCGCTTAGGCCGAGACCATCTTTCATGAATTGGTACGCTTCAGTGATTAGCTGCATGTCACCGTATTCGATGCCATTGTGTACCATTTTAACGAAGTGACCAGCACCGTCGTTACCAACCCAATCACAACAAGGTTCGCCAGCATCAGTTTTTGCTGAGATGCCTTGGAAGATAGGTTTTACTGCTTCCCAAGCTTCAGGTGCGCCGCCAGGCATAATTGAAGGTCCGAAACGAGCACCTTCTTCACCACCTGAAACGCCAGTACCGATGAAGTGGATGCCTTTCTCGCGAAGAGCTGCCACACGACGGTTAGTGTCTGGGTAGTTAGTGTTACCACCATCAATGATGATGTCACCTTTATCTAGTAGGGGTACTAATTTTTCGATGAAAGTATCAACAACTGCGCCAGCGCGAACCATAAGCATCACTTTACGTGGTGTTTCTAGTTTCTCTACGAGTTCTTCTAACGTGTGTGCACCAATAACGTTAGTGCCTTTTGCTGCACCTTCTAAGAATTCATCAACTTTCGCAGCCGTACGGTTATGCGCTACCACTTTAAAACCGTGGTCGTTCATGTTTAGGATAAGGTTTTGACCCATTACTGCTAGGCCAATTACACCGATATCGCCTTTCATTTTATAATCTCCTCACGCAATTTTTGCTGCTGCATCAATATCTAAAAACCACTCCGTATCACCCGATTTCGATTGAATTTTCGCTGCCGGGTAAGGTAACTCTTCTGCTGGAGTAGTATGAATTTCGTAAACAATCTCTTGCTTGCCTGCACCTAGTACAAGGTAGCTAATACGTTTTGCCGCTTCCAATACTTTTGCTGTTTTTGACACGCGCAACTGACCAGACTCTGGGTGAGATGCCACCACAGAAAGGTTCTCATCAGCAAAGTCAGTTTTATTTGGGAACAGAGAGGCGGTGTGTCCATCAGGACCAACGCCTAATAAGATCCAATCAAAAACAGGGGTACCGTTTTCGCAAGGAATGACCTCGGCCATCTCTTGTGCAAAACGTTCTGCTTCTTGTTGTGGATTTTCTTCACCACGGATGCGGTGGATATTTTCTGCTGGGATGTCGATTTGGCTAAACAGCAAAGTGTTCGCTTCTCCGAAGTTACTTTCCGCATCATCTGGAGCCACACAACGCTCATCACCCCACCAAAAATGAAGATTATTCCATTGAATGGATTTTGCGTAAGTGTCAGTTGCTAAGAGTTTAAATAACATCTTTGGTGTGCTACCACCAGACAAAGAAATATGTACTGGGCGACCTTGTTCACTATACGCTTTAAGCGTGTCAGCTAAGTTTTCAACAACTTTATCAGCCGATTGAAAAATTTTTGGTTTTATCATAATTCGCAATAATCCGTATTTGTTAGGTTTTTACATGGGAAGCGCCAATCACGACCATCACGTTTAAGTAGATCATCGGATTCTTTAGGGCCCCATGTGCCGCAAGCATATCCATATAACGCTTGAGGATCTTGTTTGAAGTCTAAGATCGGTTGCACGAATTTCCAACATGCCTCTACAGCATCAGTACGCGCAAATAGCGTCGGATCACCATTTAAAGAATCGAGCAGTAAGCGTTCGTATGCGGTGAGCATCTGCGTTTCTTTGAGCGAGTCGTAGTGGAAGTCCATGGACACTTCTTTCGCATTAAAACCAGCACCAGGTTCTTTTAAGCCAAAGCTCATTAAGATACCTTCGTCAGGTTGGATACGTATCACCAATTTGTTCTCTGGAGCGTTTTTGCCAAAGACAGGGTGAGGAGTGCGTTTGAAGTGAATAACCGCTTCAGTCACACGAGTTGGTAATCGTTTGCCTGAACGTACGTAAAAAGGAACACCATTCCAACGCCAGTTGTTAATGAACATTTTCAGCGCCATGTAGGTCTCAGTACGAGAGTCATCAGCAACACCATGTTCATCTCGGTAGCTTTTTAGCGCCTGACCACGTACTTCTGATTCAGTGTACTGACCTAGTACTAAGTTATTGCGCAGGTCATCGTCTGAAAGTGGCTGTAAGCTTTGCAGCACTTTATTCACTTCATTACGAATTGAATTCGAATTGATGGCAGCTGGCGGTTCCATGGTCATCATGGCAAGCACTTGTAGCAAGTGGTTTTGGAACATATCGCGCACTGCACCTGATCCATCGTAATAACCACCACGTTCTTCTACGCCTAGGAACTCAGCCCCAGTGATTTCTACGTAGTCGATAAAGTTACGGTTCCAAAGTGGCTCGAACATGCCGTTAGCAAAACGGAATACTAGTAAGTTTTGTACGGTTTCTTTACCAAGGTAATGGTCGATACGATAAATTTGATGTTCTTCGAAGTGACGATGAATTTCGATATCGAGATCTTGCGCTGATTTTAAATCGTAACCGAATGGTTTTTCGATGATGATGCGTTTCCAACCATTGGATTCATCATTAAGGTTATGAGCAGCAAGACATCCAGGAATAACTCCATAAAGGCTAGGAGGAGTAGCAAGATAGAATAGGGTGTTGCGTTGCACAAAACCATATTGATCAGCAAGCTCTTCTAAGCGACCTGCGAGATGACTGTATTCATCGACATCTGAAGTGTTCAATGGCTGATAATGAAGATGTTCACAAAAAGCGTCTAACGTTTCTGGTTCGGTTTTCTCCAGCTCTTGCATAGAGCGTTTTAGCTTTTCACGATAGGTTTCGTCACTATACTCAGTGCGACTCACGCCGAGAATAGCAAAGGACTTTGGCAGTTGATTGCTGGCATACAAATGATACAAAGCCGGTATCAACTTACGGTATGTCAAGTCTCCCGAAGCACCGAAAATAACGATGCTGCTGTTTTCAGGTATTACCATCATCTTTCCCTTAAAAACGAGGTAGTTAGCATGCGCCCTAACCTAGCAGCGCAATACACAAATAGAAAGTAGGTATTCTCTATTAGTACTATAGAAAAAACCGATATACCCATCGATTAGGCATTGGCTGAATCAGATTCTGACCAAAAGAACTCCCAAACAAATCCCTTGTTTTGCATGGTCATATTGACAACAAAGACAAGCGTTATTCAAAACCGAGGGTATTTTAGCTCCTGAACGTAGAGCTAAACCAATCATACTCACTAACTGTTCGTATATGAACAAGTCATTTTACGCTGAGTATTAAGTCCAACTATTTTTTGTTACCAAAAATAAAATTAGACTTATCTCCGTATTGTCTACGACTATTTGATATACATCAACTCTTGATGATCACTTATGGTGCTTTTAGAGCAAATTTCTCGCGAATTGATCAAATTTTGGGAAAAATTATGGAGATTAAATGCCCCAAAATGGGGCGTTTCGTTTTGGGGTACTAATATTGAGCTTTAAGAAAATCTTTGACTTCTTTTATATGTGTCTGTTTGTTTATGTGATCACATTGTTCTTCATCGAGAAAGCTTGATGCATACTCGAGATAAATTTCATGCTCTAAGAACAGAAGATAAAGTTTGGGATCTAAATGGCCGGACATGGCCATTGTGGTCATGATGTTAAGTGATTCACTCAGGGTTTTGGCTTTTTTATAAGGTCTATCTGAAGAAGTGAGCGCTTCAAATACATCAGCGATAGCCATAATACGGGCTTCAACGGAGAGATGATCTTCATCTAAGCCTCGCGGATAACCCTTACCATCAACTCGTTCATGGTGATTACCTGCGATATCAGGAACACTTTTTAAATGAGGAGGATAGGGCAGTTTTTCCAACATAGTGATAGTTTGGACAATATGGTCATTGATGATAAACCGTTCCTCATCGGTTAAGGTTCCTGAGCGGACCGACAAATTATGCAATTCACCACGGTTATAACGAACATTTCCAGGCTTGAGTATAAAGTCATGTTGCCAAACATCTTGCGGACGATTGCCGTTTACCCAAGGAATCAAATGTACCGCTTTATCGCACAATAAAGGCTCCATTACTGGGGTCTGCTGTGCTTGTCCTGCCCTTGCTGCTTCTATCCAAGAAACACCTAATGTGTCATCCAGTGTACGCTGCCACTCTCTTTGCGCAATTTTGTTGAGGCGTTTCACATCGTCTTGAGACATGTTTTCACTGCCTAAATTGCATTTAGCGACAAAAGCGAACTCCTCATCTAACGTGTGCTGTGTCTGCTGCATTACCACACGTAATTGGGATTCTTCTCCACCTTGGGCTAATCCTTGCCAATAGTCGCATTCAGCCTGTTTTTTTAGTAATTCAAAGCGCATGCGAACCTCATGAATTCGATCATAAATAGTTTCCAATTTAGTCGCTTTATCAATGACGTATTCAGGCGTGGTTACTTTGCCGCAATCATGAAGCCATGCTGCAAGGTGAAGAGATTCCCATTGTGCTTTACTCATGGTGAAGTGAGGGAAATATTGTTTATCCTCTTCGATAGCATGAGCCATCATATTGGCAAGTTCGGGCACGCGTTGGCAATGTCCCCCTGTATAGGGGGATTTGGTATCAATAGAAGAGGCGATAAGCTCGACAAAAGCATTCAACATGTCTTTTTGTTGTTGAATTCTATCAATATTATCTTTTGCTATTTCTGCAAAACTGAGTAGTTCACGCAAAAAGGCGTGTTTGTCTTTTTGATCGTCACTGATGGCTCGTTCGTAACCAAGGTTGAGCACGCCGACTAATTGTCCTTCTCGATTCAGCAAAGGGAAAAGATAAATATCCGAGTTGTACATCTGATCGCGATATTTACGCAGCATATTGTCGTCGCGATTCACATGAACGGTGTTACCTTGTCGTAATTCCGCAAGTAACCACGGGGTATCTGCCAATAAGCGATTGAGATCGATCTTAAATGGAATAATTGCGTGATTTGTTACAACTGAGAATTCATTCTGACTATAGTCATAAACATACAAAATGATCGTTTCTGCTTTGGTGATCATGTAGCTTTTTTGTGCGATGGTTTTGGCCAATACGTCAAATTCATGATTCGAGGCCGTGTCACGTAATAAACGCAGCAAATCATAGAGAGTATGTTCCATTAACTGGATAGATTGGGTGAGGTTGCCCAACTCTTTAATCATGGTTTTTGGATAACGCGTCTTTTTGAAATCGAACCGAGCGATATTATCCGTAAGTTCTACAAGGTGTTTAAGTGGTCGGGCGATTCGTTGTGAAATGAACCAAACAAACCCAAAACAAACTAAGAGCAATATGATGGCGATAGTAATCTGTTTATCGCGCATTGAAATGAGATCTTTGAGTAAGTCTTTATGACGATCGGCTTCGGCAAGCCTTAATTGGACATGTTGACTGAGAAAAACCGGCGTTAACGTGACCGACCACTCTTCCGCTTCGAACTGCACATTTTCATAGATAGTATTGTTACTAATACGGTTGACCACTGAAGCGAAAACGCTGTTCGCTAAGTGTTTTTCTAACTGGGTATTATGTTCTTTAATATTGAGTGCTGTGTTGTGTTGCCCAAGTAAACTAAATTGATTATCAAAAAGTACCAGTTTGGAATGCTCAGTACCTTTCATCTTGTTTAAGCTGCTAGAAAGCGATTCTAGTGTAAAATCAGCACCAACCACATGACTGCCACTCATGGATGTTCTTGAGAGTGTGACGCCAAAGGTTTGCAGAAAATAGAAAAAATAGGGCTCTGTTAAACGAATTTCTCCATCCATTTGGGCACTGGTGTACCAAGGACGTTTGCGCGGATCAAATTGGTTATCCAAGGATTTTCTAAACCCCACTTCTTGCTGCTGAGAATTGAAAAAATACACATCATTGGTGCCATCAACTTTTGTGCGATTAACAAATAACGAAGCGGTGTCGGGGGCGTTAAATCGTTTCCGTTCCTGTTCAGTGAAAAGGGGACGAAGCATCGTAAAATCACCATTGTTCGCACCAAAATAGAGAGCGACGAGGTGAGGGTTGCGCTTAAACGTGGTTTCAATGGCTGAAAGCCAAAATGGTTTATCATAGATAGGTGATTCAGTTTCAACAAAGCGACTGTGAGCCATAAAATCCAGCGCCGAAAAAATCGGTGCTGTGGTCTTTTGAAACGCAGACTGTAATTTCTGACTGTTTTCTTCACTCACTGCCTTAGCGCTTCCCATCAGTAAATGCTGTGAATGTTGGTAACTAATAGTGATAAGCACAATGCCTATCAGGCTAGTAAGTACCAAAAATAAGCTACTAATGTGAATACTGAGTGAATAGCGATGTTTCTTCATAAAACAGTCCTAATGCGGCTAACGGCTTAAGTATTGTTCACGTGTGAAAGGTTGCAAAATGAATCACTGAAAAGGTGAAGAACACCGCTCTATGAGTGCAAGTTACAAGAAGTTACATCATTAACGCGTAGGTTTGACGAAAATTAAATTCAACAAGATGAATAAAGGCTCGCTGCAGTTTAAAGGTGAAAAAAGTGATGAAGCACCGAATTTTTGTACTATAAGTTAATGATATTTTTATGAATTATAATTGCTTTGATTGGTAACCGATGGCGACACTGATACACTTTATGTAATGCACTAGGAAGGATTCTAATAATGAAAATACTTGTCGATACACATACTCATACTTATGCGAGCGGACACGCTTACAGCACCTTAATTGAAAATGCTCGTAGTGCTAAAGAGAGTGGTTTAGCCATGTTTTGTACCACTGATCATGCTCATTCTATGCCTGGAGCACCGCATTTTTGGTTTTTTGTGAATCAAAAAATCTTGCCAAGATTTATTAAAGGGGTGGCTGTTATTCGTGGGGTTGAAGCCAATATTATGAACGAGGATGGCGATGTTGATATCCCCGAACAGGTCGACTCTCGTTTGGACTGGATGATAGGGAGTTTACATGAGCCCGTTGTGCATCCATCAACATTAGAACAACATACAACAATGTTAGTTAATGCCATCAAACAGGGGCGCATTGATGCGTTGGGGCATTTAGGAAATCCTCGTTTTGATTTCGATTTTGAGGCGGTGATTTCTTGTGCAGCAGAGCACAATGTGGCGATTGAAATTAATAACAGTAGTTTAGACGGGCATAGCCGTGTAGGTAGCAAAGAGCGCTGCTATCAAATTGCTGAGATTGCTAAAGCGAAAGGCGCGTACATTACTACAGGTAGCGACGCTCACTTTTGTCAGTACATTGGGGGGCTAGATACAGCAATTGAACTGATTGATACTGTTGGAATAAGTACTGATAAAGTAATAACTCATAATCCGCAACAATTTCTTAACTTTTTACGTCTACGCGGTCACGAAATTATCCCAGAATTTGACCTACACTTTATAGACAAATAATTTCATTGAAGTCTTATGTGTATGTAACTGTGACTTGCTGTTGTGAGATTTTACTCTTTTGAAAATCTCATATTGTGATCTTATTTGGGGATAATCACTCATGCGCATTGAGTATGCAGTGGTGCCAAAATAAAAACCTAAAAGCAATAAAGATGCAAAAGTCGAAAAATATTTGAAGGGGAAATGTGATGATAAAGTCGTTAGTTACCTTATCAATTGGTATTTTACTCAGCACTAGTGTGTTTGCTCATGGAGAGCTTGGGCGCACAATGAAGCAGATGAAATCAGCATTACAGCAAGCGTATCAAGCACAAACTGTTGATGATATGAAAGTGGCAATGGGTGATATGTCGAGTTTAGTGAAAGAAGCTAAACGGGATGAATACGAAGGCAAAAACCCGGCGCAGTTTTACCAAGGCTTACAAGATTTGACGACAGCAATTGATGGAATAAAAGTCAGCTTGAACAAAGGCGATTTAAATGATGCCAAATTGAAGCTTAATAAGATTGATGCACTGCGCAAAGAGTACCATAAAAAAACCAGATAGCTATATGCGCTTAATGACGAGCTATCGTTCTAAATAAAAAGAGTCTTGCGTAAGACTCTTTTTATCCCTCTGTATACTCAAGTCACCTCAAGATGCTGTTTCAGCGAGAATCTTTTCTCTCCTAGTCATACTCTGATTTGCAAATCGAATCATTCAATGTTGAAAATTGGCCACGATATTATTCTTCATACAACTCTAATGGCAATCCGTCGGGATCTTGGAAAAAAGTAAACGCTTTCCCTGTATAAGGGTCAATCCGAATGGGTTCTACGTCCACATTGAGAGATTCAAGGTGTAATTTTGCTGCCGCTACATCTTCTACCACGAAAGCGAGATGACGTAATCCACACGCTTCTGGGTGGCTAGGTCTGTCTGGTGGCGTGGGAAAAGAAAACAGTTCGATTTGGCCGCCATCAGGTAACGCCAGATCGAGCTTATACGAATCTCGCGGTTCGCGATAATTTTCGGAAATTACCTTGAGTCCAAGGATTTGCGTGTAGAAATTCTTTGAACGGGCGTAATCTTTACAGATAATGGCAGTGTGATGAATTCGTTTAAGCATGAATACTGTCCTTAGCTTGTAACTTCGGTTGTACGTGTTCAATGACAAAATCAATAAATACGCGCAAACGCGCTGGCATGTACTTTGTCTGAGGATATTGCATGGCGACAGCACCGTGATAGTTACTTTTTATCGTCCAATCCGGTAATACTTGTACCACGTCTCCACATGCTAAGAGATCTTGTACCACGAAATCGTGAAAAATACCGATACCCAACCCATGTTTTACCCCATTGAGGCGCATTTGTGACTGGTTAACAGCGTAACGGCCAGAGATCGCAACGGTATGAAATTCATCATCTTTTAAGAAGTCCCAAATATGATCTTTGGCATTTTCTGCTAAATAAAGGCAATCGTGCTCTCTGAGAGCGGTCGGATGCTGAGGGGTTCCTCGTTGAGCGAGGTATTCGGGGGCGGCGCACAGGACTAAATTTGTTTTACATAACTCTTTTAGCACTAAGTTTTCATCGGGTTTATCGGTGAGTTTGAAAGCGACATCTATACTGTGGCGGAACAGTTCAATATTGCCATCAGCAGCGCGCAGTTTCAGGTCAATGTGCGGATATTGCTGCAAAAACGGCACCACAAAGGGCTGCAATACCGAATTAAGAAACGCTTCCGGAGCCGCAACAGTGAGTGAACCTGTAGGTTCTCGATGATCACGACGTGACAATTCAACCGCTTGCTCTGCAGCATTAATCATCACTAAGCATTGATCATAAATCTGTTGACCCGCTTGTGTGATATGCAAAGTACGAGTAGAGCGTTCAAACAACTTTACGGAGAGTGCTTTCTCCAATCGAGTAATGAGTTTGCTCAGTGCTGAAGGGGTCACTCCTAGTTGTTTCGCCGCAGCAGTAAAGCTGCCTTCGTTAACAACAAGAATGAAACTGGCCAAATCTGGCAGGAGTGCAATGAGCTTTGTTTGTAACATGGCTTTGAACGTTGTTATCGACGCGGATAGAGCGTATTTAAAGGGGTCGAAACTTTCGCAGATAATGTACGCTAATACAATTGTCTCTATGTTAAGACGTGAGCTATTACTCTAAAATTCCAATCGCTCGTAACTTTCGATACAGCGTATTGCGGCTTATTCCCAAAGTTCTGGCAGTTTGGCTGATATTACCACTATGACTTTCAAAGGCGCTTAGTAAAGTGTCGTCTATATGATCTTTTAAGGTATGCTCTTGCTCTACATTGTCTTCGGGTTGAGGGGAGTGCTGGTGGGCGCTATTGGGATCATATTGTTTGTTGAGCTGTAAGCGTTGCTGTAAATCATCGGGGAGATACTGGCGTTTTAGTTGTGAGTGCTCACTCGCTAGTAGGCAAGCAACTTTCATCGTATTGTCCAATTCTCTAAGATTACCTGGCCATAGATATTGACTAAACAAAACGTGTAGGGCTGGACAAATGGTTTGGTGTTTTGGCGCGTATTTATGGTGAATGGCCCGAATGAGGGCAGATTTATCCTGACGATCTCTTAAAGGGGGTAAACGTAGAGTTAAACCATTTAAGCGATAATACAGATCTTGGCGGAATTTCCCCTGCTCGACCGCATGCTCTAATGGGCGGTGCGTTGCGGCAATAATCTGTATATCGACGGCATGTTCTTGAACGCATCCAACAGGTACAACGACCTTGTCTTGTAACACTTGCAGTAAACGAGTTTGTACTTCTAACGGCATATCGCCAATTTCATCGAGAAACAAAGTGCCTTGGTGAGCCGCGCGAATTTTTCCTGAATATCCTTTGTTGCTCGCACCAGTAAATGCGCCTGGCGCGTAACCAAATAATTCCGATTCGACCAGTTCTTTAGCAAGTGCGGAGCAGTTGACAGTAATTAACGGTTTATTGCGTCGTAAACTCGCTTGGTGGAGTGCTTTTATAAACTCTCCTTTGCCTGATCCGGTTTCACCTAGGAGTAAAATTGGGATATCGTGATCGATTAACTGGGTTGCCTGCTGCCAAGCTTTCTGGAGTGTTTCGTCTCCATAATGAAGCTTGGGTTCACAAGAAATATCCGGAACGATTTTTACTTGTTTTGGTGCTGGATGATTAATCGGTTTCGTTTCGTAAATAATGCGTTTGGGAATATGATCTAAAAGGTCTTGTAGATGTAACCCCGCCTCAAGAGGTTTGTCGATCAAGTGGGTCGCGATTTCGTTGTGTGCCATTATTTTCCCTTGGCTATCGGCAATAACAATACCTTGCCAGCCGCTATCAAGCATAGACTTGTCCATGGCTAAATCGATACGCGTGGATCCATCTGGTAGATGAGTGATCAGGTGGTTTTCGATAAGTTGAACCATGTTGTGGACGAGCACTTGAGTAGAAACATCGTGCTGCTGTTGTTCACTGGTGATATCAAGTACACCAAGCAGATTGCCTTGGTAGTCAAAAATAGGGCTGGCGGAGCAGCTAATAAACTGGTGTTGACGAATAAAATGTTGTTCGCCAATCACTGAGATAGGTTTGGTTTCGATTAACGCAGTACCAATCGCATTGGTACCTTTTACTTTTTCTTGCCAACATGAACCTGGTTCTAACGCTATTTGCAGTAATCGTTCACGAAACTTAGGTTGTCCCCAAGTCGCTAAAATGATGCCTTCCTGATCGGTTAAAATGAGTCGACTATCGCTATGTGCGTACATTTGTTCAAATAGTGGTAATACCCGCTGATTGATCGCATCGATCATGGCTGTTGCCCGCCATTTACGTTCTTTTAACTCGTAATTTGGCAAACGAATATGTTCAGGTAAACGACGCTGCTTTAATCCCGCTTGCTCGCTTCTTCCCCAAGAGGTTATTAACCAATCTTTGTTAACCGGTTGAATTTGCATAATTGTTCCATCACTTCACACCCACACTGTTCCATTTTGTTACAGCTGAACAGTCGTTGGCAGATTCTGTTCGCTTATCAGAGCATTGTGTTGGTTATTTTAATTATTTGTTAATCATAGTTTTACATTTCATTAACAACAAGGGGCGGGTTTATGGCGTGTGATTTGCGTAGTTAATTTTGAAACTGCTGCAAAAAAGCACAGGTTAGTCCAAAAAATAAATGAGAAAGTAGAAGGGAATAATTATGATTTATGCTCAACCTGGATCTGCCAAAGCCATATTTAATTTCGAATCTCATTACGATAACTTTATCGGAGGTCAGTGGGTAAAACCTGTTTCTGGAGAATATTTTGATGATATTTCACCTGTTAACGGTAAAGCCTTTTGCAAAGTAGCGCGTTCCGGTGCTGCTGATATTGAGCTGGCATTAGACGCGGCCCATGAAGCGCGCACTACATGGGCAAAGACGAGTGTGGCTGAACGCTCGAATCTGCTATTGAAAATTGCTGACCGATTGGAACAAAACCTTGAAACATTAGCCTATGTAGAAACATGGGAAAATGGTAAACCAATTCGGGAAACTCTAGCGGCCGACCTACCGTTAGTCGTGGATCATTTCCGTTATTTCGCGGGATGTATTCGTGCACAAGAGGGCAGTATCGGGGAAATTGACGAGAAAACCACAGCCTATCATTTCCACGAGCCAATTGGGGTTGTTGGACAAATCATTCCTTGGAATTTTCCGATGTTAATGGCGGCTTGGAAATTGGCCCCCGCTTTAGCTGCTGGATGCTGCGTTGTTATGAAGCCTGCCGAGCAAACCCCTGTTTCTATTTTGGTGCTAATGGACACCATTAGCGATTTATTGCCAGCGGGAGTGATTAATATTGTCAATGGCTTCGGGAGTGAAGCGGGGCAAGCATTAGCGACAAGCCATCGTATCAACAAATTGGCGTTCACAGGATCCACTTCTGTGGGGAATCACATTTTAAAATGTGCCGCCGATAGTTTAATTCCGTCCACGGTGGAGTTAGGTGGTAAATCACCGAATATCTATTTTGCTGATGTATTCGAACATGAAGATGCGTATTTAGAAAAATGTATTGAAGGCACATTATTAGGCTTCTTTAATCAAGGAGAAGTGTGTACTTGTCCATCACGAGTGTTAGTTCAAGAATCTATTTACGATAAATTTGTAACCAAACTCACTGAGCGTGC
The DNA here is from genome assembly GCF_015686695.1 of Vibrio nitrifigilis. Classification (NCBI taxonomy): domain Bacteria; kingdom Pseudomonadati; phylum Pseudomonadota; class Gammaproteobacteria; order Vibrionales; family Vibrionaceae; genus Vibrio; species Vibrio nitrifigilis. Next base: position 1,252,347 of record NZ_JADPMR010000004.1, on the reverse strand, counting down.
CAAATTAATCAAACAAGGTAACCCCCTTGATAGCGATATCCAAGTAGGGGCACAAGCATCACAAGAGCAATACGAAAAAATTCTCAGCTATTTAGAAATAGGGCGCAATGAAGGAGCGAAAGTGCTGTTTGGAGGTGATTTATCTAAACAGTCTGGCGATATCAGTGATGGTTATTATGTGCAGCCAACCATGTTAGCAGGACACAATAAAATGCGCGTGTTCCAAGAAGAAATCTTTGGGCCAGTGATTGCGATTACTACCTTCAAAGATGAAGCTGAAGCACTAGCGATTGCTAACGATACAGAATATGGTTTAGGTGCTGGTGTCTGGACACGAGATGCCAACTTAGCGTACCGCATGGGGCGTGGTATTGAAGCTGGTCGGGTATGGATCAACTGCTATCACATGTATCCAGCTCATGCCGCATTTGGTGGTTATAAGAAATCGGGTATTGGCCGTGAAACGCACAAAATGATGCTAAGTCACTATCAAAACACCAAAAATTTACTGATCAGTTATGATGTTAACCCGCTTGGTTTCTTCTAGGTATTATCCTTGATACCACTGGTGAAACGATGAAAAATGGTGACCTTATAGGTCACCATTTTATTCGTTAATAAGTGATTCTCTATTTTGGCATACCTGAAAAATGACCTGTTTAAGGAATGCCGAGGCTGGGCCGCAAATTCCATTATCACCCGCGATTAAATAGAGCGGTATAATGCTTTTAAACCTATCTTCTAGTTGTAACAATGCCATCGTTTTTTGCTCAAGATCTTGTCGGATGACTTCCATAGGTAACCACCCATAGGCCAAGCGATTTCTCACTGCTGAAGCGGCCGCTTCTAACGTATTAACCAACCAGTATTCTCCTTTTCTCATCGGTTCATTCCCTTGTATTTGATGAGAATTTTGAAAGCGAACGCTGACGTGATGAGATAATTCCTGGCGATGAATCGGTTGGTGATTAAATATCGGATGATTAGGGTGAGCGACAGGATAAAGCTCGATATCGATGATTTTATCTCCCGACACTAAGCCATTAGTCGAGGTGCAAATCGCCATATCGAATTGCACATGTTCTGAGGGACTTAAGCGAATCATGTCATACAGTTCGACTCGCGTATTGGGATACTGTTGATTAAATAAATGAATCGCTTTAAACAGTAATTGACGGGGAAAAATGGAATCAACTAACAAACAGATCCGTGACTCGACACCGGAAGCTAACATGTTGGCGACCGATTCAATACGGCCGAATTCCTTCAATACTGGTGCTATTTCTTCTCTTAGCCTTTCCCCTTCAGCCGTTAGCCTCATCTTTCTACCATTTTGAATAAATAGCTTAAGCCCTAATTGTTCTTGTAGCTTACTAATCGAGTAACTAATTGAAGATTGGCTGCGATGTAGTTTTTCCGCTGCAGCATTAAATCCCCCAGTTTCAATAATGGTGGTAAACACTAACCATTGATCAATTGACGTCTTATACACGAGTAACCTATCGAATTTTTAGATAAGAAGAGGGTAAATTATGCGGTTTTTAATTTCATAATCAAATGGTAAATTCTTTCACTCTCATAGATTTGCTTTCTTCCTGTTGTTCAATGGATAACTATAATGAATAAATCGATTAAGATACTTGTCGGCCTAGGTTCCTTGGCTGCCGTTCCGAGTTGCGCTTTTGCCGTTACGGCTGAGCAAGCTTGTACAGCCATGTCACAGATGTCATTAACTCATGTTCATATACAAAAAACAGAGTGGGTAAAAGCCGGACACGCGGCAAAAGATAAAATGTCGGCGCTAACGGGAGCAAGTGCGGCGGGGAATGCACTACCCGCGCATTGTCGGATCAATGGTGCGATTAATGAACGTATTGGTGCTGATGGTAAAAAGTACGCTATTCAGTTTGAATTAAGAATGCCAACGAATTGGCACGGGGAATTCTTATTTCAAGGTGGCGGTGGCTTAGATGGCTTTGTTGCAAACGCGGTGGGGAGTATTCCTGTTCATGGGGCAACTGCCGCTCCGGCATTACAACGAGGCTTTGCTGTGGTCTCGATGGATGGAGGACATGAAGGCCGTAATGCTGAGTTCGCTCATGATCAACAAGCGCGTTTAGATTATGCCTATCAAGCAGTTGGTAAGGTGACTTCAACAGCGAAGCAATTGATTCGTCATTATTACAACGAAAAAATCACCCACTCTTATTTTATGGGATGCTCAAATGGTGGTCGTGAGGCCATGATTGCAGCAGAACGATACCCGACTGAATTTAACGGTATTATCGCCGGCGATCCTGGTTTTCGTTTAAGCCATGCTGCGATTGGTGAAGTATGGGATACCCAGATCCTTTCTTCAATCGCGCCAAAAGATAAACAGGGTAAACCGATTCTATCGCAAGCGTTTTCTCAAGCTGAATTAAACATGGTAAGTAAAGCGATTGTGCAGGAGTGTGACGGTAAAGATGGCTTAAAAGACGGGATTATTAATAACTATCCTGCTTGTCATTTCAATCCAGTAGAGTTGCAATGTAAAAACGGTGAGGTAGAACACTGCTTGTCGAAAAACAAAGTTGATGCTCTTAATAAAGTATTTGCTGGGGCAAAAAATAGCCAAGGCAATACGCTGTATTCAAGTTGGCCATTTGATACCGGAATCGCTTCAAAAGGTTGGCGTTTATGGAAGTTGGGGAACTCCAACGACGCTAACAAACCCAATGCGCTGAACATTGTGCTTGGTCGCGATTCTTTGGTTAATTACTACATGACGCCACCTAATCCAAACTTTGACCTCATGAAGTTTGATTTTGATAAAGATCCCGCTCGTATCGCCGAAACTTCAGCGATTAACGACGCGAACGCTACTTACCTCAATACATTCAAGAGTAATGGTGGTAAGATATTGATTTACCAAGGTATATCCGATCCAGTCTTCTCTGCCGATGACATCAAGGATTGGTACAATCAAGTGGAACAACATACATCGAACGGTAATAAAACTGAGCAACGTCAGTGGGCGAGATTGTTTATGGTTCCTGGCATGACACACTGTGGTGACGGTCCTGGGTTGGATAACTTTGACCCATTGACGGTGATGCAACATTGGGTTGAAAACGGCCAAGCTCCTGAGCGTATTATTGCTCAAGGCAAAGCTTTTCCAGGTAAAAAACAACCATTATGTGTTTATCCGAAAATCGCGTTTTACAAAGGGCAAGGTGATGTAAATAACGCTGATTCATTCGAATGCCATTAATAAATTAAAATTTTATCAGCCAAGATCCGCTGCCTGCTGATATCTATACCGCTAACTATTTGGTTAGCGGTTTTTTTTTGATTCAAGTTTATTTGTGCCTCATATTCATAAATATTTTTCCAAGCGAGCGGATAATCCGATTATCAAGCTTGGATTAAACTTAGCAGATAAGGATGTCAGACGGTTGAAATATCGGCTTCTAGTTTAGGTTGATGACTCTGACACTCAATTGAATTAAGAGAAGGAAAACGCAATGTCGTCTGCTTTTTATCAGCAAATACGTAATCAGATCGAGGAAGTAAAAGCCGAAGGTCTTTATAAATCAGAACGTATTATTACATCTCAACAACAAGCGGCCGTTAAAATTTCGTCTGGTGAAGAAGTATTAAACTTTTGTGCCAATAACTATCTTGGTCTAGCAAACCATCCAGCCCTTATTGAAGCTGCTAAAGGTGGTATGGATGAGCACGGTTTTGGTATGGCTTCTGTACGCTTTATCTGTGGTACACAAGATGCTCATAAACAACTGGAACAAAAACTTTCTCAATTTTTGGGTAAAGAAGATACGATTCTTTACTCCTCATGTTTCGATGCCAATACCGGTTTGTTTGAAACTATTTTAGATGACCAAGATGCCATTATTTCCGATGCACTAAACCACGCCTCCATCATTGATGGTGTCCGACTATGTAAGGCGAAGCGTTTTCGTTATGCCAACAATAATATGGTTGAGTTAGAGCAGCAGTTGATCGCTGCTGATCAAGCGGGTGTCCGTAATAAATTAATCGTCACTGATGGTGTTTTTTCAATGGATGGCGTGGTCGCCAATCTTCCTGCTATTTGCGATCTTGCTGACAAATACAATGCACTCGTCATGGTTGATGATTCCCATGCGGTAGGGTTTATGGGAGCAAACGGCCGAGGTACACATGAATATCATGATGTTATTGATCGTATCGACATCATCACTGGCACCTTAGGCAAAGCGATGGGCGGGGCATCTGGTGGCTACACTGCTGGTAAAAAAGAGGTCATTGACTGGCTACGTCAACGCTCTCGACCATACCTATTCTCGAACTCTGTTGCTCCTGCCATTATTTCTGCATCACTACGTGTTTTAGACCTTCTGCAAGAAAGCGGCGATCTGCGCGCTCAATTGTGGGATAACGCAGCGCATTTCCGTGCACGCATGACAGAGGCTGGGTTTACTCTGGCGGGCGCTGATCACGCTATTATTCCAATTATGCTTGGCGATGCAAAGATAGCGGCTGAATTTGCAGAACGCGCGCTTGCCAAAGGCATTTATGTGATTGGTTTCTCTTTCCCAGTAGTGCCAAAAGGTCAAGCACGTATTCGTACACAAATGTCTGCGGCGCATAGCCGTGAACAGTTAGATCAAGCCATCGATGCGTTCATCGAAGTGGGTAAAGATATGGGTATCATTAAAGGTTAATGGCCATGAAAATTAAAGCGTTATCAAAACTTAAGCGTGAACAGGGCATCTGGATGACTGAGGTCGAAAAGCCAGAACCTGGCCATAATGACTTACTGATTAAAATTCGTAAAACGGCCATATGTGGTACGGATGTCCATATTTACAACTGGGATGAATGGTCACAAAACACCATCCCAGTGCCTATGGTGGTTGGACATGAATACGTAGGTGAAGTTGTCGGTATAGGCTCTGATGTCCGTGGTTTTGCGTTAGGAGATCGCGTTTCAGGGGAAGGTCATATCACCTGTGGCCACTGTCGTAATTGTCGCGGTGGTCGCACGCATTTATGCCGTAATACCATCGGTGTTGGTGTCAACCGTACTGGGGCATTTGCTGAGTACTTGGTGATTCCAGCCTTTAACGCGTTTAAAATTCCAGAAGGAATCTCCGATGATTTAGCGTCAATTTTTGACCCGTTTGGTAACGCAGTTCATACCGCTTTATCTTTTGATTTAGTGGGGGAAGATGTCTTAATTACTGGTGCCGGCCCTATTGGTATTATGGCTGCTGCGGTCGCAAAACACGTGGGTGCCCGCCATGTTGTTATTACTGATGTGAATGAGTATCGCCTTGATCTTGCGCGTAAAATGGGCGTTACTCGCGCAGTTAATGTTGCAACCGAAAAACTGTCTGATGTGATGAAAGAGCTGAAGATGACCGAAGGTTTTGACGTTGGTTTGGAAATGTCAGGTGTGCCAAGTGCATTCAGCTCTATGCTAGATAGCATGAATCACGGTGGTCGTATTGCATTACTCGGCATTCCTCCGTCAGATATGGCTATCGATTGGAATAAGGTGATTTTCAAGGGCTTGATCATTAAAGGTATCTATGGCCGTGAAATGTTCGAAACTTGGTACAAGATGGCAAGCCTAATCCAATCTGGCTTAGATTTAACACCAATTATCACTCACCACTTCAAGATCGATGACTTCCAACAAGGCTTTGATACCATGCGTAGCGGGGCTTCTGGTAAAGTTATCCTTGATTGGCAATAGCGATATCATGGTTTAAGGCGTCTTTATTGGCGTCTTTTTCTTTTTTAATGGATGAAAAACCAACGTACGGAAAATGTCCGGTTTTTATTCCATATCTGAATGAGATTTATACGGCTTAGAACCTTTCGTGAGTTTATTGTAAGTTGTTGTAAATATAGATAAATTGTATACAAGCACACCTATAAAATAGTATTATCACGCTCGAGGACATAGCAATGAACCTCGTGTGTATTTTATATGTGTTTTGGGCTCGTTTATAACGAGCCCGTTTTTTTTGATTAATCAGCGTCAGGGAATTGTGCCGCTGTATCTATCTCTGAATTCAAAATCAAACTAATCGATTTCACCGTTAGAGTTTGCCCTTTTGAGTCGGTAATCTGAAAATCGTATGGACCGACGCCAAAACCATCATTTTTTACAAAATAATTGTAAGATTGTCGTTCGACGGTCGTGAAATCATTACCTGAACCGCTTATGCGATATTTGAGTGTTTTTATCGGGTATTTATGATCTCGGACTTGTATACCGGTCCACCATTGGCTTGAGCCTTCTTTAAAATAGAGCTTTATGTTTTCATCAATCGGATCGGCAACGTAATGCCATGAAATTGGGATAATTCCCGTTTCTATTGCGGCAATTTTGGCAAAAGCGGTTTTATCGAGATCGACATCCCCTTGAGAACATTCAGGACATTGATCATCAATTCTGACGGTAATTGACTGGTTGGTATCAGTATTTGTTACCTTAATATAGGCTCCACAGGCTGACGAGTTATCATAATCACTGGCATTCATCGCAGCGGTATAAATCGTATCGTCTGGAGTAGGAAAGCTACAGTTGCCGCCTCCTCCGTAACTATAAAATGTCCCTTTACCGCTATGAGTACTCTCGGTTGCTAAACAATAAGGACTGATGCTGAGTCCCGTCATGATGATAAATAATAATATTTTCATAAGTTCCTCTTTAATCTAAAGGCCAAAGGTCCACTTATTGATTATTCATTCAGTGTTTATTGGCTTTTTAACAAGATGTATTTCAATATGATTTCGAAATCAAATTCAGATATCGAATAAAAAATAATATCGAGCTAAATATTGAAAATTAAGTCAAATAAACGTACTGGTTTTGTAAGGACATTAAATTTATAGAGGAGGAGTCAATAATTAATATGTAAATAACAATCTGAAATGGGATATATATTAAACATTTACGTGATACTTTGTTGCGTTAAATATGCCAGAAATAAACCTTGGTGATTAGTAAATAAAATTGGTTTATTAGAAATTGATTTATGAGACGAGCGGCTTTAATCATGGATAATCGTTATTATGGCTTATTATTGTTTTCATCGTCAGTTGCGCAAAACGAGCGCTTCATCGCAGTTAATGCAGCATGATATACGTATTATCTCTAGATAATATTCATAAAATTAATAGAATCTGGTTGGGTAATGTCATGAAAATTATATTATATAGTGCGGATGGCTCTAACTGTTCTCAGCGAGTAGAGTGGGCATTAAACTACAAAAAAACACCTTATCAACGTATCGAAGTGACGCAAGATATGATGCATGGCTCGTATCTTGAACTTAGTGCTTTTGGTTATGTCCCCGCAATCTCGATAGATGGTTATATTATTTGTGAATCAGTCGCTATCATTGAATGCTTGGAAGAGTTAATGCCTAATCCACCTTTGCTTGGACGTTCTCTGTTTGAGAGAGCTTCTATTCGCGAAGTATGTGAATTTGTTAACGGCACTATTCATACCCCGCAAAATCGGTCTGTGTTACAAGTGATTCGACCAGATATTAATGAACAAGAAAAGCGCCAGCTAAGAGCAGATTGGATCAGCAGTTGTTTAAACAAACTGGAAGATCGATTATGTTTAAAATCAGCGTATGCTGTCGGTGGCAGTTTTTCAGCAGCGGATATTTTTGTCGCTTCTATTTATAAGAAAGCGCGCTATCAAAATAAAATTTATTTACCTTTCTATGAACGCCACCTTGATCATCTTCGTATTCATGAAGCGATAGAGTCTTCTGAACCGATGTAAATACAACTTTATTTTGGGGGATGTCATCGCCCCCAGAATATCGGTATTGCATTTTATGTTCTTCACGTATTGCCATTTAATTATAAAATATTAACTGTCAATTCTTCGAGGCATATCCTATTTTTTAGTAGATGTATACCCAAGTAACCTCAAGATGCTGTTTCAGCGAGAATGTATTCGCTCTTAGGCAAGGCACTGATTTGAAGACATAGTCATTCTACGTAGAAAATAAGTAACACAGCCTAGGAGCGAATAAAACTCGCCCTTTGGGAGCTCATCAACAAACCTATTTCTGCGCTCAATCACGTTAAAAGGGAATGACCATTCCTGCCGTGATTGAGCTTGACCTAGGCTCGTTGATGAAGCTCTGAATCCTGCATCTTGAGGTCATTTGGGTATATATTCGCTAATTGTTTTCGGTCAGAAACCTGACTTATTGTTCACAAAGTCTTCCGATTGGCGTGTTTTACTGTTTACCAGCGAAAACGAATTGGAGATATTCTGTGAAACCGATATTGACCCTTGCCCTATGTTCTGCCGCTGTTTTATCTGGTTGTGCAAGTCATTCTGCTTCCTCGAAAGATGAAAAATCAGCTCAGCCGCAAAGCAGTGTCGAAGCGCTAAAAACATGGGACGATGCTTACGGTAATTGTATTCAGCAAGCCAAAACCAGCCAATACGCTTTCCCAAAAGATAATCAATGGTTTAATTCTCTTGATCAAACTAAAAAGAAAAATGTAGTTGTCTATTTGTACCAAGAAAAAATGTACGGGTGTTCAGCCGATGAAACAACGGCATTAAAACAAGCATTAACAAATGATGGTAATGACACGTTATTGAAATTTTTTACCAGCGTAAATGTGTTTGAGAAGCCTAATACCAAGTTAATTGAAGGGGTAGACCAACAGCAAATCTCGGCTTTTGCCAAGCAAGTTCCTGTCTTTAATCTTGCTTATGCCGCTAAACAACTTAATTTCTAATTTCCTTTGTGTGTAATCCACTGCTTGCGAGGCCATGAGCCTCGCTTTTTTTGTGCAAAGAAAACCCCCAGCTAGGCTGGGGGTTCCGTCGAGCTTATAGATATAAGTCAGTTATAAAACCCCTTTCAATTTGTTAGAAATATCTTGTGGTCTGGCAACTACAAGAGTTAAACAAAAATTGAAAGGGGTCCCAATATGGGGGACGAGAAGAGCTTAGCTCACACAAGATGGAACTGTAAATATCATATAGTATTCGCACCCAAATATAGGAGACAGGTGTTCTACGGGGAAAAACGTCGAGCAGTTGGAGAGATATTGCGAAAGTTATGTGAATGGAAAAATGTGAATATACTCGAGGCGGAATGCTGTAAAGATCATGTACATATGCTTTTAGAAATTCCCCCGAAGATGAGTGTTTCGGGTTTTATGGGATATTTAAAAGGTAAAAGTAGTTTGATGCTTTACGAGCGATTTGGTGATTTGAAATTCAAATACCGAAATCGAGAATTTTGGTGCCGGGGCTATTACGTTGACACAGTAGGTAAGAATACAGGCAAAATCCAAAATTATATCAAGCACCAATTGGAGCAAGATAAAATGGGAGAACAACTGTCGATCCCATATGCAGGAAACCCGTTTACGGGTCGCAAGAAATAGTTGTATGCAAATGCCAGATCACTATGCGCCTGCTAGGGCGCTGCTGGTAGGAGAGCCTTATAGGCGCATATGAAAACCTCCGGCTTTGCCGGAGGATTCTTTTTCAGGCCATTGGGAAAATTTTCCCGCCGCTGCGCTATCAATGTCATCATGCAGTGAATAGTGATAGGCATTGCGTGGATCGGTACTGATAGTGACGGGAATGCCTAAAGTTGTGTGTTCAGCGAATTGTTGTAGCTTATTGTTCTGCTGGGCAAAGCGAGCGGGATTATCGCCATCTAGTCGCGTTATCATGGCATTAACGTGATCGTTTTGAATCATGGTCTTAAGCTGGTCAAGATCATAGGTTGGTCCACGTCCCATGACATTATGTGGTGCTGGCGCAGAGGCGTGCATCATGGCTCCCGCTTTTTCGGCGAGTGTCATGCGTGCAACGAGGTCTTTGGCGCGAATGCTATTTGATAATCGCCAATCCTCGTACGGGTTGAGAATACCATCACGATTCAGGTCTTTGAATTGAAGGTGATTAATGGTGAGTATCTTAGCGTCCTGATATGTGAGTTGAGGCTGACTAGTGGCTGCAAGCACGCACACGGGAAGTAGTGCAAGACCAAATGGGAGAATTTTTAACATTATTGGGTCCATTCCATTATTTAATTATTTTTCAACCAACCTATCGCCTGTCAGTGATGGGATATAACTGGCTGTCCACAGCCTAAAAACAAAAAAACCTGAGTACTACAATGTAGTGCTCAGGTTTTGCCTGCCGGTCAGTCTGTTCTATCACATAGAGGAAACTGACCATACAGTAACAATCCAAGTTGATATTAAACCTTTTGCATTTAATGGTGTGTTTAATGGATCACAACTTATCGGTTTAAAGAGAGCTTATTCATGCTCGCAGAAACAGCATCTTGAGGTTTAAATATGAAGGGATATTAAAAAGGCGCAGTATAAGCTGCGCCAATATAGATAATTAATATATATTATGAAGATTAATTAATGGTTATTTTGCGTGCTTCATCAGGTTGAGATTCCAGCTTCGGAATATTGACATGCAATTCACCATCATTAAATTCAGCTACGATATCTTGATCGGCAATATTATCACCGAGGGTGAAACTTCTTACCATTTTACCTTGATAACGTTCGCGATGAATAACTTGATCGCCGTCTTTTTTATCAAGTTCTTTTTTAGTTTGTGCTTCAATGGTTAAAGTCCCATTGTGGCAAGTCACAGTAACGTCTTCTTTCGCTACTCCGGGTAAGTCGGCGATGATTTCGAATGCATTATTTTTTTCAACCACGTCTACACGTGGAGAGAAAAATTCAGATTCGAAACGAGGTCGAATAGACGGAAAAGCATTGTCAAACAAACGACTGAAATCAGACCAAGAATCACGTGGAATCAAGCTCATAATAATCCTCCTGTTTGTGAGTGTTGCTTCTATATCTTTTCGTCGGTTAGATACCTTTCATATCCAACCTGATCAGTAAGTTGGGGAGGCATTATTCATATTCAAGGGGTGAAAATGAAAAAAAATGAACCTATTGCTGCAAACAAGTAATTTAAATTGGAGAAATGCAGAATAAGGTAATCATTTTTCGATATTTTTAATTTTTTCTAAATAGGTTGTTACAAATTGATTTCAGTCAATATCGCGGGTTTTCTGTGTGCTAGTCTGCGCACAGAAAATAATTCTGCCCAAATAACTCTAAGATTTGGTGATAGATCAATTCGATGGATGGTATTTTCCTGTTAGTTTTTGTCCTAGCGGCGGAAAGTATTTCCACGCAGTTTGATATTAGGAACTAATCTTGACGTTGTTTTGCGGTATGAGCCCAAAATAAAGGAAAATAACAAATGAAAAAAACATTATGTGGATTAGCAGTCCTATCTGCCCTTGTATCAACAAACGTTCTTGCTCACCAACAAGGTGATATCTTTGTTCGTGCTGGTATCGCATCAGTTATTCCTCTAGATAGTAGTGACCGTATTTTAGGTTCAACTGATAAGTTAGCCGTCAATACCAATACGCAACTTGGCTTAACTTTCGATTACATGGTAACGGACCATATTGGCCTAGAACTATTGGCAGCCACTCCTTTTGAACACGATATTTCTACTGGTTACGGTAGCCTTGGCGACGTTGCAACGACTAAACAACTGCCACCAACATTGATGGTTGAATACTACTTCAATGAGCCTGCTGCAAAATGGCAACCATACGCAGGTCTTGGTATTAACTACACTAACTTCTACGATTCTAAATTCAACTCAACTGGTCATGATGCTGGTTTAAGCGATCTTAACCTAGATAACTCTTGGGGTTATGCTGCGAATATTGGTGTGGATTACCAAGTAAATGATAACTGGTTAGTGAACGCATCACTTTGGTATGCAGACATCGATACTACTGCTCACTACTCAGTTGGTGATACTCGTTACAGCACAGACGTAGATATCAACCCAATCGTATTTATGGCGTCTGTAGGTTACACATTCTAATTCAACATGAAACTGTGTTGAGCAATGTCTAAGCGTGCTTTCGAGCGCGCTTTTTTTTAATCAGTAGAAGTGACGCTGTCACTAAGTGTGATGTAAAACAAATACGTATCATCGAGACCAATATCTGTCTATGTTAGACTGAATTCCAAAGACGATAACGCTTCGGGATAAAGGCGATAGATGAAAGAACATAAGCAATCAATATTGGGTGGAAATACCGTTTCTTATACAGCTTCACACTGGGGGCTGTATCAGGTGGAATCCCCTATGTCGCCCAATATGACGCTATCCCATTATCCAGACGATCATGATCCTTCTCCGATTGGCTTGTATCTCAATCATCCACAAGTCGAAAAATTGAGGGTAACGAAACCTGCGATTCGCCGTGGCTGGTATGAGCAATACTATGGTGGAAAGGGATCGCCACGCGGTGGCGATGATTATATTGAAGTGGAGTGGGAGGAAGCGCTTAACATTGTTGCAGCAGAATTAACGAGAGTAAAAACCACCTATGGGAATCAAGCAATTTATGGCGGTTCTTATGGTTGGTCAAGCTCTGGGCGCTTTCATCACGCACAAAGTCAGATACACCGATTCCTTAATAGCTTTGGTGGTTATGTTCGGCACAAAGATTCATACAGCCTAGGCGCCGCAGGGCCATTGATGCACTGGTTGGTGATGCCTATGGGCGAGCTGATGACTTCTCATACTGATTGGGCAACACTCGCAAAACATACCGAAATCTTTTTAAGCTTTGGTGGTGCACCGCGCAAAAATGCACAAGTTTCTTATGGTGGTACGGTTGACCATCGGTTACACGATAGCCTTTGTACGATGAATAAGGCGGGCGTACGCTTTATTAATATTAGCCCGGTTCAGGACGATATTGATACTGAAGGTTCAGTCACTTGGTTACCCATTAAGCCTAACACTGATACTGCATTAATATTAGGTTTAGCTTACACATTATGGCAAAACAAACTTCATGATATGCAATTCATTCAACGCTACTGTGTTGGGTTTGATGTGTTTGAAAAATATTTGACTGGTCAGAGTGACGGTATACCCAAAACAGCGCAATGGGCGGCAGATATTACTGGGATTAATGTCTGCGATATTGAGAGTCTTGCCTTTGATATTGCCAATCATCGCACCATGGTCAATATGGCGTGGGCGCTTCAACGCGCTCACCACGGTGAGCAACCATGTTTTGCTTTAGTTACGCTCGCTGCAATGTTAGGACAGATCGGCTTGCCAGGCGGTGGTTTTGGATTTTGCTATGGTGCAGAAAACTTGGTCGGGAGTCCTAACCCGTTGTTTTTTGGACCGACCTTGGAACAAGGTCAGCCTCCGATTGATCATTTTATTCCGGTAGCTCGAGTCGTTGATATGCTACTAAATCCAGGGGAAACCTTCACTTATCAGGGTGAGACTCACACATATCAAGATATCCGAATGGTTTATTGGGCGGGCGGTAATCCATTTCATCATCACCAAAACCTGAGTCAACTTGCACAGGCTTGGCAACGCCCCGAAACCATTATTACACATGAGCAGTATTGGACGCCTTCCGCAAAAATGGCAGATATTGTATTACCCGTAACGACAACACTGGAACGGAATGACATTTTTTATGCTAACCGTGAAACCGTGATGGCTGCAATGAAACAAGCGAAATCACCTACCGGAGAAGCAAAAGACGATTACAGTATTTTTTCTGAATTAGCCAAGCGGTTAAACATTGCTGAACAGTTTACGAGAGGGTTAGACGCTCAGGGATGGCTAGCGTATTTATATACCAACTGGCAGGAGCAAATGGAGCGGGAATATCGACTCGATTTGCCAGATTTTAACGCATTTTGGGAAAATGACTTACTTGAGCTGCCTAAAGGTGATAAGCCATTAGTATTACTTGAAAACTTCCGCAAAGATCCCGGCAAATACCCATTAAAAACGCCAAGCGGCAAAATCGAAATTTTTTCACAATCTATCGCTGATTTTAATTTGCCAGATTGTCCTGGGTTTGCCTGTTGGCTCCCTCCGCATGAGTGGTTGGGTAGTAAAAAAGCGGTACAGTTTCCACTGCATATGATCTCAGATCAACCTAAAAATAAACTGCATAGTCAGTTGGATCACAGTCCGCACAGCCAAAAGGATAAAATAAATCAACGAGAGCCGATTTACATCAATGCAGAAGATGCAGCAATGCGCGGCTTACAATTTGGTGATTTAGTTCGAGTATTTAATCAACGCGGCAGTTGTTTAGCGTCTGCAGTGCCATCGGATAACATTCGCCAAGGGGTTGTGCGCCTTTCTACTGGGGCTTGGTTTGATCCATTAACACCTCGTTTTCAAGACGGGCAATTTTTGCTCGAAAAACATGGCAACCCTAATGCATTAACCGCAGATATTCCCGCTTCGAGTTTTTCTCAAGGATGCAGTGCGCAAACTTGTTTGGTTGAAGTGCAACGTTGGCAAGGTGAGTCTTATGCTGTCACTGCTTACGAGCAGCCCAACATTGTCGCTAAGTCATCTGAAGATGATGGTTAACTGTGACACTAAATGATTGGTTCAAGCCTTTTTGTTTTAAAATAAAAACGCCGTTAAAGTAAAGAAATTATATTTATCATTCTTTACCGGTCGTGTAACGGCGTAGTATCAATCGATTTTTATTACCAGCGGAAAATTTGAATCGATTTATTCATGCTTCCAGCTATTTCAGTCAGTTCACGTGACCTTGCATGGTTCTTATCTGATATAGCCACGGTTGAACGCGCTAATTCATTGATTTCTTCAACATTTGCGCCAATCTCTGCGGCAACGTGACTTTGCTCCTCAACCGCTGCTGCGATTTGCGTGTTCATATCGAGAATATGAGATACCGCAGTTTGGATTTGTTGCAGTGCTTGGCTCGCCACTTCCGATTTTTCTGAGGTGACTTGTGCATTGTTCATGTTTTCACGCATCAGTTCGACAGAATGGCTTGCTTCATTTTGCAGATGCTGAATGGTGTCAGTAATCGCTGTCGTGCTTTCTTTCGTTTTATTCGCCAAATTGCGAACTTCGTCTGCAACCACAGCAAAACCACGTCCGTGCTCTCCTGCTCGTGCAGCTTCAATCGCCGCATTCAGAGCGAGTAAGTTGGTTTGCTCAGACAAGCCATCAATGACTTCGAGAACTTGACCGATACTTTGGGTTTCTTTCTCTAAGCGGATATTGGCTTCGACCACTTCTTCGATACTGCGAACCAGAGAAACCACGCTTTGGTTCATATCATTAACCACAACGAGACCCTGATCTGAATAGGTGTTCGCTTCTTTCGCTGAATCTGATGCTTTTAGGGCGTTACGTGCAACTTCATCGATCGAGACTGACATTTCATTCATCGCGGTAGCGGCTTGTTCAAGTTGAGCCATTTGCGATTCAGAACTCGTTTTCACTTGTGAAGACGTATCCGACATTTGCGTTGATGCGGTTTCAAGTGTTTCAGCGGATTGATGGATATTTTTGATCGTATCTTTTAGGTTAGCGATCATGATTAGCATCGCACCTAAGATCCCGATTTCACCGCCTTTTGCTACTGGGCTTAAATCACCTTTAGCGGTGTTTTTAACCATATTTTCGATGACGGTTGGTTCGCCACCAATAGGGCGGTACATCAAGCGCATCACAACCCAATACGTCACACCAAGCGAAATTAGCAGAGCAATAATCGCTAAGATAATGCTTGATTTGAGGTTGTCGCTAGAGGCGGCCATGATGTTATCTTGTTTTTCCCAACTCCAGACGGTCCAGCCTAATTCTTGCGAAATCGCGTTGACCACAAAGTAGGTGTCTCCATCTGCTTGGTAAGTGTGACTTGAGCCACTCTGGTTTTTGTATTTTGCGTAAGATGGTCTTAATTGATATAAGCTTTTACCAATCAATTCGGGTTTATGCGCTGAAATAATGTAACCATCTTTGCGGTTCACGTATAAATGGTTATTACCCGATAGCTCTTTGATATAAGTGGTTAATTCATCTAAGCCAACGTTTACCCCTATAATACCGACAATACGGCCCTGACGTTTTACCGGTTCGACCAGTGACATAATCAGTTTGCCAGATGTGGCTTTGTACGGGGTTGTCATTACCGAACTTTCGCCCGCCATGATGCGGGTATACCATTCACGACCAGCTGATTTCGCATTAAAATTAGCGATCAGGCCGCCTGTACGGTAGGTATCCCCATTTGCTGCGCCATAAAAGGCACTGACAACGCCATAGTTGCCTTCCATAAACTTAAGTGTATTAACCAGTTGATCAACATTAAGCTCCCCTTGACCGTCTACATCAATGGCGTTAGCTGCCATTTTTAGAACATCAAAGTTACGTAGCATTTTTTGTTCAACACCGGATGCGATTAAGGAAGCTTCTTGCTTCAACTTATCGGTGTAGTTCGATTCTGAGGAGCTACTAAAAGAGAGGTAACCGGATCCAACGATAAACAATATGACAAGCGTAAATAGTCCGCCAATTGTTAATAGAATTTTATTTTTTGCGCTCATGAGATTCCTTTCAGAATAGACAGAGGTATTTCACTTCTGGGAGATAATCGAAGTAATTTACTAGAGCCTAAAATGTAAAGTGACAATAGGTTGGCTTAGAAATGACTAATGTATTCAACATTGATTAAACAATCAAGATAATAACGTAATTTATCAACGAATATTTTACCCAAATAAATTTAATTAGAATATCGCACTTTAAAATAAAATTTATAATAGGTGATTAAATAATTCTCTCACTAAGGATATTGTGGCGAATTAACTTGCAAAAATAGATGATAAAACGTTCTGCTTATTGACTCAAATTTTACAACTAGTCCTCGCGGGCTACGAATAAAACACGTAAGGTGCGAGAATAGAATTGTCGAAGATAAGGTAGAAAAACACCCGTGGTTAAGGAACAAATAATGGATAAAGTCACGTTTACAGGGCAAGGGCCAGAGTGTTCTCAATTGGTGCAAGGCTATTGGCGTTTAGCTGAGTGGGGAATGTCTGCCCAGGAGAGGCTAACCTTCATTCAACAACATGTCGAGTTGGGAGTATCAACGGTTGACCATGCTGATATTTATGGAATGCATCAGTGTGAGCGTTTGTTCGGCGAAGCTCTGGCGCTAAAACCTGAATTAAAGCAGAAAATTCAGATTGTTACTAAATGTGATATTAACCTGACTGGATCGATTTTCCCACAACGTAAAGTAAAACATTATGATACGAGTGCTGAGCATATTATTCATTCTGTCGAAAACTCGTTACAAGCTTTAGGTGTCGATAAACTAGACGTGTTGCTGATACATCGCCCTGATGCTTTGCTTGATGCCGATGAAGTCGCATTGTGTTTTGAGCGATTACAGCAACAAGGCAAAGTAGTGCACTTTGGAGTATCCAACTTTACTCCAAGTCAGTTCTCATTATTGCAGTCGCGCTTAGATCAACCATTGGTAACCAATCAGGTGGAAATTAATCCATTAAATTTCGATGTGGTACATGATGGAACATTAGATCAACTGCAACAATTACGTGTGCGACCGATGGCTTGGTCTTGTTTGGCTGGTGGTGAATTATCTCGCTCTAGTAATAATCATTTAACAGAACGTTCTAAACGTGTTGTTGATGAATTATACGCGGTTGCTCAAGAGTTAGGAGCAAAGAATATTGAGCAAGTTATTTATGCATGGATACGTCGTTTACCTTCTAACCCCATTCCTATTTTAGGATCAGGTAAAATTGCACGTGTAAATAACGCAGTTGATGCTCTTAAATATGAATTATCACGTGAGCAGTGGTATCGGATTTGGACGGCATCAATGGGACAGGAAGTTCCATAAATATTATCTATACATTGAATTTATATATTTATATTATGAATAAGGCGAGTCTATTACTCGCCTTATTATGTGTAAAAATAAGCTAAGTATATTAACCGATGACGATTTGACCTAATACGTAACCCATACAGCAACCACCAATAACAGCAATTAAACCAATGCTCATAAATGAATGGTTAAAATACCACTTACCAATTTTGGTTGTTCCGGTGATATCAAAGTTAACGGTCGCAATGTCGGATGGGTAGTTAGGAATAAAGAAGTAACCGTAAAGCGCAGGCATCAGTCCGATGACAAGCTCTGGAGGTAACCCCAACCCAAGACCAACTGGTAGCATCATACGAGCCACGGCAGCTTGAGAGTTGACCACAACCGAGACAATGAACAAGGCAAGCGCGAAAGTCCAAGGATAATCGGTCACCATTTCTATGATACCAGCGCGAAATTGCGGCATGGCGTATTGGAAATAGGTATCGGACATCCAAGCAATACCATAAATAGCAATGGCCGCGACCATACCGGATTTGAACACTACGCCGTTGGGGACTTTTTTCGGATCGGTTTTGGTAATCAAAAGTATCAAACCACCGAAACAAAGCATCATCATCTGGATGATGACTGTCATTTTGACGGGTTTCGCTCCATCCACTATGGTACGAACATCAGGAACCATCGCAACAAAAACGATAGCAAGCAAGGATAAAATAAACAGTATTACTGCGTTGCGTGATGAGTTAGGTAATTTTTCATTCAGCGTTGTAGCAGTTGTACTATCGATACGTTCTTTGAACGTTGGATCTTTTAGTTTTTCTTGATATTCAGGGTCTGCATCTAATTCTTTACCACGGCGTAAGCTATATAAAGCCATTAATAATACGCCAAATAACGTAGATGGGATGGTGACCATAAGAATGGAAAGTAAAGTGATGTGATGGTCAATTTCCGACAGTTGAGCTAAGTAGTATACAACGGCTGCTGAAATGGGTGAGGCGGTGATACCGACTTGCGATGCAACAGAAGCGGCGGCCATAGGACGTTCTGGGCGGATATTATTTTTCAGTGCCACATCACCGATGATTGGCATTATGGAGTATACGGCATGGCCTGTTCCAAGCATAAAAGTCATGGTGTAAGTGACAAACGGTGCGATCAGAGTGACCCGTTTAGGGTTTTTTCTCAGCAGCTTTTCCGCGATTTGTAACATATATTTTAGGCCACCCGCGGCTTCCAAAATAGAAGCACAAGTGACTACCGCCAAAATGATTAACATTACTGTAATAGGCGGTGAGGTAGGTGGCATGTGAAAAATAAAGACTTCAATAACTAAGCCTATACCCGACACGACCCCTAAACCAATACCACCATACCGCGAACCAATGTACAGCATCAGTAGTAGGAACAAAAATTCCAAATACAACATAAGCATTGCTCTCTATTAAAAGTTGAATCAAAACTGGGTTTATTTTGCGATGTTCGTTGCAAAAAGAATGGTGTGTTCTTCACATTCAGCTATGTACAAAAAAGAGAGTGTGGAGAGTATGAATAGGCTCACGTTATTTAATAACTACGTAAAAAATATAAATATTTATTGTTAATTAAATGTTTCATGGGGCAAAAAATAGCCAGCGTTTGAGCTGGCTATTGAGGAGCGTTATATCGAAATGATTGGATCGAATGCTTTAGTCGTAGATCGTTGGGATCGGTTGACGTTTATGCTGGGTGGCTTGGTATATAGCAACAATACGTTGTGTTACTTCTGGAGCCACATCTTTGCCTTCTAAGAAATCATCGATTTGATCATAGGTGAGGTTTAGCGCATCTTCATCCGCTTTTTGTGGTGTTAATTCTTCCAGATCGGCTGTCGGTACCTTATGCACTAGTACTTCTGGCGCGCCCAGTTTGGCAGAAACTTGACGAACTTGGCGTTTGCTCAAACCAAATAGTGGGGCTAAATCACAAGCGCCATCACCGTATTTGGTATAGAAGCCAGTGATGTTTTCCGCTGAGTGGTCGGTACCCAGGACAAGGCCACCCACATAACCAGCGATTTCATACTGAGCAACCATACGTGCGCGAGCTTTAACGTTACCTTTTACGAAATCTTGTTTAGATTCACATTCTGGAAGTAGGCCTGTGCCTTCTAGCGCAGCATGTGTTGAAGCATGAATGCCATCTACGCCTGGTTTTACATTAACAGCAACCGAGTGAGTCGGTTTGATGAAAGATAAGGCAATTTGTGCCTCGTCTTCATCTTTTTGTTCCCCGTAAGGTAAACGAACCGCAATAAATTGATAATCAGAGCTATTCGTTTCTTGATTTAGAGATTCAACGGCAAGTTGAGCTAAGCGGCCACAAGTGGTCGAATCGACACCACCACTGATACCTAGAACAAGGGATTTGCAGCCAGATTCTTTTAACTTGCTTTTAATGAAGCCTACGCGGCGTTCAATTTCAAATTCAGGGTCGATGCTCGCGAGTACATGCATCTCTTCGCGTATAATTTGTTCCATTACGGTTCCTTTTCCTGCAAGCAATATCAAACTATCGTAATATCATACCTTATACCCAACTAAGCTCAAGGTACATGACAGGTCGCGCTGATTTTACATTTGCTGATAAAAAAGACAGCGATGAGACGCTGTATAAATTGACGTCTAAATTGGCGGTATTTGTGTAGTGAACGCTTACTTTTTCGGCAGGTAATTTGTTATAAGTTAGGTATAATCTGGCGACAAAAAATGAGAACTGATGTTTCTCAATTGGTAGAGGAAGTTATGCAGAAAATTGCAGTTTTTGGTAGTGCATTTAATCCACCATCACTGGGTCATAAGAGTGTGATTGATTCATTAAATCATTTTGACCGTGTGCTGTTAGTCCCTAGCATTTCACATGCATGGGGAAAAATCATGCTTGATTACCAAATACGTTGTCAATTACTGCAGGCGTTTATCAAGGATCTAGGGGAATCAAAAGCGGAACTGTCGACGGTAGAACAGTCGCTGGTAAAACCCAATACGAGTGTAACGACATATGAGGTATTAGACGCGCTACAAGACGAATACCCAGAGGCGGAGCTCACTTTTGTGATAGGGCCAGATAACTTATTCAAATTTGCTAAGTTTTATCGAAGTGACGATATTCTAAAGCGTTGGTCGGTTATGGCTTGTCCTCAGCGATTGCCAATTAGAAGTACCGATATTAGAGATAGGCTATCTCAGCAGCAGAATATTAACGATTTAACAACAGATGGTGTGGCAAAGCTTCTTAAGCAGCAGAATTTATATCAGCCATCTTCCTAAAATGAAGTAAAGAGAGCTATGCTCGCTCTCTTTTGTGCCAGTGACGGAGGAAGAACCATATTCTCCGTTTATTGTAATAAGCTGGAATAGATTTGCTGGCCTTGGTTCGTTAATGAATAGACGCGGCCTTCTTCTTTTACGACAAGGCCACTATTTACTAATTGGCGTAAATGAAAATTAAATTTGGTGTGATCTTCGATACCCACGACACGGCACAAATCCATAAACTTAAGTTTGCGATGGATCTTAAGTTGTTTCACGACTGAGCGGCGAATAGGATTCGACAGTGCACTGAAGATCAAATCGTGATCACTTTCATCAATGGCAGCTTTGGGTGCATGCTCGGCGTGGACGCGTTTTAACGTAACGGAGAGTGCGGCAAGATTAAACGGCTTGGTTAAAAACTCATCCGCCCCTTTTTTCATCGCATCGACAGCAATATCGACCGTTGCAAATGCAGTAGTAATAATAATGCCGATATTGGGTTGTAACCGCCTTAGGGACGTTAGGGCATCGATGCCAGTCATTCCTCCCATCACGACATCAAATAGCGCTAAATCAAAGTGTTGCACTGCTGCTTTATCTAATGCATCTTCTGCATTATCACACGCTGTAACCTCAAAAGATTCGATGGTCAGGGCTTCAACCAGCACTTCGCGAAGTTGAGGGTCATCTTCGGCAAGGAGAAGTTGTAACGTCATTGAGTATTCCTTGGTAGCCTCACTTCGACTGTTAACCCTTTTCCTTGGTTATACAAGCGAAGATCGCCGTTGTGTTGCAAAATGATCTGTTTACAAAGAGCCAATCCCATGCCTGTCCCTTCTCCTTTCGCTTTTGTTGTAAAGAAAGGCTGTGTTGCTTTTTGCAGCACAGAGTCTGGCATACCACCACCATGGTCGGAAAAGGTGACAATCGCAAACAGTTTATCTTGAAAACCTTTGATAGTTAGAGACCTATCTTCACTACTTGCGTCGACAGCATTACTAATAATATTACTAAAGACTTCTTCAAGTAATCCTGGATCACCTGAAATCTGTAATCGATGATCAATCGACACGTCTAACTGAAAGGTTTCTAGGCGAAACTGATTCAATGACAACGCGGATTTTATAATATTATGCAGGTGTAGTGGTTCTCGGTTTATCTGCTTATTGTGGGCATAGTTTAAAACTTCTTGGCTAATTTCGGAAGCTCGGGTCAAACCATATCGTATACGATCTATTTGACGTTTATGTTTTTCGTCATCACCAAGCTGCATTTCTAGTAGATCGCAACTCATCATTGCGCTGCTTATTGGCGTTTTAATTTCATGAGCCACCGCGGAGGTCAGTTCGCCTAACTCGATCAATTTGGCTTCTTGTTGGGTTAATTGCACGTAAGATTGCAATTGATTATCCCGTTCTTCATCAAACACACGTAACGCGTACCACAATGCTAGTAACATCCCATAAGCGCAGAGGAGTCTTAAGCATTGAAACCAGAGGCTCATTCCATCATCAATAAAGCCAACACTGAGGCCATAACAAATGAGTGAAATCCCTAACCATTGAAAAGGAGGAGCGCTACCAAAACCTTCCCCTTCAATCCTTTTAGCGTAAGTATATACCGTGGCCCCAGCGAGAACGCTCGATCCCATACCAAAGATCCAGCGAATTTGATGCAACGTTTCACTGATGAATTGATCGTAATCGAGCTGCGTGTAACGATAGAACAAACCTAGAACAAAGGTTGCAAGCACAACCAGCATACTAATACGAATGAACATCACCCGTTGCCAACTGGTATGATCCATCATGCGCCAAGCGAACGTGCCAAGAGTGAGGAATGATCCCCACATTTTCAGCGCGCGAAAAGTATCGACGCCTTTGGAGCTGACAAACTCATGCTCGTACAGTAATAAGTAGAAATCAGACCATACGTGAAAACCCTGTAATAACCCAAAAATCGCGAACATTGGCAGGTATCTCGCAATGGTAATATGGCTGTTTTTTAGATTGCGAAAGAAAATAGCGAAGAAGACCGCGAAAAACGCGAGTCCGAAGATGAGGTAAAACTTAAAAAGTATCAGCATGTCCATGGTGAGAGTTTAATGGAGCGCCTGATTTCAATCAATCAATGTTGTGTATTTAATACAATACGATAAAAGTTGAGTCATATTCTGTAGGAATATGACTGAGTTATTTCAAAATACTGAGTCTAAAGTCTGAGTACTAAAAAACAACCAGTTGCTCTATTTCTGCTAATTTTCCCATGATGCCATCAATAAAAAAGCACAGATTCTCACTACTGCATTCGTAGAGATCGCCCCCAATAGATTTAACCGGCAGGCGTTGGAATAGTGAGTTTTCATGCCCGAAATAGATTTCTGGCTGTTTGCTACCATTGTTAACAGCTGTCACGTTGATGTATAAGGAAAAACCATTACTGAGCACAATTTCTAGGCTTGAATGTTCGGTTTTTTCTTCCGCTGGAATAACTCGGTAGGTGGCGTGCTCAAAAAAACGACATGAGTCTTTACCAATTCTCTGTAAAAGAGAGTGAATCGTCCCGATTGAAAACTTGTTATGAATGTTCATTGATTTCTCCCTAGAAGACTTCCTTCTTGTGGGTTATACAATGTCCTTGAATAAACAACCAAGAGAAACGAGAGCTAACTAACCAAGCGTTTTTTAACTGTTGGCGTTTAGTTCTATACCTAAGCAACCTCAATATGGCTCAACAATCCGTTTGTTGCGTGAAAAACGTTGGCAGTAGCCATTCCTTCCGATACTGGGCTTGATCATAAATTTTTGACAATGTTCAAAATTATTCATTTTGAGGTCAATGGGTATATGTGTTTCTCTCATCAATAGACTCTAATAATACTTGCACATAAAACGTACAAAAGAAATCTACTCAGATATAAACTTCAATAATTCTTTTCACTTTCTTAAAACTTTTACGCGTTGATCATTTGAATATTCACTGCAATAAATATTAATTATGAGACATATTGATCTAACTAGATGATTTTTGTGAAGTTGTTATGTTCTAAGAAAAAGTAAATATTTGGCTAACTTGAAATTTATCAACTACGATTTTCAGTAGTTAAAGGTTAGTGACATTAGTTAACGTTGAGACATAACAATGAATAACATCAAGATAGCGCGATTATTGATCATTGGATTTTTGGTTCCACTTACTGCTTTATTATTGGTATTGATTATTTCTGTTTCTCAGATGAATACTATCAATCAGCAGTCGACTGAAATTTCAACTAACTGGTTGCCATCTGTGCAACTTATAGAACGCTTAAATACTGAAACCGCAGAATTACGAAACACTGAATCTGTACACATTATTTCGACTGATGCGCATGAAATTGCCTCGGCGAATGAAGCGATTAATAAAATTAAAGCGAAAGTTGCGAAGACGTTAGCTCAGTACACTAAGTTAATTTCTAGTGCTCAAGAGCAAGCGTTGGTGGATAAATTTAACCAGCTTTATAGCCAGTATTCTACCACCCAAACTTCGCTACTGGCGCTCTCCGAGAAGAACCAGAATGAAGCTGCGAAAAAGCTTTTCCTTGGGCAATCACAAAGCCAATATCAAGAATATTCCGATGTTCTCAATCAGCTCTCTGAGTTAAATCGAGTATCGGCACAAGCCGCGAGCAAGCGTGGCGATACGATATATGGGGAAGCGCAAACTATTTTGGTGAGTACGGTTGTGGTTGCATTCGTAGTGGTTGCTGCGATTGCATTGTTAATTTCGCGTTATTTATCCACTTCGATTACTGAGGTTCAACAAGCAATTACTAAAATGGCAGAAGGCGATTTAACCGTTCGTCTCGATCAAAAAGGGGGGAATGAGCTAGGCCAGCTCGCGGATAGCTTTAATAAATCTGCGATCAACTTTAATCAAATGACGAACAAACTCATTTCTGTCGCTGATCAATTGAACCGTTACTCTAATTCATTAGAAACCGTCATGTCCCAATCTGAAAGTAACTCACAGCAAATGCTTAGCCAGGTAGAGATGGTGGCAACAGCCATCACTGAAATGGCGTCAGCTGCGCAAGAAATTAGTCAGAATGCTACATCAGCAAAAAATTCAGCTAATGCTGCATTGGACAACGTCAAAGTCGGTCATCAATCGTTAAACAACTCGAATAATTTAGCCAATAAAATGGGTGAATCGATGAGTGAGGCGGCTTCAATAGTGAATACGTTGAAAGAATATTCCAACGACATTGAAGTGGTGATTCAAGCGATCAATGACATTTCAGAGCAAACCAACTTGCTGGCTTTGAATGCTGCAATTGAAGCTGCACGTGCCGGAGAGCAGGGACGTGGCTTCGCTGTAGTGGCTGATGAGGTGCGTAAACTTGCCACGAAAACTCAAGAGTCAACAATAAGCATTCGTGACATTATCAGTAAATTGCAGGTACAAGCGGAAAAAGCAGATGAATTTATGCAGTCGAACCTCGAATTAGTCTCTGAATCCAAACAGATGGCAGAAAATATGTTTAAGGCGTTCACGGATATTTCTCAGGCAGTGAATACCATCTCGGATATGAATAACTTAGTGGCTACTGCTTCTAATGAACAAACAACGGTAACGGATGATATTTCGATGAATATCTCTATGACAGTGGATATGGTGCACGAAAACGTCAATGGCGTGAAAAGCGCTACTGGCACGAGTAAATCATTGTCGAACAGTGCCGATGAACAAAAATCGTTGTTGGCGTTTTTTAGAATTTAACGTGAGGTGATTGGGGTAAATAAAACAGGGAGCAGTGTAAATGCTCCCTGTCTTTCATATTAACTAAATAAAGCGGCTCAAAAACGCCTGAGTCCGGTGATGTTGTGGATTGGAAATGACTTGCTCTGGTGGTCCTTGCTCAACCACAACTCCGCCATCCATAAAGACCACTTTATCGGCTGCTTCCTTAGCGAATCCAATTTCATGAGTGACGACAATCATGGTGAGGCCTTGATTCGCTAAATCACGCATGGTTTCTAATACTTCACCAACGAGTTCGGGATCTAATGCGGATGTTGGCTCATCAAACAAAATGACTTCCGGTTTGATTGCTAAAGCGCGAGCGATAGAAACACGCTGCTGCTGCCCACCTGATAACTGACTTGGATAAGCATCGGCTTTGTCTTTTAAGCCTACTTTTTCTAGTAAGTGTAAGGCGTATTGAATCGCTTCTTGCTTAGGATGCTTGTGCACACCAATTGGCGCTTCAATCAAATTTTCCAATACCGTCATGTGAGGGTAAAGGTTAAATTGTTGAAATACCATGGCAATTTTTTCTCTTTGCTTGGCGATTTGGCGTGTTGAAGCATAGCGAAGTTGACCATTTTCAAATACATAACCAATCTGTTGGTCGGCAACAGTGATATACCCGTTGTCCATTTCTTCCAATTGGTTAATACAACGTAAGAAGGTCGACTTCCCTGAGCCAGAAGGACCGAGAATGACTACTACTTCACCACTTTGTACTTCCATATTGATGCCTTTAAGCACTTCAATATTATCAAAGCTTTTATGCACATTACTGGCTTGAATAATCGCATCACTCATGAACCACCCCTTGGTCAGTCGTGTTAGGTTTTGATGGAGATGAAGTAGCCCCTAAACCTATGGTTGATAATAGGCGACTCAACCAACCTGGTTGCGAGCTGTAACGCTCTGAACGGTTGTAATAGTTTTCAATACTGTTTTGAACTACGCTCAAAATAGACGTAATAAATAAGTACCAAAGAACCGCAACCATCAGTAATGGAATAACTTTAAAGTTTGAATTGTAGATATTTTGCACTTCATACAATAAGTCACCCATCGCGATCATGCTCACCATTGATGTCGCCTTAACCATGTTGATTAGCTGGTTACTTGTTGGTGGAACAATCGATTTCATTGCTTGAGGAATGATGATTCGGCGATACACACGAGCTTTAGACATTCCGAACGAGTGAGCTGTCTCGAATTGTTTATCGTCGACAGAGATTAAACCACCACGAATAATTTCCGCCATGTAAGCAGCTTCGTTAAGTGCAAGGCCAGCTAACGCAGCTGTTAATGGTGTAATGACATCATTGGTGTTCCAGCTAAACAGAGTTGGACCCAATGGAATCGCTAACGATAGATTTGGAAATAAACTCGATAAGTTGTACCAAAACAACAACTGCACCAATAGCGGCGTGCCACGAAACAACCAAATGTAAATGGAGGAAACATAGCGAAGTACAGGGTTTTGCGATACTTTCGCTATCGCCAAAAATAGGCCTATAACAATGCCGATTACCATAGCGATACAACTTAAGACTAAGGTCATCTGCAAACCACCCATAACCGCATCGTTGAATAGATACTCAAATACGGTATGCCATTCAAAGTTTGGATTGGTTGCGACAAGGTAGAGTAGTTTCAGACCGATCAGAATGACCACTGCTGCGCTAATGAGAGTGCCTACAGGCACTCTTCGTTTTACATTAGACACATCTCTTGGATCGATATTATGACTGTGTAATCCCTTATTCATCATCGATACCTCAATTAATCACTGGCTTTTGCAGTGGCTAAGTTGATGCCTGGTGCTGCCAGTTTATTACCTTCTAGATTCCATTTTTTCATGATCGCATCATAAGTCCCGTTTTTATGCAGTTCATCGTAGCTTGCTTTGAGTACTTGAACTAATGGGGAACCTTTAGGAACCACGGCACCTTGATAAAGCGTGTCGAAGCCGTTTGATTTGCCCTCACCAGCCAGCTCTAGCTCACCATTAGACATCTTGACGAAGTAACTTAGTGGTGCCTGTGAAGAGAAAAAAGCATCAGCACGATTTGATTTTACCGCGAGGATAGACGTCGGTTGATCTGTGTATGACAGTACTTTTATCGCAGATTTGCCGTCTTTTACACACTGTTTAGATTGGTTGCGCACGACTCGTTCTGCTGAACCGCCGGCCATTACAGAAATACGTTTGCCACAGGTGCTAGCAATGCCATCAATATGCTGTGGATTACCCTTTTTCACAGCAAATACGACGAATTCTTGAACGTAATCAACAAAATCAACACTTTCTTCACGGTTTGCAAAATCACCAACTGGGCCTGAGTCATAGGTATAACGACCGGATTTGATTCCCATCAGAATCGATGATAATCCGCTAACGTTTTTATGCTCGATTTTAATGCCTAGCAGTTGGCTTAATGCTTTATCTATATCAACCGCTGCTCCATCAAATTGGTTACCACCTTTTACAATCGTATATGGAGGGAATGAACCGTTAACACTTGAGATCATTTTGCCTGACTGTTTGATGTCGTCAGGCAGCATGTCATGTAACTTTTGGTTGAACGTCTGTAGTGGAATATTTGCGTAAGCTGAACTGCTCGCCATGCCAATTAAAAGGGTGGTGATTAATGTACTTAATTTCATGATTAACTTCCTTGTTATCTCATTTATTCACTCATAAGAGTGGGGGTAGAAAAACGGCGGTTCTCTAACGCGGGTAATACACGACGAGCGTGAGCGATTCGCTCTTTATTGATAGTGGTAACTGCGAGTTCATCTTGTTCGCTGGCGCTACATGTCACGACACCGAGTGGATCAATCACTTTACTTAAACCGATATTACGTTCTCCAGATTCTCCAACCGCGATCATGTAGCAAGTGTTTTCTAAAGCACGGGCGGTTGCGAGCACGTCCCAGTGGTGTTCTTTTAACGGGCCTTTTACCCATGCAGCTGGCAGAACTAAGGCATCAGCGCCATCGAGTACTAAGCGACGTGATAGCTCAGGGAAGCGCAGGTCGTAACAGGTCATCATGCCAATGTTGAAACCATTTACTTCAACTAACTCTGGAACGTCATCACCTGGAATCACGTTAGTCGATTCTTTCATTGAGAAGGCATCGTACAAGTGAAGTTTTTTGTATTCACTGATGATTTCTCCCTGACGTATCGCAACTTGAACGTTCCAAACTTTGCCATCTTCAGCTTCACTTGGAACATGTACCGTCATTAATACGGTCATTGTCATTGATTGTGAGAATGCTAACAATTCGGTCATGAAAGGGCCGTTTAAAGGCTGAGCCGCGCGACGGACTAAATCAGGATCTGCGATATCTCTAGCCAGAATGCCTTCAGGGAACACGAGTAAATCGACGTCTTGTTCATTTGCTTGTGACATATAGTCTTGGCAAATCTGCAAATTTTCTTGCCATTCCTTAGCAACAGAAAACTGTCCAAGTCCTACTTTTAGTTTCATTGTGTATCCTTACCATTGTTCTTTAGAGAAAAGAGAATCTATATTGAGAGGTTTGTTAATAATATTTTGTTCTTGCAGTTCGCGGCACCAGTCTTCCAACATCGCTTTATTGGTGGCAATCCCATTACTGTTCCAATCTGGCTTTAGCGCTTGGCTGGTTCGAGCGATATCATCGATAATCCATGGTGTGGTATCGGCATATTTCGCCCGTTTATCCAACCAAATTTGGTAAGACTGCTCAAATACCTTGCTGATTTTCTGAGCAATATCTGGGTGTGCTTGCTGAAATTCAGGTTTTAGAACCAGAATGTGTATGCCGGGTACATAACCACATTCCTGATAGTATTGAATTTCGGAACTGACAAAGTCTGGTAACAATTGGCGGTATTCAGAATCAGCCGAGAAAAAGCCTGCGGGCATAAATGGTGTACAGACTGCGTCTAAAGAGCCTTCATGTAACATGTCCATCATTGGCTGTTCATTCGGGCAGGCTTCGATTTGGCCTTCAATACCAAATCCATTCAAACGATCAACAATGGGATGCTGTTCTGTGAGACGTCCGACAAACCAACGAATATCGCTTTGGTTGATATTGTGGTGACGGAAAATGGCTCGCGTCCATGTATTACCTGAATCTTGCCAACCCGTTAGACCAACTCGTTTACCTGATAAATCTTCGATCGTGTTAAGTGGGCTGTCTTTACGAACGATAATACAGCGCTGGCGAAAGCCCCGCATGAGGAAGTGTGGAGCGCCGATAACATCTTGTTCGCCTCGAACGATCATTTGACTGTAGCGACTTAGCGACATTTCACCGCCGTCAAATTCAGGGTGTTGGGACCAATCGTTAACTAGGGTGTTTACGCGTGTTAGCGTGACTTTTACCTCATCGCTTATGACTTCGTTAAGTAACATGGGAGTGAGGTAATCCCAATCTCTCACTGCCAATCTCACTTCTGTGACCATTGTTTTACTCCTTAAAACAGTTCGGTAATCACTCAGCTAAAAATTATCCTAATTGTGATTTTATTGGTGTACAATAAGTTTTTTGTTACTGAACAAAGATATTTAATTTATGGATAAAGATATATCGGTAAAAGAAATCGCTAACGAACTGAAAGGACTCAGTATTCAAGAGATGGTTATAGAGATGACCGCTTTGATCCGCTCGGGTGCCTTAGAGATTGGTTCGAAACTGCCATCCGTACGTGCCTTAGCTGAAGAGTTAGGGATGAGCCCCGCATCGGTATCATCGGTGTGGAGCACGCTGAAAAAAAACAATTTGATTTCTGGCAGTGGCAGAAATGGCGTATGGATTAGTGGTAATAATCCAGCACCAAGACCTTTGCGGTTTGAAAATGTTGGGAATTTCGGCAAGAAAACGAAGGTGGATTTAACCTACGCATCCCCGGACCCTGATTTATTGCCTAATTTGGACAATGCGCTGTTATCTGCAACGAAAAGTCATGATCTTAATAGTTATAGACGTGAACTGATTACACCAGAACTTAAACACATAGTGGCACAACGCTGGCCCTATGATGCCGAAGCGTATATTGCGACTAACGGTGGGTTTGATGCATTACAAGCAACGATCTCTTCTTTAATTCAGCCGGGCACTTGGGTGGCCGTTGAAGATCCTACCTCAGCGCGTATTTTAGATTTGGTCGAGAATATTGGTGCGCGAGTTATTTCTATCGAGTGCGATGAACAAGGGCCAACGCCTTACGCCTTAACTCAAGCGTTAGAGCACAAAGTCAGTGCATTTATTTATCAACCTAGAGTAAATTCAGTTACAGGCGTCAACGTTACGAAAGAGCGTTTAAAAGTACTGGAACCCCTAGTCGCAGATATTCCATTAGTGATTGAAGATGATGGTATCGGTGATATATCGGCTACGCCTACTTGTACATTTGCTCATGTCTATCCTGATAAAGTGGTCCATATACGCACGTATTCAAAATCATTGGGGCCTGATTTAAGACTAGCTGTACTGTCTGCTCCTAAATCAATCGCTAAGTCTATTCAAGCATACCGAAACTTTGGTGCGAGTTGGACCAGCCGATTACTGCAAAATGCGGCGGCGTATTTACTGAATGATCCGCAAGTTATTGAACGGTTATCTTTGATGCGAGAGTGCTATCGTCAGCGGCGTGATTGGCTGACGCAGGCATTAGAAAAGCGCAATATTGCTTATGAAGGTGAAAATGGCTTTAGTGTGTGGATTCCTGTTCCTTCTGAACAATTTGCTTTGGTCACACTAGCGGTACATGGCTATGCCGTTTTTGCCGGAAGTCGATTTATGACTATTCCTAAACAGCCGCATATACGAGTCACCACAAGTTTGTTAAAAGAAGAAATGGTCGACGCACTCGCGGACGTGATTCAAATGTGCTTTGACGTGGAATGATAGCTATTGGGCAGGAAAAAGAAGTTTTAAATCCATTTTATGCTGATGTGGCTGAAAATGAGGTCATTCATACTATTTGGTTTCATCTTATGCCAAATAAAAGCCAATGATTGGTGGTTTTAACGTCAATACTGACTTTCATTTAAAATATAATTTGTTAATCTTATGCGCTAATTAATATCCCTGAGTTATTTCAATCGGCCGTTGCTCTTGAACAAGCCAAATGAGGTTGGGGGGTACATATAAAAAACGAGAATGGAATTATCAGCACATGACATTACATAACATTAAGCAGCAACTACGTAAATGGGTTGTGGCAGCAACGATTGCCAGTAGCGCTTTTGCCTGCCTACCAGCGGCCGCTGCATCAAATAACACCCTAGAAGAAATCTTAAAGTCGGGTGAACTTAAACTCTGTTTTGAAGCGGGTTATTTACCGTTTGAGATGACAGCAAAAAATGGTCATTTTATCGGTTTCGATATTGATGTAGCTAAACATTTAGCTCGCTCGCTAGGGGTTAAATTTGTTCCTGTTAATACGGCTTGGGATGGGATTGTTCCTGCGCTAAAAACTGGAAAATGTGATTTTATTGCTGGTATGACCGTCACGCCAAAACGTAATCTCAGTGTGCTTTTTGCCGATGATTACCTAAAAATGGGGCAAACCATCCTAATTTCACCAAAATTAAAAGACAAAATTCATTCTTATCGCGACCTTAATAATAAGAAATATACCATTGCGACCCAAATGGGCACCAGTAGTGCAATTGGCGTGAAGAAATATCTGTATAACGCGAAAACTGAATTATACGACACATCTGCAGATGCCGTACTGCAAGTGATGAATGGTAAAGCAGATGCGTTTGTTTATGATCTACCTTATAACGCGATGTATGAAGCTCAGCATAAGGGACAAGTGATTCACTTGGATAAACCGTTTACCTTTGAACCATTGGCATGGGCAATTCGTAAGGGCGATACTGATTTTCTGAACTTGCTTAATAACTACATGAAGCAAATTCGTGGCGATGGTACTTACGAGCGTATCTACAAAAAATGGTTTAAATCTGATCGTTGGGTAAGCCAAGTTCAGTAACGATCATTATCGTAATATCGAGAACACATCGTAAGGCCAGATAGAAATATCTGGCCTTATTTTTATCTGTGTGTACCGTTTTAAGGTAAATACTTGCTGATAATAATGGCTGCGTTGACGCCTCCAAATCCGAACCCATTACAAAGTGCATGATCGATGTTGTGTGATACCGCTTTATTTGGAACTAAGTTTAAATCTTGCATGCTGTCGTCTATCTGATCGAGATTAAGCGTTGGTGGCGTGACATTATTGATAACCGACAGTGCAGTGAAGATACTTTCTACTCCACCTGCTGCACCAAGAAGATGCCCTGTCGCTGATTTTGTTGCTGAAATAGGAATATTAGGCAGTAAATTACCAAATACATTACGTAAGCTGGCTATTTCTGCTTTGTCTCCAACAGGGGTGGATGTGGCATGAGCATTAACATATTGAATATTGTCTAGACTCAGATGTGAAGCCTTCAAAGCGCGACGGATGGCAAGTGCAGCTCCCGACCCGTCTTCTGGCCCAGCTGTAATATGATGTGCATCGCTACTGGTTCCATAACCGCTAATGACAGCCAACGGTGTCGCGCCACGTTTTATCGCATGTTCTAGAGTTTCTATGACTAAAATTCCCGCGCCTTCTCCCATAACAAACCCATTACGCTGTTGATCAAATGGGCGTGAAGCACTACGTGGGTCTTGTGTTGTCGATAGCGCTTTAAGTGCACTGAAACTCGCTAAAGAAAGTGGATCGATACACGCTTCAGCACCACCGACTATAGCAACATTGGCTTCCTGATTACGTATCATGCGAATACCATCACCAATCGCTTGTATTCCAGCGGCGCATGCCGTAACTGGACAGCCAATAGGACCTTTAAATCCATATTTTATGGAAACATTCCCTGCGGCTAAATTGGCTAAAAATGCCGGTACGGTAAATGGAGACAGACGTTTATAACCGCGATGTTCCAAGGTTTTTTGTGCTTGCGTAATCGTAGTGAAGCCACCAATCCCTGTACCAATAACTGTTGCTGTATTTTCTTGATCATCGATAGATTGAGGGAACCAATTTGCCTGATTCAATGCTTGGTTAGCTGCAGCTAGAGCAAAGCATGTGAAACGGTCGAGCTTTTTTTGTTCCTTTTTCTCAATATAGCTATCGACATTAAAGCCCCCATGCGAATCTTTTTCTATCGTTGGAACTTGTCCGGCGACAGTGACAGGTAAGTCGTCTGAAGCAAAGTGGTTAATCTTGGTAATGCCTGATTGACTTGATATCAATCGTGCCCACGCAGTTTCTGTATTGCATCCGAGGGGACTGATGATACCCATTCCGGTAATAACGATTGGTGAGTTCATTATGCTCTCAATTGTGTGCTAAAGTGATGAGCAGAAAGTATCATTCAGTAATATATGATCAAGATAATATAACTTAGGTATAAAGTTGAGGTTAGGAACATGCCTTACGATAAAAAACATAAAGCGAAATCTCGTCATAAGATCATTGAATCAGCCACTCATTTATTTAGCCGTTATGGATTTGAAAAGATCTCTATTGGTCAGGTAATGAAGCAGGCAAGTCTAACGCATGGAGCGTTTTATGCCCATTTTGAATCCAAAGAAGCGTTATATGCCGAATGTTTTTCTGAATTACTCGATGATTCTCGCTGTGCACGTTTGGTAAAAAGACCGTTAAGTGTCAATAAATTGAAAGAGTTAGTATCTAACTACTGGGGATTACATCAATCAACAAGTTTCCGAACTGGTCCTGAAACGGTACTGTTTAATGAAATGGGTACCGATAACGAAAGGATTAAGCTGTTATTTCAACGTTCTTATGAGAATGTACGAATGATGCTGGAAAAAAGAATCATTGCATTAAGTCGTATTCGTAAACTAGGGCTTTCTCAGGAGAAAGTGAGTGATAAAGCACGCGCAATCATGGCTTCACTCGTGGGAGCTGTTACGATAGCAAAGATGATAAATGATGAAGAAGAACAAAAAAAATTACTGAAGACTGCACAATCACAGATATTATCAATGTTGAACTAATTGACTTCATTGAATTGTTCTTCAGGAAACTGAGCTGATTCAATTTAATTAGTTCAACATTGGGTATGTTAGCTATTTACTTCAGAGATAAGTCTTTTATTTTTCAGCCAACGGCCACCAAAAATATTAAAGACCAACCCTATGGCAATTATGATCACGCCAATGATCTGATGCGTATTTAAAGTTTCACCAAGCAGTAGCCACGCGCTGAGTAACCCAAATACAGGGACTAAAAGTGAGAGTGGTGCAACTAAGCTAGTTTCATATCGACTCAGAAGGTAACTCCAACCGCCGTAACCGACAATCGTCGCAATAAAAGATAAGTAAAATAAAGCCCAAATATTGTGCCATTCGATATGTACTATCGCTTCAAAAATAACAGGCGTACCTTCGAAAAGTAAGGATGAGATGGCAAAGGCAAAGGTCGGCACTATGGCGCTCCAAACTACCAGTGACATCGTGGGAACTTGGTGCTTACTCATGATGATTTTATTCGTTAAGTTTCCAAGTGCCCATGATGTGGCAGCGCCTAAAATAAGTACTAACGTAAACCAAGTGATGCTACCTGTACTTTGGCTTTGACTGGAGGCGAGTAAGTAAATACCCATAGCTGCAACCATAATAGCGACGATATTATGTAACCTGATTCGTTCTTTTAATAGCAAAGCTCCGAGTACGACGGTAATAAAAGCTTGAGCTTGCAGAATCAATGAAGCGAGGCCGACAGATAAACCAATTTTTATCGCCCAAAATAATAAGGCAAATTGACCAAAATTAATGGTCAATCCATAAATGACTAACCATTTTAATGGTAGGTGAGGGCGCTTAACGAAAAAGATTGCAGGGAAGACAACGAATGCAAAACGTAATCCGGCCAGTAATAGCGGTGGCATGCCTTGCAAGCCAACCTTAATGACAACAAAATTCATACCCCACGCGATAACAATCGCCAGAGCGAGTAGTTTATCTCGCAGCGACATTTATTTCCCTTAACAACATAATCTGTCCATAGAATTAGAGACTGACTATACCATCTTTATCGGGGGCTATAACAGGCTAAGTGTAAGTCGTATCTAAAAAAGTGCGAACAAGCTGCAGAATACACGATAAAGTAGGCTCTACAGCTTGCAGTCCAAGGTGTAACACTTAGAAAAAATAGTTAGTTAGATGTTATAACCTTCTGGATAGTATTTACCAGGGTTAGCCATTATCCCGATAGTATAGCTAGAGCGTGGGTCATCAATTTTTTTATATTGATCTCTCACTAGACGCAATAAATAGTTTCTTATGTCTTCGCGAAACGTCATATATTCTTCTTCGGTTAACTCCACACTGACAAATTTTAAAGTTGTTGTATCTGCAGTGATTTCCTGACAGCACGATTCTAATAATGCGCTCATAGTTGCGTTTTTAATTTTTTTTGCATAACGAGAATTAGGTCTAAATGCTATGTATTTGGGGACGCACAATCTACAAGTGTTGTTAGTTCCAATAGTGATAAGGTCTAACTTTTCCAAATCCCTAAGAGCAAGGTACATCTCAGCTATAGATTTACCTCGCTCTTGCGCTAAAACCTCGATGTTCTGCTCTGAAAAAACACCATGTAATAGTTTATAAATTTCTGGATTCTCAGACATCGCAAGATCTTGTTTATCATTAAAATAATGAATTTTTGACATGTTTTTTTCTGCAAGATTCAATAGATCTGAAAGTTGCATATTTAACAGGGCGCAAATAGACGAGAGTCTTTCTAAACTAAGCTCTTGGTGACCGTTTAGGGATCGAGTGATGGTTTTTTCTGAAACACTTAAATAATCGCCTAGGTGCTTATAACTAATGGATTTTGTTTTCAGTAGTCGTTTGATCTCATCCGCAACAAATGGATATATATTATGTTTCATATCAATACTCATACAGTACGCTGTCATTTACTTTCACCATCTAGTTAAATCGCTATTTGGTGTGCTGGTTCCTATTTGAAATTAGACTAAATATTTATCAAAAAGAGGACGTTGCACCATTCTATATCTAATTGATTAATAAATCATTCTCGCAGGGCCTTTATATTGAATGAATGTCTAATGTAAGCAACAACTACACTTAAGATCATGAAGCCAATACCATAAATTAGAGTGATATCTGGAACAGAAAAATTCAGGTTAATGAGTAGACTGATAAGACCGAACGAAAGTGGCAGACATACTTGACTTGAAAAGACAATCAAAGCGATTGTTTTTCCCACTAGCTCTTTAGGTGATCGTTGCTGTGCGGTTGTTATAACTGATACATTGACCCAAGAAATAATGAATCCACAGATGAAATAAATTATTGACGAAAGTATATATGTCGTTGTTTGTGATAACATAATTATCAGTATTGACAACATCATGGTTGCAGTAAGAAGACTGACTCTTAGGGATGATTTGGAAAATTGAGCAAAAAGAGAAAATGCGATTATTCCAACACCATAGATAGCGTTAAGAGAGCCAATATATTTAGCATTGCTACCGAAGTTGATGGCAGCTAAAGATGGTGTTAGAACAGTTAATACACCGATAAAAAAGAAGCTAGTGATAGTCAAAAATCCGAGGTCTTGCGCCATATTGATTTTTTTGATCACTTCATATCCTGATAGAATACTTTTCACTGGCCCCTCAACTAAACCGTTTTGTGAGACAGGTTCAGTCAATACCTGTAAAGTCGCTAAGCTACAAATAATTAAAATGATAACAGTAGAAATCAGGGCGTCAGTTAAGGAAAAATCATCAATCAATATAGAAATAACTAACGGACCAATAATCACCCCTAACTGGTAGCAAGCAGAAAAAATAGAGTTAGCTTTATGTAACTTTTTATTAGATACAATATAAGGTAAACATGAGTTTGCAGTTGGTATAAATATAGCGTCTAGGATACCAAAAACAAAAGATATGACATAAAGCTGTTCCATCGCTAAACTGCCAGCATAGGAGAAATAAGCTGCCCATAAGAGCAGTATAATTCTTAAAAACGTAGTATTAAATAGCAATGCTCGCTTACTATATCTGTCTGCAATATAACCACCAATAGGAATAAAAACGACTTTAGGTAAAAAGTTAACGGCAAGAAGTATGCCCACTAACTCGGGAGATGATAGAACGTTAGTGGTGATGTATTGCTGGATTAATAAGAAACTTGATAAGGCTGTAGAGGATAATAAATGTGCAGCAGAAAGCCAGTAGAACTTACTATTCATTAAATGATATCATTAGTCTATATATATAATCGTGTCATGATAATACAAAATAGCGTGAAAATTATATGTATATGGCAATGGGCTTTTTGTGTCCTGGGCTGGGACATGGTTCGACCCTTTATGATAACATTATTGACCGTGTTGGTATTAATGAGTAAGCTTTTTCGGGCTGACAAAAGTTAGTTAAATCAATGAAATTAAAGGGATAAAATTATGAACAACGCATTTAACGCATTTAACGCATTTAACGCATTTTAATTAATCTATAGTATAAAGAATCTTCTATAATATAGATGTTAGGAGTGGGGGTGGCAAATGCCACCTCATTTTGTTATGAAAAATATAATTAATAAATTCTTTAGTGAAAAGGCTGATGACTCGTTATTGTTACCATGGGGTAATGAAGAGTTTAGTAAGTTAATGCTGGTTGAACACCTAAATCAAAATAGTTTAAGTGGTTCTCGGGCAAAGTCATTTATACAAAAAGAAGTTCGTTTCTTAGATGGACTGTTTAAGCAGTTGAGTATCGGAAGAAAATTGCTTGATATAGGTTGTGGACCGGGCTTATATTGTGAGCAATTTAATTATTTCGGCTACTCTTGTGATGGTGTTGACATATCACCTGCGGCAATCGAGTATGCTAAAGAACACGTTCGTGATAGCCAGTTTTTTTGCTGTAATATCCAAGATATGGAATGTGAAAAACAATACGACGCAGGTTTAGTGCTCTTTGGTTTATTAAACGAAATAAAAGATTCTAGCTCTCTTATTAGTTCTGCAGCTCAGCATATTAGGGAGGATGGTTACATTATTCTAGAAGTATTTCATCCTGATTTTTTTGCTTCTTTATTGTCTGAATCGACATTGGTTTCTGGAAGTGAAGATGCTACTTACTTCTCTGCTTTACCACATGTGAGAATAACAAAACGCTTTTTTGTGGAAGAGAGTGATTGCTTGGTCAATCGTAATTTAGTTGTTGATGACAGTGGTGCCACAAAACTGTATGAGTCACACTTCACTTGTTATGATTTAGAGAAAACCACCCGTCTGTTAGAAAGTAATGGTTTTACGGATGTGCAGTGTATTCAAAGTCCTCAAACAGGGGAATTCTCTTACGAAAGTTATTATCACTACATCATCGCAAAAAAACAGTCTCTAGATTGAATACTTCAGCGTGGGTTATACTAACTCCTTCTTTATGTTAGGTAACTCCCATGGCTAACCCAGAATACCAAGATACGCTCGACGTCCTTGATAAGTTGAGCGTTTGTTTTTACCGTTTAGGTATCTCCTTATTTGCTTTCTCTCTGTTCCTGCTTGGTCTTAATTTTCTGCATCGCATGCCACAGAACGGCGTCAGTCTTCATAGTTCGATCGTTATTGCCTTCATATCCGCCGTCATTTGTGCCGCTAATATTCATGTGTATAGCAAAGTGATCCGATTCGTTATTCAATGGTCGACATGGGTATCTGCCATACTTATCGTCGCTGATTACCATTGGCAGTTTTGGTGGTTAACTCTTGGTTTTATCTTTGTTACTTTTAGTGGGATTGCGCTAAAAGAATCATTTTGCTTTCGCGTAATTGGTCTAAAAACAATACCACTATTTTTGGCACCCTCTGTATTACTTATTTTCTTTCAATGGTTTGAAATAGCGGGAATTTTACTTCTGTTAAGTGGGGTTATTTTTACTTTTCTCTCATTAGCAAAATGGCGTATGCCGCTCCATTTCGATATTGGTATTAAAAATAATTACGAAATATGAGGCGGTTAGATTGAACCGAAGCCAGCATCACAATGCCACAGAGGGGAAATAGGCCAAATAGAGCAATTTGGACTAAAGTAGCGTAAGCGTGATGTCTACCGTTGGGCATAAGTAAATTTTATCTAATCACATAAAAATTTACTGCTTCTCATCTGAGCTTGCTTAGTTATTATGAAGTACGTTGTCGCAAGGCGATAACAAATGGTCATCTAATATTGGATACACATGGAAGTAGTAATACATTGAGGGAATATGAAAGTTAATCCATTTCATCTAGCAATACCAGTTTATGATTTACCTGCGGCACGCCATTTTTATGGTCAAGTTTTTGGTCTCGAAGAAGGGCGTTCGAGCACTCAGTGGGTTGATTTCAACTTTTTTGGGCATCAGCTGGTTATTCACGAGCATCCTAAAACACCGTCTCAACAGTCTGCTCATACCAATCCAGTTGATGGTCATGATGTGCCAGTACCACACTTTGGTGTTGTGCTTGATTGGGATGATTGGCATGCTCTAGCTGAACGCCTAAAAGAGCATAACACAGAGTTTGTTATTGAACCTTACATTCGTTTTAAAGGCGAAGTGGGTGAGCAGGCTACAATGTTTTTCCTCGATCCATGTGGAAATGCGCTTGAATTTAAGGCGTTTCAAGATATGGGACAGTTATTTGCTAAATAACGAAAGAGAGAATAAAAATGGCGCTTTAAGAGCGCCATTTTTTGTGCAAGTCATAACTGGATGGTTAGCCAATCATACGATTTTCAAGTGCAATGTCGTTTAACACAACAGTTTGTGCACGTTTGAAGAAGTTAAAGTCTGTCGCTGTTGCACTGCTGTACGCGCCCATCATGCGGGTGATAATCAAATCACCATTATTGAGTTTTGGTAGCAAAATATGTTCTGCAACCACGTCAATACTGTCACAAGTTGGCCCAGCTAAAACGCTTGGGAAACGTTCACCTTCTTGATTTAGAGAGATAATAGGGTAATCGCCATGGTCAAAAATCAAACCGCTGAACGAACCATACACACCGTCGTCTAAGTAGTACCAAGTTTCACCTTCACGATCGGCTTGTCCCATCACTGAAGCGACGTTCGTCATTGCTGGAGCAACGATAAAGCGCCCTGGTTCTGCGAGAACCTGAACGGTATCTGGCAAACAGGCCAGTGCCTCGTTAATCGGTTGGCAGAATTGGTCGATAGGCATCACTTCATCATTATATGCCACTGGGAATCCACCACCGATATCAAGTGTACTGATCGCAGGAAGGCCAAGCTCCGCAATACGTACCATTACCTCATGGCACGCGTGAATCGCGTCTACATATTTGGTTGGGTCGATGGTTTGTGAACCGACATGGAACGACAAGCCTTTGATACGAATCCCCAATTCTTGTGCACGAGTCGCAATTTCAATTGCTCCATCTGCCGAACAACAGAATTTCTTCGATAAATCAGCAAACGCTTCAGCGTTACGGAAACTTAAACGGATTAATACGTCTGTTTGGTCACGATAAGGAATGAATTTTTCTAACTCATTCATGTTATCAACAACAAATACGTCGCAGCCATACGCCAATGCATCGCGAATATCAGCATCACGTTTTATTGGGTGAGTATGAATGGTACGTTCTGCTGGAACACCTTCTCGTGAGACCAGATCAACTTCACCGGATGTCGCTAAGTCAAAGCTCGCACCTTCAGCTAGCAGGGTTTGCACTACAGCGGGGAGCGGTAGTGGTTTCAATGCAAAGTGCAAAGTCACGCCTGGAAGTGCTGCTTTTAACGCACGGTATTGCTGACGAATGCTATCGCAGTCAAGCAGCATAAGTGGTGCGCCGTATTGAGCAACTAATGATTCAATAAGATGAGTTTCTTCTGAAGATACAGAGTGAGAAAATGCGGAAAAATCCAATACTGAGCGAGCCATAATAGCCCTCCTATACAGTAACAAGCTTTCCTCACATATGTGGTTAAAGAGCAAGAAAAGCGGAGCGAAAATAAAAGCGTGTAAACGCCGTCAAAGTCACTCTTGGATAGTTGCTCTATCGCCTTGCCACAATGAGTTTGTGATGTACTAGGATTGGCTATCATCAAGAAGCAGTTGAATATTAGATTCAGAATTTTTTCTGCGCAATAAAAAATTTTCGCAAATCTACAAATAAGTTATTTCGATCACGGTTTTTGCATTTTAAATTATCTTTATCAATATAACTATTTGTTAAATAAGGATGATTTTGAATTATGCAAATATTAAAATTAAAGTGATTTTAGGGATTTTCTAGATAAAACCGAGCGGTTCCTATTAATGTTTGGTGTGCACTTCACTGCTATTGCTAACAAGTGTTGGTGATGCTGATGGTTACAACCGAGGTGCTAGGGCAATCCCACACTTTGTCATAATGCGAAGGATTTTTGATTAGCGCTTTAAATTTTAAACATTTTCTCGGATTAGGGAGAGGCATTCGAGTATGATCGGGTTGCTAAGTTCTGCAGCAACCGGAAAGAAATAGAACAAACGGAGTGCAAAACATGATAAACATGCACGAATTATTGATCTGTGAATCCTCGCACATACAGAGACTTAGGTATAATCGCCATCATTAATCATCCGTAATTTAGAGAGCATCACTGATGACTCAATATCAGCATCATTATCAAACAAACGATATAACGAATATCCAAGTGTTAATCGCTCAACACGGAGGTACTATTTCGTCATGTTCTTTTCATCACGTATCATTTGAAAACGCTACATTGGAAAACGTGGTATTTACTGACTGTCAGTTTATCGGTTGTGATTTTTCCAACGCTCAATGTAATCATTCGTCATTTCATCGTTGTGATTTTTTTGTCGATGACCAAGTGTGCCAATTCACAAAAACATCCTTGATAGGCACTAAATTTGAACATTGTAATCTGTCGGGGTGTCTGATCCGTTCAACGATAGCCTATCGTTTATCATTAAGCCATTGCACATTAACTGGCTCTGTGTGGAAAGATATTGCGTTTAATGAGCCTGAATCCACTCAAAGTCAAAGCCGTTGGGAATGTTGTACAGGGCAATCAATCGAGTTCAGTGATTTTTCTATTGAAGCTGCGACCTTTGTTGAGTGTGATTTGGCTTCTTGTGATAGCCAAAATGTTCGATTCAACCATTGTCGTTTTGTGGGTGGCAACCTCAATATTACGAGCAGTGCACCAATATCCTTCTTGGGCAGTGACCTACGTGAAACTAACTTGATTGGCACAAAGTCTGAGTATGTGGATTTTACCGGTGCATTTTTGAACGCTTTTCAAGCTCAACGATTGGGTGTCACTGAACAGGTTAAGGTGTGTTAGTTTGACTTAAGTTCAGCTTGATATTAACAGGGCTATCTAGCCCTGTTAAATCCGCTCGATTAACTCAGCTTAAAATGCTGAAGTATGGTGTTGAGTTCTTCGTTAAGTTGACGTAACTCTTGCGCATGTTGGTCGATGCCTTTTGATTCATCGGTAAAAGTTTGTGCAGAAGTAGAAACTTGGGTGACGTTATTACTGATTTCTGTATTCGTCATCGATTGTTGTTCTGCCGCTGTCGCAATTTGAGCGACGCGATTATTTATCGAATCAATAGTGGTAGAAATGGTGTCAAAGTGTTCTTGCACACCATGAGATTCTTCAACGGATGATGCTGCCAGTTCTTGGCAAGATTGCATTGAGGTGCTGGCGTTCGACGTGATCTCTTGAAAAGATTGGATCATAGCAGTGATCTCTTCTGTCGATGTATGTGTGCGCTGAGAAAGAACCCGTACTTCATCAGCTACTACGGCAAAGCCTCTGCCTTGTTCACCTGCACGGGCAGCTTCAATCGCAGCATTCAGTGCTAATAAGTTAGTTTGCTCCGCGATACCACGAATGGCTGATACTATGCTGTTGATTTGTTGACCACGGTTTTCTATTTCATCCATAATTGAACCCGCAGCGCCGACTTCTTTCGCTAATGAGGCAATTGATTGACTAAAACGGTTCGCCGCATTTGCTCCTTCTGTTGATGCTGTAACACATTGCTGGGAACCATGTGACGTCTCTTCGGCATTTTCTGCAATAGCGCGAGTTGCTTCG
The DNA here is from genome assembly GCF_015686695.1 of Vibrio nitrifigilis. Lineage (NCBI taxonomy): Bacteria > Pseudomonadati > Pseudomonadota > Gammaproteobacteria > Vibrionales > Vibrionaceae > Vibrio > Vibrio nitrifigilis. The sequence continues at coordinate 1,208,318 of NZ_JADPMR010000004.1, read as the reverse complement.
ACCATTTCTTCCACTGAGTGAGTAATGCCACGTATTTCAGAACTTTGGGAAGAGGCACTGCTCGCTAAAGTTTGAGAAGACGTTGATAATTCGTAAGTATGTTGAGTCAGAGAGTGCGTGACTGAGACGAATTTTGTTAATGTCTCTCTAATCGACATAAAAAACTGATTGGTTTGTTTTGTAAGTTCAGTGTCGACCAATTCAGTGTTGAGGTGCGATGTCATGTCACCTCGATAGCCTCGTTTAACCGCGTTTTTAATCATGTGGGATTCGGTAAAGTTGCGGTTACCTTCTAATACGTAATAGCTTCCTACGACGAATGCGATGATTGCAATGACCAAATGATAGGTCAACGGCGCAAGCAGTCCCCAGCTCGTTTCATCTCCCCAAGAAAATATCAGCAGATTGATACCGCCTAAAGAGACACCCGCAAATTGGCAATAGGTGATAGCAAAATGGTAAATACCTGCAACAAGGAATCCGGTTAGAAGTGGAGTCCAATCACGGTAGCGGGTGAGCATCGCTAAGTTAACGAAAAAGACAAAATGTCCTTCTCCCAACCCATTGGATTGTTGTGTCGTAATAATAAAAAACAACATAAGCGCGGTGGCAATGATCACGCGGCACATAACTGTCCCTGCCATCGTAAAATAGGCAATCAACGGTATGATCGCTGCTATGCCTCCACCGATTAGACCGAGTTTATAGTAGCCATATTGTTGCGATGTGGCACCAGCGACAAGCAAAAAGTAAACGACACATACGGCAATAAGAATCTTATCTGTATTTTTAAAGTCGTCAGTAAACGCCTGTTTTAGCTCTGGTGTCAGTGCGGCGTTGTACGGCATAAATAGATATTTAAACATGTCTATATTCCGTCGGTTGAGAGGGCGTTGGATAGTTGTGCGTATTCCAATCGCTCTGGGTTAAATACTTGTTTTAGCCGCCACTGACTACCTTGCTTCTCGATATAATAAGTTCTTGCTTTATGCGATATGTCATCTTGGATTTTTTTGATGTTGAGGCCAAAGTCAGCTGTAAATTGTTTTAATTGTTTATATGTGGGCTGGTAGCCATAAAAAGAGGAATGAAAGCTCTGCGCGTACTCTTGTGTTGCATGTTCATTACTGTCTAAGTCAATGTTAATAAATATGATATCGGGAGAATCAGTGCCATCGTTTGGCCATGTTTGAATCATGTCGGTAAGGTAGGCCATGGTGACAGGACAACTTCCTGAACATGTTGGAAAACCGAAAAAGACTAATGCACTATTTTTTTGTGGTTCAATGTTGTGTAAAGACACAACGCGATCGGTTTGGATAGGAAGCAAAACACTACCAATGATAGTTAACACTAATAGAGACCACAGAATACAACCCAATACGATTTTCTTCATTCGCTGATCTTTAATGGTGAAAAGGTATGTTTAAGTATATAAATAAAAGCGTATAAATCTAATATTCTTATTTGCTTTTTTTGTTTTAATTTTTATTTTAAATCAATAGGTTATTATTTGGATTTTTAAAATAGCCACAAAGAATTATGCAAGGTAATTCTTTGTTAGTAGTGTATTAACCTTGATTTTTACATGGTTGAATGTTCAATAAATAAGCCTATCATGCGTATATGTTTTATATATGAAACGTATATTATGGGTATTGTAAAAATCTCAGATAATTTGCATGCGGAAGTACGCAAAGCGAGTGCAGTTATGCTGCGTTCGATAAACTCACAAGCGGAATTTTGGATGAAAATTGGAATGTTGGCTGAAAAAAATCCTGGCTTGTCCTTTAACGACATCATTGCTCAGCTGATGAAAGATGTTGAAATACCAGAAGACGTATGTGCAGAGGAGTGAATGAATGACTGAAACTGTCATTATTAAAAATCAACAAGAACAAGAGTTAATGCGCCAATCTGGCAAGCTTTTAGCCAAGGTATTTGCGATGCTTGATGGTTTTGTCGTGCCAGGTGTTACGACAATGGAAATCAACGACAAAGTAGAAGATTTTATTGTTAATGAACTGCAGTCTCGCCCTGCGAGTAAAGGTCAGTATGATTACCAATATGTTCTCAATACCTCTATTAATGAGGTGGTTTGCCACGGTGTTCCTAAAGAAGGACAAGCTCTGAAAGCCAAAGATATTATTAACTGTGATATTACACTAGAGAAAAATGGTTATATCGCTGATTCTAGTAAAATGTATGTGATGCCAGAGGCATCGCCGTTGGCGAAAAAACTGGTTAACACCACCTATGAAGCTATGTGGGAAGGGATCAAACAAGTTAAGCCTGGCGCAACCTTGGGTGATATCGGTTATGCGATTCAAAAATACGCTGAAACAAATGGTTATAGTGTAGTGCGCGAGTATTGTGGTCACGGTATTGGCCAAGAAATGCATGAAGCGCCACATGTTCTTCATTATGGCCGTCGAGGCACTGGGCTCAAATTAAAAGAAGGGATGATTTTTACTATTGAGCCAATGATTAACCAAGGTACGGCAAAAATTAAAAATAAACGTGATGGTTGGACCGTCATTACGCGCGATAAAAAATTGTCGGCACAATCAGAACATACGGTACTCGTGACCGCCAATGGTTATGAAGTACTTACGTATCGGGATGAAGAGACACAACCTAGAATCGGTTGATCTCAGCAAAATCAGTATACAGTATCGAACCACGGCGTCTAACGTCGTGGTTTTTTTATAGCTGTGCCTTGCGCCATGCATATCACAGTTGATTTACTGTTTTGCGTACATGGCTTTTATTTCATCAAATAACCATTGATAGGCTGGTCCATGAGGTCCCCCTTTTTTGAACACTAAATCGATAGGAACCGACCACGGCTTATAATCAAAGGCGACTTGCAGATGATGCAGTTCACCCGATGCAATAAGAGTCTCAACCAAAAACTCAGGTAAATATGCCCAACCGACTTTTTGTTGTACTAACTGCAGTGCACTGTGATGGCTTGAGCACCACCATACTTTCGGTGACATGCTGATGAGAGATTGTGACTCTTGTTTCAGCCTTCCTCGAATCGCAACTTGGCGGTAGGGAACTAAATCTGATGCTGAAATAACCGGATGTGAGGCTAAAGCAAAATCCGGATGACACACTGCTATGTAGTCAACACTGCCAACGTAGCAAAAATCGACTTGCTTCAACTCTTCAATTTCGGAAAACATAATGCCCAAATCGACGTCACCATTGGCAACCTCATGGCTAATATCTGTCGATGCTAAGGTGAGCAAGTCTAACTGAAGAAAAGGGAATTTATTGGCCAATTGCGGCAAAAGGTTACTCATCTCTGGAATAAATAATCCATCATCTATCGCAATAGTGAGTACCCCTTCTTCTTTACGTTGAATAGCATCTGCGATGCGTTCCAGCTCATCTGATTGTGATAATAGAGTCTTTGCGCTGCGTAGTAAGCGCTCACCTGCAGCAGTCAGCTTTGGGCTTCTGGAAGAGCGATCAAAAAGCTCGACACCTAAATCGATCTCTAAACTACTAATACCATGGCTGACTGCGGATTGTACTTTTCCCATCCGTCGCGCACAGGCTGAAAATGATCCGAGCTCTGCGGAAAGCACGAGCATCTTAACTTGTTCCAAACTCAACATATGAAAAAATTCGATAGTAATTAACTTTTAACTATCATAATAGTTGATACTATGTCGCGCAAATCACCTGTTCTAACTAAGAGGAGTAACGTGTTATGAGCTGGTTCTACTTGGTGTTAGCAGGATTAACTGAGATTGGATGGCCAATCGGATTGAAATTAGCTCAATCTGGTACATGTAAATGGCTTGGTATAGGGATGGCAATCGCGTTTATGGTA